>NZ_JBBCWY010000004.1:0-447210 GCF_037145735.1 Roseomonas sp. USHLN139 | reverse complement strand
CACCAGCGCCGGCACGCCGACCTGGCGGGCCAGCAGGATGTGCTCGCGGGTCTGCGGCATCGGGCCGTCGGCGGCGGACACGACCAGGATCGCGCCGTCCATCTGCGCGGCGCCCGTGATCATGTTCTTCACGTAGTCGGCGTGGCCCGGGCAGTCGACATGCGCGTAGTGGCGGTTCGCCGTCTCGTACTCGACATGGGCGGTCGAGATCGTGATGCCGCGCGCGCGCTCCTCGGGAGCCTTGTCGATCTGGTCATAGGCGGTGAAGGACGCGCCGCCCGACTTCGCCAGAACCTTGGTGATCGCCGCGGTCAGCGAGGTCTTGCCATGATCGACGTGGCCGATCGTGCCAATGTTGCAGTGCGGCTTGTTCCGCTCAAACTTAGCTTTCGCCATCTATCGGTCACCCTGTCGGTCAAGCGCCGATGTCGGCGCAGAAACGCCCATGGCCCAACGCCCGCTCCGAACAAGTTGGAGCGGGTGACGGGAATCGAACCCGCACAACCAGCTTGGAAGGCTGGGGCTCTACCATTGAGCTACACCCGCACCGCGCGACCGCCACGAGAAGTGACGTCCGCGCCGTGGCGCCTCCTGCCGGGATGGTGGTTCCGGCCTTCGAACGCGACACCGTCGCGACAAGAGGGCCGGAATATGGAGGGGGTTGGATTCGAACCAACGTAGGCGTGCGCCAGCGGATTTACAGTCCGCCCCCTTTAGCCACTCGGGCACCCCTCCATGCGTTCCCGGCCGGCGGGAGCGCCGCGCTCTATCCGGTTTCGGGCGGTGCTGTCAACGGAGGGGGCGGCGAAGAAAGTGAAGAAACTGCATTGCGGTGCTTGCTTCGGCCCCGCCGATCCGCAGGATGCGCCGCATGTCCCGCCCCCCTCGCCGGCCGGAAGGCCCGCGCCCCCCTTCCCGTTCCCCTTCTCACGGCCCCGCCCAGGGCCCCGTCCAGGGCCATGCCCGCACGCCCGGCCGCACCCCGCGTCACGCGGCCCCGGCGCCCGAGCCCGCCGCCGAGCCGGCGCCGAAGGGCCGCGGCCGCAACGCGCGCGACCTGCGCGGCACCGAGCCGCTGCACCCGCCCGAGGCGCGGCGCGACAAGCCGGACCACAACACGCTGTGGCTCTACGGGCTGCATGCGGTCGCCGCCGCGCTGGCCAATCCGCGTCGGCGCTTCAAGCGGCTGCTGCTGACCACCGAGGCCGAGGCGGCGCTGGAAGCAAAGCTGCCCAAGCCCTGGAAGCTGCAGGCCGAGCGGGTCGAGCGCTCCCGCTTCCAGACCTTCCTGACCGAGGATGCGGTGCACCAGGGCGCGGCGCTGCTGGCCGAGCCGCTGCCGCCGGTCGACCTGGAGGACGCCCTGGCCGCCTCGCGCGGGACGGTGCTGCTGCTCGACCAGGTGACCGATCCGCGCAATGTCGGCGCCATCCTGCGCTCGGCCGCGGCCTTCGGCGCGGCGGCGGTGATCATGCAGGACCGCAACGCGCCGCCGGAGACGGGCGCCATGGCGCGCGCCGCGGTGGGCGCGCTCGACACCGTGCCGGTGGTGCGCGAGGTCAACCTGTCGCGCGCCATCGTCACGCTGCAGAAGGCCGGCTACTGGGTGATGGGGATGGATGGCGCGGCGAAGACGACGCTGGCCGCCGCCAAGCCGAAGGACCGCCCGGTGGCCCTGGTGCTCGGCGCCGAGGATAGCGGGCTGCGCCGGCTGCAGCGCGAGACCTGCGACGAGCTGGTCAAGCTGCCGATCACCGACGCGATCGAGAGCCTGAACGTCTCGGTGGCTGCCGCCGTGGCGCTCTACGAGCTGGCCCGGACCTAGGCTGGCGGCAGGCGTGCCGGGGCATCGTCCCGGCACGCCGAAAAAGAATCACGAAAAAGTGGGCGGCGTTAAAGCGGCATTCACTGGCGCAGCGCATCTTCCGCGGGCCGTCCCCGAGACGGACCCCTGCCAGGAAGGCGCAGCCCCGGGACCCCGCCATGTCCTCCAGCCCTGCCCTTCCCTGGCATGATTTCTCCGAGCAGCAGCAGCTCGCCTTCTCGCAGGAGGCGCTGCGCCGTGCCGCCCTGACCCTGGCGGGTCATGCGGAACTGCTGGCGCGGGAAATGGAAGGCGGCGCGCTGCTCGACCAGGGCGGACCGGAGGCCCTGCGCCTCTTCGCCCAGGTGATGCGCGCCACCACCGCCGATGCCTTCGGGACGCCCGCCCCGGCGTGACCGCCGCCGCGCCCCCGCCGGCGCCCGTCCCGAGAACCCTTTGCCGAGGCCCTGCCCAATGACCGACGCCGCCACCGACCTGCTGATCCTGCCCGCCACCCGCGAGAACGAGATCCGCGCCTGGGCGCTGCTGCACGCGCTGACGCTGCAGCTGCAGCCGCTGGAGGACTTCCTGCCCGGCGAGGGGACCGGCGCCGTCGTCGCCATCGCCCGCGACGCCCGCACCCGCCGGATGCTGGCCGAGCTGCCGGCCGCCGCCGAGCCGGCGCGGCAGCCCGGCGCGGCCGGCCCGTGAGGCGGCCGCGCCGCCCCATCCCCTTGATCGCACAGCGATATCGATGGGGCATAAGCCACGCCCGCGGTCGTTTTCGCCGCCCCTAGCCCCTTGCGCCGCCCCCTCGCGCGGGAGCATCGTGCGGCCCGAACCCGACAGCATGGAGTATGGGCGATGGGCGTGACGGCAGCCGACAGCAACGCGGCGCTGCAGGCGAGGCGCGAAGCGGCCGTGCCGCGCGGCCTCGGCATCCAGCTCCCGGTCTTCGCGGCCAAGGCCGAGAACGCCGAGATCACCGATATCGAGGGCAAGCGCTACATCGATTTCGCCGCCGGCATCGCGGTGCTCAACACCGGCCACCTGCACCCGAAGGTGAAGGCGGCGGTCACCGCGCAGCTCGACAATTTCAGCCATACCTGCATCCAGGTGATGCCCTATGAGGGCTATATCCGCCTGGCCGAGCGGCTGAACGCCACGGTGCCGACGCGCGGCCCGCGCAAGACGGTGTTCCTGACCACCGGCGCCGAGGCGATCGAGAACGCGGTGAAGATCGCGCGCCACCACACCGGCCGCTCGGGCGTGGTCGCCTTCTCCGGCGCCTTCCACGGCCGCACGCTGCTCGGCATGGCGCTGACCGGCAAGGTGGTGCCCTACAAGGCGGGCTTCGGCACGCTGCCGGGCGATGTCTACCACCTGCCCTTCCCGGTCGCCTATCACGGCAAGGAAGTGTCCCAGACCCTCGAGGCGCTGGAGACCCTGTTCAAGGCCGATATCGACCCGAAGCGCATCGCCGCGATGATCATCGAGCCGGTGCAGGGCGAGGGCGGCTTCTACATCGCCCAGGCCGAGCTGCTCGCCGGCATCCGCAAGATCTGCGACGACTACGGCATCGTCATGATCGTCGACGAGGTGCAGACCGGCTTCGCCCGCACCGGCAAGATGTTCGCCATCGAGCATTCCGGCGTGCAGCCCGACATCATCACCATGGCGAAGTCGCTGGCCGGCGGCTTCCCGCTCTCGGCCGTCACCGGCAAGGCGGAGATCATGGACAGCCCGCAGGCCGGCGGCCTGGGCGGCACCTATGGCGGCAACCCGCTGGCGCTGGCCGCCGGCAATGCCGTGCTCGACATCATCGAGGAGGAGGGGCTCTGCGCCCGCGCCGAGGAGATCGGCACGCTGCTGACCGACCGGCTGCGCGAGCTGCAGAACTCCAACAGCCTGAAGGGCGTGATCGGCGACATCCGTGGCCTCGGCGCCATGGTGGCGATGGAGCTGGTGGCCGATGGCGATGCCAACAAGCCGGACCCGGAGCTGACCAAGGCGCTGATCGCCAAGGCGGCGCAGAAGGGGCTGATCCTGCTGGCCTGCGGCGTGCGCGGCAACGTCATCCGCTTCCTCTGCCCGCTGACCACCTCGACCGACCTGATCAACGAGGGCATGGACATCCTGGGCGAGGCCATGCGCGAATGCGTGGCCGAGCGCGCCGCCTGACCTGACGTCCCCATGTTCGGGGTGGGGCTGCTGCTGCGCGCCGCCTGGCGCGGCGCCCTGGTGGCAGCCTCCTGCTATCTGATCGCCAAGGTCATGGCCGGCCGGGGGGGCACCACCCCCCTGCCGCTGGAACAGGCCTTCGCCCAGGCGAGCTTCGAGCGCCTGGGCGAGGTGTCTGCCCAGGGCGCCCTGGCCGCCATCCTTCTCGTCACCCTCCTCCGCCTGATCCCCGCCGGGCCCTGCCGCGCCATCAGCGGCGGGCTGGTGATGGGCGCGGCCGCCGTGGTGGTGTTCCACCAGTCGACCCTCTTCGTGCTGCACCAGACGGCCGCGCTGGTGCCGGTGCGCGGCTTCCTCTTCGCGCCCATGCATATCCTGGCCGAGACGCCGGTGCTGGCCGGCCTGCCCAGCCTCTACGCGCTGATGCTGCTCGGCGGGCTGGCCGGCGGGCTGCTGGCGCTGCTGCTGCGCCTGGTGCTGGCGCTGCCGGACCTGCTGGTCGGCGCGCTGGCCGGCGCCCTCGGCTTCACCGGGCTGAACGCCTGGTTCATCACCGTCCCCGGCTTCGAGGACGCCTGGTGGCAATGGGCGGTGGTCAATGGCGGCTGGGGCTGGGGGGCGGTGTTCCTCATGCGGCCGCTGGCGCTGCGCGGCGGCGAGGACCTGTACCGGGAATTCGAGGAGCCGCAGCACGCCCTGCGCGGCCCCAGCCGGAAGTAGTTTTTTTCGGACTGCCCTGTCCAGGGGGCGACCTCGGGCGCGATGGCCCGGCGGGCGCCCGGCCTGACAGGGGGCTGGGGCAGAGGGCCATCGGTTCCCGCGGCGTGGCCGATCGGGTGAAGCGGGCTGTCCGGCGGTTCCGCCCGGCGCGCTAGCGCGCCAGCCGCGCCGAGGCGTGCCGCCGCTCCCAGCCCTCGCGTTCCAGCTCCGGGATCGCCTCCTCCTGCTGCGGCCAGCCCAGGCAGAAATAGCCGATCAGCCGCCAGTCGGGCGGGACATCGAGGCAGGCTTTCGCCGCCTCCGGGTCGAGAATGGAAACCCAGCCCAGGCCCAGCCCCTCGGCGCGCGCGGCTAGCCACAGGCTGTGCAGCGCCATCACCGCCGAATAGTCCAGGGTGAGCGGCATGGTGCGCCGGCCCAGCCCATGGCCCTGCGCCGGATCGGGCAGGCAGAACAGCGCGAAATGGCAGGGCGCCTGGTCCAGCCCGGCCAGCTTGAGGCGGGCATAGAGGCCGGCCTTGCCCTCGGCCTGGCCGGACAGCGCCGCGGCATTGCTGGCCTCGAAATTGGCGCGGATGCCAGCGCGGCGGCCGGGGTCGTCGACGGTGACGAAGCGCCAGGGCTGGCTCAGCCCGACCGAGGGCGCCAGGTCCGCCAGCGCGATCAGCCGGTCCAGCAGGTCCCCCGGCACCGGATCGGCCCGGAAATGCCGCACATCCCGCCGCCAGCGGAACAGTTCTGTCAGCTCGGCCCGGAAGACCGCGTCGAAGTCGTGTCCCATCCTGTCCGGCCTCACGCCTCGGCCAGCGGGTCGCGCGGGCGGGCGAAGCGGCGCGCCTCCAGCAGCGCCAGCCGCTCCGGCACGCTGCCGGCCGCGGCCAGGCCGAGGGCGGTGACGCCGATGCCGATCGCCCGTCCCTCGGCATCCGCCCCGGCGGCGCGGCAGAGGATCTCGATGCGCAGCATCCCGCCGCCGGCGGCGGCCGGCAGCCCGACCAGGGCCTCGGCGCCGGCCGGGACGGTGACCAGCCGCGGCTCGCCGGCGGGGATGTCGTCGCGCAGCACCAGCAGCTCCACCGCCTGGTCCTGGGCAGGTCCCTCGGAGAGCGGCAGCCCCTGCAGGGCGACCTCGAGCCACAGCGGCCCCGGCTCGGGCACGGCGATCGCCAGCGTCGCGGCACCCGGCCGGGTCCAGCAGCCCCAGGGTTCCAGCGGGTGCCAGGCCTCGCCCTCGCGCAGCGTCTCGGCCACCGCCATGGCCAGGCGCGGCCGGCCGCCGGAGAGGCGCTGCAGCGGATGCGGGCGCCCCGCCGCCACCGGCACGGCGGGGCGCGGCCCGCCGGCCTCGGCCAGCCGGGCGGCGTCGTCGAGGAACTGCTCGGCCAGCGCGTCCCAGCCGCGCGGCGGCGGGCGGATCGCGGCCTCGGCCTGCGCGCGGAAGCCGGGGTCATGGATCAGCCGCTGCAGCTGCGCCAGCAGGTCGGGCTCGCTGTTGGGGGCGAAGAAGACGGCGCCGCCCTCGCCGGCCTCGACCAGGGCGGAATGGCGCGGCACCAGCGCCACCTTGCCGGCGGCCAGGCTTTCGGTGACCGGCAGGCCCCAGCCCTCGTGATGGCTGTTGTAGAGGGTGAAGAGGCAGGCGCGGTACAGCGCCGCCAGCAGCGGGTCCGAGACCTCGGACAGGATGCGCACCCGCGCCCGCAGCTCCGGCGCGCCCTCCAGCAGCGCCATGGCGGCCTCGGCGCGCCAGCCGGGGCGGCCGACGCAGACCAGCAGCGGCACCTGCGCCGCGGCCGGCGTCCCCGCCGCGCGGCGCAGCATCGACAGCCAGGCGTTGAACACCATCAGGTGGTTCTTGCGCCCCTCGATGGTCGAGACGAACAGCACGAAGGGCGTGTCGCCGCGCAGCAGCGGATGCGGCGGCACCTCGCCGGTCACCGCCCGCGGCGCGGCATCGAGCCGCAGCACCGCCGTCTCCGGCACCGGCAGCGCGGGCAGCAACGTGCGGTGCAGCCGCTTCATGTCCTCGGCGGTGGAGCGCGACACCGCGATCACCCCGTCCGCATGCAAAGAAAGATTGGCGAACCAGCGGGTATAGTCGCGCACCACGCCCTCGGCGCAGTGCTCGGGCAGCAGCAGCGGGATGCAGTCGTGCAGCAGCGGCACGTGGCGCAGCCCGTCGCGCGCCCGCGCCGCGCGCAGGCAGGCGAGATGATCGGGCAGGCTCCAGCTGCCGCCCAGCGTCGCCAGCACCGCGCCCGGGGCGAAGCGCAGCGGCGGCGGCGTCTCGATGATGGCTTCCAGCAGCTCAACGGCGGACAGCCATTCCGGGTCGGTCGCATCGGCCCCGGTGGTCATCAGCAGGTCCAACCGAAGAAAAAGCGGCGCCGGCAGCTCCCGCCAGCCGCCACCCGAGCGCGCCATGGCGGCCAGCCGCGGCGCCGGCTGCCGCGCCAGCGCCGCCCGCGTCAGGTCGAGCTGCACCCGCTGGATGCCGGAGGGCGCCCGGTGCCCGCCGCGCACCCAGGCGACGAGATCCGTCAGGTCCAGCACCACCCCGCCGGCGGCCGGCGCCGCGCGGCCCGGCCGGGCGCGCGCCAGGACCTGCCATTCCCGCCAGGGATTCGCGGCAAGCGGTGCCAGCAGCGCCGCCTCGGCATAGGCATCGCGGGCGGCATCGTGATGGCCCAGCAGCTTCTCGGCATGGCCGATCTGCAACGGGATATCGGCCTCGCGCGGGCGCAGCGCCGCCGCGCTGCGATACAGCGCCAGGGCGCCGGCGATGTCGCCGGCCTCCTTCAGGCAGTGGCCGCGCTGCACCTGCATGCCGGCATCGTCGGGACGCAGCGCCAGGAAGGCGCCATAGGCCTCGGCGGCGGCGCGCCAGGCCTGCCTGTCGCGCAAGGCATCGGCTTCCCGCCGCAAGGCCTCCGCCTCCTGCTGCCGCCCGCTCATCGCCGCCCCCGTCTGTCCATGGCCCCTATCGGCCCTGCACCCGCAGCCCGGTCAAGTCCTCTTGCATTGCAGCATATCGCGTTGCCCAGGATGCAAACGCCCCTTCGCCGCGGGCCCCGCCTCCGCTAGGGTCGGCGCATGCGGTCCCGAATCTATATCGATGGCTATAATCTCGCGCTCGACCAGGGCACGGGTGTTGCCACCTACGCGCGCAATCTGAGCTTCCGGCTGGGGGCCATGGGCGCCGAGGTCGGCGTGCTCTACGGCACCCGGGCCAGCCCGAGCCGCAACGAGCTGATCCGCGAGATCGCCTTCTTCGACAACCGGGTGGGCGAGACGGCGCCGTTGCTGCGCTGGCTGCGCGGCACGCGGCGGGCGCTGATGTCGCCGCTCGGCGAATATGCGACGCGGGTGCCGATCACCGGCCAGGTGGTCTCGACCACCTTCGAGAGCCGGATGCCGCATTTCGACCATCTGTGGAACGTCGAGAACGGCTTCACCCTGGCGCATAACAGCTTCAAGCTGTTCGGCACCCAGCTGAAGGTGCGGATGCCGCGGCCGCCGCAGATCATGCACTGGACCTATCCGCTGCCGATGCGGATCCCCGGCGCCAAGAACGTCTATTGCCTGCACGACCTGGTGCCGCTGCGGCTGCCCTATACGACGCTCGACAACAAGCGCCGCTATTTCCGGATGAACCGCCAGATCGTGCAGAAGGCGGACCATATCGTCACCGTCTCCGAGGCCTCGCGCCAGGACATCATCACCCTGCTCGGCGCCGATCCGGAGAAGGTCACCAACACCTACCAGGCGGTCGACCTGCCGCGGAAGTTCACCGACAAGCCGGTCAACGAGGCGCAGGACGAGATCCGCGGCAGCTATGGCCTGGAGTGGAAGAAGTACTTCCTGTTCTTCGGCGCCATCGAGCCGAAGAAGAATGTCGGCCGCATGATCGAGGCCTTCCTCTCCTCCGGCACCGACCTGCCGCTGGTGATCGTCGGCAAGAAGGCCTGGAAGAGCGAGGAGGAGCTGAAGCTCCTGTTCGACGACCATATCCGCTACCAGGTGCAGGAAGGCTCGATCCTGCGCCAGCGCAGCAAGATCATCATGCTGGACTATGCGCCCTTCCGCCTGCTGATCTCGCTGATCCGCGGCGCCAAGGCGGCGATGTTCCCCTCGCTCTACGAGGGCTTCGGCCTGCCGGCGCTGGAGGCGATGAAGCTGGGCACGCCGGTGCTGACCTCCAACACCTCCTCGCTGCCGGAGGTGGTCGGCGAATCCGCCATCACCATCGACCCCTACGACGTCCGTGCCATGACCGAGGCGATCCGCGCGCTGGACACCGATGCCGAGCTGCGCGGCTGGCTGGAGAATGCCGGCCCGAAGCGGGCCGCCCTGTTCAGCAACGAGGCTTACGAAGGCCGTCTGCGCGAGGTCTATACGCGGCTGGGCGCGACCCTGGGCGAGCCCGGCGCGTAATCCGCGCCCCCTGCCCACGGCCGTTGAACAGAAAGAAGACGGGGTCCAGGGGAATTCCTTCCCCTGGCCTTCCCCTGGCCTTCAGCCTGCCTTCCTGAAGCAGGACACCTTCGCCGCGCCATGCTCGCGGACCGCGACTTCCTCGTATCCGGCGAGGATAAGCGCCTCTTCCCGCCCGGTTTCCGCGATCAGCAGGGCGCCCGGCGCGATCCAGCCGGCGGCGCCCAGGGCGGCGACCGATCTGGGCACCAGCTCCTTGCCGTAGGGCGGATCGAGGAAGACCAGGCCGCAGGGTGCCACCGCCTTGGGCGGGCGGGTCGCGTCGCCGGCCATGATCCGGGCGCGGGCGGATTCCTGGCACAGCGTGATGTTGGCGCGCAGCACGCCGAGCGCGACGCGATCCTGCTCGATGAAACAGGCCGAGGCGGCGCCGCGCGACAGCGCCTCCAGCCCGAGCGCCCCGGTGCCGGCGAAGGCGTCGAGCACGACCGCCTCCTCCACCGCCGCGCGGCCGGCCCAGGGGGCGTGCCACAGCATGTCGAACAGCGCCTGGCGGACGCGGTCGGCGGTCGGGCGGGTGGCGGCGCCGGGCGGCGCCTCCAGCCGGCGGCCGCGATGCCGCCCGGCGATGATCCGCATCAGCGCGGCTTGCGCGGGCCGCCGCGGCCGCGCTTGCCGGGGCCCTGCGGCTGGTCGGCATCCGGCCCCTGGGCGATGGCGCCCCAGGCGCGGCGCAGCGGCTCGGTGGCGTTGCGGGCGCGCGGCGGCTTGGCCGGGCGGGAACGCTGCATCGCCTCCGGCTTGGCGGCGGGCTTCGGCGCGGTCGGGTCGCCCTCGGCGGCGGCGATCGCGGCGGCGCGCGCCGCGGCCTCGGCGGCCAGCTCCTTGCCGCGGCGGATGCGCGGCGGCGCGTCGAGGCCGAGCTGCTCGCGCATCACCTTGGCGCTGACCTCCTCCACCGCGCCGCGCGGCAGGTCGCCCAGGCTGAAGGGGCCATAGGCGGTGCGGATCAGCCGGGTCACCGTCAGGCCGAGATGCTGCAGGACGCGACGGACCTCGCGGTTCTTGCCCTCGGTCAGGGTGACGGTCAGCCAGGCATTGGTGCCCTGGCGGGAATCGAGCCCGGCCTGGATCGGGCCATAGGCGACGCCCTCGACGGTGATGCCATGGGCCAGCTGGGCCAGCGCCCGCTCGTCGACCCGGCCATGCACGCGGGCGCGGTAGCGGCGGTTCCAGGCATTGGCCGGCAGTTCCAGCCGGCGCGACAGGGCGCCGTCATTGGTCAGCAGCAGCAGGCCCTCGGAATTCAGGTCGAGCCGGCCGACCGAGACCAGCCGCGGCAGCGCGGCGGGCAGTTCGTCGAAGACGGTGCGGCGGCCTTCCGGGTCCTTGTGCGTGGTCACCAGGCCGGGCGGCTTGTGGTAGCGGAACAGGCGGGTGTGCTGCGCCTGGCCGACCGGCTTGCCGTCGACGACGACGCGGTCCTCGGGCCCGACGAAGGTCGCCGGCGTCTCGACGATCTGGCCGTTGAGCGACACCTTGCCCTCGGCGACCAGCTTCTCGGCGTCGCGGCGGCTGGCGACGCCGGCGCGGGCCAGCCACTTGGCGATGCGCTCGCCGCGCTCGCCATCCCCGGCGTCCTGGATCGTGTCGGTCATGTCGGTCATGCGGCCCTCCGCGCGGCGGCGGCGTCACGGCAGGCGGCGACGAAGGCGTCCAGGATCGCCTGGTCCTTCGGGTCCACCGCGTATTCCGGATGCCACTGCACGCCCAGCGCGAAGCGGTGGTCAGGCGATTCGATGCCCTCGATCACCCCGTCCGGCGCCACGGCATTGACCAGGGCGCGCGGCCCCGGGGTGGCGACGGCCTGGTGATGCGCCGAGTTCACCGCCATGCGCAGCGTGCCCGCGGCGCGCGCCAGCAGGCTGCCCGCGGTGATGGCGACCTCGTGGCCCGGCTCGGTGCGCGGGTTGGGCTGCTCATGCGGCAGGCAATCGGCGACGCTGTCCGGGATGTGCTGGATCAGCGTGCCGCCCAGCGCCACCGCCAGCAGCTGCTCGCCGCCGCAGATGCCGAGCACCGGCATGTCGCGGGCCAGCGCGCCGCGCACCATGGCCAGCTCGAAGGCGGTGCGGCCTTCCTTCAGCGTCACCGTCTCATGCGCCGGCCCGCCGCCATAGAGCGAGGGATCGACGTCGAAGGCGCCGCCGGTGACCAGCAGCCCGTCGACCTCGTCGAGATAGGCCTCGGCCAGCGCGGCCTCGTGCGGCAGGGCGACGGGCAGCCCGCCCGCGCGGACGACACTGGAAAAATAGTTCTGGCGGAGGGCGTACCAGGGGAGCTTGGAGTAGCCGCCCGGCTGCTCCGCATCCAGGGTCAGGCCGATCAGGGGAAGCTTGCGCATGCGCCGGTCCCTAGCCCTCTCGCGCCGGGATCACAACGGAAAGCTGCGCCCCGGCCCCGCGAAAGGCGTCTGGCCGCCTTGTCGCCACCGAAGCTTTGCGCTGATCTGCCCGCGGGATCGTCAGGAGAGACGTCGATGGAATTCTCGGGCAAGCGCGTCGTGGTCATGGGCGGCAGCCGCGGCATCGGCCGCAGCATCGCGCTGGGCTTCGCCAAGGAAGGGGCCGCGGTCGCCATCTGCGCCCGCGGCGCCGGGCCGCTGGAGGCCGCGCGGGCCGAGCTCGCGGCCTTCGGCAACCCGGTCTTCGCCGCCCCCTGCGACCTGTCCCAGGCCGAGCAGATCGCGGCCTTCATCCCGGCCGCCGCGGCGGCGCTGGGCGGCATCGACGTGCTGGTCAACAACGCCTCCGGCTTCGGCCAGACCGATGACGAGGCCGGCTGGGCCGCCTCCTTCGACGTCGACATGATGGCCATCGTCCGCGCCAGCCACGCCGCCCTGCCCTGGCTGGAGAAGGCCGCCGAGCCCGGCAAGCCCGGCTTCGCCTCGATCATCAACGTCTCGTCCATCTCGGCGATGCGGGCCAGCAGCCGCTCGGCCCCCTACGGCGCGATCAAGGCGGCGGTGATCCACTACACCGCCAGCCAGGCCAAGATGATGGCCGCCAAGGGCATCCGGGTGAACGGCCTGGCCCCCGGCTCGATCGAGTTCCCGGGCGGCAGCTGGGAGGACCGCCGCACCAGCAACCCGGCGCTCTACAACTCGGTGCTGTCGCAGATCCCCTTCGGCCGCCTGGGCGAGCCGGAGGAAATGGCCGATGTGGTGCTGTTCCTGGCCTCCCGCCGCGCCCGCTGGGTCACTGGCCACACCATCACCGCCGATGGCGGGCAGCTGATTGGCCCGTGACACCGATTGAGCTCGCCCTCGCCGAGGCACGTGCCGCCGCGGCGCGGGGCGAGGTCCCGGTCGGCGCCGTCGTCACCGATCCCGCGGGACAGGTGCTCGGCCGCGCCGGCAACCGGGTGGAGGCAGACCACGACGCCTCCGCCCATGCCGAGATCCTGGCCCTGCGCCAGGCCTCCCGGCTGCGCGGCTCGCCCCGCCTGGCCGACTGCACCCTGACCGTTACCCTCGAGCCCTGCCCGATGTGCGCCCAGGCAGCCAGCTTCTTCCGCGTGAAACGCATCGTCTTCGGGGCCTATGACCCGAAGGGCGGCGGGGTGGAGCACGGGGCGCGCATCTTCCAGGCGCCCTCCTGTCACCACGCGCCGGAAATCATCGGGGGCGTCCGGGAGACGGAGTGCGGCACGCTCCTCACCGACTTCTTCAGAAACAAAAGAAAGCACGGGGGCTCCGCCCCCGAACCCCCGCCGGGGGAACTGAGTTCCCCCGGACCCCCGCATTCTTAAGGATTGGTCAGAAGACCGGACCTTGGCGCGACACCCCGCGCAGCGCAGCATCCAACCCATGGATACCTCACCACCCGACCCGCGCGCGGTGCAGCGCATGGTCGCGGTCTTCGGCCTGGGCGGCTTCGCCGGCGCCCTGGCCGGCCGCGCCCTCGACCCGCTGATGGGCGAACTCGCCACCGACTTCGCCACCCCGCACGAGCAGGTCGCCCTGCTGGCCAGCGCCTTCACCCTGCCCTACGCCCTGATCCAGCCGATCCTGGGGCCGATGGGCGACAGCTTCGGCAAGCGCCGCATCATCGGCCTCTGCCTCGGCCTGCTGGCCCTGATGCTCGCCGCCTGCGCCCTGGCCCCCTCCCTCGACAGCCTCTTCGCCGCGCGCATCGCGGCGGGCCTGGCCGCCGGCGGCATCTTCCCGCTCACCCTCGCCCTCTTCGGCGACCGCGTGCCCATGGCGCAGCGCCAGGTGGCCATCAGCCGCTTCCTGGCCTGCGCCATCCTCGGCCAGCTGGCCGGCGGCGCGGTCTCCGGCCTGGCGGCCCCCTTCATCGGCTGGCGCGGCATCATGGCCGTCTGCGCCCTGGCCGCCGCCGCCTCGACGCTGGTCGTCTGGCTCGACTCCCGCCGCACCTCGGCGCCCGCCCTGCCCTCCCGCCGCCCGACACTGCCGGAGGTCCTGCGCCGGTATGCGGATATCCTGCGCAACCGCGCCGCCCAGCCGCTCTTCATCGGCGTCGCGCTGGAGGGCGCCTGCGTCTTCGGCCCCTTCCCCTATTTCGCCGTGCTGCTGGGCGCGGATGGCCATGGCACGCTGCGCGCCGGCATCGCCGTGGCCTGCTTCGGGGTGGGCGGCTTCGCCTACACGATGCTGGCGCCCTTCCTGCTGCGCCGCATCGGCCAGGCGCGGATGATGCGCCTTGCCGGCGCCGCCGTGCTGGCCGGCATGCTCTGCCTGGCCACCGGCATGCCCGATGTCGGGATCGGCGGCGCGCTGCTGATCGGCCTGGGCTTCTTCATGCTGCACAACAGCATCCAGACCCGCGTCACCGAGGTCGCCCCCGGCGCCCGCGGCTCGGCGGTCGCGCTGCACGCCTTCTGCTACTTCCTCGGCCAGGCGGTGGGGCCGGCGGTCTTCGGCCTGCTGATGGTCGCGGCCGGTGCCGGGCCATCGCTGGCGCTCAGCGGCGCTGGCGTGCTGGTCATCAGCCTCTGGCTCAGCCGCCTGCGCGCCGGCTGAGCCCGGCCGCGGCCCCGGGGTTGACGGTTGCCGTCACCCCCCGGGACCGGCCGTGCCGGGTGGCCCTCAGAAGTCGCTGACGCGACCCTTCCGTTCCCAGTCGCCGAAGCGCGTCGGCTCCGGCCCAGCGGGCCCGCCGATCTCGACCGGCATCTTCTTCTCCTCGGGCTTCGAGGGGGTGGGGGTCGTGGGCGCCGTCTCCGGCGTCACGCTCTCGCTGGCCGGCGGGGCGGCCTCTTGTTCAGGACTTGCCATGCCCCCCATCTGGGGTCTGTCGGGTGCAAACGGGAAGAGGTCATGAACGGCTATCTGCGCACGTCTATCCTGCTCGCGGCGATGACCGCCCTGTTCGTGGCCGTCGGCGGCGCACTGGGCGGCCGCGGCGGCATGGCCTTCGCCTTCGTCATCGCCTGCGCCACCAACCTCTTCGCCTGGTGGAACAGCGACCGCATGGTGCTGCGCATGCACAATGCCCAGCCGATCGGGCCGCAGGACGCCCCCGACCTCTACCGCATGACCGAGCGGCTGGCGGCCAATGCCAACCTGCCCATGCCGGCGCTCTACCTGATCCACGAGGACCAGCCGAACGCCTTCGCCACCGGCCGCAACCCGGAGAACGCCGCCGTCGCGGTCAATACCGGCCTGCTCAACCGCATGCCGCCGGAGGAGGTCGAGGGCGTCATCGCCCACGAGCTCGCCCATATCCGCAACCGCGACACGCTGATCATGACGGTGACCGCCTGCCTGGCCGGCGCCATCGGCATGCTGGCGCAGTTCGGCTTCCTGTTCGGCGGCCACCGCGACAACCGCGGGCCGGGGCCGATCGTCGGCCTGCTGATCATGCTGCTGGCGCCGCTGGGCGCGGCCATCGTGCAGATGGCGATCAGCCGCTCCCGCGAATACGAGGCCGACCGGATGGGCGCCATGATCAGCGGCAATCCGCTGGGCCTGGCGCGCGCCCTGACCCGCCTCGAGCAGGGCCGCCAGGGTTTCGTCAACCAGGCCGCCGAGGCCAATCCGGCGACCGCCCATATGTTCATCGTCAACCCGCTGGCGGGCCTGCGGATGGACGGGCTGTTCTCCACCCATCCCAGCACGCAGAACCGGGTGCAGGCGCTGGTGCAGATGGCGAACAGCATGCCGGGCGGGCCGCCGCAGCGCCCCACCGCCGCCGCCTCCCCCTGGGGTGCCCGGCCGGCCAGCCGGCCGACCCAGCGCGGCCCCTGGGGCTAGGTCCTGTCAGCGCCTGATCACGGACCTATCCGCGGCGGGAGCCATGGAGGTCATCCTGCGCGCTGTGGCCGCCGCCAGTGCTGCCCTGGTGCGCGGCGAGATCGGCTCCCGCTCTTCCTGCGCCGGCGCAGCATTCTCGCCTGAAAGCTTTTCCGCCGCAAAATCCCAGAACCGCCGCCGATGCTCCTGTCGAGTTACTGGTGGCAATTTCCCACCTTGTCACCCCGGCGCATCGATCCGCCGGTATCGCGCCTCCGCGAATTCGAACATGCCGAAGGCCGCCAGTCCCAGCGCCACCACCCCGAAAAGGAACTGGCCGAAGGGCTGGCCCTGCAGCACGCGCAGCGCCCCGCTGAGGCCAACCACTTCCTGCGGGTTGGAGTGCAGCGCCGCCAGCATCACGAAAAGGCCGATAATCAGGAACACCACGCCGCGTGCCATGAAGCCGACCCGGCCGAGCGGCACCACCCACTGCGCGGCATTTTCCGGGCAGTCCAGGTGCTTGGTGAAGGAGGCACGCCAGCCGCGCACCAGCAGCCCGATCCCGACACCGGCCACCACGGCGCCCGCCAGCCCGATCACCACTTCGCCGAAGCTGTGGGACATGATCCAGCGTGACCAGTCCTGCGCCTCGGAGGCATCGTCTGTCGCGCCCCGCGCGGCGGCGCCGCCGGCCGCCAGGGTGGCGGCGAAGAGCCCAAGGCTGGCATAGGTGAAGGCCGAGATCAGTTGGCCGGCGCGGGCGCAGAGGGCCTTGGGGGCGGTGCCGCGGCGGTCGGCGTCCAGCACCGACTGGCAGGCGCGCCAGAGGGCGAAACCGAACAGCCCCACCGCCACGATGCCGAGCAGAACGCCGCCAAACCGGTGGGACAGCAGCGAGAGCAGCGCGCCCTTGTTGCCGCTGTTGCCGCCGCCCTGACCCAGGGCGGCCAGGAAGGCCAGCAGCCCCACCACCAGGTTGACAACGCCCCGCGCGGCATAGCCGAGGCGGGCCAGGAGTTCGAGGGCGCGGCGATGGGACGGCAAAGGTTGTGCTCCGCTACAATTCCTGTAACGGCGCGGCCCGGGCTTGGATGCAGGCTGCTGTTGCTCTTTGCCTTCGCACAGTTCCGGCGCGCGGGCATGGAGCTGCTCGCGCGGAAGCCCTGTGGCGGCGGCGACGTCCCGCAGGCTTTCCCCGGTTGCCTGCCCCGCCTGGATCTCCACCAGCCGCGACAAGGTCAAGCGCCTCCGGGCGCGGCGGAAGGAGGGGCGCGCCGTCGCCACACGCCACGGGAAGACCGCCACCTGCTTCCCCGGCAGCCTCTGCCTGGCCGCCTCACCCGATCGGCTCAAGAGCTGAGACGGAGCCTAGTCGTCCTCGGCCGGGGCCGGGACCCCCAGCCCCTTCAGCGATTCGCACTGCTCCAGCGAGGTCGCCTCGCGCGCCACGGAAAGAAGCAGGCGGCGCAGCCAGGCATGGCCCTGGTCGGCCTCGAAACGGCGCGGGAAGATCAGCGACAGCCTTGTATGCGGCACCGCGACCGGGCAGGGCCGCACCACCAGCCCATGCGCCTCGGCCAGCTGATGCGCCAGCCGGGCGGAGAGCGACATCACCATGTCGGTCCGCTTCAGGATGCCCGGCACCGCCGAGAGGTGGGCCACCACCGCCCCCAGCCGCCGCGGGAAGCCCGCCTCGCGCAGCGGCGCGTCCAGCGCCCCGTCGCGCGAGCCGTTCGGCGAATGCAGCAGATGCGGGAAGGCGGTGAAGCGGGCCAGGTCGATCTCCCCCTCCGCCAGCGGATGCCCCGGCCGCATGAGGAGCAAGAAAGCCTCGGGCAGCAGGCGGAGGCGGGTGTAGAGCGCCGGCGGCTCCCCCAGCATGCCGATCACCAGCTGCACCTGGTCGGCCTCCAGCATGTCCAGCGCGCCGATCCGGTCGGCATGGCTGATCGAGACCAGGCAGCCCGGCGCCTCCTTCGCCAGCCGCGCCATCAGCGGCGGCGCCAGCACGGCCTCGGCATATTCCGACAGCCCGATGGGGAAGACCCGGTCGGAGCTGGCGGGATCGAAGGGGGCGTGGCTGGCCAGGGCGTCGCGCAGCCGGTCCAGCACCTCGGCCACCGGCTGGGTCAGCGACAGGGCGAGCTCGGTCGCCTCGACGCCGCCGGGGCGGCGCAGGAACAGCTCGTCCTTCAGCGCGACGCGCAGCCGGGCCAGCGCGTTGGAGACGGCCGGCTGCGACAGGTTCAGCCGTTGCGCCGCGCGGGTGACATGGCGCTCGCGCGCCACGGCGTCGAAGACGCGCAGCAAGTTCAGGTCGAGGGTGGAGAGGTCGGCCATTGATACCGGTGATGATGATCCTTCGTTCTTCCATTTGGAAGGCGAAGCCCGCGCCTGGCTAGTCTGGGTCAACGGCGGTGTTCAGCGCCGCGCCCCTTTCCTCGACGGGATTGATCAAGACAATGACGAACGACCGTTCTGCCGCCCTGGCGGCCCTGCTGCTCCGCCTCAGCCTGGGCGTGATGTTCCTGGCCCATGGCCTCTACATGAAGATCATGACCTTCGGCCTGACCGGCACCATGGGCTTCTTCGGCAGCCTGGGCTACCCGCCGGTGCTCGGCGCCGTGGTCGCCATCGCCGAGACCCTGGCCGGCATCGCCCTGGTCCTCGGCTTCTGGACCCGCGCCGTGTCGCTGCTGGCGGTGCCGATCCTGATCGGCGCGACGCTGCAGCATGCCGGCAATGGCTGGGTCTTCAGCAATGCCGGTGGTGGCTGGGAATTCCCGGTGTTCTGGATCGCGGCGCTGGCGGTCCAGGCGCTGCTCGGCGACGGCGCCTATGCGCTGAAGCTGAACCGGCTGATCGGCTATCCGGCGACGCCCCGCGCCGCCTGACCCGCCGGCGACCGGCAGGCATGAAAAAGGGCCGGGGGATCGCTCCCCCGGCCCTTTCGCGTGCGGTCAGCGCACCACGCGGGTGGTGCCGTCCGGCAGGTATTCGAGCACCACGCCGCCGCCATTGTAGGCGCCGTTGCCGACGCCCTGCTGCTGCGGCAGCGTCAGGCCGGAGAAGGGCTGCGCCGGGGCCGGCATCACGTTGGGATGACCCATCGCGCCCATCGGCGGCGGGGCCATGCCCGGCGCGGCGCCGGGGGTCATGCCGCCCATGCCATAGGTGCTGGCGGCACCCGGCGGGTGCATCGGCCGGTGGTGCGGCGCCATGCCCGGCGCCATGCCCGGTGCGGGGGCCATGGGCGGCGCCATCGGCGCGGCCATCGGGGTGCCCATCGGCGCGCTGCTGGCCGGCGGGGCCATCGGGGCGGGATAGGGCGACTGCGCCTGGGCGGCAGCGCCCAGGCCGAGCGAGGCGCCCAGCACGGCGGCGGTGGCGAGGGTGGTGCGGATGCGGGCCATGAGCCTTCTCCTTCTGCTTCTTTCTGCCCGACGGAACGCCGGGCTCTGGCCAAGCAAACGCCGCCCTCGGCGATCGGTTGCCCGGACACAGGAAGGGCCCGGGGCGTCGCCGCCCCGGGCCCTTCCACGACTCTGGCCCTTCCATGACTCTGGCCTGGCCCCGCCGCCCGCGCAGGGCGGCGCCGGAGCAGGATATTACAGCGCGCCGCCCTTGCGGCCGGCCATGGCGCCGAGGCGCAGGCGCAGCGCGTTCAGCTTGATGAAGCCCTGGGCGTCGAACTGGTCGTAGGCGCCCTGGTCGTCCTCGAAAGTGACGTGCTTCATCGAGTAGAGGCTGTTCGGCGACTGCCGGCCGCTGACGATGACATTGCCCTTGTAGAGCTTCAGCCGGACCGTGCCGGTGACGCTCTTCTGGCTCTCATCGACCATGGCCTGGATCATCCGGCGCTCCGGGCTGAACCAGAAGCCGTTGTAGATGATCTCCGCATAGCGCGGCATGATGCTGTCCTTGAGGTGCGCGGCCTCGCGGTCCAGCGTGATGCTCTCGATCGCGCGGTGGGCGGTGTGCAGGATGGTGCCGCCCGGGGTCTCATAGCAGCCGCGGCTCTTCATGCCGACGAAGCGGTTCTCCACCAGGTCGAGCCGGCCGATGCCGTTCTCCTTGCCCAGCGCGTTCAGCTTGGTCAGCAGGGTGGCCGGCGACAGCCGCTCGCCATTGATGCCGACCGCGTCGCCGCGCTCGAACTCGACGGTGATCTCGGTGACCTTGTCCGGCGCGTTGACCGGGCTGATCGTGCGCTGCCAGACCATCTCGTCCGGCGCGTCCCAGGGCTCCTCCAGGATCTTCCCCTCGGAGGAGCTGTGCAGCAGGTTGGCGTCGACCGAGAAGGGCGCCTCGCCGCGCTTGTCCTTGGCGATGGGGATCTGGTTCGCCTCGGCGAATTCCAGCAGCCGGGTGCGGCTGGTCAGGTCCCATTCGCGCCAGGGCGCGATCACCTTCACATCCGGCTTCAGCGCGTAATAGCCGATCTCGAAGCGGACCTGGTCGTTGCCCTTGCCGGTCGCGCCATGGCTGACGGCGTCGGCGCCGACCTTCTCGGCGATCTCAATCTGGCGCTGGGCGATCAGCGGCCGCGCGATCGAGGTGCCCAGCAGGTAGCAGCCCTCATACAGGGCATTGGCGCGGAACATCGGGAAGACGAAGTCGCGGGTGAACTCCTCCCGCAGGTCCTCAATAAAAATGTTCTCGGGCTTGATGCCGAGCAGCAGCGCCTTGTCGCGGGCCGGGCCCAGCTCCTCGCCCTGGCCCAGATCGGCGGTGAAGGTCACCACCTCGCACTGGTAGGTCGTCTGCAGCCACTTCAGAATGACCGAGGTGTCCAGCCCGCCGGAATAGGCGAGCACAACCTTCTTCACATCCTTCACGCGCATCGTCGAAGGTCCTTACAGAATGCGGCCGCAGGGCCGGGACGGCGCGGGCGGACCAAGGCAAAAAGCGCGCGGAAAATGCCCGTCGGCAGGGTCAGAGGCAAGGGACAGAAAAAAAGGCCGGGGGAAGGAATTCCCCCGGACCCCCATCTTTTTTCTGTCAGGCTGCCGCAGGCACCGGATCAGGATACCGCCCAAGAAAAAGGCCGGGAGGAACACCCCCGGCCTTCGATCTCAGGCAGCCGCCTCGCGGCCGGCCTGGGGGTCAAGGCGATAGCCGCCCCCCTCGGTCAGCAGCAGCGCCGCATTCGCCGGGTCCGGCTCGATCTTCTGCCGCAGGCGATAGATATGCGTCTCCAGCGTGTGCGTGGTCACGGCGGCATTGTAGCCCCAGACCTCGTTCAGCAGGATCTGCCGCGCC
The DNA here is from genome assembly GCF_037145735.1 of Roseomonas sp. USHLN139. Taxonomy (NCBI): domain Bacteria; kingdom Pseudomonadati; phylum Pseudomonadota; class Alphaproteobacteria; order Acetobacterales; family Roseomonadaceae; genus Roseomonas; species Roseomonas sp. USHLN139. Next base: position 426,547 of record NZ_JBBCWY010000004.1, on the reverse strand, counting down.
ACCGGACGGCCACCGGCACGGTAGAGGAACTTCAGGATCGCCGCTTCCTTCTCGGTCAGGCGGATCTTGCGGTTCTTCACCGGCTCCAGCAGCAGCTTGGCCGAGGGGCGGAAGGTGTAGGGACCAATCACGAAGACCGCGTCCTCGGAATTGTCGAACACCCGCAGCTGGGCGCGCAGCCGCGCCAGCAGCTCACCCACCCGGAAGGGCTTGGCGATGTAGTCGTTGGCGCCGGCATCGAGCCCGCGCACCACGTCCTGCTCCGCATCCGCGCCGGTCAGCATGATGATGGGGATCTTCACCCCCTCCTGCCGCAGGCGCGCGCAGAGATCCCGGCCATCGCCATCCGGCAGGCCGATATCCAGGAGCACGGCGTCGCATCGCCCGCCAGGGGCCAGCAACTGGGCCGCGGCATCCGCCGCGGTCCCGGCTTCGACAGGCGCGAATTCGCCATCCAGCGCCAATTGTTCGGACAAGGTGACGCGCAGCGCGTCATCATCATCCACGATCAGGATCGGCCGCGGGCCGGTCATGCGATCTCCCGACTTAGCCAAGAGTTATCCATGGCTTCTACCTCCCGGAATCAGCCGGGCGGCCGGAAGGCCACCATGGGCTTATCGTGACCGCTGCCTCGCCTCGCGGCAAGCCCTGCTCATCCGCCGCTCCCGCAGGATTCATTTTCCGGGTGGTTTTTTGCCGCCTGCCGCAAATTTCCTTCCCCGGAGGCCTGCAAGCCTCGTGTAAGCCCCATGGGGGGATGGCAACTCGATCCAGAGCGCCACATTGAGGCCACGACGCAGGTTGCATAGTCATGGCTGCCGGCGGTCCGCCCGGTGTCTGCCGGGCCATTTTCCGGTGTTCTCCCGATTTCGTGACCAGAGAATCGGGAAAAAACGCCGGGCTATTAGGGAATTGGATCGGATGACCAGCACTGGAAATGTCGCGCCGGCCCTGCGGCATGCGGCGGAGATCGGCCCGGCCGTGCCCGATGCCGAGGCGCTTGCCCTGCGCGCCGTTCACCGTGCCGCCAGCGACCTGCGCCGCGGCACGCCCGTGCTGCTGACCGGCCTGCCGGCGACGCCCGCCGGCGGCGCGCTGCTGGTGGCGGCCGCCGAGACCGTCGGCGCCCGTGGCCTGGCCGAGCTTGCCGCCGCCGCCATCGCCCCCCCTGCCCTGCTGCTGGCGCCGATCCGCGCCGCCGCCCTGCTGCAGCGTCCGATCCCCACCGCGGTGCAGCGCGCCGATGCGCATCCCTCCGAGGCGCGCTGGCTGGAGGAAGGCGTGGTGGCGCTGCGCCTGCCCGCCACCCTGCTGGACCCCGCCGCGCTGAAGCGCCTGGCCGATCCGGTGGCCGAGCGGCTGCTGCCCGAGCAGCCGGAGCTGCAGCCGCCGCCGCCGCTCGCCGCCGCCGCCCTGGCGCTGGCCAAGCTCGGCCGGCTGCTGCCGGCGCTGGTCGCCGCCCCGGCGCGGGAGGGCGCCGCCGAGGCGCTCGGCCTGCTGAGCGTGCCGGCGGCCGATATCCTGGCCTATCCGACCTCCGCCGCGACCAGCCTGACCCGCGTCGCCGAGGCGCGCGTGCCGTTGGAGGATGCCCGCGACGCCCGCATCGTCGCCTTCCGCGCCGCCGATGGCGGCATCGAGCATCTGGCGATCCTGGTGGGCGACCCCGAGAAGCTGGCGGCCGAAGGCGGCGCCCCGCTGGTGCGCGCCCATTCCGAATGCTTCACCGGCGACCTGCTGGGGAGCCTGCGCTGCGACTGCGGCCCGCAGCTGCGCGGCGCCATCGCCCGCATGGGGCGCGAGGGCGCCGGCGTGCTGCTCTATCTGGCGCAGGAGGGCCGCGGCATCGGCCTGGTCAACAAGCTGCGCGCCTATACGCTGCAGGACCAGGGGCTGGACACGCTGGATGCGAATCGGGCGCTCGGCTACGGCGCCGACGAGCGCGGCTTCCTGGTGGCCGCCACCATGCTGCAGCAGCTCGGCATCCCCCGCGTCCGGCTGCTGACCAACAACCCCGACAAGATGGCCGGCCTCGCCGCCTGCGGCATCGCCGTCGAGGGCCGCGAGGCGCACCAGTTCGACGCCAATGGCGTCAACGACAAGTATCTGGAGACCAAGGCCGAGCGCTTCGGCCACCTGCTCCGCTGATGCTGGTCGCCGCCGTCCGCCCGACCGGGCGCTCCGAGGGGCTGGTGACGCTGCAGGGCCGGACCTGGCGCTGCGCGCTCGGCAAGGGCGGCGTCTCGGCCGCCAAGATGGAGGGGGATGGCGCCACGCCGCTCGGCCCGCTGCCGCTGCGCCGCATCCTCTACCGTGCCGATCGCGGTCCGGCCCCGGCCTGCGCCCTGCCGGTCGAGCCGATCGCCCGCGACGATGGCTGGTGCGACGATTCCTCCCACCCCGCCTACAACACCCGCATCCGCCTGCCGCATGACGCGCGGCACGAGCAGCTCTGGCGGGAGGATGGCGTCTATGACGTCATCGGCCTGCTCGGCTGGAACGACGCCCCCGTGGTGCGCGGCCGCGGCAGCGCCATCTTCCTGCATGTCGCCCGGCCGGGCTATGCGCCGACCGAGGGCTGCATCGCCCTCGAGCCGCGCGAGCTGCGCGCCCTGCTCGCCACCGGCGTCACCGGCTTCGAGGTGCTGCCCGGCTGATCCCGGCGGTCACCCGCCGCCGCAGCGCACGCCGTAGTCGGAGACGCTCGGCACCGGGTTGTCGCCGACCGTGGTGACATCCAGCAGGGCGCTGCCGCTGCGATAGCCGAAGCGGCAATAGCCGAAGCCGGTGCCCGAGCAGCTGTCGACCTCGACCACGCCGGCCTGGGCCAGCGCTTCCTCCCGCCCGCCGATGTCGCTGCCCTGGCGCTCGCCCGGCACCGGCGTCCAGCCGCGCGCCTGCAGCAGCCGCCGCGCCTCGGTGATCGGCTTGCCGTAGAGGTTGGGCAGCGTCACCCGCCCCTGGCAGCGCGTCTCCTCCGGCGCCAGCGGCTGCAGGGCCAGGGTGCCGTCCGGCTGCGCCCGCAGATCGGCCAGCGGCTGGCTAAGGAAATCCCCGTCCCACAGCCGCAAGCCCCCCGGCTGCCCGGCGATCTCCAGCGGCAGGATGGCGCCGATGCTGCGGCGCGCGCCGGGCCGGGCATAGGCGACGGCCAGGATCTGCTCGCCCTCGAACAGCGCCACATTGCCCTGGCGGATCTCGCAGCTGCCGCTGGTGCCGGGCTGGAATTCCCCGGCGAAGCTCACCGCCTGCAGCCGCCCGAGCTTTTCCTCCCCCGTCACCGCCCAGCCGGCGCGCGAGACCAGCCGCCCGGCCGGCGTCTCGCCCGGCTTGGCGAAGCCGCAGAGCCGGCCATCGGCGCCGCGCGGCGCCGGCGGCAGGGCGGCCAGCGGCGTGAAGGCCAGGCCCTCGACCTGCGACTGCACCCGCAGCCCGGGCGCTTGCGCCCAGGCCCCCTGCAGCCCGATCGCCATCAGCCCGAGCGCCAAGATCGCCTGCCGCATTGTTTTTCCAATTCCATCCAGCGAGGGCCTCCAGGCTGGCGCCAGGGCGGGCGGCGGGCAATTCCTGGCGGCTTCATATTTCCGCGCAGCCACCCCGGCTGGCCGGCCAGGGAAAAACAGCCGATACAGGACGGCCCTGCCGAACATGGACCGCGATGCCTGAGCTTCCCGAAGTCGAAACCGTGATGCGCGGCTTGGCCGGACTGCTGCAGGGCCGGGTGCTGACCATGGCGGCGACCCACCGCGCCGGCATGCGCTGGCCCTTCCCGCCCGGCCTCGCCCAGCGCCTGACCGGCAGCCGCGTCGAGGGTTTTCGGCGCCGCGGCAAGTACATGCTGATCCGCCTCTCCGGCGGCGATTCGGTGTTGATCCATCTCGGCATGTCCGGCCGCATGGTCGCCCGCCCGATCGGCGACAACGCCCCGCCCCCGGCCCACGAGCACCTGGTGATGCAGACCGATGACGGCCAGCGCATCGGCTTCGTCGATCCGCGCCGCTTCGGCAGCGTCGACCTGGTCCCCACCGCCGAGGAGGACAGCCACAAGCTGCTCGCCGGCATGGGCCCCGAGCCGCTCGAGGACAGCTTCACCGAGGGCGTGCTGTCCTCGGCGCTGGCCGGCCGGCAGACGCCGATCAAGGCCGCTCTGCTCGACCAGCGCATCGTTGCCGGCCTCGGCAATATCTATGTCGCCGAGGCGCTGTTCCGCGCCGGCATCTCGCCCCGCCGCCTGGCCGGCACCATTCCCGGCGCCCGCGCTGGCCGCCTGGTGCCCGCCATCAAGGCGGTGCTGACCGAAGCCATCGAGGCCGGCGGCTCGTCCTTGCGCGACTACGTGCAGACCGATGGCGAGCTCGGCCATTTCCAGGACCGCTTCCAGGTCTATGACCGCGAGGCCGCGCCCTGCCCGCTCTGCCCCGGCCCGCCGGGCTGCGCGGGCGTCTCGCGCATCGTCCAGTCCGGCCGCAGCACCTTCTTCTGCGCCCGCACCCAACGCTAGATCCGCCAAGACTGATCCCAGGAGGAACGCCGCCGATGGCCTATGAAATGATCGAGGTCGAGACCCAGGGCCCCGCCGCCGTCATCAGGCTGAACCGCCCGGCCGCGCTGAACGCGCTCTGCGACCAGCTGATGCAGGAGCTCGGCCAGGCGCTGCGCGCCGCCGACGCCGACCCGGCCGTCGCCGCCATCATCCTGACCGGCAACGAGAAGGCCTTCGCCGCCGGCGCCGACATCAAGGAGATGCAGGCCCGCCGCTTTCCCGACACCTATCTGAACGACTTCATCGGCGCGAGCTGGGAAGCCGTGCTGACCATCCGCAAGCCGGTGATCGCGGCGGTGGCCGGCTTCGCGCTCGGCGGCGGCTGCGAGCTGGCCATGATGTGCGACATGATCCTGGCCGCCGACAACGCGAAGTTCGGCCAGCCCGAGATCAACCTGGGCATCATCCCCGGCGCCGGCGGCAGCCAGCGCCTGACGCGGGCCATCGGCAAGTCGAAGGCCATGGAAATGGTGCTGACCGGCCGCATGATGTCGGCCGAGGAAGCCGAGCGCGCCGGCCTCGCCGCCCGTGTCGTCCCGGTGGCCGACCTCCTCCCCGAAGCCCTGAAGATCGCCACCAAGATCGCCGGCCTTTCCGCCCCCGCCGTCGCCATGGCCAAGGAGGCGGTGAACGCCGCCTTCGAGCTGCCGCTGCGCGAAGGCGTCCGCCTGGAACGCCGCCTGTTCCTGGGGCTGTTCGGGACGGAAGGTCAGCAGGAAGGGATGGCGGCTTTTGTCGAGAAGCGGAAGCCAGTCTTTAAGTAAGACAGAGGCAGGCCAGGGGAATGAATTCCCCTGGACCCCTTCTTTTTTCTTCCAAATTGCCATGTCCACGTGGCGACAGGACGTGAAACGGCCAGATGTCAGAGCGACCTGTAAAGGAGCGCAGATTATATAAATGTGCCCCGCCGTGATGCATTGGCGCCATTGCCGGAAAAGGCGCTGGCCACCACACGGCCGGTAATCAGAAAAAAGATGAGGGTTCGGGGGAATTCATTCCCCCGACCTGCCCGATGCTTCTCTTCAAAGAAGCGTCCCCCCCAGGATCGCCGTCGCCACGCTGAAGTAGATGACCAGCCCCGTCACATCGACCAGCGTCGCCACGAAGGGGGCCGAGGCGCTGGCGGGGTCGAAGCCGGCGCGTTTCAGCAGGAAGGGCAGCATCGAGCCGGCCAGCGAGCCGAACAGCACGATGCCGACCAGGCCGAGGCCGACGGTCAGCGCCACCAGCGGGTAATGGGGCCCGTAGTCGTAGAAGCCGGCCCATTGCCAGAGCAGCAGCCGCCCGGCGCCGAGCACGCCCAGCAGGGCGCCCAGCGTCAGGCCGGTGGGCAGCTCGCGCAGCGCGACCCGCCACCAGTCGGCCAGGCGCACCTGGCCGAGGGCCAGGGCGCGGATCAGCAGCGAGGTCGCCTGGCTGCCGGAATTGCCGCCGGAGCTCATGATCAGCGGGATGAACAGGGTGAGGACGATGGCCTTCTCCAGCTGGTCCTCGAAATGCTGCATGGCGCTGGCGGTCAGCATCTCGCCCAGCAGCAGGATGCAGAGCCAGCCGGCGCGCTTGCGGATCATCTCGCCGAAGCCGATGCGCAGATAGGGCTGGCCCAGGCTCTCCATGCCGCCGAAGCGCTGGGCGTCCTCGGTACCCTTGTCGATCACCGCATCCAGCACGTCGTCCACGGTAACGATGCCCAGCACCTGGCGGCGGCCATCGACCACGGGGACCGCCAGCAGGTCGTGGCGGGCGAAGAGGCGGGCGACCTCGCTGCGCGGGGTGGAGGCGGCGACGGTCACCGGCTGGCGCGGCAGGGCCAGCTCCATCACCTTCTGCCCCGGCTCGCCGGTGATCAGCCGGCGCAGCGAGATGGTGCGCAGCAGGGCACCGCTGGCCGGGTCCAGCAGATAGAGGGCGTAGATGGTCTCGCGCGTCCGCTCGACGGCGCGCAGATGCGCCAGCGCCTCGGCCACCGTCACCGTCGCCGGCAGGCTGACGAATTCGGTGGTCATCAGCGACCCGGCGCTGCCTTCCGGATAGGCCAGCAGGGCGCGCAGGCTGGAGGCCGGCTCCGGCTCCAGCGGGCGCAGCAGGGCGTCGCGCGCCGGCTCCGGCAGCTCGCGCAGCACGTCGGCGGCGCGGTCGGCCGACATCTCGGCCAGCAGCCGGCTGGCGGCGGGTTCGGGCAGGGCCAGCAGCAGGGCGCCGGCGCGGGCCAGCTCGGGATGGTCGAAGGCCTCGACGCGGCGTTCGGCGGGCAGCCGCGCCAGGGCGGCGGCGGCCTCCTCGGGCGGCAGCTCGTTGAGGAACTCGACGAGGTCGGCGGCATGGCCGGTGGCGAGGGCGCCGAGGCCGCGGCGCGCCACGTCCTCCGCCGGATAGCCAGGGGTGGTCTGAAGCATGGGCTCACCTGCTGCGTCCGCGTCGTCGGCGGCGCGCATGGCGGGCCTGGCTGGCTCAGCGCATGCGGGTCGTCAGGCGCGCGGACAATCGAGAGTGACTGTCGCTGGGACTGTCGCTGGGCATGGTTCGGATGGGTTTCCTGGGGAGTGGCGGGGGCCGAAAAGCCCTGCCACAGCGCGGAAATGCGCCTTGCTCACGGCGCCGTCAAGCCGGATCGCCCGGGGCGCCGGGGGGACGCGGATGAATTCGCGCCCATGCGGAACGGGGCGGCGGAGGGCTCCCCCGCCGCCCCGCCCGGGTCAGGCCGCGACCGGCTGCTGCGGGCCGTAGATCTCCGGCAGCAGGCCGATATCGTGCGGCGCCAGGGTGTCGAGCAGGCGCAGCCGGCTCTCGTGCCGGCCATCCTCGTGCAGCCGGTGCTCGACATAGCCGAGGCGCTTGTCGCCGACCTTCTGCTGCCAGGTGTCGCCGACGAAGAAGGCGACGGCCGGGGCCCAGATCTGCCGGATGCCCTCGACCACGCCGCGGTCCTGCGCCTGGTGGACATGGCCGGAGGCGACGAAGGCGACGTCGTGGCGGGTCAGCAGCGCAGCCAGGCGGGCGCGCGGCGCCGGCAGCACCGACCAGTAGGTCGGGTGCTGCTCGGCCAGCGTCACCTCGCAGAGCGGCTTGTGCTGGAAGATCGCCACGCGGCGTCCCCCTGCCTTCGCCAGGGCCTCTTCCAGGAAGGCGAACTGCGCCTCGGCCTCGGGCAGATCGGCGCCCATGATCAGGGTGTTCAGCCCGATCAGCCGCCAGCCCGGCACGTCCTGCAGGAAGTGGCCGGGGTTGAAGTGGCGCTGCCAGCGGGCCAGGCGCGCGGCATTGGCGGGGGTGCTCCCCGCCAGCGCCGGGTCGTTGCCGATGTCATGATTGCCCGGCACCGCCTGCCAGCCGAGGCCGAGCCCGTCCATCGCCGCGGCAGCGAAGGCCAGGTCGTCCTCGCCCGGACCGTTCAGCTGCTCGCCATGCGCCGAGACGTCGCCGGTGTGGATCACCAGGTCGGGCGCCTCGGCCAGCAGGTGGCCGGCCAGGATGTTGAAATTGGCGGTGAAGCCGGGATGGCGGCGCGACAGGTGGGTGTCGCTGATCTGGGCCAGGGTGACGGTCATCGGATCAGGACTTCCGCGGCAGCAGGCGGCGCACCTCGGCCGCCATGTCGGCCTGGACCTGGGCCGGCGTCGCGCGCTGCTCGACGATGCGGGCCAGGTTGTCGACCATGGTCTGGGTGACGCGCACGCTGTTGCTGCCCGGGAAGGCATACCAGGGGATCGAGATCGGCAGCTGCCGCACCGCCGGCATGAACAGCGGGTTCTCGCGGTAGAAGGCGCCGAGATAGCGCTCCTCGTCGATCGCCAGCTGGTTGCAGGGCAGGTAGCCGGTGTTCTGCACCATCATCGCCTGGCCCTCGGGGCCGGTCGAATAGCGCAGGAACTTCCAGGCGGCGGCGCGCTTCGCCGGGTCCTTGGCGGTCAGCATGCCGGCGGCGCCGCCGGTCGGCAGGCGGCCCTTCTCCGCGTCGATCACCGGCATCTCGGTGGTGCGCAGGTCGAAGCTCTTGCCGACGCTGGCCACCGCGCCGCGCACCTGGGCGGTGGTCTGGAAGATCATGCCGAGCTTGCCGGCGGCGAAGGCCTGGCGGGCGGCGGGCGCCGAGAGGTTGGGCATGCCGCCCTGCTTGACCATGCGGTCGATCAGGGTCAGCGCGCCCAGGCCCTCGGGGCCGGCGAAGCCGACATCGGTCTCGTCGGCGTTCAGCATGCGGCCGCCATGGCCGAAGAGCAGCGCCGAGAACATCCAGTCGTCGCCCGACCAGGTGAACCACAGGCCCTCGACCCCGTCGCCGAGCCTGTCAATCTTGGCGGCGAGCTCGAGGACGCCGTTCCAGTCCTTCGGGAAGTTGTCCGGGTCGCCGCCGGCGCGCTTCACCAGGTCGGCGTTGTAGAAGCAGACCGGGTTGGAGGCGGCATAGGCCAGCCCGGACTGCATGCCGCCGAAATGCGCCAGCTGCAGCAGGTTCTTCGTATAGCCCTGCTGCGCAGGCTCCCCCTCCTGGGCCAGCAGCGGCGTCAGGTCCTGGGCGATGCCGCGCTCGGCGAAGACGCGCAGCCGGTTGAAGCCCTGGTAGGACAGGTCGGGCAGCTGGTTGGTGGTCGCCTGGCGCAGCAGCAGCTGGGCGCCTTCCTCGTAGTTCGGCGTGGTGACGAAGTTCACCTTGATGCCCGGCTCCTGGCGGGCGAAGCCGGCCAGGATGGCGTCGTAGCTCTCCTTGTAGATGTAGGGCTGGGCGTAGTGGACGGTGATCTCGGTCGCGCCCTGGGCGCGCAGGATGCGCGGGGCGGCCAGCGTGCCGAGGGCCGCGCCGGCGGAGAGCAGCGCCGCGCGGCGCGAGAGGGTGGTGGTCATGTCGGGAAGCTCCGTCAGCCCTTCAGGCCGGTTGTCGCGATGCCTTCGACGAAGCGCCGCTGCGCCAGGAGGAAGGCCAGAACCAGGGGGGTGGTCATGATCACGGCGGCCGCCATCAGCGCGCCGAAATCGTCGTCGCCCTCGGTGGTGCGGAAGAACAGGACGCCGAGGGCGGGGGTGGCGTGGGCCGGGCTGTTGACCACGATCAGCGGCCAGAACAGGTCGTTCCAGTGGGCCACCACCGAGAAGATCGCGAAGGCGGTGGCGGCCGGCCAGGCATTGGGCAGCACCACGCGCCAGACGATGGCCATCTCGCCCATGCCGTCGAGGCGGGCGGCATGGATCAGGTCGTCCGGCAGCGACTTGAAGAACTGCCGGAACAGGAAGATGGCGAAGACCGAGATGGTCGAGGGCGCGATCAGCGCCGTGTAGGTGTCGAGCATGCCCAGCGCGCTGAGCCCGGCATAGAGCGGCAGGGCCGGCACATGCGGCGGCACCAGCAGGCCGAGCATGACGGCGCCCAGCAGCAGCTCCCGCCCGCGGAACTCCAGCTTTGCCAGCGCATACCCGGCGGGAATCGCAAAGAGCAGCTGGAAGACCAGGATGCCGCCGCAGACCACCACGCCGTTCCAGAGGTACAGAAGAGCGGGCAGGCGCTCGAAGACGGTGCCGAAATTCTGCACCACCCAGAGCCGCTTGGGCAGCAGGTTCAGGGTGGCGGCGAAGATCTCGTCGGCCGGCTTCAGGCTGGCCGAGACCATCCAGATATAGGGCAGCAGCAGCAGCAGCCCGAGGGCGGCCAGGACGGCCAGGCGCGGCAGGTCGCGCGCCCAGGGGATGTCGCGCTCAACCATAATGCACCCGCTTGTCGAGGACCCGGGTCTGCAGCCACATCAGCGCCAGCACGATGGCCAGGAAGACCAGGGTGATGGCGGCCGAATAGCCCAGGCGGAAAAAGGTGAAGCCTTCCTGGTACATGCTGTGCAGCAGCACCTCGGAGGCCTTGTTCGGCCCGCCCTGGGTCAGCACCTTCACCGTGTCGAAGACCCGCACCGAGCGGATCATGGTGATGGTCAGCACGAAGAGCGTCGTCGGCCCCAGCAGCGGCCAGGTGACCAGGCGGAAGCGGTCCCAGGCGGAGCGCGCGCCATCGACCTCGGCCGCGGCATAGAGCTCGCGCGGGATGGCGGTCAGCCCGGCCAGGAACAGCACCAGGTTGAAGCCGAGATTCTCCCAGATGCCGATGCCGGCCAGCGACCACATGACCATGCCGCTGTCCGACAGCCAGGCCGGGCCGGCGATGCCCAGCTGGCGCAGCATGGCGTTCAGCGGGCCGATGGTCGGGTGCAGCAGGTATTGCCAGGCCGAGGCCATGGCGACGGTCAGCGACACCACGGGGAGGAAGAACACCGCGCGGAACAGGGTGCGGCCGCGCACCCCGGCCTCGATCAGCAGGGCGATGACCAGGGCGCCGAGGATCGAGCCCGGGGTGACCACGCCGACATAGAAGACGGTGTTGACGAAGGACTGCCGGAAGCCGCGATCGCTCCAGAGCTCGGCGAAGTTCTCCAGCCCGATCCAGCGGACCGTGTCGTTGCCCAGCTCATAGTCGGTGAAGGCCAGCGCCACGGCGGCGAGCGTCGGCAGCAACAGGAGCAAAAGGTAAGAAAGAATCGCCGGCAGGCTGAGCAGCCAGGCGGTGATCGCCTCGCCGCGCGCATGGCGGGCGGCCGGGGTGGCGCGCGATGGCGCTGGCCGTGGCGCGACCGGCAGGCCGAAGGTCGCGTCAGACAAGGGCCGGCTCCGCGGCCTGGACCCGGGCGGCGACACGCTTGCCGTCGGCGCCGAAGAGCAGCGCGCGGGCCGGGTCGAAGCCCAGGCCCAGCCGGGCGCCGGGCGCCAGATGGCCGCGGGACTCGGGGGCCAGGCGCAGCACCAGCGCCGTGCTGTCCTCGAGTCGGGCGTGCAGCAGCAGCGATTCGCCCAGGAACTCGATGCCCTCGGCCACCGCCGGCAGGCCGCTCACCGCCGGCTGCAGGTCCTCGGGGCGCAGCGCGAGCGTCAGCGCGCCGGTCATTGGCGCCCGCAATCCCGTCGCCATCCCGGCGACCCGGACGAAACCCTGCGAATCGGCCTCGGCCGAGAAGATGTTGATCCTGGGCGAGCCGATGAAGCAGGCCACCCGCAGATCGGCCGGGTCGGCATAGATCGCCTCGGGGCTGGCGACCTGCAGGATCTCGCCGCCCTGCATCACCGCCACCCGGTCGGCCATGGTCAGCGCCTCGGCCTGGTCATGCGTCACATAGAGGGTGGCGGCGCCGGCGCGGCGGTGGATCTCGACGATCTCGCGCCTTGTCTGCACCCGCAGCGCGGCATCGAGATTCGACAGTGGCTCGTCCATCAGGAAGGCGGCCGGGCGGCGGACGATGGCGCGGGCCAGCGCCACGCGCTGCCGCTGCCCGCCCGAGAGCTGCCCGGGGCGCCGCCCCTGCAGGGCGCCGAGGCCGAGCGACTCGGCGGCCCGGGCGACATCGGCCTCGATCTGCCGGCGTGCCGCGCGGGCGCCCGGCAGGAAGCCGCCGACCAGCGGCAGGCGCTGCGCCGCGCTCAGCCGGCGCAGCGCCAGCGGCACCGCGATGTTCTCGGCCACCGTCAGATGCGGGTAGAGCGCGTAGGACTGGAACACCATGGCGACGTCGCGCGCGCCAGGGCGCAGCCCGGTGACCTCGCGGCCATTGATGTGGATCTGCCCGGCATCCGGCCGGTCGATGCCGGCGATCATGCGCATCAGCGTCGACTTGCCGCAGCCCGAGGGCCCGACCAGGGCGACGAATTCCCCGGGCCCCACCTGCAGCGAGACGCCTTTCAGCACCCGGCTGCCGCCATACTCCCGCACCAGCCCTTCGATCCTGATCCCCGACACCCTGCCACCCTCTGCTGTCGGGGCGGCCTCTAAGGGGGGCGGATGACGGCGCCGTGCCGGTTCCGAGAAGCTTTCATTGCATTACGGGTCCGCAAGCCGTAAGCCGGGCCCGCGGCAAGGCCTGGCGGCCGACCCCGCGCCGCGGCTTCCGAGTCCCGCCCCGAGCGGGTCGCCGGCAGCGCGACGCACCGGGGCATGGGCGCCATGCATTGACTCTCTGCGTCGCAGCCGGGTAGAAACCGCGCCTTCCCGCTCGGAGCTGTTGGGAGCCTTTTGGGCACCGGTGGCTGCGCGCGTTCCTGAGACACAGACGACTGGTTCGAAACACGCCATGGCGAACACGGCTTCCGCGCGCAAGCGCATCCGGCAGACGGCCACTCGCAACGAGCGCAACCGCGCCCGTCGCTCGCGCGTCTCCACCTTCCTCACCAAGGTCGAGAAGGCCATTGCCAGCGGCGACAAGGCCGCTGCCCAGGCCGCCTTCAAGGACGCGCAGCCGGAATACCAGCGCGCCGTCACCAAGGGCATCGTTCACCTGAACACGGTGGCCCGCAAGCTGTCCCGCCTGTCCGCCCGCATCAAGGCGCTGGGCGCTCAGGCCCAGGCCTGAGCCAGGGCTGCTCGCCCTGCCGCACGGCAGGGTGACCGGCGGATCCTGTGTTCTCGCCAAGAACCCGTTGCGCCAGAGGCGCAGCGGGGGATAGCCTTCCAGAACAAGCTTCCGCTCCAGAGTACCCAATTACATCCCGGCATTACCGTTCGCCTTCGGGCGTCGGGTTCAATTCTTTGAATCCGGCATCGAGAGCGGATCGGTGATTTGCGTCCGTTTTTCCGGCGCGCTGTAGTTCCAGTCGTCAGGCTGTTCCTGCCCGTCGCCGGCAGGGCGCCAACCGTGTTGCACGCCCTGGCCGGCTCTTCCGTCCGGGGTCTTGTCGCCCCTCGCGGGGCAGCTTTCAGCTAGGGCCCAGGGCCGAAAGGGTGGCAGGTGCTTCGCATGGAGAATGAGCTCGGCACCCCCTCCGCCGCGACCGGCCCGGCCAACGGGCAGGTCGCGGAAGCCTGGGCCCGCATCCGCGGCCGCCTGCGCGAGGAAGTGGGCGAGGTCGAGTACCGTAGCTGGCTGCGCCAGATGACCCTTGCCGCCATCGAAGGCGAAGAGGCGGTCATCCTGCTGCCCACGCGCTTCCTGCGCGACTGGGTGCGCAGCCATTACGGCGATCGCCTGCGCAGCCTGTGGTCCGGCGAGAGCCTGGGCGTCCGCCGCGTCGACATCCGCGTCGCCCCCGACAGCCGCCCCGTGGAGGCGCCCGACGAGGCGACTCCGGGCGCGGCAGGCGGGCTGGCCGAGGGCGGCCTGGCCGGCGCCGCGCCGGCGGCGCGCGCCACCCAGGCGACGCTGGCGCTGGCCGAGCCCGCCAGCTCGCCGCCGCGCGGGGCCGAGTCGCGCTCCTCCGAGTCGCGCTCGGACTGGGCGGCGCCGCTCGACCCGCGCTTCACCTTCGACAGCTTCGTCGTCGGCAAGCCGAACGAATTCGCCCATGCCTGCGCCCGCCGCGTCGCCGAGAAGCCGGCCAGCCCCGGCTTCAACCCGCTGTTCCTCTATGGCGGCGTCGGGCTGGGCAAGACCCATCTGATGCACTCGATCGCCTGGGCGATCAGCTTCGGCGGCCAGCGCAACGTCGCCTACATGTCGGCCGAGAAGTTCATGTACCGCTTCATCGCCGCGCTGCGCTCGCAGAGCACGATGGAGTTCAAGGAATCGCTGCGCTCGGTCGACGTGCTGATGATCGACGACCTGCAGTTCCTGATCGGCAAGGACAACACGCAGGAAGAGTTCTTCCACACCTTCAACGCGCTGGTGGATGCCGGGAAGCAGATCGTGGTCTCGGCCGACAAGTCGCCCAGCGACCTGTCCGGGCTGGAGGACCGCCTGCGCACGCGGCTCGGCTGCGGCATGGTGGCCGATATCCATGCCACCACCTACGAGCTGCGCATCTCGATCCTGCAGGCCAAGGCCCAGTCGGCCGAGGTCGATGTGCCGGCCAAGGTGCTGGAATTCCTGGCGCACAAGATCACCAGCAATGTCCGCGAGCTGGAAGGCGCGCTGAACCGGCTGATCGCCCATGCCAACCTGTTCGGCCGGCCGATCACGCTGGAATCGGCGCAGGAAGTGCTGCACGATATCCTGCGCGCCCATGACCGCCGCGTGACGATCGAGGAGATCCAGCGCAAGGTCGCCGAGCACTACAACATCCGCCTGACCGACATGTCCTCGGCCCGCCGCGCCCGCAACGTGGCGCGCCCGCGGCAGGTGGCGATGTACCTGGCGAAGCAGCTGACCTCGCGCTCGCTGCCGGAGATCGGCCGCCGCTTCGGCAACCGTGACCACACCACGGTCATGCACGCGGTGTCCCGCGTGGCGGAGCTGATGCAGGCGGACAGCACCTTCGCGGAAGATGTCGAGCTGCTGCGGCGGATGCTGGAGAACTGATTTTTCAGACTGCCGTGTCCACCTGGCGACAGGACGTGAAACGGCCAATGCGCAGCGCGACCTTCCGGGGCGCGCTGTTTTTGTCTTCGGCGTCCCGCCGCGAGGCCCTGGTGCCGCCTGTGGCCAGGTGCTGGTCAGCAAACGGCCGGTGAACAGAAAAAAGAAGGGGTCGAGGGGAATTCATTCCCCTCGCCTTCACCCTGCCTTGCTGTACCCCGGCACCGCCCCCTCGCTTTTCATGACACGCCCCTCCGCGACCAGCCGGTTCAGATGCGCCAGCGTCTCGCCCAGGGCGAAGCCGATCTGGCGGTCTTCCTGGACGCGCGGGAACAGCACGCGGGTCGCCTGGTAGGCGGTGAGCGGCGTGGCGCAGGCGGCTTCCAGCGTGGCCAGGCGCTCGGCGTGGTGGGCGGCCAGCGCGTCGATGCGGGCGTGCAGCCCGTGGAAGGGGTCGCCATGCGAGGGCAGGATCAGCGTCCCGGGCGGGATCGCCTTCAGCCGGGCGTTCGACTCAAGGAAGTCGCGCAGCGGGTCGGCCTCGGGCTCGGTGGCGCCGACGCCGATATAGGGGCTGATGCGCGGCAGGATCTGGTCGGCGGAGAGCAGCACCTTGAGCTCGGGGCAGTGCAGGCAGGCCATCTCCGGGGCGTGGCCGCCGCCGGTCAGGACATGCCAGTCGCGCCCGCCGATGCGCAGCACGTCGCCTTCCGCGATGCGGCGGTAGCTGCGCGGCAGCGAGACCACGGCGCGGGAATAGAGCGGGCCGCGACCGGCCAGGAATGCCAGAAAACTCTCGGGGCAGCCGGCGGCGCGGGCGAAGCCGAGCTGCTGGGCGGTCATGCCCTCGTCGGTGTCCAGCAGCAGGAAGCGGGCGAAGAGATATTCGCTGCGCGGCATCAGCAGGGTGGCGCCGTGGCGCTCGCAGAGCCAGCCGGCGAAGCCGACATGGTCGGGGTGGAAATGCGTCGCCAGCAGCCGGGTGATCGGGCGGCCGCCCAGGGTCTGCCGCTGCAGTGTGGTCCAGTGCGCCAGGGTCTCCTCGCTGCGGGCGCCGGCATCGACGGCCAGCCAGGCATCGCCATCCTCGATCAGCCAGAGATTGACGTGCCAGGGCGCGAAGCCGAGCGGCATACGGACCCAGTGCAGGCCGGGCAGCAGCGCCAGCGACTGGCCGGGCTCGGGGGCGGGCGGAAGGGGGGCGGCATCGGTGGCATCGACCATGGGGGCGGCGTTCCTCAGGCAGGCTTTGGCGTCAGTCTTGGCCCGGAAGCGGGCGCTGCCAAGCCAGGGACTCTTCGCATCGCAGCAAAGCGGTGCCAGGATCGCGGCCAATCAGGTTCCCCCACCGGGCCCAACAGGAAACGCCGCATGCCCCAGCCCCGTGCCGAGACCAGCCTGCCCCCCGCCGACCCGGCCGCCGGCCGCGGCGAGAGCGGGCCGGCGGCCTATCGCGTCTTCGGCCGGGCGGAATGGGCGGCGTTGCGCGCCAGCACGCCGCTGTCGCTCTCGGCCGAGGATCTGGAGGGGCTGCGCGGCCTGACCGACCGGCTGTCGCTCGAGGAAGTGGCCGAGGTCTTCCTGCCGTTGTCGCGCCTGCTGAACCTGCAGGTGGCGGCGGCGCGGGGCCTGGGCGTGGTGCAGGACACCTTCCTCGGCCGCCAGGTGGTGCCGCCGCCCTATATCATCGGCATCGCCGGCAGCGTCGCCGTGGGCAAGAGCACCTTCGCCCGCGTGCTGCAGGCGATCCTGGCGCGCTGGCCGGACCATCCGAGCGTGGCGCTGATCACCACCGATGGTTTCCTCTATCCGACCCGGGTGCTGGAAGCGCGGGGGCTGATGGGGCGGAAAGGTTTCCCGGAAAGCTACGACCTGCGGAAGATGATCGGCTTCCTCAGCGCGGTGAAGGCGGGGGAGGAGGTGGTCTCGGCCCCGGTCTATTCGCACCTGACCTATGACATCGTGCCCGGCCAGAAGCAGATCGTCCGCCGCCCGGACATCCTGATCTTCGAGGGGCTGAACGTGCTGCAGACGGCCGCCGGCGCGCCGCTGCTGGCCTCCGACTTCTTCGACTTCTCGGTCTATGTCGATGCCGCCGAGGAGGATATCGCGCGCTGGTACCTGGAGCGCTTCCTGCTGCTGCAGCGCACCGCCTTCCAGCAGCCGCGCTCCTATTTCCACCGCTACAAGGACCTGCCGCTGGAGGAGGCCACGGCGGTGGCGCAGCGGATCTGGCGCGAGATCAACCTGCGCAACCTCGACGAGAACATCCTGCCGACGCGGGAGCGGGCGCGGATGGTGCTGCGCAAGGGCGCCGACCACCGGGCGCAGGAGATCTGGCTGCGGCGGATGTAGGGGGGGGCCGGCATGCGGTCGCCTGAGGCGGCTTCGCCGAAGGCGTGAATCGCCCGTCCGGACAGCCACAAAAAAACCCGCCTGACGGCGGGTTTCTTGATCAGCGAGTGGTGGAGCTGAGCGGGATCGAACCGCTGACCTCGTCATTGCGAACGACGCGCTCTCCCAACTGAGCTACAGCCCCACGCTCGCTGGTGACGGGGCTTATCCCCGAGGCGAAGGATCAAGTCAAGGGGTGCTTGCCGTCCGCGGCACGGCTTCGTATCTGAAGGCCTCACGCTCAGGGGATGGCGATGTACGCGGTGTTCTGGTTCGTCGATCAGGCGATCAATCTCTATGTCTGGGCGTTGATCATCGCCGCGGTCTTCAGCCTGCTGGTGTCGTTCAACGTGCTCGACACGCGCAACCGCTTCGTCTGGGCGGTGGGCGACTTCCTCTACAAGGTGACCGAGCCGGCGCTGCGGCCGATTCGCAACCTGCTGCCGAATCTGGGCGGCATCGACATCTCGCCGATGATCCTGATCCTGCTGCTCTACGCGCTGCGGATCTTCCTCTGGACCACGGTCTGGCCGCTGGTCGCCGGCTGATGGCCCTGCCGGCCTGGCGGCAGGTGGAAGGGGGCGTGGAGCTGCGCGTGAAGGCGCAGCCCAAGGCCCGCCGCGCCGGGCTGCTGGGCTGGATGGAGGGCGTCGACGGGAAGCGGCTGAAGCTCGCGGTGCATGAGGCGCCGGAGGACGGCCGCGCCAACCGCGCGGTCTGCGCGCTGCTGGCGGCGGCCTTGCATGTCCCCCCTTCCGCCATCGCGGTGGTGCAGGGGGCGAGCGCGCGGGAAAAGACCTGCCGCATCGCGGGCGACCCTGCCCGCCTGGCCGAGCAATTGGAGTCCCTGGCATGACCACCGCCAGAATCATCGACGGCAAGGAAGTCGCGGCGCAGCTGCGCGCCCGCCTCGCCGAGCGCGTCGCCGCCCTACCCTTCACCCCCGGCCTGCGCGTGGTGCGGGTGGGGGACGACCCGGCCAGCGGCGTCTATGTCCGCAACAAGGACAAGGCGGCCAAGCAGGCCGGCCTCGACAGCGCGACGCTGCAGCTGCCGGAGGACACGACCGAGGCCGCTCTGCTGGCCCTGGTGCGCCAGCTGAACGAGGATCCGGCGGTGGACGCCATCCTGGTGCAGCTGCCCCTGCCCCGCCACATCCGCGCCGAGACGGTGCTGGAGACCATCGACCCGGCCAAGGATGTCGACGGCTTCCACGCGGTGAATGCCGGGCGGCTGGCGACCGGGCAGCGCGGGCTGGTGCCCTGCACGCCGAAGGGCGTCATGCATCTGCTGGCCGCCGCCGGCACCCCCCTTGCCGGGGCGCGCGCCGTGGTGCTGGGGCGCTCCAACATCGTCGGCAAGCCGATGGCGGCGCTGCTGCTGGCGGCGGACGCCACGGTGACGGTGGTGCATTCGCGCACCCGCGACCTGGCCAGCGAATGCCGCCGGGCCGAGATCCTGGTCGCCGCCGTCGGCCGGCCGGAAATGGTCAAGGGCGACTGGATCGCCGAGGGCGCGACGGTGATCGATGTCGGCATCAACCGGCTGCCGACTGGCGGGCTGGTCGGCGATGTCGACTTCGCCGCCGCCAGCCAGCGGGCCGCCGCCATCACCCCGGTGCCGGGCGGGGTCGGGCCGATGACCATCGCCTGCCTGATCGAGAACACCGTCGACGCCGCCGTGGCCCGCCGCGGCTGATCCCGGAGGGACGCCGATGCTGTCGCATATCTGCCTCGGCATCGGCGATTTCGAGCGGGCTTTTTCCTTCTACGACCCGCTGATGGCCCTGCTGGGCCATCGGCTGCGTTTCAAGGATGCCGGCAAGCCCTGGGCGGCCTGGCAGCCGGCGGGAGACGACCGGCCGCTGCTGCTGATCGGCGCGCCTTTCGACGGCGGCCCCGCCGCCCCCGGCAATGGCGGCATGGTCGCGCTGCTGGCGCCCGACCGCGCCACCGTCGATGCCGGCCATGCGCTGGCGCTGCGCCAGGGCGGGACCTGCGAAGGGCCGCCCGGGCTGCGGCCGCAGTATCACCCCCATTTCTACGGCGCCTATCTCCGCGACCCGGACGGCAACAAGCTCTGCCTCTGCTGTCACCGCCCCGAAGGCTGACCCGCGCGGAACGTCATCGGCCTGTCGCCGGAGCGTCACGCGGGTGACGCCGGCTGCCGCGTATGCGGCGCGCCGTCGCGGGTGACGGCCCCTCCTGCTCCTGCGGCGATTCCTGGACCCCGATCACCGCCGACCGCACCGGTGGTCGGGGGCCGGGTCATGGTCCGATCGCGTGATCCGCCTGCGGCGAGCGGCCCGGGCGCGGCCACGCGCCAGCAGCGCGAGAGAACGACAAGAATGACCGATCACCCGATGCCGATGCCGGAAAAGCCCGTGCTGGGTGCCGCCCTGATGCTCGAGGGGCTGCAGCAGCACCGCGACTGGATCCTGGCGCGGCAGCGCGACCTGGAGATCCAGGATTTCTTCAGGGCCGAGGTGCTGGATGGCGACTGGCAGCCGCTGGCCGCGCAGGCGCGGCGCGCGCTGGACGGCCATAGCGGCCGCCTCGGCCTGCACGGCCCCTTCTGGGGCTTCAAGATCGACACGCATGACGCCGCGGTGCGCGCCGTGGTGACGCGCCGCCTGCTGCAGGGGCTGGAGGTCTGCGAGGCGCTGCGGGCGACCCAGATGGTGGTGCATTCGCCCTTCACCACCTGGGACCATGCCAATCTCGATGCCTTCCCCGGCGCCCGCGCGCAGCTGCAGGAGCGGGTGCACCAGACGCTGGGGCCGGTGGTGAAGCGGGCCGAGGCGATCGGCTGCGAGCTGGTCATCGAGAATATCGAGGACAAGGATCCGCGCGACCGCATCGGCCTGGCGGCCTCCTTCGGCAGCGAGGCGGTGCAGGTGTCGCTGGACACCGGCCATGCGCATTACGCGCATTGCAGCACCGGCGCCCCGCCGGTCGATTTCCACATCCATCTGGCGGGGGATGCGCTGCGGCATGTGCATCTGCAGGACACTGACGGCCATGCCGACCGTCACTGGGCGCCGGGCGACGGCAGCATCCTGTGGCCGAGCGTTTTTTCCGCCGTTGCCGCCCTGACGGTGAAGCCGCGCCTGATCCTGGAACTGCGCGACCACCGCCATCTGCCGAAGGCCGTGGCGCATCTGACGGGCCTGGGCCTAGCCGACTGACGACGAGGCTCCGGCTTCAAGCCCTGCTCAGCCACGCTGCCCGAGAATCCACCCCTCCCATTGCCGGGCGGGGTGGTGCAGGGCTGGTGCTTCGGGCCGTCTGCCATCCAGGACCTCGATCATGCCCAGCAAACCGGCCAGGGCGTCGAAGGGGTCCTCACCGGCCTTCGAAACGCCAAACCCATTGGCGATCTGCGCCGACAGATCGTCCGAGAACACGACCCCATGGAGAGATGCCCAGGCGGACAGACCTGCCGCCGCCGTGCGCCGATCGTCCTGACGCTGCTTGCTCATGCCTGGCTTGAAGGTGATGCCGACGTGACCGTAGGCCTCCGCCGGATAGGTCTCAGCGATCACCGGTGACCCGGCGAGGGCAAGCGAAGCGAGTGAACCTTCGAAAGGCCAAAGCCGGGCGCCGTGCCGCATGGCTGGCTGCACCACGCTCTGCCAGCCATCAATGGCCGCCTTTCCGACCTGATTGCCGCCCAGCGTCCAGAACAGCGGACAGGCTGCGCGACGCTCGGCTGTGGCACGCTCGCAGGCACGGCGTAGCTCGTCGATACTGCCTATCCCGAGACCTTCCAGCAGATGCGCTTGCCTGGCTTCGGCGCTGGAAAGGCGTGGGTAGAACGGCCGCCGCAGCGACACCTGCGCCGCTTTGTCAGCAACCCGAAAGAAGTCAGCCCAATCTGCCATGCCCAGCATCTTCAGCGCGTCGATAAAGCCTGCGAAGCCGGTCATTTGACCGTAGCTGGCAGGGAGTCCTATCGGAAAGTCGAAGCCCACCAACACCGGGCCGGGCATTGAGAACAGCGCGGTGACGAAGTCAGCGCAATCACCAACCTGACATGGCACTTCGACCTGCCATCCTGGCCCGGTGCGGACGGCGGCAGCAATCCATCGCTTCCGGGCGTCACGGCTCCAATCAGCGTTCAGGATTGTCTGAAACGGAATAACCAAGTCTTGGCTGCCCAAATAGCCGCCTGTTGAGGGCATGGTCCGGGTGGACATTGCCCCCCGGCGGGGTGGTCCAGGAGGAGCGGCGCCCCTCCTGGCCAGTTCCATCAATCCCTGCAGATCAGTCCTCGCGCTTCACCGCCGCATGGGCGGCGAAGACCGCCATGTCGAGGATCTGCCCGACCGAGCTGCCCAGGTTGACGATCTGCACCGGCTTGGACATGCCGACCATCAGCGGTCCGATGGTGGTGGCGCTGGTCAGATGCGGCACCGCCTTGGTCAGGATATGGGCGGCGTGCAGCCCCGGCATGACCAGCACGTTCGCCGGCCCGGTCAGCCGGCAGAAGGGGTAGAGCGCGCGCAGCTGCGGGTTCAGCGCCACGTCGGCGGCCATTTCCCCGTCATACTGGAAGTCGACCGTCTGCGCGTCGAGCAGCTTCACCGCGTCGCGCACCGGGCCGGTGATGGTGCCGCCCGGATCGCCGAAGGTGGAGAAGGACAGGAAGGCGACGCGCGGCTCGAGGCCGAGCTTGCGCGCTTCCGCCGCCGACTGGATGGCGATGGAGGCGAGCGTCGCCGCGTCCGGCCGCTCATGGATGGCGGTGTCGGCGACCAGCACCGTGCCGGAGCGCCGCGCCAGCATCAGCGTCAGGCCGAACAGCACCGTCCCCGGCGCCGGGTCGATCGCCGTCATGACGCCGTCCAGCGTCACGCTGGTCGAGCGGGTGATGCCGGAGACCATGGCATCCGCGTCGCCCAGCGCCACCATGCAGGCGGCGAAGGCGTTGCGGTCCTGGTTGGCCAGGCGCTGGCAGTCGCGGAACAGCAGCCCCTTCCGCTGGCCGCGCTCGTAGAGATACTCGGCGTAGCGGGTGTTCTTGTCGGAGACGCGGGCATTGTGGATCTCGATGCCTTCCGGCAGCGGGATGCCCAGCGCCGCGACCTTGGCCATCACCCGGTCCTCGCGGCCGACCAGCACCGGGATGCCATAGCCGGCGTTGCGGAAGGCGATGGCGGCGCGGATCACCTTCTCCTCCTCGCCCTCGGCGAAGACCACCTTCTGCGGATTGGCGCGGACGCGCTCGGTGATGCTCTCCAGCGCATTGGCGCCGGCATCCAGCCGCCCGGCGAGCTCGCGGGTGTAGCGGCGCAGATCCGGCAGCGGCTTGCGCGCCACGCCGGATTCCATCGCCGCGCGGGCGACGGCGGGCGAGACGCGGGCGATCAGCCGCGGGTCGAAGGCATGCGGGATGATGTAGTCCGGGCCGAAGCGCAGCCCCTTGCCGCCGCCGGCGCCCGCCACTTCCTCCGGCACATCCTCGCGCGCCAGCATGGCCAGCGCCTCGGCGGCGGCGACCTTCATGGCGTCGTTGATGGTGCTGGCGCGGACGTCGAGGGCGCCGCGGAAGATGAAGGGGAAGCCCAGGACGTTGTTGACCTGGTTCGGATAGTCGCTGCGGCCGGTGGCGATGATCACGTCGGGCCGGGCGGCGCGTGCCTCGTCCGGGGTGATCTCCGGGTCCGGATTGGCCATGGCGAAGATGATCGGGTTCTTCGCCATGCTCTTGATCATGTCGCCGGTGACGGCGCCCTTGACCGAGAGGCCGAAGAAGGCGTCGGCGCCTTCCAGCGCCTGGACCAGGGTGCGGCGGTCGGTGGTGACGGCATGCGCCGACTTCCACTGGTTCATGCCCTCCGTACGACCGCGGTAGAGCACACCCTTGGTGTCGCACATCAGGATGTTCTCGGGCTTCATGCCCATGGCCTTGACCAGCTCGGCGCAGGCGATGGCGGCCGAGCCCGCGCCGTTGACCACCAGCCGCGTCTCGGACAGCGCGCGCCCGGTCAGGTGGCAGGCATTGATCAGGCCGGCGGCGGCGACGATGGCGGTGCCGTGCTGGTCATCGTGGAAGACCGGGATGTCCATCAGCTCGCGCAGGCGCTGCTCGATGACGAAGCATTCCGGGGCCTTGATGTCCTCCAGGTTGATGCCGCCGAAGGAGGGGCCGAGATAGCGCACGGCGTTGACGAACTGGTCGACATCCTCGGTGTCGATGCAGAGGTCGATGGAATCGACATCGGCGAAGCGCTTGAACAGCGCCGCCTTGCCTTCCATCACCGGCTTGCCGGCCAGGGCGCCGAGATTGCCGAGGCCCAGCACCGCGGTGCCGTTGGAGACGACGGCGACCATGTTGCCCTTGGCGGTGTAGTCATAGGCCAGCGAGGGGTCGCGGTGGATGTGCAGGCAGGGCTCGGCGACGCCCGGCGAATAGGCCAGGCTGAGGTCGCGCGCCGTGGTCAGCGGCTTGGTCAGGCGGATCTCGAGCTTGCCCGGCTTGCCCTCGGCATGCAGGGCGAGCGCCTCCTCGGCGGTGATCCGCGCCGTGCGGGTGTCGCCCATCGGAGGTTTCTTCGCGTCGTCCATCGCCATCACAGCTCCCGTGCTTCAGCCCCCTTTATGTCGGCAGGCGCGCGCCGGGGAAAGCCAGCCGCTTCGCACCTGCGAAGCGGAACCCTGGCCGGAGGGCGTGCCCGGCTCAGCCCCGCCCGTCGGCCGCGCCGCCCTCCTCCAGCACGCGGCGCAGGCGCTGGATGGTGTCGCCCGGCAGCGTGCGGATGCGGCTGGCCAGCAGATTGGCCAGCTCGGTCGCCTCCGGCGACAGGCCCGAGGTGTCGAGCGTGACGCGCGGATGCGACAGCCGCGCCAGCCGCACCATCTCCTCGGCATCGTCCCAGATCAGGCCGAAGTATTCGTTAACCTGATGGATCAGCCCCGCCGAAGGCCGGCCGCGCCGGCCATGCTCCAGCGCGGAAAGATAGGCGGCCGAGACATGCAGCGCCTGGGCCAGCTGCTGCAGCGTGACACCCCTCCCCTGGCGCAGCGCCCGCAGCCGCGCGCCGAAGGGCGTCACGGCCGCCGCCGCCGGCGCAGCAGCAGATGCACCGCCCCCTGGTTCGGCGCCGGATGCGCCGCCCCCAGCACCAGCGGCCGCAGGTCCGGCGCATTGAGCCAATGCGGCAGCTCCCGCCGCAGCACGCCGCCCTCCGGCGCCGGGCCCTTGCCGGTGACGATGGCCACGCAGCGCAGCCCCTCGGCCTGCGCCGCCAGCAGGAAGCCGCGCACGGCCAGATAGGCGTCCTGCGCCCGCCGCCCGTGCAGGTCGAGCGTGCGCTCCGGCCGCGTCCGCCCGCGCCGCAGGTCCTTCCAGCGATGGCTGTCCAGCCCGCCCGGCTGCAGCCCCACATCCAGCACCGGCGGCGGCGCCTTGAGGACGGGCGCCTTTATCAGCAGCGCCGCCACGGGGTTCGGCGGCGGCGGGGGCGGCGGCGCCTCGACCGGGGCGGCCGGCACAGGCGGCAAGGCATGGCCCGGCAAGGGCTTCACCGTCGCCGTATAGGCACGCCACAAGGCGCGCTCTTCAGTGCTGAGGCTGCGACGACGGGGGGGCATCGGGGTCCATTAGGTTTTTGGGACAGGAAGGTCCAGGGAAGAGAAGCAAGGGGCAGGTCGGGGGAATGAATTCCCCCGAACCCCCATCTTTTTTCTGATCACCGGCCGTGCAGAGACCTTCGCATCAACGGCGCCGTCGCCAGGGCGTCACGGCGGGACGCAGATTTATCTGGTCAGCGCGCCTTCACAGGTCGCACTTCGGATTGGCCGTTTCGCCCGCTGTCGCCCTGTGGACATGGCAATCAGACAGAAAAAAGAAGGGGTCCAGGGGAATTCATTCCCCTGGCCTGCCCAAGCCCTAATTCCCGCCTTCATCCTCCGCCGGCGTCCCCAGCGCCACCAGCAGCGCCGCGCGGAGCGCGGCGAGCTTGCGTTCGTTCTCGACCTTCAGGCCGAAGACGTCCTTCACGTAGAAGACGTCGACCGCGCGCACGCCATAGGTGGTGATATGCGCCGAGGCGATCTGCAGCCCCTGGGCCGAGATCGCGCCGGTCACGTCGTGCAGCAGTCCGGGGCGGTCACGGCCGTTCAGCTCGATCACCGTGTGGGTGTTGCTGGCGAAATTGTCGATCACCACGCGGCCGGGCACCTGGACGGCGCGCAGGCGCGCGGGCTCGCGCCGCACCTTGCGGATCTCCTGCACCAGGTTCAGGCGGCCGGACAGCGCCTGCTCGATCAGCACCGACAGGCGGGCCATGCGGTGCGGCGCATCGAACGCCCCGCCCTGCGCGTCCTGCACCCAGAAGGTGTCCAGCGCCATGCCGTTGGTCATGGTGTGGATGCGGGCGTCGACGATGGTGGCCCCTGCCACGGCGAGCGCGCCGGCGATGCGGCTGAACAGGCCGGGATGGTCGGAGCAGTAGACCGTGACCTCGGTCACCGCGCGGGCCTCGAGCACGCGGGTGGAGACCGAGAGCGGCGCGCCGCGCGCCTCGGCGTCGCGGATCAGCGCGGCGTGGCGGGCGTGGCTTTCCGGGTCGAAGGACAGCCAGTAGCCGGGATAGCCGAGGCCGAGGAAGTGATCGACCGCAGCCTTGGGCTGGTCCTCCAGCATGGCGGCAGCGGCCTGCTTGGCGCGGGCGACGCGCACGTCGCGCTCGGGGACGGAGAGGCCGCCGGCCAGGACCTCGGCCACGCGCCAGTAGAGCTCGCGCAGCAGGGTGGCCTTCCAGCCGTTCCAGACCTTGGGCCCGACGGCGCGCATGTCGGCTACCGTCAGGACCAGCAGCAGGCGCAGGCGCTCCGGCGACTGCACCACCTCGGCGATGTCGAGGATGGTCTTCGGGTCGTCGATGTCGCGCTTGAAGGCGGTCTGGCTGACCAGCAGGTGGTTCAGCACCAGCCAGGAGACGGTCTCGGTCTCCTCCGGGGTCAGGCCGAGGCGCGGGCAGACCTCGAGGGCGATGCCGGCGCCGAGCTCGGAATGGTCGCCGCCGCGGCCCTTGGCGATGTCGTGCAGCAGCACCGCCACATGCAGGGCACGGCGCGAATGCAGCTGGCCGACCAGCTCGCTGGCGACGGGCGCGGCCTCGCCGAGCTCGCCCTGCTCCAGCTGGTTGAGCACGGCGATCGCCTCGATCGTGTGCTCCTCCACGGTGAAGACATGGTAGGTGTCGAACTGCATCAACCCGACGATGCGGGCCCAGTCCGGGATGAAGCGGGAGAGGAAGCCGACCTCGTTCAGCACCCGCATCCACTTGGCGGATTCCTTGCCCGAGAGCAGGTCGAGGAACAGCTCATTGGCTTCCGGGTCGCCGCGCAGCGCCTGGGCGCGCGGCGCACTGCGGATCAGCGCGCGATGCGCCAGCGGGTGCAGCTCCATGCCGCGGTCGCGGGCGGCGCGGACCAGGCGCAGCATGATCGCCGGGTCGTCCTCCACCACCCGGTCGGGGGCGAAGAGCAGCTTGCCATCGGCGATGGCGACACCGGCGGTGACCAGCGCCGGGTCGGGCGCGCGCTGCAGCGCCGGCAGGCCGAGGGTAGCGCGCTCGATCGCCGGCTCCAGCAGGCGGGACAGGCGGACGACGTCGCGGGCGGTCAGGAAGAGGTGCTTCATGAAGCGCTCGACCCCGTCCTGCTTGCCGTGCCGGGTATAGCCCATGCGGGCGCCGACGACGGGCTGCAGGTCGAAGGTCAGGCGCTCCTCGGCGCGGCCGGTGACGTAGTGCAGGTGGAAGCGCACCGTCCACAGGAAGTCCCAGGCGCGCTTGAAGGCACGCGCCTCGCGCGCCGTCAGCAGGCCGCCGCCCGGGCTGTCCGGCCCGACCAGCTCCGGCATGCGGCGCGCGCCGAAGGCATAGCGCGCCAGCCAGTACATGGTCTGGATGTCGCGCAGCCCGCCGCGGCCTTCCTTCAGATGCGGCTCGACCAGATAGGGGCTGTCGCCGTAGCGGCGGTGGCGCGCGGTGCGCTCGGCCCGCTTGGCGGCGAGGAACTGGCCGATGCCCCATTCCTGCCGGGCATTGGCGAAGGCTTCTTCGAAGTTCGCGAAGACGCCGGCATCGCCCGCCAGGAACCGGCCGTCGAGCAGTGCGGTCTGGATGGTGGCGTCGCCGCGCGCATCCTCCAGGCATTCGCGGATGCTGCGGGTGGCGTGGCCGACCTTCAGCCCGAGATCCCAGAGCAGGTAGAGCATGAACTCCACCGCCCGCCGCCCGCGCGGCCCGAGCGGCCGGTCGGAGAGGAACAGCAGGTCGATGTCGGAATAGGGCGCCAGCACGCCGCGGCCATAGCCGCCGGTGGCGGCCAGGACGAAGCTGGGCTCGGCGGTGCCGGCCAGACCGTCGGCGCCGGCCTCGGCCTTCTCCGGCGCGACCTCGGCCAGGGTATAGGCGTGGATGGCGAAGATAAGCCCGTCGGTCAGCTCGCCCAGCATGCGCGCGGCGGTCAGGCCGGACAGGGCATGCGCCTCGAAGGCTTCCTGCACGCGCGACTGGATGCGGCCGAGCTGGCGCCGCAGCAGCATCAGCGCGACATCGCGGGCGACCGGCGCGCCAGGCTGCGGGATCAGGTCGAGCACGACATCGGGCAACGGCCGCAGGGTCACGGCCGGGCCGTCAGGGGCGGCCCCGGATACACCAGCATGGGCCTCGCCGGCAGGGGCGGCAAAGGCGTCAGACACGTCGCCGGAGCTTCTCATCCTTCCGAGTTTATCGCGCTCGCGGCTGCGGCAACAGCTTCCTGCGGCAATTTGCTGCGACCGTTGCTGCCTCGCAGCATTTTAAGCCGGTAAAGCGCCTCCAGAGCCTCCCGCGGCGACATCTGGTCGGGGTCGAGCGCCTCCAGCGCGGCCCCCAGCGCATCCTCTTCGCCCGGCGGTTGAGAGGACGTGTCGGCGGACCCTTGCGAATCCGGTTCCGCCCTGGTTCCACCGAACAGCGGCAGCTCCTCGGCCAGCGGCTCCAGCCCGCGGGCGCGCGCCTCCAGCGCCGCCAGCACGGCCCCGGCGCGCTGGGTGACGGCGCGTGGCACGCCGGCCAGCCGCGCCACATGCAGGCCCCAGGACTTCTCGGCGGCGCCCGGCCCGACCAGGTGCTGGAACACCACCTCGCCGCGGTGCTCGCGGACCTTCATGTTGGCCAGCTGCAGCTCCGGCAGCTTGCCCGACAGCGCGGTCAGCTCGTGGAAATGGGTGGCGAAGACGGCGCGGCAGCGGATGCGGTCATGCAGCGCCTCCAGCACGCTCCAGGCGATGGCCAGCCCGTCCCAGGTGGCGGTGCCGCGGCCGACCTCGTCCAGCACCACCAGGCTGCGCGACGTCGCCTGGTTCAGGATCGCCGCCGTCTCGGTCATCTCCACCATGAAGGTGGAGCGGCCGCCGGCGATGTCGTCGGCGGCACCCACGCGGGAGAACAGCCGGTCGACCAGGCCGAGCCGCGCCTCGCGCGCCGGCACGAAGAGCCCGGCCTGGGCCAGCACCACCATGATGGCGTTCTGCCGCAGGAAGGTGGACTTGCCGGCCATGTTCGGCCCGGTCAGCAGGCAGAGCCGCTGCCCGGCCGAAAGGTCGGCATCGTTCGGCACGAAGGCCGGGCCGCGCGCGCGGGCCAGCGCCGCCTCGACCACCGGGTGGCGGCCCTGGCGGATGCGGAAGTCGCCACGCTCGGTGAGCGTCGGGCGGCACCAGGCGCCGCCGGCGGCGAGCTCGGCCGCCGCCGCATGGATGTCGATCTCGGCCACCGCCATGGCACAGGCGTCCAGCACCCGCGCGGCCTCCAGGCAGAGCGCGCGCAGGTGCCGCACCACGGCGATCTCGCGCTTCTGGGCCTGCTCGCCGGCGGCGGCCAGCCTGCGGTCGAGCTCCGCGAGGGCGGCGCAGGTGAAGCGATGCGCATTCGCCATGGTCTGGCGGTGGATCGGCGCCAGGCCCTCGGCCTCCAGCCCGGCCGGCGGGTCGCGCAGCAGCTTCTCCCCGGCGGCGGCGGGCATCTCGGCCAGGTAGCCGAACTGCTGGTGGTGGCGGACCTTGACGCTGGCCACCCCCCAGGCCTGGGCGAGCCGCATCTGCAGACCAGCGATGGCGCCGCGCGCATCGTCGCGCAGCCGCTTCAGCGCATCGAGCTCGCCGTCATAGCCCGGTGCCACCAGGTTGCCGTCCTCGATCCGCGCCGGCAGCTCTTCCGCCAGCGCCCGCTCCAGCTCGGCGCGCGGCGAGGCTTTCGGCAGCAGCAGCTCGCGTGCCTCGTCCAGCAGCGGCGGCAGGGGGGCGTCGGCACCGTCCAGCGCCTCGGCCATGGCCTCGGCCCGCGTCAGCCCGTCGCGGATGGCGGCGAGGTCGCGCGGCGCGAAACGGTCCAGCGCCAGCCGGGCCAGGGCGCGCGCCATGTCCGGCGCCCCCTTCAGCGCACCGCGCAGCAGGGCGCGCAGCGGCGCCGCCTCCAGCAGATAGGCCACCGCGTCGTGCCGGCCGGCGATCGCCCCGGCATCGGTCAGCGGCGCGCCGAGGCGCGCGGCCAGCTCCCGGCAGCCGGGCGCGGTCAGCGTGCGGTCGACCGCGGCGAGCAGGCAGTTGCGGGTCTCGCCGCGCTCGCTGCGCAGGATCTCCAGGCTGCGGCGGGTCGCGGCATCCATCCGCAGCACCTCCCGCCCGCCCTGCGGCTCCGGCGGGCGCAGCCGGGGGGCGGCCTCGCCCTGGGTGGCGCGGACATAGTCGAGCGCGAGCGCCGCGGCGGCCAGCTCCGCCTCGGCGAAGCTGCCGAATCCGTCCAGCCCGGCCACCGCATAGAACTCGGTCAGCCGCCGCACCGGGTCGCGCGGCGCCAGCCGGGTGGTGACCTTCTCCGCGACCTGGCGCAGGGGTGCCAGGCTGCCCAGCGCCTCGTCGACCAGGATCTCGGCCGGCTCCAGCCGGGCCAGCAGGGCGCCGATCTCGGCCTGCGGCAGGATCTCGGTGGCGAAGGACCCGGTGGAGAGATCGACCCAGGCGGCGCCCAGCTCGCCGGCGGCGGTGGCCAGCGCCAGCAGCCAGGCCGGCCGCGCGCCGTCGAGCAACGAGTCCTCGGTCAGCGTGCCGGGGGTGACCAGCCGGATCACCTCGCGCCGGATGGTGGGCGCGCGGCGCGCCTTGGCCTGTTCCGGGGTCTCCCGCTGCTCGCAGATGGCGACCTTGTGGCCGGCGCGGATCAGCCGGGCCAGGTAGTTCTCCATGGCATGCGCCGGCACGCCGGCCATCGGGATCGGCTGCCCGCGCAGCTCGCCGCGATGCGCCACCGCCAGCCCCAGCGCCTCCCCGGCGGTCGCGGCGTCCTCGAAGAACAGCTCGAAGAAATCGCCCATGCGGAAGAACACCAGGGCGTCGGGATAGGCGTGCTTGGCGGCGAACCACTGGGCCATGGCCGGGGTCGCGCCTTCGGCGGAAGGCAGGGGGCGGGAGCTCATGCGACCGTTCCTAGGGCAGAGCCGGCCCCAGGGTCCAGGGATACCCGGACGGGTCGCCGGCGCCCGCGGCGGCGGCGGAAAAAAGCCCGGCGAAGAGCGGTTGGCATGGCAGCCCGGCGGGCGCAGCATGGCCACCGTTTCGCTGGAGGATCTGCCATGCTTCGCCGCAGTCTGTTCAAGGGGGGCGCGGGCGCGACCCTCGGCCTGCTCACCGCCCCGCTGCTCGCCGCTCCCGCCCTTGGCCAGAACAGCCGGGCCAGCACGCTGCGCTTCGTGCCGCAGGCCAATCTGACCGCGCTCGACCCGATCTGGACCACGGCGACGGTCACCGGCAACCACGGCTACTACGTCTTCGACACGCTCTACTCGCTCGACAGCCAGCTGCGGCCGCAGCCGCAGATGGCCGAGGGCCACACCATTTCCGACGACGGCAAGCTGTGGCGCATCACGCTGCGCCCCGGGCTGAAGTTCCATGACGGCGAGCCGGTGCGGGCGCGCGACTGCGTGGCCAGCCTGCAGCGCTGGGTGGTGCGCGACCCCTTCGGCCAGCTGGTCGCCCGCGTCGCCGAGGAATGGCGCGTGGTCGACGACCGCAGCTTCGAGATCCGGCTGAAGCGGCCCTTCCCGCTGCTGACCTCGGCGCTGGGCAAGACCGATGGCTGCGCCTTCATCATGCCCGAGCGGCTGGCGAAGACCGAGGCCACCAAGCAGGTGCCGGAGATGATCGGCTCCGGCCCCTATCGCTTCCTGGCCAATGAGTTCAATTCCGGCAGCCGCGTCGCCTACGAGAAATTCGCCGACTACGTGCCGCGGCAGGAGGCGCCGGACTTCGCGACCGGGGCCAAGGTCGCGCATTTCCAGCGCATCGAATGGCAGATCATCCCCGATGCGGCGACCGCCGCCGGCGCCCTGATGAATGGCGAGATCGACTGGTGGGAGCGGCCGCAGGTCGACCTGCAGCCGATGCTGGCGCGCAACCGCGACATCCGCCGCGAGGTGCTGGACAAGGCCGGCCGCCTGGCGCTGGCCCGGCTGAACTGCCTGCAGGAGCCGTTCAAGGACGTGCGCATCCGCCGCGCCGTGCTCGCCTCGGTGATCCAGGAGAACTACATGCGCGCGGCGCAGGGCGACGACACCGCCGCCTGGACCGACAGCCGCAGCATCTTCCCCAAGCGCACCCCCTATTATGCCGACCATGCCGACCTGATGCCGGGCGACCTGAACAAGGCCCGCGCCATGCTGAAGGAGGCCGGCTACGCCAACCAGAAGGTCACCATCATCAACCCGACCGACTTCCCCGATATCGGGCCGCTCGGCCAGGTCTCGGCCGATGCGCTGGGCAAGATCGGCATGAATGTCGACCTGATGGAAAGCGACTGGGGCACCGTCATCCAGCGCCGCAACTCGCGCGAGGCCACCGACAAGGGCGGCTGGTCGATCTTCCACACCACCGGCCCGGCCGCCTTCTACGGCAGCCCGGCCATGTCGCCGCTGATCCGCGGCCAGGGCGAGGCCGGCTGGTTCGGCTGGTGGAAGAACGAGCGGGCCGAGGCGCTGACCGAGGAATGGCTCTTCGCCACCGACGAGGCCGGCCAGAAGAAGGCCGCGGCCGAGCTCGGGCGGCTCGGACTGGAGGAGGTCGCCACCGTGCCGCTCGGGCAGTTCACGGTGAAGACCGCCTTCCGCAAGGACCTGACCGGCGTGCTCGAGGGCACGGCGCCCTATCCCTGGAGCGTCAGGCGCGGCTGAAGAGCAGCAAGGCTGGGGGGAGGTATCCCCCCAGACCCCCTTCTATTTTTGTCAGTTGGCGGGGTCGAGGACGAAGACCTCGGCCCGTTCCTTCATCAGGCCGGCCGCCTCGCGCGCCGCCTCGCCCCAGCCCCAGAACAGGTCGGCCCGCGCCTCGCCGCGGATGGCGCCGCCGGTGTCCTGCGCCAGCACCAGCCGGCGCAGCGGCGCGCCCGTCACCGGATGCTTCGCCACGATCCAGACCGGCCGGCCCAGCGGGATATGGCTGCGGTCCACCGCGATCGAGCGCAGCGGCGTCAGCGGCACCCCCTGGGAGCCGACCGGGCCTTCCTCCGGCCGCGCCGCGCGCTCGCGGAAGAAGACATAGGACGGATTCTCGTCCATCAGCGCCCGCGCCCGCTCCGGCCCCACGCGCTCCAGCCAGGCCAGGATGCTCTGCATCGAGACCTTGGCCCGCGGGATCTCGCCGCGATCGGCCAGCAGCCGGCCGATCGGCACATAGGCCCGGCCATTCGCCGCCGCATAGCCCAGCCGGCGCACGCTGCCATCCGGCAGCACCACCCGCCCCGAGCCCTGGATCTGCAGGAAGAATTTTTCCGCCGCCTCCTCGGCCCAGAGCAGGATCGGGGCCGGGCTGCCGCCGGCCTCGATCGCCGCGCGATCCGGATAGGGCACCAGCCGGCCGCCCTCGACCTTTCCGGCCACCCGCTTGCCGCGCAGCTCGCCGGAGAAGGCGCCGAGATCGACCTCCACCAGGTCGGCCGGCCGGCCGCGCAGCGGCGCCGGGTCGGCGGTCGCCGGGCGCTCCAGCGCGCCGCGCAGCTCCGGCTCGTAATAGCCGGTCATCAGCCCCTCGCCGGCGGCGCGCAGGGTGAAGCGGGTCTCGAAGAAGCGGCGCGCCGCCGCGTCGTCGCCGGCCGGCAGGGCGCGCGCCTCGGCGCAGAGCGGCTCGGGCAGCGCCGGCGGGCGGCAGCCGGCCAGGAAGGCGGGCAGCGCCTCGGAGAGCCGGTCCTCGCCCCAGCCGGGCAGCTCGGCGACCTTTTGCGGCGCCTGGGCGCAGCCGGCCAGCAGCGCCAGCAGCCCGGCACAGAAAAGGCCAGGGACGCTGCCGCCCCTGGCCCGGATGTCCTTCGGACCCTTCACGCGCCGGATCAGGCCGACTGGGTCGCGACCAGCTTCCAGGTCGGGTCCGTGCTGCGCAGGTCGCGCTGGAAGGTCCAGAGGTCGACGATCTCGGTCACCGCCTCGGTGCCGGCCACCACATTGCCGTCGGCGGCGGTGGTCAGGTTCAGCTGGTCGGAGACGATGCGCACGGTGATGTCGGCGGTGCTGCCGCGCAGGTCGGCCGCCTCGATGCCCATCTCCTGCACCGAGCGAATCTCGGTCCGCTGGCGCTCGCCGGCCGATTCGCGGGCGGTGATGGCGGATTCGAACCCGGCATAGGTGTCGTCCGACAGCAGGTTGCGCAGCGTCGCCCGGTCGCCGGCGGCGAAGGCCGTGACGATCATGCGGAAGGCGCCCTCGGCCCCGCCCAGGAAGGCGGCCGGGTCGAAGCCGGCATCGGTGCCGCGGATGCGGCCCAGCGCCTGGCCCACCGGGCTGCGCGGGTCGGGCAGCGCCAGGCGCGGCCCGCCGGCCACCGGCACCGGCGGCTGCATCGCATCGGCCGGGCGCGGGCCGGGCATGGGCTGGCCGGGCACCGGCCGCTCCTGCGGCGGGCGCTCGAAGCCCTGGCGGCGGCCCAGCACGCTGCGCAGGCGCAGCACCAGGAAGGCGGCCACCAGGGCGAACAGGATCAGATCGACCGGGAAGCCGCCGGACATTGCATTCTCCTCATGTTGCACATCTAGGAGGCGGGGGGCCTCGCCGCAACGGCCCATCGCACGACGATGCGACGCAGCGCCCCCTCTATTGCACGGCTTGCCCGCCGATGGGACGCTCCGCTACGGCCCAAGGCGCCGCCCCCCACCGGAGTTTCGCGATGATCCTGCTGCGCCACGGCCAGAGCGAGTTCAACCTGCATTTCAGCGCCACCCGCCGCGACCCCGGCATCAAGGATCCGAAGCTGACCGGCCTCGGCCACGACCAGGCCGAGCAGGCCGCCGAGGCGCTGACCGCCCCCGGCGCCGGCCCCGAGATCCGCCGCATCATCGCCAGCCCCTATACCCGCGCCCTGCAGACCGCGGCGCCGCTGGCCAAGAAGCTCGGCCTGCCGGTGCTGATCCATCCGCTGGTGCGCGAGCGCTATGCCTTCGCCTGCGACATCGGCTCGCCCAGCACGCAGCTGCGGCAGGAATGGCCCGAGCACGACCTCGACCATCTCGAGGAGGTCTGGTGGCCGGCGGTCGAGGAGCCGGCCGACCAGGTGCAGGCCCGCGCCCGGCTGTTTTGCGCCGAGATGTCCGCCCTGGCCGACTGGCAGCACACCGTCGTCGTCTCCCATTGGGGCTTCATCCTGTCGATGACCGGCCAGTCGATCGGCAACGGCCAGTGGCTGGCCTGCGACCCGACCGTCCCGCCGCCCGCGCAGATCAACTGGAAGCACGGCTGAAGCCCGGCGCCGGCCCGGGCGGGGCCTGGCCGGCCGATCGGCCTGTGACAGCCGGCGGGGGACGTGCTACCCCGCCCCCCGCAACCGACCCGCGCAATCGAACCGCCTTTTGGGGGCCCGCATGTCCGACACTTCCCTGCCGCCCGACGCCCAGGCTCCGAACGGGGCGGTGCCGCCCGGCCCGCTGCTGATGAACATGCAGTACACGAAGGACCTGTCCTTCGAGGTGCCCGGCGCGCCGGAGATCTTCGCGACGCTGCGCGAGCAGCCGCGCATCGACCTGGCCCTCGACGTCCAGGCGCGCCCGCTGCAGCAGGGCGGCAATGTCTTCGAGGTCTCGCTGCAGATCCGCGCCGATGCCCAGGTCCCCGGCCAGAACGGCGCCAGCCAGACCGCCTTCATCGCCGAGCTGGTCTATTGCGGCATCTTCACCCTGAACGTCGAGCCGAACCTGGTCGAGCCGCTGCTGCTGGTCGAGTGCCCGCGCCTGCTCTTCCCCTTCGCCCGCAACATCCTGGCCGATGTCACCCGCGACGGCGGCTTCCCGCCCGTGCTGCTGACGCCGATCGACTTCGTCGCGCTCTGGCAGTCGCGCCGCGGCCAGACCAGCGCCGACACCATGCCGCCGCCGGTCGCCAACGCGTAAGGTCGTCCTGATGGGCGGCGCGGGCCGGATGGCCCCGCCGCCCTTTTCATGTCTGTGGTAGGGCCATGTTCCGCAACGTGCTGACCATCGGCGGCTGGACCTTCGTCAGCC
The DNA here is from genome assembly GCF_037145735.1 of Roseomonas sp. USHLN139. Classification (NCBI taxonomy): domain Bacteria; kingdom Pseudomonadati; phylum Pseudomonadota; class Alphaproteobacteria; order Acetobacterales; family Roseomonadaceae; genus Roseomonas; species Roseomonas sp. USHLN139. The sequence goes on along the minus strand of NZ_JBBCWY010000004.1, from coordinate 390,828 downwards.
GCATCCTCGGCTTCCTGCGCGACATGGCGATCGCGGCGACGCTCGGCGCCGGGCCGGTCGCCGACGCCTTCTTCATCGCGCTGCGCCTGCCCAACCTGTTCCGCCGCCTGTTCGGCGAGGGCGCCTTCAACGCCGCCTTCGTCCCCGCCTTCACCGGCCTGCTGACGCTGGAAGGCCCGAAGCGCGCGCGCGAGCTGGCCGAACGCATGTCGACCCTGATGACCCTCTGGCTCAGCCTGCTGGTGGTGCTCGGCATGGTCTTCATGCCGCAGGTGATGCGGGTGCTGACCCCGGGCCTGGCCGACGACCCCTACCGCTTCGAGCTGGTGGTCGAGCTGTCGCGCATCACCTTCCCCTATCTGCTGTTCATCTGCCTGACCGCGCTGGTCAGCGGCGTGCTGAACGCGGTCGACCGCTTCGCCATGGCGGCCGGCGCGCCGCTGCTGTTCAACCTCTTCGCCATCGCCTCGCTCTTCGCGCTGACCCCCTTCGTGGCGACGCCCGCCCATGCCCTGGCCTGGGGCACCATGGCGTCCGGCGTCGCGCAGCTGGCGCTGGTGGTGATCTCGGCGCGCAAGGTCGGCTTCGGCTTCCGCCTGGTCTCCTGGCCGCGCGTCACGCCGGAAACGAGGCAGGTGGTGCGCACCATGCTGCCCGGCCTGGTCGGCGCCAGCGTCACCCAGCTCAGCCTCGCCATCGACATCTTCATCGCCTCGCTGCTGCCGGCCGGCGCGGTCAGCATGCTGAACTATGCCGACCGCGTGGCGCAGCTGCCGCTCGGCGTGGTAGGGGCGGCCGTCGGCACCGCGCTGCTGCCCGTCCTCTCGCGCCAGCTGCGCGCCGGCCACCGGCTGTCGGCCCATCGCAGCATGAACCGCGCGGTCGAGCTCTCGCTCGGCCTGACCCTGCCGGCCGCCGCCGCCCTGATCGTGCTGGCGACCCCCATCGTCCAGGTGCTGTTCCAGCGCGGCGCCATGGACGCCCTGGCCGCGCTCGCCACCGCCGAGGCGTTGCAGGCCTATGCGCTCGGCCTGCCCGCCTTCGTGCTGATCAAGGCCTTCGCCCCCGGCTTCTTCGCCCGCGCCGACACCGCCACGCCGGTGAAGATCGGCATCCTGGTCGTCGCGGTGAACCTCTCGCTCAGCCTGACCCTGATCCAGTTCCTGGCGCATGTCGGCATCGCGCTGGCCACCTCGCTGGCCGCCTGGGTCAATGCCGGGCTGCTGGCCTTCATCCTCTGGCGCCGCGGCCAGTTCTTCGCCGACCGCCGGCTGCGCCGGAACCTCTGGCGGCTGGTCCTGGCCAGCGCGGTGATGACGGCGGCGCTGCTGGGGCTGGAGCAGGTCATCCACCCCGAGGGCTCGCTGCTGCGGCTGCTGGCGCTGGGGGGGTTCGTGGGCGTGGGACTCGCTGTCTACTTCGGCATGACCGCGCTGCTCGGGGCGCTGAAGCCGATGGAACTGCTGCGGCGGCGACGGAAAGCCTGAAAGAAAGGCCGGGGGAAGGAATTCCCCCGGACCCCCATCTTCTTTCTGTCGGTTCAGGGCGCCTTTTCCCGTGGCGCCACCGCGCTATGCTGCGCCCCATGACCCAGACCACCGATTTCGGCTTCCGCGAAGTCCCCCGCGACGCCAAGGCGTCCATGGTGCGGGAGGTGTTCGACAGCGTCGCACCCAAATACGACGTGATGAACGACCTGATGTCGCTGGGCCTGCACCGCGCCTGGAAACAGGCCTTCGTCGCCGCCATCGGCGCCGGGCCGCGCGACACCCTGCTCGACCTCGCCGCCGGCACCGGCGACGTCGCCTTCCTGGCCAAGAAGCGCGGCGCCGGCCGGGTGATCCTGGCCGATATCAACGCCGCCATGCTGGGCGTCGGCCAGGGCCGCGCGCTGCAGAAGGGCCTGGCCTCCGGCCTCGACTTCGTCTGCTGCGACGCCGAGCACATCCCGCTGCCCAGCCGCTCGGTCGAGAAGGTCTCGATGGCCTTCGGCCTGCGCAACTGCACCGACAAGGACGCCGTCCTGCGCGAGGGCTTCCGCGTGCTGCGGCCGGGCGGCCGGATGCATGTGCTGGAATTCTCCAAGCTCGAGGTGGCGGCGCTGCGGCCGCTCTACGACGCCTGGTCGTTCAAGGCGCTGCCCGCCATCGGCCAGCGCATCGCCCAGGACGGCGACAGCTACCAGTACCTGGCCGAGAGCATCCGCATGTTCCCCGACCAGCCGACGCTGGCCTCGATGTTCGAGGCGGCGGGCTTCGAGCGGGTGGGCTACCGCAACCTCTCCGGCGGCATCGTCGCCATCCACACCGGCTGGAAGCTCTGACGCCATGATGCTGCAGGGCCGGCATGTGCTGCTGGTGATCAGCGGCAGCGTCTCGGCCTTCAAGGCGCTGGCGCTGATGCGGCTGCTGCGCAAGGCCGGCGCCCGGGTCACCCCGGTGCTGACCGCCGGCGGCGCCCGCTTCGTCACCCCGCATGCCGTGCAGGCCATCGCCGGCGAGCCTGTGCACCAGGACCTCTGGTCGCTCGCCGGCGAGGCCGAGATCGGCCATATCCGCCTGGCCCGCATGGCGGACATGGTGGCCGTGGTCCCGGCCTCGGCCGATTTCCTGGCCAGGATGGCGCATGGCCTGGCCGACGACCTGGCCAGCACGGTGCTGCTGGCGACCGACAGGCCGGTCCTGGTGGCGCCGGCGATGAACTGGGCGATGTGGGGCCACCCCGCGACCCAGGCCAACATGGCGCTGCTCGAGGCGCGCGGCGTGCGCCGCATCGGCCCCGGCACCGGCGCCATGGCCGAAGCCGAATCCGGCCCCGGCCGGCTCGCCGAGCCGGAGGAGGTTTTTGACGTCATCGCCGCGATGCTGACGCAGCCGAGGGATGCACAGCCGCTGGCCGGCCGCCATGCCCTGGTCACCAGCGGCCCGACCCAGGAGCCGATCGACCCGGTCCGCTACATCAGCAACCGCTCCAGCGGGCAGCAGGGCCATGCCATTGCGGCGGCCCTCGCCGCGCTGGGCGCGCGGGTGACGCTGGTCTCCGGCCCGGTGTCCCTGCCCGATCCGGCGGGCGTGCAGGTCGTCCGCGTCGAGACGGCGCAGCAGATGCTGGCCGCCTGCGAGGCCGCGCTGCCGGCCGAGATCGCCATCTGTGCCGCCGCCGTCGCCGACTGGCGCGTCGCCCAGGCCGCGCCCCAGAAAATGAAGAAGCAGCCCGGCGAGGCGCCGCCGCCGCTCGCGCTGGCGCTGAACCCGGACATCCTCGCGACCCTCTCCCGCCATGCCCGCCGGCCGCGGCTGGTGGTGGGCTTCGCCGCCGAGACGGAACACGTCATCGAGCACGCCCGCCAGAAGCTGGCGCGCAAGGGCTGCGACTGGATCCTGGCCAATGACGTCTCCGCCGATGTCTTCGGCGGGACCGAGAACACCATCCACCTCGTCAGCGCCGATGGCGTCGAGGACTGGCCGAAACTGCCCAAGACCGAGGTCGGCCGGCGCCTCGCCGCCCGCATCGCCGACGCCTTCGAGACTGCCACGGATCCCGCATGACCCTGACCATCGCCGTCCGCCGCCTGCCGCATGCCGAGGGCCTGCCGCTGCCGGCCTATGCCACCGCCGGCGCCGCCGGCTTCGACCTGCTGGCCGCTGTGCACGAGCCCCTGACCATCCCGGCCGGCGGCCGCGCGCTCGTCCCGACCGGGCTGCAGATCGCGCTGCCCGAGGGGCATGAGCTGCAGATCCGCCCGCGCTCCGGCCTGGCGCTGAAGCACGGCATCATGCTGCCCAACAGCCCCGGCACCATCGACGAGGATTACCGCGGCGAGCTGCAGATCATCGTGCTGAACGGCGGCGACGCGCCCTTCCTGATCGAGCGCGGCATGCGCATCGCCCAGGGCGTGCTGGCCCCTGTCTTCCGCGCCGCCTGGGCCGAGGTCGAGACGCTGCCCGAGACGCTGCGCGGCACCGGCGGCTTCGGCAGCACCGGCACGCAGGGTTGATCCGGGGGGCTGCCCCCCTCTGCCGGCATTGCGCGCCGGCGGCGGCCCCGCCCATATGACCGGCATGGATCTCGACTTCACCGATTCGGAGCTGCACCGCTACTCCCGCCACATCCTGCTGCAGGAAGTCGGCGCGGTGGGCCAGGCGAAGCTGCGCGCGGCGCGCGTGCTGGTGGTCGGCGCCGGCGGGCTCGGCGCGCCGCTGGCGCTCTACCTGGCCGCCGCCGGCATCGGCACGCTCGGCCTGGTCGATGACGACCGGCTGGAGCTGTCCAACCTGCAGCGCCAGGTGGTGCATGCCACCAACCGGATCGGCCGCGCCAAGGTCGACAGCGCCGCCGAGACGCTGCGCGGCCTGAACCCCGAGGTCCGGCTGGAGCTGCATGAGCGCCGCCTCGACGCCGCCGCCGCCGCCGAGCTGATCCCGCAATACGACATCGTCTGCGACGGCACCGACAATTTCGAGACCCGCTTCCTGCTGGGTGATGCCTGCCACCTGCTGGGGCGCACCCTGGTCTCGGCCGCCGTGCTGCGCTTCGAGGGGCAGCTCGCCACCTTCAAGTCGCACCAGGGCCATGCCTTCCCCTGCCAGCGCTGCCTGCATCCCGAGCCGCCGCCGCCCGGCCTGGTGCCGAGCTGCTCCGAGGCCGGCGTGCTCGGCGTCGTCACCGGCGTCATGGGCACGCTGCAGGCCACCGAGGTGCTGAAGGAGATCCTCGGCATCGGCGAGGGCATGGCCGGGCGGCTGCTGCTCTGGGACGCGCTGGATGCCCGCTTCCGCACGGTGAAGCTGAAGCGCGACCCGCATTGCGCGCTCTGCGGCGACGCGCCCAGCATCCGCGACCTGTCCTGCCACGGCGTGCCGGCCGGCCCCGTCTGCGCGATGGGGGGCGCCGCATGAGCCTTCCGCCGGGTATTCCGCTGGGCATCCTGCTGCGCTCGGCCGGGCACGAGGCCGGGCATTACGCGCTGATGCTGGCCACCGCGGCCGCCGCGATCGGCCGGCCGGTGGTGATCTTCGCCACCAATGGCGGCTGCAACCTGCTGCTGAAGCGGACGCCGCTGCTCGCCGACCCGCGCGAGGACCTGCTGGCCCGGCGCGGCGTGGTCGGCATCGCGCCGCTGCTGGACGCGGCGATCGATCTCGGCGTGCGGCGCATCGTCTGCGAGGCCGGGCTGCGCGCCGAATCGCTGGAGGAGGCGCCGCTGGCCGAAGGGGTCGAGGTGGCCGGCGTCGTCACCTTCCTGACCGCGGTCGGCCACGGCCAGTTGCTGTCGCTGTGAGGCTTTTTGTCGCAGTGCGGCAATCGGCCGCGCGGCGTGGCTTGACCCGGGCGCCGCATTGCGGTCGTGATCTTCGCATGACTGCGCTGCCTGCTTTCCCGCCGGATTTCCTGCCTCGCCCCGCCTGCCGGGTCCTGCTGCCCTCGCTGCTGGCGCTGCTGCTGGCGGCCGGTCCGGTCGCCGCCCAATCGAGCCTGGGCGGCACCGGCGGCACGCTGCAACCGCCCGTCCCGCCCGGCGGCGCGCCGCCCGCCGCCGGCAGTTCTTCCGGCAATGTGCTGCGCGCGCCGCCGGGCGCGGTGCGCGCCGCGCCGCCGCCGGCCCGCAACGACGCGCCCGCGGCGCGGGCCCCGGCGCCGAGCCCGGCACCCGCGCCCAGCCAGGGCGGCAACGTGCTGCGCGCGCCCTCCGGCCAGGCGCCGTCGCGGGAGGCGCCCTCGCGGGAGGCGCCCTCGCGGGAGGCGCCGCGCCAGGCGACCCCGCCGCGCACCCCGCCCCGCGCCGCCACGCCGCCCGCCGCCCGCACGCCGGCGACACCGCCGACCCAGGCCGCGCCGCAGACCCCGGCCAAGCGCCCGCCGCGCGCCGCCGCCGGGGCTGCGGCCGGGGCGGCGGCCGGCGCCGCCGCGGGGGCCGCCGCCGCCAGCCGCCCCGCCGCCCCGGCGACCCCGCCGCCCGAGCCGCCGCCGACCGACGCCGCGCCGCCCACCGGCACGGTGACCGGCCTGCCGGTGCCGCGCTTCGTCTCGCTGCGCAGCGACGAAGTGAACCTGCGGATCGGCCCGGACACCCGCTTCCCGATCGAATGGACCTACCAGCGGCGCGACATGCCGGTGGAGATCATCCGCGAATACAACCAGTGGCGCCGCATCCGCGACATCGACGGCACCGAGGGCTGGGTGCATCAGTCGACGCTGGCCGGCCGCCGCACCTTCCTGGTGCGCGGCGCCGAGCGCAGCCTGCACCGCAGCGAGGGCGAGGGCAGCAGCATCGTCGCCCGGCTGATGCCCGGCGTGGTCGGCCGCATCCGCCATTGCCGCGCCGAGAGCCATTGGTGCGAGGTGCAGGTCGCCGACCACCGCGGCTACATCAAGCGCAGCGACATCTGGGGCGTCTCGGCCACCGAGGACGTGAACTAGGGCTTTACCGGCTGGCGCGGCCCCGCCGGGGCCGCGCTCTGGCCGCTCAGTGCAGGCGCTGGCGCAGCTCCACCGCCAGCGCCCGGGCGCGCTCCGCCGCATCGCCCTCCGGCACCAGGGCCAGGAAGCGGTCCAGGCATTGCAGCGCGGCGCCGATCCGGTCCAGCCGCTGGTGCATCAGCGCCGCCTCGCGCCACAGCGGCGCGGTGTCGGGGGCGAAGCGCAGCATGTCCTCGGTGCAGGCCAGGGCGCCGGCCAGGTCGCCGGCGCGCAGCCGCCGCAGCTTGATGTTGTTCTGCAGCCGCAGCAGCACGTCGCGCCGCGCCACCGGCCCCAGCATGCCCGGATGCAGCTCGGCCTGCGGCCCCTGCGTGGCCTTCAGCAGGGCGCGCAGCTCCGGCGCCTGCAGCGGCCCGCCGCCATGGAAGGGATCGACCACCGCCCCGCCGCCCAGGCCGCCGGGGGGGCCTTCCAGCGCGATCAGGAAATGGCCGGGGAAATCCAGCCCGTGCGCCGCCCAGCCGGCCGCCTCGGCGGCATGCAGCCAGAGCAGGCCGAGCGCCACCGGCAGGCCGCGCCGCCGCTCGATCACCCGCAGCAGGTTGGCGTTGCTCGGCGCCTCATAGGTCTCGCGGTCGCCGGCATAGCCGAAGCGGTCCTGCATCACCGAGGCCAGCACCACGGCGCGGCGCAGCGGATCGCCGGCATCCGCCGCCGGATCATCGGCGGCGGCGACCACCGCGGCGCGTGCCAGCTCGGAGAGATGCGCCGCGCCGCCGCCCCAATCGGCCTCCGGCGCGTCGATGCGCGCCAGCTGCAGGGCGGTGGCGGCGATGTCGAGCTCGGCATCCGGCAGCTGGCCGGCGGCCTCGAGCGCGGCGCGGGCTTCGGAGAGGGGGTCGGCCATGCCAGAGTCGTGGCGATGCCGGCCCGCCGGGTCAAGGGCGGGCGGGGCGCTTACCGCCCTTCCGCCGCGTCCTGCTGCACCAGCATGGCACCCAGCCGCTTGCCGCCGAAGATATGGACGTGGAAATGCGGCACTTCCTGGCCGCCATCGGCGCCCATGTTGGTCAGCACCCGGAAGCCCTGCCCTTCGAGGCCGAGCTGCTTTGCCACCTGGCCGACGGCACGCCAGAAGCCGGCGACCTCCTCGGCGCTCGCCTGGGTGGAGAAGTCGGCGACCGAGACATAGCGGCCCTTCGGGATCACCAGCACATGCACCGGGGCCTGCGGCGCGATGTCGTGGAAGGCGAGCGCATGCGCGTCCTCGAAGACCTTCCGGGCCGGGATCTCGCCGCGCAGGATGCGGGCGAAGATATTGCCGTCGTCATAGGGCGGCAGACCGGATACGGGCATGGCGGGCTCCTGGCGTTCTTTCCCAGCGGCCGCGCGGCGCGGGCCGGAGCGCCAGACTAGAGGCCCGGCGCCGCCGCGCAATGCCGGGCCAGGGCAGCGGGGCCAGGGCAGCGGGGCCAGGGAAGCGGGGCCAGGGCAGCCGGACCAGCGGCCCCGCGCCGGGCCGCCGGGATCAGGGCAGCTTCGTCGTGTCCGCCGCCTTGAGGATCCCCTTCGGCCGCGCCGCCTTCTCGGCGATGCCGGAGATGCCCTCGCGGCGCTCCAGCTCGGCCCAGACCTCCTCCGGCCGGATGCCGGCATCCACCCAGAGCACCAGCAGGTGATAGACCAGGTCGGCGCTTTCCATGACGGTGCCGCGGCGATTGCCCTGGATCGCCTCGATGACGCATTCCACCGCCTCCTCGCCCAGCTTCTGGGCGACCTTGTCGGTGCCGCGCGCCATCAGCCGCGCGGAATGCGACAGGGTGGTGTCGCCGGACAGGCGGCGCGCCTCGATCGTCTCCCACAGCCGGGTCAGCACGGCGATGTCGCCGGTGGTCGGCACCGAGAGCGGCCGCAGGTGGCGCGCCTCGGCCTTCAGCGTCGCCTTCTTCGCGGCCGCCCCGGCCGGGATGGCGGCGGGCAGCGGCAGCGCGGCCTTGGCCTTCGGCTTGGCCAGCTTCACCTTGGCGCGCAGCTTCACCGCGCCGGCCGGTAGCGCGGTCTCCGCCAGGGCGGCGGTCGCGGCCGTCCCGGCCCCCTTGGCGGCCCCCTTGGCGGCCCCCGTCACCGCCTTCTTCTTGGTCGCAGCCTTGGCCGCCTTCTTCTTCGCCAGCTTCGCCATTCAGGCCACCTTCGCCAGAGGAGCGGGGCGCACCGGCAGCCCGGCCGCGGCCAGCGCCGCCTTGGCCTCGCCGATGCGCATCTCGCCATAGTGGAAGACGCTGGCGGCCAGCAGCCCGGTGGCCCCGGCCTGCGCGCCCTCGATGAAATGCCGCGTCTCGCCGACGCCGCCCGAGGCCACCAGCGGCAGCCGCACCCGGGCGCGCAGCGCGCGCAGCAGGTCGAGGTCGAAGCCGGACTTGGTGCCGTCGCGGTCCATCGAGGTCACCAGCAGCTCACCGGCGCCGAGGCTTTCCATCCGCGTCGCCCAGTCCAGCGCGTCGATCCCCGTCGCGCGGCGGCCGCCATGGGTGAAGATCTCCCATCGGCCGGGGGCGACGGTGCGGGCGTCGATGGCGACGACGATCGCCTGGCTGCCGAAGGCCTGCGCCGCGCGCTGCACCAGCTCGGGATCGCTGACCGCGGCGGAATTGATGCTGGCCTTGTCGGCGCCGGCCAGCAGCAGCTTGCGGACATCCTCGACGCTGCGCACGCCGCCGCCGACGGTCAGCGGGATGAAGACCTCGGCCGCGGTGCGCGAGACCACGTCGTACATGGTGTCGCGGTTCTCATGCGTCGCGCCGATGTCGAGGAAGGTGATCTCGTCGGCGCCCTCGGCGTCATAGGCGCGGGCCTGCTCGACCGGGTCGCCGGCATCGCGCAGCGCCACGAAGTTCACGCCCTTGACGACGCGGCCGTCCTTGACGTCCAGACAGGGGATGACGCGGAGCGCAAGCATGGCGGCGGGCACCTCTCGACCGGGGTGACGGGCACAGCGAAGGCCGTTGGGGGATCAAAGCGGGGCGATGCGCCCGGATCAGGCAGCGGTCAAGAGCAGAAACCGCCCGGGCCGCGCCGGGCGGGAAATTCGCCCGGCGCAACGAAGCCGTCCCCCCGCTCCCGCCCTGCGGCCTATTGCAGCGTCACGCTGACGCTGACCGGCTGCTCCAGCAGGCCGGTATAGGTGGTCGTGTAGGTCCGCCCCGCCTCGGCCGGCACCGCCGGCGAGAAGCCGCCCAGCGAGATCATGTCGCCCGGCTTCAGCGCCAGGCCCCGGCTGGCCAGGTCCTTCACCAGCCAGGGGATGACGTTCAGCGGATGGCCGAGCAGCGCCGTCCCCGGCGCCGTCGCCAGTTCCTTCTCCTCGGTCGCCAGGCGGACGCGCATGCTGCCCAGGCGGGCGGCGAAATCCGGCGTGGCCTCGGGCGTGATCGGCTCGCCCACCACGCCGAGCCGGGCGCCGACGCCGACCGCCAGCAGGTTGGGCCCGTTCATCTGCCGCATCTCGGCCAGCGCCAGATCGGGCAGCTCGATGAAGGGGATCACCTGGTCGATATGGCGCAGGAGGGCGACATGGTCGTCGCCGGCCTGGTTGATGCCGGCATCGCGGACGCGGACGATCAGGTCGGCCTCGACCACCGGCACGGCGCCGAAGGCGGCCGGCAGGCTGGCGCCCGAGCGTGCCCGGACCGTCGCCTCGTAGATCGGCGCCGCCAGCGGATGCGTGGTGCCGAAGCGCTTCTGCGCCGCCTCGTTGGTCAGCCCGACCTTCCAGCCGACCACGGCACCGAGCTTGGCGCTCATCGCCGGGACCAGCTTGCCCTGCGCGCAGAGCCCGTCGGCGAGGGAAAAATTGCCGGTGAAGGCCTGCACCGGGGCGTTGGACAGCAGCGAGGCCGCCATCGCCTGCATCGCCGCCGCATCCGGGCAGGTCGGCGGGTCGGCCGCCAGCACGCTGTGGCTGGCGCCGAGGCTGAGCACGGCGGCGAGCAGGATGCGACGCATCGGGGTTTCCTCGTGGCTGTTGCAGGCAGGATAACCCCCCGCCACCGCCCCTGGCTGCGGTTTTTTCGGCGCGGCCCTCAGGGCAGTGCAGCCCTCAGGGCGGCGCGGCGCCGGCCAGCGCCGCCAGCCGCTGCCAGACCGGGCGCTGCTGCTCGATCAGCCGCGCCAGCTCGCCGCGGCTCCCGCTGACCACCGCCTCGTAGCCCAGCGAGCGCAGCCGCGCGCGGAAATCGGGCGTGGTGGCGGCCAGGCGGATCGCCGCCAGCAGCCGGTCGGCCGCGGCCGCCGGCAGCCCGGCCGGCGCCGCCATGGCGTTCCAGGTCACCAGGTCGAGTTCGCCGAGGCCGAGATCGGCGAAGCTGCCCATCCCCGGCACCCCCGGCAGCGTCGCCAGCGGCCGCGCCGAGGACACCGCCAGCGGCGTCAGCCGGCCCTCGCGCACCAGCGGCAGCAGCGCCGGCATGACGTCGAACATCAGGTCGATCTTGCCGGCTAGCAGGTCCTGGATGGCCGGCCCGCCGCCGCGATAGGGCACATGCGCGATCGCCGCCCCGGTCGCCTGGTTGACCGCGCTGAGGCAGAGATGCGAGGCGGTGCCCTGGCCCGAGGAGCCCAGGCTCACCTTGCCCGGATGCGCCCGCGCCCAGCTGATCAGGGCGCGGAAATCGTCCCAGCCGCGCGCCGCGGCGGTCTCGGCATTGGCCACGCAGAGCAGCGCCCCGGCCGAGACCAGGGTCAGCGGCGTGAAGTCGCGCGCCGGGTCGAAGGGCAGCCGCGGGAAGAGCGCCGGCATGGCGGTCCAGGTGGTCAGGCCCAGCAGGCCGAGGGTGGCGCCATCCGGGGCGGCGCGCGCCACCGCCTCGGCCCCCAGCACGCCGCCATTGCCGGCGCGGTTCTCGACGCTGACCGGCCGGCCCAGCACCGGCGCCAGCCGCTCGGCCAGCAGGCGCGCCAGCAGGTCCAGCGCGCCGCCCGGCGGGAAGGCGACGACGATCGTCAGCGCCGCGGGCAGCTCCGCCCGCGCCGGGGAAGCCGGGAGGAGCGTCGCGGCGGCAAGCCCGGCGAGCGGACGGCGGCCGAGGGGGCGGTCGGTCATGGCGGCTTTCCGGCAAAGGCGTGATCGCCCGTCCAGGCGAGAGGTAGCGGCGCCGCGCGCCTGCCGCCATGCCCGGCCCGGCGCCCGGACAGGATTCCTGACGAGAAAAAGGGCGCCCGGTCTCCCGGACGCCCCCTGTTGCCGACGGCGCGAAGCGGTCGGGCGATCAGTCGAGGCTGGCGCCCGATTCGGCGACCAGCGCCTTCCAGATGGCTTCCTGCGACTTCAGGTACTCGCCATAGGCGGCCGGGCTGCTGTCCACCACGGTGGTGAAGCCGTTCGGCTCCATCTTCTCGCGGAAGGCGGCGGTGTCGACCACGCCGACGATCGCCTTGTGCAGCAGGGCGATGCGGTCGGCGGGCACGCCGGCCGGCACGTTGATGCCGTACCAGGACTGCATGTCGATGCCGGCGGCGGGCAGCAGCTCCTTCATCGCCGGCACGTTCTTCAGGTCGTCCGAGAAGGTCGTGCGCTCGGCCGAGGCGGCGGCCAGCACGCGGATGCGGCCCTCGCGCACATGCGCCATGGACAGCGGGATGACGTCGAACATCATGTCGATGTTGCCGGCCAGCAGGTCCTGCAGCGCCGGCGCGCCACCGCGATACGGCACATGGGTGATGTCGGTGCCGGTCGCCTTGCAGACCTTGGAGATGGTCAGGTGGCTGATCGTGCCGGTGCCCGAGGAGCCCATGGTCAGCTTGCCCGGGTTCTTCTTGGCCGCCTCGATGACGTCCTGGAAGGTCTTGTACGGGCTGTTGGCATTGACCGTCATGTAGACGGTGCCGGTGGTCACGCGGGTCACCGGCGCCAGGTCGGTCATCGGGTCGATCGGCATCGACTTGGCGTAGAGGAACTTGTTCGCCGCCAGGATCGAGGCGGAGCCGAGCAGCAGGGTGTGCCCGTCCTTCTCGGAGCGGGCCGCCTCGGCCGCGCCCAGGTTGCCGCCAGCGCCGCCGCGGTTGTCGACGACAATCGTCTGGCCGAGCACGGGCTGCAGCATCTGCGCCATCAGGCGGCCGGTCATGTCGACCGAGCCGCCGGGCGCGAAGGGCACCACCAGGCGGACGCTACGGGAGGGAAAGCCGGCCTGGGCCCGCGCGACATGCGGCAGGGCCAGGGTCGAGGCGACCGGCAAGGTGGCGGCAGCGCCCAGCAGGGCGCGGCGGCGGATCATGGTCATGGTTTTGGGAGCTCCGGTTGGGTTCCGGGGCGCGTTCTGGACAATCGAACCGGGCAGGGCAAGCCATAAGATGGCGCAAATGTTATCCGTCACAACCCTGTAGCGCAGGGCGATACAACCAGCGCGTGCACCAGAACTGCCGCCGCCACCGAGACATTGAGGCTCTCAACCGCCCCGGAACCGGGCAAAGTGACCCGCGCCGCGCAGGCCGCCTCGGTCTCCGGCCGCACGCCTTGCTCCTCATTGCCCAGCACCAGCGCGATCGGCCGGTCGCGAGGCAATGCTTCCGGCGCAACCCCGCCCCGCGCCACGGCGGCAACCGTCAGGTAGCGTGGGCTCAACCCTTTCAGCACCGGAACCAGCTCCGGGGCGCGGAACAGCGCCAGCGCCTCGAGTCCCCCCTCGCTGGTCCGCCAGGCCGAGTCGGACAAGCCGGCCTGGCGCGGATCGCCCGAGAGCAGCAGCGCCCGGCAGCCGAAGAAGGCCGCCGAGCGCGCGATGGCGCCCAGATTGTGCGGATTGCCGATGCCGTCCAGCACCGGCAGCAGGCCACCGGGCAGCTGCGCCAGCGCGGTCAGTTCCGGCACCGCGCGCGGCGCCGCGACGGCGACGATGCCGCCGTGATGCGTGGTGCCGGCGATCTTCGCGAGCTCGGCCGCCGGGACCTCCCGGTAGGGCTTCCGCGCGCGCGCCATCTGCTGGCAGAAGCCGCCCGCCTCGGCGCGCCGCGATTCCAGGTAGAACAGCCGCAGCACCGCCTGCGGGCGATGCCGGAACGCCGCCGACACGGCCGCCAGCCCACACAGGCGATCAGGCTCAGACTTCATCGCGAAAAACCCCAGAAACAGCTGAAGGGGGCGCTGCCCCCTTCAGACGTCACGCCAGAAGCCGCTGAAGGGGGCTCCGCCCCCTTCAGACTTCCCCGGCCAGGAACCTGAGGTTCCTGGACCTCCCCTCCATTAGCCTGCGGCGGGCTGGCCGACCAAATGCCGGTTGCGCTCGCGCACCGCCGCCGCCGCCTCGTCATACAGGAAGGGCAGGAAGGCGAAGCGCCGGCCCTTGGTCACCGGCTGCGCCTCGTGCAGCAGCGAACAGGAGAAGATCACGGCGCCGCCGGTCGGCGCGCGATAGCGGCGCGGGCCGAATTCCGGGAAGGTCAGCTCGCCGCCCTCGAACTCCTCGGCATTCAGGTTGATCGTCACCGCGAAGCGGCGATGCGCGGTGCCGGCCGTGGTGTTGTCGCGATGCGCCCGGAAATGCCCGCCCTCGGCGGCGTCGTAGCAGGCGACGATATAGCGCTCGATCCGCGTCGCCTCGAACTGGAAGGCCTGGCGCAAGGCCGGCACCAGCCGCGCCACCATGCGGGCGCGCAGCCCCGCCAGCAGCGCCGGATCCTGCAGGCTCAGGTCCGAGCGCCGCTTGTGCGCGCGGTCCTGCACCAGCACCGTCCGCCCGTCGACCTCGCGCATGAAGCCCGAGGCCTCGCCGCCCTGCTGCTCGTAGAGCCCGATCAGGTGGCGGCACAGCGCCGGCTCCAGCACCCGCGGCAGCACCAGCACCGGCGCCGGGACCTCGGCCATGCCGGCATGCTGCGCCGGCGCCGGCAGGCCGGCGAACAGGCCCAGCAGCTGCGCCGCCTGGGCCAGCGGCGCCGCGGCCAGCACGCGCAGCATCGGGTCGAGCAGCAGCAGCCCGCCCTGCCCCGGCTCGAAGCCCAGCGCCGGAAAGGCCTTGCCATCGACATCCGCCAGGATGCGGATGCCCGGCGGCTGGTCGCGCAGCCGCCCCTCGGCCAGGTCGGCGGGATCGGCGGTGATCACGAAGAGCGCGGCATGGCGGTCGTCGAACCGCGCCCGGTGCGGGCCCAGCGCCTGCTCCAGCCCGCGGCCGGCCGCGGCATTCGGCAGGCAGGCCAGCAGCATCCACCGCCCCGCCGCCGAGGCCAGCGTGTAGCGCGGATTCTCGATCCCGCGCAGCACCAGAGGCGGCAGCATCACCCCCAGCCCCAGCCCCAGCCCAACCCCCTGGCCCTGGCCTGGCGTCCGGGAACCCTGCGGCTCTGCCGGCCGCTGCTGTGTCTCGCTCATGCTTCTCCTCCCTGCGCCAGGGCCTGCATCGCCGCCAGCAGCGACGATGGCACCTCGATTCCCTCCGCCGCCGCGGCGGCCGCCAGCCCGTCGCGCCGCGCGCCCGGCAGCCGCACGCCCGCATCCTGCAGCATGGCGCTCACCAATGTCTCCACGCGATCGAGGAAGGCGGCCTGCCCGGCCAGCGCCCCCGGATCCACCGCCAGCAGCGCCTGGCCCAGCCGCGGCCGGTTGCCCTGTTCCTCGAAGAAGCTGTCGGCCTCGAAGCCGAAGGCAGCGCCGGCCAGGGCGACGCAGAGCAGCTCCACCACCATCGCCAGCAGCGCGCCCTTCTCGCCGCCCATCGCCAGCATCGCGCCGCCCATGGCGGCGGCCGCATCGGTGGTCGGCCGGCCCTCGGCATCCAGCGCCCAGCCTTCCGGGATCGGCCTGCCCGCCTTGGCCGCCTGGGCGATGCGGCCGCGCGCCACCTGCGACAGCGCCAGGTCGATCACCAGCGGCGCCGCGTCGCGCCGCGGGAAGGCCGCCGCCACCGGATTGGTGCCGAGCAGCGGCCGCCGCCCGCCCGCCACCGGCATCGCCGCCGGCGAATTGGCGAAGGCCAGCGCCACCAGCCCGCGCTCCGCCAGCCGCCGCACCGGCAGGCCCAGCGCCCCGGCATGGTGGCTGTCGGTGACGCCGATCCAGGCCACGCCGCATTCCGCCGCCCGCGCGATCGCCTCCTGCTCGGCCAGCGCCAGGGCGGGGAAGGCCAGGCCGTTGCGCGCATCGATCAGCGCGGCGCCGCCGCGCGCCGTGCGCAGCACCGGCTCGGCCGTGCCATCGGCCCGGCCCTGCGCCAGGAAGCCGGCATATTGCGGCACGCGGGACAGGCCGTGGCCAGACTGGCCGACCGCCTCGGCCTCGACCAGGGCGCGCGCCGTCGCCGCCGCCATGGCCGGGCTGGCCCCCGCGCCGCGCAGCGCGGCCTGCGCCAGGGTTTCGGCTTCGACGAGGCTAAGGCGCGGCATCGGCTGCTCCGGCGGTGGGGATCGAGCCCCGCTTCTGCGCGATCCCCGCCCCGCCGCCAAGCCCGCCCGCGTCGATTGCCGCCGGCCGGGCGGTGCCTGGGGGGGTTCCCTTCTGCCTGCCGCGGGCGCAGTCTAAGCCTGCTGTTTGTGCAGAGGCGCGGGTCGGGCCCGCCGGCTTCCGGACGGCTTCCCATTGGCAGCATCCTTCAGGATCATCTCATGCTGTTGCTCATTCCCGGACCCGTGCAGACCCGCCCCGACGTGCGGGCCGCCATGGCCGTGGACATCGCCCCCTGGGACCGCGACTTCGCCCCCGAATACATCGCCATCCGCGAGAAGGTGCGCGACCTGGCCGGCGGCAAGGCCGGGATCCATGCCTGCCTGCCGCTGCAGGGCGCCGGCCACTTCATCACCGAGGCCGCCATCCGCACCTTCGTGCCGGTGGGCAGCGGCAAGCTGCTGATCGTGCGCAACGGCGCCTATGCCGACCGCATGGCGCGCCTGGCCGAGGAGGCCGGCCGCACCGTGGTCAACCTGCCGGCGCCGGACACCGGCAGCGTCGACCCGGCGGCGGTCGCCGCCGTGCTGGCCGCGGACCCGACCATCACCCATCTGGGCGTGGTCTATTCCGAGACCGGCAGCGGCCTGGTCAACGACGTGCCGGCGCTGGGCGCGGTGGTGCGCGCCGCCGGCCGCCGCATGATCGTCGACGCCGTCTCGGCCTTCGGCGCCCTGCCCTTCGACCTCTCGGCCCAGCCCGAGGTCGATGCGGTGGTCTTCACCTCGAACAAATGCATCGAGGGGCTGCCCGGCATCGCCTTCGCCGTCTCGCCGATCGAGCGGGTGGTGGCCTGCACCGGCAATGCCGGCTCGTGGTCCTTCGACCTGGCCGATGTCTACCACACCGCGCAGCGCGCCGGCTGGGGCAGCTTCCGCTTCACCCCGCCGGTCCAGGCGCTGCACGCCTTCGGCGTGGCGCTGGACATCTTCCTGGCCGAGGGCGGCCAGCCGGCCCGCCTTGCCCGCTACCGCGAGAACTGCCGCATCCTCTACGAGGGCGCCCAGGCGCTGGGGCTGCGGCCCTATCTCGACTGGGAGCACCAGGGCCCGATCATCGCGCTGTTCCACCAGCCGCAGCATCCGGGCTTCACCCTGCAGGGCTTCGTCGACGCGCTGAAGCGGCGCGGCGTGCTGATCAGCAACTTCTTCAACACCGAGGCGCCGACCATGCGGATCGGCTGCATCGGCCATGTCGGGCCGGACGAGATGCGCTTCGCGCTCGGCGCGATGCGCGGCGCGCTGGAGGAGCTCGGCGTGCTGCAGCGCGCCGCCTGACACCGCTAACCCTGACCGCGTCTGCAGGAAGGGCCGCGCCGGCAGGGCGCGGCCCTTTTCGCTATGCCCCTGGCGGAAAAGCGCAGGACCGGTACCGGAATCGAATCGACAGCTTGGCCTTTTCATGCTGCACTCGCGAACCGGCACAATCCGCAAGATTGCTGTCATTTCCGCGCAACATCGGAAAGGGCCCCGGCATGTCGCTGGCCGAGCGCAAGAACCAGGTACAGCTGATCAAGGACAGCCTGAAGGACCTGCAGGAGTGGAGCGGGCTGCAGCAGGCCGCCCTCCGGGAGCTGGCCGCCGCCAAGGAAGCCCTGAAGAAGGCGCCGCAGGACCCCGCCTCGGCCAAGAGGTACGAGAAGCTCGGCGAGAAGCTGCTGTCGATCATGGAATCGCGCAACCAGCGCGAGGCCTCGCTGATCAGCGCCCGCCGGTTCTTCCGGATCTACGACTGAGCCGCGCCGTCCGGCTCAGCCCACCATCCCCAGCTCGTCCTGCCGCCGCTTGTCCAGCTCCTCGCTGTAGCGGCGCAGCAGGAAGGAGGCCTTGACCAGGCCGAGCAGCTGCGAGGTGTCGCGCTGGTCGACCACCGCCAGCGCCTCGGCGTCCGTCGCGTCGAACAGCGCCATGGCCTGCTTGGCGTTCTGCGCCGGCAGCAGCACCTGGTCCTGCAGATGCACCAGCTGCGCCACCGTCGCCGCCTCGTCCAGCCCCTCGGCATAGGCTTCCGGCACCAGGATCAGCCCGGCATAGCGGTCGGCCGCGTCGAGGGCGACCACATGCGTCACCGAGCCCAGCGGGAATTCGCGGCGGAAGCTGGCCAGCTTGGTGTCCAGCCGCACCGTCCGCACCTCGCGCCGCATCAGCTTGCCCACCGTCAGGTCGCGCAGCCAGCCGATGTCATGCGCGCTGCGGATGCCCTCGCCGCGCAGGTGGAAGCGCCAGGTGGCGAAGGAATAGCCGAACAGCCGCCGCACCGTGGTGCCCGAGGCGATCACCGCCAGCACCACCACGCCGGCGACCGCGAAGCTCTGTGTCGTCTCCAGCGCGATGAAGCTCATCGCCAGCGGCGCGCCGATCACCGCGGTGCCGAAGGCGCTCATGCCGACGATCGCGGCCAGCAGCGGATCGACCGTGATGCCGGCCAGCGCCACCGCCGCCGCCGCCAGCTTGCCCAGCAGGGCGCCCAGCAGCAGCGAGGCGAAGAACAACCCGCCGCGGAAGCCGCTGCCGATCGAGATCGCCGAGGCCAGCGCCTTCAGCAGCATCAGCCCGAGCAGCGGCAGCGCCGCGCCCTCGACCACGAAGGCCAGGTGCAGCGCGCCATGGCCGGCCGAGAGCACCGCCGGCGTCACCAGCGCCAGCCCGCCCACCATCAGCCCGCCCGCCATCGGCCGGAAGGTGCTCCAGGGGATCGCCCGGCGCAGCCCGGCCTCGGCCAGGGTCACGCCGCGCATCAGCGCGATGCCGGCCAGGGCGCAGAGCAGCCCGATCAGCAGGGCGACGCCGGTATCCTGCCAGTCCGGCGAGGCCAGCCCGGCGGCCAGCACCGGCGTGCCGCTGCCCAGCACCCCGGCCACCAGCGTGCCGGCCACCGCCGCCGCCATGACCGGTGCCAGATGGGCGATGGCATAGCTGCCGATCACCAGCTCGAAGGCATAGAAGGCGCCGGTCAAGGGCGCGCCGAAGGCGGCGGCGATGGCGCCGGCCGCGCCGCAGCCGACCAGCACCCGCAGGTCGCCACGCCGCAGCCCGAAGGCCCGCCCCAGCTTCGAGGCGACGCCGCCGCCGAGCTGGGTATAGGCCGCCTCCAGCCCGACCGAGGCGCCGAAGCCATTCGACAGAAGATTCTGGGCGCCGACCACGATGCCGTCCCAGATCGACATGCGGCCGCCATGCAGCGCATTGGCCTCGATCGGATCGATCGGCTGGCGCGGCCGCCAGCGCGCCAGGCCGAGCCCAAGCAGCCCGAGCAGCAGCCCGCCCACCGCCGGCGCCAGCAGCAGCGCCAGCGGGTCGGCGTCGCGCAGCGCCGACAGCCCGTGCTGGCTGTCCGGCCCGAAGATCAGCCAGTGCACGCCGCGCGCCGCCCCGCCGAGCCCGGCCGCCAGCAGCCCGCTGGCCAGCCCGGCCAGCGCGCCCAGCGCCAGGATGCCGAGCTCGCTCTGCCGCACCGCGTCGCGGAAGGAGCCGCCGGCGGTGCGCGCCTGCCACCAGCGGGTCAGCGCGCTCATGCCGCCTCGGCCCAGCCGCAGGCGGCGAAGCCGGCCCGCATCGCCGGCGGCACCGGCGCCTCGGCCTCGATCGGCGGCCAGGTCGGCAGGGCGATGGCACGCGCCAGCAGATGCAGCCCGCCGGTCGCGGGCGTCCCGTAGAAAGGGTCGCCCAGCATCGGCCAGCCCTGCGACGCGCAATGCACCCGCAGCTGGTGGGTGCGGCCGGTCTCCGGGCGCAGCTCCAGCCAGGTCAGGCCCGGGCCGCGGCCCTTCACCCGCCAGCGGGTCAGCGCCGGCTGGCCCTCGGGATGCGTCTCCATCCGCCAGCCGGCGGCCTTGCTGCTGGTCTTGCGCAGCGGCAGGTCGATCCGGCCCGACTGCGCGGCCGGGCCGCCGACCACCACCGCCCAATAGGTCTTCTTCGCGCGGCCCTCGGCGAAGAAGCCGCCGAGCTCGGCCATCGCCGGCCTGGTGCGGCCCAGCACCAGGCAGCCGGCGGTGTCGGTGTCCAGGCGATGCGCGGGCTGCGGCAGGTGGCGCTTGCCCTGGGCCAGCCAGGGCAGGAAGTCCTCCAGGCTGGCGCCGCCGCGCGGGCCGGCATGGACCGGCAGGCCGGCAGGCTTGTCGATCACCAGCACCGCATCGGTCTGGACCAGCACCTTGAGAGGGGCGCCGCCCCTCTCAAACTCTCCCGGCCAGGAACCTGAGGTTCCTGGACCTCCCATCACGCGGCCTTCGGCAGCAGGCGGCTGGTCTTCTCGGCCCAGTCGAAATACAGCGCGCGCGCCTTCTGCGCGACCGGGCCGATCGGCAGGGCCCGGCCTTCGAAGTTGGTGCAGTACTGCACCTTGCCGAAATTGCCGGTGGCGAAGATCTCGTCGGCCTCGCGCAGCATCTGCGGCGTGATGACGCATTCGCGGGTCTCGACGCCGGCGGCCTTCAGCAGGCCCAGCACGCGCGAGCGGGTGATGCCGGCCAGATAGGTGCCGTTCGCCACCGCGGTCATCACCACCCCGTCCTTCACCATCATCAGGTTGGAGGTGGCGAATTCGGCGATATTGCCGTCCGGGTCGCAGACCACGGCATTGTCGTAGCCCTGCTGCCGGGCATAGCCGGCCGCGCGCGCCGAGTTCGGATAGAGGCAGGAGGCCTTGGCATCCGTCGGCGCCATGTCGGAGGCCGGCCGGCGGTAGGGCGCCAGGCAGGCCGAGAAGCCCTTCGACACGTCCGGCATCGGCGAATCATAGACCGAGAGGATGAACTCGGTGCTCTCCGGGTCCGGCTGCGCGGCGCCGATGCCGCGGCGGATGAAGAACATCGGCCGGATATAGAGCTCCGCCTCGGGGCCCATCTTCTCGACGCCCTCGCGGCACAGCGCCTCGATCTGCTCGGCCGTCAGCTTGGCCTTCATGCCCATCGCCTGGGTGCTGCGGATCACCCGCTGGCAGTGCAGGTCCAGGTCCGGCACCAGGCCGCGGATCGCCCGCGCCCCGTCGAACAGGATCGAGCCCAGCCAGAAGGCGTGGTCCATCGGGCCCAGCACCTTGGGCTCCTCGGTCAGCCACTGACCCTCGTGCCAAAACACGCCCGCCATGCTCGTTCCTCCCGCATGCCAAGAAAACCAGAGGCGGAGACTGCCATGCGATGGCAGGCCGGTGAAGCGGCCCGGCACCACGATTTCGCGCTGACGCTCGCCGGCCAATCCCCGATTGTTCCACGTGAAACTCAGGCCACCAGCGCGCCGCCACGGATCTCGCGCAGCAGCTTGCGGCGGATCGCCTGGGCGAAATCGGCATAATCGGCGCAGCTCATGGCGAAGGCGCCGGGGCCGCCGATCACCTCCGCCTCGTAATGCGCCAGCAGGTCCGGCTCCTCGTTCAGCACGGCCAGGCCGTTGATGATGACGCCGGCATCGACTCCGAGATCGCGCACCGGCCCGGGCGGCCGCCCCTGGTTGTGCGCGCCATCCCCCGAGACGTCGAGCGCCAGCCGCGCCGCCTCCGCCGGGCAGGCGGCCAGCAGCGCCAGCGCCGCCACCATCCCCGGGCCGAGCGCGGTGGCGCCGGGCTGCGGCAGGCGCGGGGCATTGTCGATCGCCTCGGCCAGCGCGCCGGCGGCCGCTTCGCCATCGATGCGCATCCAGGGCACCGCCACCTCGGCGCTGCCCGACCAGAACAGCACCGCCACCGCCACGCCGCCCTTCGGCCCGGCGGCGCAGGCCGCGGCGATGTCCGCCTCGCGGAAGGCCGCGGCCAATCCCCCCACCATCAGGCCGAACTCGGCGAAATCGACGCTGGCCGAGACATCGATGGCGAGGCACAGCGCCAGATCGACCGGTTGCATGGCATCTCCCCGACAGCCTGGCGCCGCGATTGAAGCGGCGGGGTCGCATCCTCATCTCCCCTGGCACATCGCGCGGCTCCACGACAGGGCCCCGCCGCTGCCAGAGGATGAGCGCCACAGGATGACGGGCCCCGCATGATCGATGGAGCGACGCTGCCGCAGGGCGGCGACCCGAGGGGTCCTGACGAGGCGGCGCCGATCTCGCGCATCGTGGCCGAGGTGGCCGCCAGCTTCCCCGGCGAGCGCATCACCCTGGGCGAGATGACGGCGGCCTTCGGCGAGCGCAGCTTCGGCCTGATGATCCTGCTGCTCTGCCTGCCCGGCCTGCTGCCCGGCATGGCCAGCGTCTTCGGCCTGCCGATCCTGATCCTCGGCGTGCAGATGGGCATCGGCCTGACCACGCCGCGCCTGCCCGGCTTCATCGCCCGGCGCAGCGTCAAGCGCACCGACCTGCTGCGGCTGGCCGGCGCCTCCTCGCGCTGGCTGCGGCCGGTGGAGCGCTTCCTGAAGCCGCGCCCCGGCTGGTTCACCACCCCCGCCGCCGAGCGCCTCGCCGGCTGGGCCGCCGCCTATGCAGCGCTGATGCTGATCCTGCCCGGCCCCGGCACCAACGGCCCGCCGGCCTTCGGCACCATCGTCATGGCGCTCGGCCTGGTCGAGCAGGACAGCCGCGTCATGGGCATCGGCCTCGGCATCACCATCCTGGGCTGCCTCTTCGCCACCGGGGTGCTGGTGGCGCTCTGCTTCATGGGCGTCGCCGCCTTCCACTGGATGGTCTAGCGCGCCACGCCTGATGAAGATCAGCGCGCCGCGCCGGGCACCCAGAGCGGATCGGCCCCGTCGTTCAGCACGCGCGAGACGACGAAAAGATGGTCCGACAGCCGGTTCAGGTAGCGCAGCGCCACCGGATTGACCGGCTCGGCGGCGGCCAGCGCCACCACCACCCGCTCCGCCCGCCGCACCAGGGTGCGCGCCAGATGCGCCTGGGCGCCGGCCGGCGTGCCGCCCGGCAGCACGAAGGAGCGCAGCGGCGGCAGCGTCGCGTTCATCGCCGCCACCTCCGCCTCCAGCCGGGCGCACTGGCTGTCGGCCATGCGCAGCCGGCCTTCCGCGGCCAGGTCCGGCACGCAGAGATCGGCGCCGAGATCGAACAGGTCGTTCTGGATGCGCGCCAGCATGGCATCCGGCTCGCCCGTGCTGTGCAGCCGCACCAGGCCGATCGCCGCATTGGCCTCGTCCACCGCGCCGATCGCCTCGATGCGCAGGGTGTCCTTCGCCACCCGGCTGCCATCGCCCAGCGAGGTCTGCCCGGCATCGCCGCCGCGCGTCGTGATGATGTCCAGACGGACCATGCAATCGCTCCTCAGAGAACCAGCACGCCCTGGTGCTTCGCCTTGCCCTCGGGCTCGACATGGATGGTGATCACCGCGCTGCCAAGCTCCGCCTTCAGCGCCGCCTCGATGCGGTCGCAGATGTCATGCGCCTCGGCCACCCGCATCTCGCCGGGCACCACCAGGTGGAACTCGACGAAGGTGGTGCTGCCGGCATGGCGGGTGCGCAGGTCATGCGCCTCGATCGCGCCCTGCGCCTCCTGCGACACCAGGCCGCGAATGCGCCCCAGCAGGCCGGGCTCCACCGCCTCGTCCATCAGCCCGCCGACGCTGTCGCGCAGCAGGCTCCAGCCGCTGAACAGGATGTTCACCGCGGTCAGCGCCGCCAGCAGCGGGTCCAGCCACAGGATCCCGGTCAGCGCCACGGCGCCGACGCCGACCACCACGCCGCCGGAGGTCACCACATCGGCCAGCAGGTGCCGGGCATCCGCCAACAGCGCCGGCGAGCGCAGCTTGCGCCCCTCACGGAACAGCAGCGCCGCCCAGCCGCCATTCAGCAGCGTCGCCACCACCGAGATGGCCAGGCCCGGCCCCGGCAGCTCCGGCGCCGAGGGCGCCTGCCAGGCATGCCAGGACTCGTTCAGGATCAGCGCCGCGGCGAGCACGATCAGCACGCCCTCGAGCACGGCGGAAATATACTCGGCCTTGGCATGGCCATAGGGATGGTTGGCGTCCGGCGGCGTGGCCGCCAGCCGCACCGCGATCAGCGCCGCCCCCGCCGCCGCGACATTGACGATGGATTCCAGCGCATCGGCCAGCAGCGCCACGCTGCCGGTCAGCCACCAGGCCAGCGCCTTCAGCCCGAGCACGACCAGCGACACGACCACACTGCCGGCGGCGAGCTTCGTCGCACGGTTCATCCCAACACCATCCTGCGCTTGTCCGGCCCGCTTCATAAGCCAGGGGCGGGGGGGTGCGGAAACTGCAAATCAGCAGGGCTGTGCCGCTTGAGGTAGGCAGGCGGTAGGGAAGGTTCGGGCAGGTCGGGGGAATGAATTCCCCCGAACCCCCTTCTTTTTTCTGATCACCGGCCGTGACATGGCCGGCGCATCAACCAGACCCCATCAGGGCATCGAGAGGGGCCGCCATTTTCATGGAGCCAGCGCGACCTCACAGGTCGCGCTGCCAGTTGGCCGTTTCACGTCCTGTTTCCACGTGGACACGGCAGTCCGAAAGAAAAGGGGAATTCATTCCCCTGGCCTTTTGCTGTCTTCTAAACCGAGAAATACTTCGCCTTCGGATGATGCAGCACGATCGCGCTGGTCGACTGCTCCGGATGCAGCTGCCACTCGTCGCTGATCGACACGCCGATACGGTCGGCGCCCAGCAGCCGCAGCAGCGGCACCTGGTCCTCCAGCCGCGGGCAGGCCGGGTAGCCGAAGGAGTAGCGGCCGCCGCGGTAGCCCTGGGCCAGCATCTTCTCCATGTCGCGGTCGTCGTGCTGGGCGTAGCCGAGCTCGGCGCGGATCCGCTTGTGGACGTATTCGGCCATCGCCTCGGCCATCTCCACCGACAGCCCGTGCAGGTAGAGGTAGTCCTGGTAGCGGTTGCCCTCGAACCAGTCGCGGGCGATGTCGCTGGCCTTCTGGCCGACGGTCACCACCTGCAGGCCGATGACGTCGCGCGCCTCCGGCCCGTCGCCGATGTCGCGCACGAAATCGGCGATGCAGTCGCCATCCGCCTTGGGCTGGCGCGGCAGGGTGAAGCGGCAGGCCTCGGTGACACCGTCCTCCTCGAACAGCACCAGGTCGTTGCCCTGGCCGGCGCATTTCCAGTAGCCGTAGATCGCCTGCGGCCGCAGGATCTTCTCCTGTTCCGCCAGCGACAGCATGCGCTTCAGCACCGGGCGCAGCTCCTGCTTCGCCCAGCCGATGAAGTCGTCCAGGCTGCGGCCCTGCTTCCGGAAGCCCCACTGGAACTGGTAGAGGCTGCGCTCGTTGACGAAGGGCACGATGGCCCTGGGATCGGCCTCGATCACCCGGGCGCCCCAGAAGGGCGGCGCGGGCACCGCCTCCTCGGCGGTCAGGCGGCGGCGGCGCTCCTCGGCATAGCCGACATCGACCGGGGCGAAGCCGCGCGGATCGGCGGTGCCGAGGACGCGGGTGGTGTTGCGCGACTTGCCGGCGCGCTTCGACTGCACCGCGGCCAGGTATTCGTCGAAGCCCGGGCTCATCACCTTGTCCATCAGATGCAGCCCGTCGAAGGCGTCGCGCGCATAGGCGACGCGGCCGCTGGGCTGGCCATCGGCATAGGCGCGGACGCAGTCATCCTCGACGAAGTTGCGGGTCAGCGCGGCGCCGCCCAGCAGCACCGGCACGTCCAGCCCCTGGCGCGCCATCTCCTCCAGGTTCTCGCGCATCACCACGGTGGACTTCACCAGCAGGCCGGACATGCCGATGGCATGCGCCTTGTGCTGGCGGACGGCGGCGACCATGTCGTTCAGCGGCACCTTGATGCCGAGATTGACCACCTTGTAGCCGTTGTTGGTCAGGATGATGTCGACCAGGTTCTTGCCGATGTCGTGCACGTCGCCCTTCACGGTCGCCAGCACGATGGTGCCCTTCTCCTGGCCCTCGATCTTCTCCATGTGCGGCTCGAGATAGGCCACCGCCGCCTTCATGGTCTCGGCCGATTGCAGCACGAAGGGCAGCTGCATCTTGCCGGAACCGAACAGCTCGCCCACCACCTTCATGCCGTCGAGCAGGATGCCGTTGATGATGTCGAGCGGCTTGATCCCCTTGGCCAGGGCATCGGCCAGCTCGTCATCCAGCCCCTTGCGGTCGCCGTCGACGATGCGGTCCTTGAGCCGCCCCTCGACCGTCTCGGCCTTCACCTTCTTGGCCGAATCCGCCGCCTTCCGCCCGGCGAAGATCTCCAGGAATTTCTGCAGCGGGTCGTAATCCTCTGCGCGGCGGTCGAAGATCAGGTCCTCGGCGATCTTCACCTCTTCCGGCGGGATCGAGTGCAGCGGCTTGATCTTCGAGACATGCACGATCGCCCCGGTCATGCCGGCTTTCACCGCATGATCCAGGAAGACGCTGTTCAGCACGTGCCGCGCCGCCGGGTTCAGGCCGAAGGAAATATTCGACAGGCCGAGGATGATCTGGATGTCGGGGAACTTGTCCCGGATCATCCGGATGCCCTCCAGCGTCCACTGGCCGAGCTTGCGGTCGTCCTCGTTGCCGGTGGCGATGGTGAAGGTCAGCGGGTCGATCAGCAGGTCGCTCTGCGCCAGGCCGTGCTTGGTGCAGGCGAAGTCGACCAGCCGCTCGGCGATGCGCAGCTTGTCCTCCGGCGTCTTCGCCATGCCCACCTCGTCGATGGTGAGCGCGATGACCGCGGCGCCGAACTTCTTGGCCAGGACCAGGCGGTCCGTCGCATGGCCCTCGCCATCCTCGAAGTTGATCGAGTTGATGATCGGCTTGCCGCCATGCAGCTTCAGCGCGCTCTCGATCACCGGGGTCTCGGTGCTGTCGATCACCAGCGGCGCGTTGACGCTGGCGGTGAAGCGGCGAACCACCTCGTCCATCTCGGCGCGCTCGTCGCGGCCGACGAAGGCGGTGCAGACGTCCAGGCTGTTCGAGCCCTCGCCCACCTGCTCGCGGCCGATCGAGACGCAGGCATCCCAGTCATGCGCCGCCTGCCGCTCACGCCAGGCCTTGGAGCCATTGGCGTTGCAGCGCTCGCCGATGGAGAAATAGGAATTCTCCTGGCGCAGCGTGGTGGCGCCGTAGAGGCTGGCCACCGCCGGCACCCAGTGCACCTTGCGCGCCACCGGCGCGGGGCGATGGGCGGCGCCACCCAGCCGGCGCAGCATGGCATCCAGCGCCTGGATATGCGGCGTCGAGGTGCCGCAGCAGCCGCCGATCAGGTTCAGCCGGTCCTCGGTGACGAAACGCTCCATCCACACCGCCATCTCCTCGGCGGCGAGCGGGTAGTGCGTCTGGCCGTTGACCAGCTCCGGCAGGCCGGCATTGGGCTGGCAGGAGATCAGCCCGGGCCAGTTCTGCGCCAGGTAGCGGACATGCTCGGCCATTTCCTGCGGGCCGGTCGCGCAGTTCAGCCCGAGCAGCGGCACGTCGAGCGCCTGGATCACGGTCGCGGCGGCGGCGATGTCGGCGCCGACCAGCAGCGTGCCGGTGGTCTCCACCGTCACCTGCACGAAGATCGGCACGTCCTTCCGTGCTTCCTTCAGCGCCGCCTTGGCGGCGTTGACGGCGGCCTTGATGAACAGCGTGTCCTGGTTGGTCTCGGTCAGCAGCGCATCGGCCCCGCCGGCGATCAGCCCGCGGCACTGTTCGGTCAGCGCGGCTTCCAGGGTGTCGTAGTCGATATGGCCGAGGCTGGGCAGCTTGGTGCCCGGCCCGATATCGCCGATCACCCAGCGGTCGCGGCCATCGGCGAAGCTCTCGGCGGCCTCGCGCGCCAGTTCGACCGAGAGCTTGTTGATCTCGAAGGCCTTCGAGCCGAGCTCGAACTCCTCCAGCGTGATCGGCGAGCCGCCGAAGCTGTTGGTCAGCACCATGTCCGACCCGGCCTCGTAATAGCCACGGTGGATCTCGCGCACGAGCTCGGGGCGGGAGAGGCACAGCACCTCGGTGCAGTTCTCCTTGCCCCAGTAATCCTTCTCGACATCCAGGGTGAGCGCCTGGACACGGCTGCCCATGCCGCCGTCACAGAGCAGCACGCGGTCACGAAGCGCTTCCAGCAGGGGCGGACGGGCCATGTCTCGGGGCCTTCTTTCTGTCTCAGAAGTTCAGGGCAGGTTCGGGAAGCGCGGCGACCGGCACCGCCAGGCGCCGGGCCGGCCAGAGCTTGACCGGCAGCACGCCTTCCAGCGTCAGCGATGGCAGCGGCGCGCAGCCGGCCGCCCCCATCCAGCCGGCCATGGCGGCGTCGTCGAAGCCGGGCCAGCGATGCGCGAAGCCGCTCAGCAGCTCGGCCCGGGCATGCGGCGCCAGGTCGACCACCAGCAGCAGCCCCTCGGGCCGCAGCAGCCGCGCCGCCTCGGCCAGCGCGGCGGCCGGGTCCTCGGCATAATGCAGCACCATCTGCAGCGTCGCCGCGTCGAAGCCGCCATCGGGCAGCGGCAGGCGGTACATGTCGGCCAGCCGCACGCTGGCATTGGCGATGCCGCGCTCGCCCAGGCGCGCCCGCGCCAGGGCCAGCATCTCGCGGCTGGCATCCAGCCCCAGCACCGCCTCGGCGCGCGGCGCCAGCAGCTCCAGCAGCCGCCCCGTGCCGGTGCCGATATCGGCGATGCGGCCCAGCCGGCGGGCGCCGAAATGCGCCTCGACCTGGCCGAGCAGCGCCGCCTCGATGGCCGGGCCCGGCAGCTCCAGCGCGCGCATCTCGTCC
The DNA here is from genome assembly GCF_037145735.1 of Roseomonas sp. USHLN139. Classification (NCBI taxonomy): domain Bacteria; kingdom Pseudomonadati; phylum Pseudomonadota; class Alphaproteobacteria; order Acetobacterales; family Roseomonadaceae; genus Roseomonas; species Roseomonas sp. USHLN139. The sequence goes on along the minus strand of NZ_JBBCWY010000004.1, from coordinate 362,387 downwards.
CAGTCGGCGCCGTCGCGGCGGAAGGCCTCGGAGGCCGCGCGCGCCCGGTCGGCGGCGATGCGGGCGGCGGCGCGGCGGTCGGCGGCGATGGTCAGGTCGTCCTCCGGCAGCCGCGCCAGCATCAGCCGGGCGAGATCGGCATCCGGCGGCAGCTGGAAATAGACATTCGCACCCTCGGGCAGGCGCTCCAGCAGCCCGGCCTCCACCAGCAGCTTCAGATGGCGCGACAGCCGCGGCTGGCTCTGGCCCAGGATGGCGCAGAGCTCGGTCACGCAGAAGGCACCGCGGGCGCAGAGCGCCAGCAGGCGAAGGCGGGTCGGTTCGGCGGCGGCGCGCAGCTGCGCCAACAAGGGCTCCATGGGCTTGCGGATGACATAAAGACTTCTTTATGTCTAGCGTCATGCGCTGGTCCGTCGATGCCCGAACCCCCCTCCGCCTGCTGGACGTGGCCAAGCTGCCGCCCGGCGCCGCCGTGCTGGCCGAGGACGGGGCGCTGCTGCCCCCCGGCCTGGCCGCCGTGGAACGCTTCGCCCCTCCCCCGCCCGGCGGCCATCCGATCGGCTGCGCCTGCTGCATGCCGCGCAGCCAAGCGGCCGTGGCGCTGGACCGGCTGTTCCTGGCGCGCACGCGGGGGACCATCCCGTGGTTCGATGAAGTCATCGCCGTGGCGCATACGCCGGCCGGCGAGGCGACCATCCGGGCGGCGCTGGAAGACAGCGTGGTGGGGAGCAGGTTCAGATTCAGGGAAGAAGCCTGAAGGTCGGGGGAATGAATTCCCCCGAACCCCCATCTTTTTTCTGGGCACCGGCCGTTCGATGACCAGCGCCCTTGCCGGCAGCGACACCAGGGCATCACGGCGGGACGCCATTTCATAAATCAGCGCCCCCTCACAGGTCGCGCTAACAATTGGCCGTTTCACGTCCTGTCACCACGTGGACACGGCAGTCTGACAGAAAAAAGAACGGGCGCGGCGCACTGCGCCGCGGGGGAATTCATTCCCCTGGCCTGCCCCCGACCTTACTTGGCCAGAACCAAAGCCTCCTTCGAGGCCCGGTCGATCTCGTTGCGGTGCCGCGGCAGCGCCCCGGGGTATTCGCGCTGCAGCCAGTCGATCATCTTCTCCCGCACTTCGCAGCGCAGGTCGAAGGCGCGGCCGGCATTGCCGGCGCTGACCAGCATGCGCACCTCCATGGTCTCCTGGCGGAAGTCGGTGACCTGCATGTTCACCACCTTGCCGTCCCAGCGGCTGGAGCTGCGGGCGATCTCCTCCAGCTTCTCGCGCATCTTCGCGATGGGGGCCGAATAGTCGACATAGAGCATCACCGTGCCGATCAGGGCGCTGCCCTCGCGGGTCCAGTTCTGGAAGGGGTGCTCGATGAAATAGGAGAGCGGCAGCACCATGCGGCGCCAGTCCCAGAGGCGGACGACGACATAGGTGGAGGAGATCTCTTCCACATTGCCCCATTCGCCCTCGACGATCACCGCATCCTCCAGCCGGATCGGCTGGGTGATGGCCAGCTGGATGCCGGCGATCAGGTTCTTCAGCAGCGGCTGCAGCGCCAGGCCGACGACCAGGCCGGCGGCGCCCGCCGAGGCCAGCAGCGACACGCCGTATTGCCGGACACCATCGAAGGTCATCAGCGCGACGGCGGTGGTGACCACCACGATCAGCGTCGCGGCCACCCGCTTCAGGATGCGGGACTGGGTGGCGTGCTTGCGCGCCAGCAGGTTGTCCTCGGCCTCCAGCTTGTATTTGCGGAGGTACACGGTGGTCCAGATATGCAGCGCGGTCAGCGCCGCCCAGCCGACGCCACCGATGAACAGCACCAGCAGGATATGGCGCAGCACCGCGGTCTGGCCCGGCGTCAGCGGCGCGATGCCGGCGGCGATGGACAGGCAGAAGACCATCAGCGCCAGCCGGACCGGCCCTTCGGTGCGGCTGACCAGGGAGCGCCAGAACAGCTCGCGCTCGGCCACCAGCCGCGTCAGCCCCCGATACAGCAGCCGGTGCACGCCCAGGGCGATCGCCACCCCGACCGCCAGCACCAGCAGGCTGACCGCCCAGGACGGTGCCCAGGCCAGGGAATTGACCACCTGCTGGCCGACATCGTCGATCTGCTCGAGCATCCCGCCTCCCGCTTTCTGCGCCCTGTCAATGCGAAGCCGGGGGCCGCGTTTCCAGGGGCAGGCACGGTAAGGTGAGGTCAGGCCGCTAGAACGCTGATAAAGGCTCGCTTCGGCAGCGCAGCGAAAAGCCCGCTATTCGGCCGGGGCGTTCTTGTCGCCGGCGCCCAGCGCGCGCTGCATGACCACGACATCCAGCCAGCGGCCGAACTTGAAGCCGGTGGCGCGCAGCAGCCCGACCTGGCGGAAGCCCAGCGACAGGTGCAGCCCGACCGAGCCGACATTCTCCGAATCGCCGATCACCGCGAAGATCTGCCGGAAGCCGGCGGCCTCGGCGCGCTCCAGCAGGGCGGCGACCAGGCTCTTGCCCAGGCCCTGGCCGTGCACGTCGTGGCGGACATGGATCTGGTCCTCGGCCGCGAAACGGGAGGCGGCGCCGTCGCGCATGGTCTGGAAGAAGCCGAAGCCGAGCACCTCGCCCTGCTCCTCGGCCACCAGCCAGGCCCAGCCGGCCTGCTGGATGCGGGCCAGGCGGCGCGCCATCTCGGCCTGGTCAGGCGGCTCGGCCTCGAAGGTGCCGGTGCCGGTCAGGACATGGTGGGCATAGATGGCGGTGATCGCCGGCAGGTCCTGGTCGGTGGCGTCGCGCAGCGGCATGCAGGGTCTCCGGCCGGGGGAAGAGGTCTCGAGGCTTCCCCAGGGGTAAGGGGGCCGGCGGCGGCGGGCAAGGGGGCGGCCGGGGCGCCCCCTCCCCGGGCTTCAGCGCGTGCGCAGCAGTTCCGGCACGTGCAGCAGGATGAACTCGTTGTCGTCGGCGCGCGACAGGTGGCGGCCGGCGCTGAAGGGCAGGTTGTTGTCGTTGGCCACGATGATGTGCTCGGCATCCACCATCGCCACGTCCTCGATGGTGAAGAAGGGGAAGCTGAAGCGGTCGCGCGGGGCGTCGGCCGCCCGGTCGCCGCGCTGGCGGGCCAGGTTCTCGGGGTCCTGGATGGCCATCAGGTCGATATGCGCCAGCTTGGCGACATAGCCCTCGGCATCCACCGCGCCGAGATCGACCAGATAGATCCGCTTGAGGCGCGCCGGGGCGTGGAAGCAGGCCGGCGGCGTGGCCGCGGCGGTCTGGCCGGCCGGGCAGGCCAGCGACGGGTCGCCCTCGCCATTGTCGCGCTCGATCACCAGGGCACGGCGCTCGTCGATGAAGTTGAAGTCGCCGATGGCGGTGGCGCCGGGCTCCAGCCGGTATTTCAGGCTGCGGCCGGTCCAGGCGGCGCGGCCGGTGTCGAACTCGATCAGGCGCAGGAAGGCGCCTTCCGGGCGGCCCTCGGCGGTCAGCACCGGCTTCTCCAGCAGCGCCCAGAGGCGGCTGCCATCGGGCAGCATGGCCATGCCCTCATAACCGCCGGAGCGCTGCGACTGGAAGGCGACGCCGGCGGTGGGGCTGGCCGGCACCTGCAGCGCCGGGTGGTCGGGGCTGCGGATGGCGCGGCCTTCCAGCGTGGTCTCGACCACCTGCTGCACGCGGCCCTGCATGTCGACGCGGATCAGGAAGGGGCCGAACTCCTCGCCGATCCAGAAGCCGCCCTGGTCCGGGATCGGCTGGATGCTCTCGGGGTCGAAGTCGCTGCCGGTCAGGTAGCGGGCATCGCTGCCCTCATGGGCGAGGCGGAAGGGCACGCGGCGGTCCGGGTCGGACAGGAAGACGGTCTGCTCGACGGCGACCTGGCCGCTGCGGAAATCCGGCCGCACCTTGTGGAACATCAGCAGCGCGTCGCCGCTGTTGCGCTTGGTCCCGAAGCCGTTGTCGGTCAGCACCCAATAGGCGCCGGGCTCGCCCTGCACCGGCTTGATGCCGGAGAAGCCCTGCACCGGCTGGCCGATGAACGGCAGCGCAATACCGGTGGGGCGGCCTTCGGGGGCCGGGCCGGTGGTGCCGGGGAGGCTGCCCGGGCGGTCGACGCGGCCCTCGGGACCGGTGAACTTGCCCGAGACCATGGCGTCGCGCGGCGCATCCGCCGGCGGCAGGGCCATGGTGAAGGCGGGGAGGACGGCATGGCCAGCGAGGCGCGCCGGCAGCTGCTGGTCGGCGAAGGCGGTGCCCCCCAACCCGAGCAGGGCCGTGGCGGCGAGCAGGAAGGCGCGCATGGTGGAGGATTCCTTCAGGACGTCAAGGATGACGCGGCTGTTAGAATCCCCGTGTTGCGCCGGCTTGACGGCTTGATGACGAAATCGCGGAACCGACTACCGGGCGACGCTGTCGGCCATGGTGGCGCCGCGCCGGCCCATCCGCTGCTCCGGCCCCGTGGTGGTGTCGCGGGCGGTCTGGTGCTCCATCTCGGCATTCAGCTCGGCGCCGACCAGGACGATGATGGCGGAGAGCCAGATCCAGGTCATGAAGCCGATGACCGCCCCGAGCGAGCCATAGGTCGCGTCGTAATTGCCGAAGGAGCCGACATACCAGGAGAAGCCGGCCGAGAGGATCGCCCAGGCGACCGCGGCGAAGACGCCGCCCCAGCTGACCCAGCGCCAGCGCGCCTTCTCGCGGCTGGGGCCGAAGCGGTAGAGCGTCGCCAGCAGCCCGGTGATGCAGGCCAGCAGCAGCGGCCAGCGCGACAGGCGCAGCAGCCATTCGGTGCTGCTCTCCAGACCCGCGAAGCGCAGCACCACCGGCAGCACGACGATCGAGCTCATCGCCAGGATGATGAAGAGCAGCGCCCCCAGGGTGAAGCCCAGGGTGATGACGGTGCGCCAGATGAAGCTGCGCTTCTCCTTTTCCTCGTAGACGATGTTCAGCGCGTCGAACATCGCCTTGGTGCCCTGGTTGGCCGACCAGAGCGCGACGCCGAGGCCGGCGATGGCGCCGAAGCCCAGCTTGGCCGGCTCGCCGCTGGTCAGCCGCTTCAGCTGCTCGTCCAGGATGTTCAGCCCGCCCTCGGGCACGAAGCCGGCGAGCTGCTGCAGATGGGTGGCGACCGTCGCCGGATCGGCGAACAGCCCGTAGATCGAGACCAACGCGGTCAGCGCCGGGAACACCGAGAGCAGGGCATAGAAGGTGATGCCCGCCGCCTCGGTCATCACCCGGTCCTCATTGGCCTCCAGGGCGGTGCGCTTCAGGATGCTCCACCAGCCGCGGGCCGGGATCTGCGCCGGGCTGCGCGCCCGGTGGCCCTCGGTCCCGGACTGACCCGGCGCCACCGCCGGACTGCCTTCCGGCGCCAGGCCGTCGGGCAGCAGCGAATCGTCGGAGGGCGCGGCGGGTCTTCTGGTGCTGGACATCGGCCGTGATCCTGGGCGACGGGTCAAAGGGCTGCGCCTGAGCAACGACGCTGCCCGTGCAACGACACACCGTGCAGAAGGTTCCGTCGCAACACGGCGAGCATGGAAGATGCTGCCACCGCGCTCCCTGGCCAGCTGTTCCAGGGCAAGAAAGCGCTGGAACAACCAGGACGGCTCCAAGAAATGCGGCAAAAAATCGGCAGAACAGCCTCACAGAAAATTCGAAAATCCTGACAGACGCGTGTTTTGAATTCGCACGCCTCCGCAAAGAACTTGCCCTGCAGCGGTGCGGACTGGTCCGGGCCGGGCAAGGAGAAGAGGCTGCATGAGCGATCGCGACGGATTGCAGGGAGGGTCGGGGCTGGCGACCGGATCGGACGACCGGGCGATCGCCCAGTTCTCCGGTGAGATCGACGACGCCGCCACCGTGCTGGACAGCATGCTGCACGGCACCGGCGTCGCCAACGGGCTGAGCAACCTGGCCTGGGGCGCGCGGCTGGCCGATATCGCCGACCATGCCTGGCATGGCGAGTTCGACGCGGTGACGGTCGACGGCTTCGGCCTGCTGGGCAGCGCCGGCGGCGCGGCGGTGGGCGGCGCGGCGGGCGGCGCGCTGGGCGGGCTGTTCGGCGGCGGCACCGGGGCGGCGGCCGGCAGCGTGGTGCCGGGCGCCGGCACGGCGGCGGGCGGCCTGGCCGGCGCCGGCACCGGCGTGGTGGTGGGCACCGGCGTCGGCACGGTGCTCGGCGGCTACTGGGGCGGCGAGATCGGCGAGGGCGCCGGCCGCGCCACCGTCGACCTGGCGGGCGATATCTCCGACTATCTCGGCTGGGGCGACGGCTTCTCCGACATCTCCATCGGCAAGGGCGACCGGCTGGACGGCGCCAGCGCCTTCGACAGCCCGGCGCCGAGCGATTTCGATGGCAGCCGCTTCGGCGATAGCTTCGACAACAGCCGGTTCGGCGATTTCGACAGCGGGCGCTTCGGCGGGGCCGAGGCCAGCCTGTCCGGCTTCAGCGACGGGTCCGGCGGTGCTGGCATCGGCGGCAGCCTTTCCGGCGATATCGGCGGTTTCGCCGATCCCGGCTTCAACAGCGGCTACAACGATTACAGCGCCAGCGACAGCAGCTTCGACAGCGGCCGGTTCGGCGGCGGTGATGATGGCGGGCTGGGCGGCGGCTTCACCGACTGGTCGGGCGGTGGCGGCTTCGGCGACAGCGTCTCCGACGTCGGCGGCTTCTCCGACCCGGGCTTCAACAGCGGCTACAACGACTATAGCGCCAGCGACAGCGGCTTCGACAGCGGCCGGTTCGGCGGCGACGATGATGACGGCTATGGCGGCTATGGCGGCGGCTTCAACGACTGGTCGGGCGATGACGGCTATGGCGACAGCGTCTCCGACGATGTCGGCGGCTTCTCCGATCCCGGCTTCAACAGCGGCTACAACGACTATGGCGACGAGAGCGGCGCCAGCCTCTGGTGAGGCCGGCGCCCGGCCGGTCCGGGCCTAGCGCGGCGCGGTCAGGGCCTGCTGCATCCGGTCGAAGGCGGCGGCCACCACCGGCTCGCCCTCCTTCGCCTGCAGCCGGCTGGCCTCGGCGGCCAGGCGCAGCCGTGTCTCGTCGGTGAGGCCGGGGCGCAGCAGCGGCAGGTCGGCCACCACCACATCGGCCAGGCGGCGGCGGCTGCCGGGGCTGAAGCCGGGCTCGTCCAGCATCCGCAGCATGCCCTCGACCACCTGGCCCAGACCGCGCTGCATCCGCCGCATCCCCTCCTGCTGCTGCGGCGTCAGCGGGTCGGGCGGCGGGAAGCGGCCGGCGGCCTGCAGCGCCTGCACCAGGCTGCCCTGGGCGCGGTAGAGGAAGCCGGTGGCCAGCACCAGCTCCGCCTGCAGGCTGCCCTGCATCGCCGCCGGGTCGGGCGCGCGCTGCACCACGGTCAGGTAGCGGCGCACCGCCTGGCTGGCCAGCTCGCTCCAGTGCATCAGATCCTCGGTGCCCCGGCCCCGCTCCGGCCGGCCGGCCAGCAGCGCCTCGCTGTCGAACAGCCGCTCCAGCATCGCCCGGCCGGCAGGGTCGGACAGGCGCGGCAGCTGCTCCAGCGGCGCGCCGGGCGGCGCCGCCTGCTCGAAGTCGCGGAAGGCCGACTGGGCCGCCGCCACCGCCGCCGGCGCGACCTCCGCCCTGACCGGGAGGGGGGCGAGCAGCAGCAGGGCGAGCAGGGCGGGACGCAGCCTCATGCGCGGGATTCCTTCGGCGGGGCGGGAATGCGGGATTCGAGATAGGCCATGAAGCCGGCGCGGTCCGGCAGGGCGGCCAGCAGGCTCTCCGGCAGCCAGAGGGCACTGGCCTGGTCGACCACGATGAACAGCTGGGACGGCGTCGCCACCAGCCGGTTCACCCGGCGCCAGGGCAGCAGCACGCTGCGGCTGGCATTGCGCCAGAGCAGGCCGTGCTCGCCCATGATCAGGGCATGGGCGCCGAGCATCTCGCCGGCCTCGCGGTGCAGCCAGCGCAGCAGCCGCATCTGCTGCCGCAGGCAGAGCAGCACGCCCATCGCCAGCCCCAGCATCCACAGGCCCAGCCCGGCGAAGGCCACCGCCGCGCCGCCCAGCCGCCATTCCTGCCCGGTATCGGCGCGCATCAGCCAGAGCGAGGCCAGCCAGCCCTGCTGCACCGAGAGCCAGCCGATGCCCAGCCCCAGCAGCACGCAGAAGCCGAGCCACAGGATCATCATCACCAGGCGGCGCGGGAAGAAGGGCCGGCGCAGCGGCTGCAGCAGCGCCCGCTGCAGCGCCAGATAGCCGGCGACATCGAGGGCGGGCACCTGCAGTTCATGCTCGATGCGGCCGAGCTCGGCCACAGCGCCCCATGCCGCGGGCCTGCCCGCCGCTGCTGGTTGTTCCGTCAACCGCCGCCCCCTGTCGCCATGCGGGCGGACCCTAGACCTGGGGAAAAGCCGCCTCCAGCCGCCCGGCGATCACAGGCGCTCCAGGACCGGGAGGCTCACGCCCTTCTTTGAGTGCGGCGCGGCGGGCGGGGTTCAGCGCCCCGCCTGGTGGCGCAGATAGGCGACCAGGGCCTCGAGCTCGGCCGGCGGCAGGGCGGCCTCGTCGAAGGCCGGCATCTGCCGGCCGGGCCAGGTGCGGACCGCGGCCGGGTCGCGGATCAGCGCGCGCAGCCCGGCTTCGGTCAGATAGGCCAGGGCCGGCATCGGCGCACCGAGATCGGGGCCCATCTCGCCGGCGCCGGCGCCCTTCATGCGGTGGCAGGTCAGGCACTGGGTGACATAGATTTCGGCGCCGTGGCGCGCCGGGTCGGTGGCGGGCAGGCCGGCCGCCACCGCCAGCTGCGGCCAGCGGCGCAGCGGCGGCTCGACCGCGGTGAGGCGGGCCAGCATGTAGGGCCATTGCTCGGGGCGCACGTCGCCGGCGGCCGGGTTCAGCCAGACCAGGTAGAAGGGGCCGGCGCTGGCCGCCTTGCCGGGCAGCGCCGGCCAGGGCGCGGCCGGATCCTCCACCGCGATCCAGGGCTCGGCGGGGCCGGCGCGCAGCAGGCCGGCCGGCAGCTGCGAGGCGAAGCCGTCCGAGGCCTGCGCCTCCACCGTCTCCACCCCCTCCATCGCGCCGAGCAGGGCGCGCAGCGGCACGGCGCGGTAGCGCCTCGCCGCCTGGTAGGAGACATCGGCCGGGATGGTGATCTGCGCAACATCCGGCCGGGCCAGCAGGCTGGCGGTGTCGAGGCGCTGCTCCTGGCCGGCCAGGCTCAGCACCAGCTCGGCGGCACGGGCCGGCAGGGCGGCGAGCAGGAGGCCGAGCAGCAGCGCGGCGGTACGGGGGGATGGCATGGAACAGGGCCTCGGGCAGGGGCAGCAGGCAGGATTTCTGCCGCGCCCCGGCTTGGCAAGCCCGATTCGCCGTCAGCCGCTGCTGGATTCGCCGCCCGCTTCCCCGCTCGTTTCCCCGCTCGCCCGCAGGCTGCTGCGCGGCACCCCGCGATGGTCGAAATTGGCGTCAGACAGCCAGGCGGCGATGGCGTCGCGGCGGCTCGGCCATTCATCGTCCAGGATGGAGAACCAGGCGGTGTCGCGGCGGCGGCCCTTCACCACCAGGTGCTGGCGGTGCTCGCCCTCGGGGACGAAGCCGAGGCGGTGCGCGGCGCGGCGCGACGGGGCGTTGAGGGCATTGCACTTCCAGACCAGGCGGCGGTAGCCGAGCTCGTCCATGGCGTGGCGCATCAGCAGGAACATCGCCTCGGTCGCGGCGCGGCTGCGCTGCAGGCGCGGCGAGAACCAGATATTGCCCAGCTCGATGGCGGCATTGCCGGGCTGGATCTCCATCAGCGTCAGCCAGCCCAGGGCGCGCCCGGAGAGATGCGGCCGCACCGCCCAGGCGATCGGGTCATGCGTCGTGGCGAAGCCCGCCAGGAAGCGGCGGAAGGTGGCGAAATCGGGGAAGGGCCCGTAGCCCATATAGGCCCAGGAATCGTCGGCGCCCTGGACGGCTTCCCACAGCTCCTCGGCATGGCGCAGGCCGAGCGGCTCCAGCGTCACCGACTGGCCGCGATGCGCGACGCGCGGCGGCAGCGGGCGGGGGGTGGCGTCGACCTCAGGGCCCACCGGCGGGGGTGTCTGGGGTGCGGGGGCGGCAGTGGCGCGGTCGGGGCTTGTCATGATAGGCGAAGGCTGGACCGCAACCCCGCCGCCGCGCAAGCCGTGCCGCCTGCCCCCGCGCATTTGCCCATCGCATTTCCTGCTCCCCCGGCGGGAAGCGCTTGTTCCGCGCAGAGACGAGACGATGTTCCGCCGATGAACGCCACGCCACCCCCCGCCAATGCCGCCTTCTTCACCGAGACGGTGCAGCACGTCCATCACTGGACCGACCGGCTCTTCACCTTCCGCTGCACGCGCGACCCGGCCTTCCGCTTCCAGGCCGGGCAGTTCGCGATGATCGGGCTGATGGTCGACGGCAAGCCCCTGCTGCGCGCCTATTCCATGGCCAGCGCCGCCTATGACGACTTTTTCGAGTTCCTGTCGATCAAGGTGCCGGACGGGCCGCTGACCAGCCGGCTGCAGCACATCCAGCCGGGCGACCAGGTGCTGATCGGCCGCAAGGCGGTGGGGACGCTGGTGCCGGACAGCCTGCTGCCGGGGCGGACGCTGTGGATGCTGGGTACCGGCACCGGCCTCGCCCCCTTCCTGTCGCTGGTCAAGGACCCCGAGGTCTATGACCGCTTCGAGCGCGTCGTGCTGGTGCATGGCGTGCGCGAGGTGAAGGAGCTGGCCTACCAGGATTTCCTGTCGACCGGCATCCACGCGCACGAGCTGCTGGGCGAGCTGGTCCAGGGCAAGCTGATCTACTATCCGACCGTCACGCGGGAGCCGTTCCGCCACCAGGGCCGCGTCACCGACCTGATCCGCACGGGCAGGCTGGAGGCCGATCTCGGCCTGCCGCCGATCGCCACCGAGGATGACCGCGTCATGCTCTGCGGCAGCCCGGAGATGCTGGCCGAGATGAAGACCCTGCTCGAGGAGAAGGGTTTCCGGGAAGGCGCCGGCAACCGCCCCGGCCACTACGTGATCGAGAAGGCCTTCGTCGAGAAGTGAGAAGCATCCCGCGGCCGGTCAGGCCGCGGGAGGGCCCGCCCCGGCGGGGTTGGCCTGGGCGGGACTCGCCCAGGCGCGGACTTCCTGCTGCTGCGCCTCGCTGAGGTCGCGCCGGGGCAGCAGCAGCGGGACGGCCTGCAGCGCCGGGCCGAAGCGCAGGATCATCAGCGTCGGCAGCACCTCCAGCCTGTCCAGCCGGTCGCGGTCGAAGCACCAGCAGAAGCCCTCGCCGCGGCAGGTCAGCCGCCCGGGCGCCAGCTCCACCTCCACCGGACCGAACAGCGGCTGCCGCGCCGGCGTGGCGGCATAGGGCGCCAGCACCCGCCGCATCGCGGCGCGCGACCCGAGCTGCTGGGCCAGCGCGATGGCGGCCGCGACACCCAGGATGCCGCCGGCGACCCAGAGCTCGACAGGCTGCGGCGCCCGCCACAGCGAGGGCCTGTCGCCGAGATGCCGCAGCACCCCGTCGACCACGCGCAGGCTGACCACGGCCAGCGCCGCCAGCCAGGCGCCCTGCAGCAGGGACACCGCCGCCGGCAGCGTGACCGGCAGGCTGCGCGCCGAGTCGAGGGCGATCAGCGCCGCCTGGTCCTCGGCCTTCCAGTCGAGCGACAGCCGGGTCACCAGATCGGCCCCCGGGCATGGCCGGCGACCCAGCCGCGCAGCCGCTCCAGCCCAGCCTCGTCCACGGCCGTGCGCGGCACCACCAGCAGGCAGCCGAAGCCGAAGCGCAGCACCAGCTGGCCGTCGCCCTCGATCAGGCCGCGCAGCAGCGCGGCGTCGTAGCGCAGCACCCGGCCCTCGGACCGCCATTCGACATGCTCCGCGGCGACCCGCAGCCGGGCGGGCGCGTCGGCGGCACCGGCCGGCAGCAGCCGCGCCAGCTGCCGACCGACCAGCCGGCGCACCAGCCAGGGGCGCAGCCGCGCCTCGGCCAGCCAGCCCAGCGCGGCGGCGGCGGCCAGCAGCAGCGCCAGGCCGGCGAAGGTGCCGCCATGCGGATGCGTGCCCTTCCACAGCGGCGTCTCGCCGGCCTGCAGGTGCAGCACCGCGGTCAGCATCACCAGCCCGCCCAGCAGCGCGCCGCCCAGCCCGCTGGCCAGCGCCTCCGTCTGCGCCCGCAGCGACAGGCGATGCCCGGCCAGCTGGTCCGCCCGGGTCACGGCGAAGCCGGTTTCCAGCAGCGGCGGCGGTGGGCCGTCGTCCGGCGGCGGGACCGGGCGCAGGGCGGCGGCCCCGGTGGAAGGGACAGAGCTGCGGCGGGCCTGCGGCGGCTCACCCATGCGGTGATTCCTCGATGTGACGCGCCAGCCATGCGGCGGCGCCGGGCGCGCGGCCAGTCACGAAGCCGCAAGCCGTTTCTCGCGCCGTGCAAGACTTCGTTGCTTCTTCGCTGGCGACTGAAACGAAGCCCCTGGCTAGTCTCTTCCCATCGGCGGGCCAGGATCGGCCTGTCCCGGAAAGGAAGGAATGCCATGCGCAAGATGCTGATGCTGGGAGCCGGAGCGCTGCTGCTGGGCGCCTCGGGCCTGGCCGTGGCCCAGACCGCGACCCCGCCGGCCCCGCCGCCGGGCCAGGCCGCCGCACCGCCGCCCATGGGCGGGCCGGGCGGCCCCGGGGGTCCGGGCGGCCCTGGCGGCCCCGGTGGTCCCGGCCGGCCGCCCGGCCCGCCGCCGCACATGGCCTATGGCGGCCCGATGGGCGGGCCCGGCTTCGGCCACCGTCCGCCGCCGCCGCGCGGCGCCAGCTTCAAGCTGGAGCGCGGCGAGACCAGCATCTCGGTCCGCTGCGCCGAGAACGAGACGATGCAGGCCTGCGTCGCCGCCGCCTCGGCCATGCTGGACAAGATGAACAGCGTCAGCCGCTGACACGCTCTGCCGGGACGGGGCGGCCTCCTCCCCTCCCCCTTGGACCCTCCCCCCCCAAAAAGGGTCCAACGTCCCGTTCCGGCAGCCTTTTCCCGCCGCGTGAGGCGGCGTCCGCGGCGCCCCCATCAAAGTGACGTCACCGCTCGCCGATCGTTCCGCCCCTGGCTTGATGCCGGTCAAGGCGGCAGGCAGCCTGATCCACCACCCTGCACCGCAGGCCGGGACCGGCTGCCGGCGGCAGAAGACGCGGGTGGCCTTCCCGGGATGCAGACCGTGAAGGACCGCGCATGTCGACCGCCGCCCCCAGCCCCACCCGACAGCCAGGGGTGAATCCCCTGGCGGTGCCCGACAGCACCTCGCCGCCGATCGCCTCCGGGCCGGAGCCCGGCTCCAACCGCAAGCTGGGCTTCCTGCTGCTGGCGATCGGCCTCTACCTCGCGGTGCTGCTGCTGCCGACACCGGGCGGCCTCTCGGCCTCGGGCCAGGTGGCCCTCGCCTTGCTGGCGCTGGTGATCACGCTCTGGATCAGCGAATGCGTCTCGCCGGCGACCTCGGCCGTCATCCTGACCGGCGCCGCCGTGGTCGGGCTGATGGGCAAGCCGCTGACGGCGGGTGCGAAGCCGATGTCGTCCGCCGATGCGCTGACCGTCATGCTGGGCGGCTTCTCCTCCACCGCCGTGCTGCTGGTCGCCGCCGCCCTGTTCCTGGCGGTGGCCCTGAAGCACACCGGCCTCGACAAGCGCGTCGCCCTGCTGGTGATGAGCCGCGTCGGCATCTCGCCCGCCCGGCTGACCGTCGGCGCGATGATCGTGGGCTTCGTGCTCGCGCTGTTCATCCCCTCGGCCACCGCCCGCGTCGGCGCGGTGATCCCGATCATGGTGGGCATCACCGCCGCCCTCGGCCTGCCGGTGGCCAGCTCGCTGGGCGCGACGCTGATGATCGTCACCGCCCAGGCCTGCTCGATCTTCAACATCGCGGTGAAGACCGGCGCGGCGCAGAACCTGATCAGCCTGAACTTCATGCAGGGCGCCTATGGCCACAGCGTGACCTGGGGCGGCTGGTTCGTCACCGCCCTGCCCTTCACCATCGGCATGAGCCTGGTGCTGTTCCTGGTCTCGCTCTGGCTGCTGCGCCCCGAGGTGCCGAAGGCCGAGGAAGCCGCCCCCCGCCTGAAGGCGCAGCTCGACGCGCTGGGCCCGGTGACGGCGCCGGAGAAGCGGCTGATCGCGGTCGCCGTGCTGCTGCTGCTGCTCTGGTCGACCGAGGGCATGCTGCACCCGCTGGACACCACCACCACCACCCAGCTCGGCATCGCCCTGCTGCTGATGCCGCGGATCGGCGTGATGCACTGGGCGCAGGCGGAGAAGCTGGTGCCCTGGGGCACCGTGGTGCTGTTCGCCGCCTCGATCTCGCTGGGCACGCTGCTGTCGCGCACCGGGGCGGCCGGCTGGCTGGCGCAGGTGACGCTGGGCCAGCTCGGCCTCGAATCCCTGCCCGTCGTCGCCGTCATCGGCGCCCTGGCGCTGTTCAGCATCATCCTGCATCTGGGCTTCGCCTCGGCGACGGGCCTGGCCAGCACGCTGATCCCGATCGTCATCGCCTTCAGCCAGACCTTGCCGGTCGCCAAGGACACCGCCTTCGGCATCGTGCTGATCCAGAGCTTCGTCGTCTCCTTCGGCTTCATCCTGCCGACCAACGCGCCGCAGAACATGCTGTGCTACGGCACCGGCGCCTTCGCCATGACCCAGTTCGCCAAGGTCGGCCTGATCGTCACCATCGCCGGCTTCGCCCTGATCCTGCTGCTCTCGGCCACCATCTGGCCGATGATGGGAGTTCTGTGATGGCCGCCCATATCGGCATCATCGGCGCCGGCCAGGTCGGCGCCGCGGCCGCCTATCTCCTCTCGGCCACGCCCGGCATCGGCGACATCGTCCTGGTCGACCTGGACGAGGCCCGCGCCGCCGGCGAGGCCGCCGATATCGGCCATGCCGCCGCCTTCGGCAGCGCGGCGCGCGTCCAGCACGGCAGCTACGAGGATCTCGCCGGCGCCCAGGTGGTGGTGATCACCGCCGGCGCCAGCCTGAAGCCCGGCCAGACCCGGCTGGAGCTGCTCGGCCAGAACATCCGCATCGTCGGCCACATCATCGAGGCGGTGCTGAAGGTCGCCCCCGACACCATCCTGCTCTTCGCGACCAACCCGGTGGACGTGATGCCGGCGATCGCGGTCCGCCATTTCGGCATGGAACCCGGCCGCGCCATCGGCACCGGCTGCGCCCTGGATTCGATCCGCTTCCGCGACCGCCTGGCCCGCCACCTGGAGGTGGCGCCAAGCTCCGTGCATGCCTCGGTGCTCGGCGAGCATGGCGATTCGGAAGTGCTGCACTGGTCCAGCGCGCAGATCGGCGGCGTGCCGATCGTCGACTTCGCGCGGCAGATCGGCCGGCCGATCGACGCCGCCCTGCGCGCCCGGATCGCCGAGGACGTCCGCACCGCCGCCTACCGCATCAAGGAAGGCAAGGGCGTGTCGAATTTCGGCATCGGCGGCTGCATCGCCCGCCTGGTCCGCGCCCTGGCCCTGGCGGAGAACTCGGTGTTCAGCGTCTCGACCTATCTGCCGGAGCTGCTGGGGGTGACCGAGACCTGCATCTCCCTGCCGCATGTGCTGGGGCGCAGCGGCGCGTCCCGTCCCCTGTTGCCGCCGTTGGACAACGTGGAAACCGAAGCCCTGAAGAACAGTGCAGAAGTTTTGGCGGGGACGATCAAGGCAGGAATGAAGGCGCTTCAGCAGTAAGACAGAAATAGGCCAGGGGAATGAATTCCCCTTTTTCTGTCGGACTGCCGTGTCCACGTGGAGACGGGACGTGAAACGGCCAGTCAGCGGCGCGACCTGTGAGGGTGCGCCGATCACATGACAATACGTCCCGCCGCGATGCCCTGGTGTGGGTGCCGGTCAGGCGCTGGCCGTTCAACAGCCGACAGAACAGAAAAAAGAAGAGGGTCTGGGAGAATTCATTCTCCCAGCCTTCCCCTGTCTTCTCTTCACCCCGCGAAAGCCGGGAAGGACGACGGCGACAGCGTCTCGATATCGCGCCCGGCCCAGTCGCGTTCCTTCATCCCCGCCCACATGGCTTCGGCGCCCTTCTGGACTTCGCGGCCCAGCTCGACCGGGTCGTAGCCGGGGACGACGCCGTTTTCCATCACCGTGCGGCCGTCGATGATCGAGGTCTGCAGGTCCTCGGCGGTCGCCGAGAAGACCAGGTTGCGGATCGGGTCGCGCAGCGGGGTCATGAACATGCTCTCGCCCTGCCAGATCAGCAGGTCGGCCTTGGCGCCCTTGGCGACGCGGCCGATATCCTCGCGGCCCAGCGCCTTGGCGCCGTTCAGGGTGGCGGCGTTGAACACGTCGGCGGCGGTCGCCACCTGGGTGCGGCGGTCGACGATCTTCGAGCAGACCGAGGTCCAGCGCATCGCCTCGATCATGCTCTGCGGGCAGGTGTCGGTGGCGATGGTCATGTTGACGCCACGCGCCTGGTAGCGGGCGAAGCTCTCCATGGCGATGCCGCGGCGGGCGAAGACCCAGACCGCATGGGCGACGTTGGCGCCGCTATCGGCCAGGATGCCGATGTCGTCGGCCTGGTAGTTGGCCCACGAGCTTTCGCCCGGGATGATGCAGTGGCCGAGGATGCAGCGTTCCGACAGGAAGCCGATCTTCTGCAGCCATTCGATCGGCGTGCAGCCGTTGCGGCAGGTCATCTCGTGGAATTCCGGCACCGACTGCGACACGTGCAGCGCCAGCGGCAGCTTCATGTCGCGCGCCGCGTCGGCCGAGCGCTTCAGCAGCGCCTCCGAGCAGGTGTCGACCTGCATCGGCGTCAGGAAGCCCTTGATGCGGCCATTGGCGCGGCCTTCCACCTTCTCGACGAAGGCCACCGCGTCGTTGAAGCCGGCCAGCCCGTCATCCGGCAGCCACTCGTATTCCACGGTGCGGCCATTGGCGGTCAGCCAGCGGCCGGAGCGGTAGCCCTGGCCGATATAGGCGCGCAGCCCCACGCGCTCGGCATGCTCGGCGACCACGTCGCCATGCCAGCCGATCTCCATGATGGTGGTGGTGCCGGTGCGCAGCAGCTCCGGCATGGAATAGGCGATGCAGGCGCGGCGCGCCGCCTCGGTGATGGCGCCGTCGCGGGCGGTCAGGAACTCGAACAGGCCGGAGAGGTAGAACTGCCGCGGCCCGCGATCCTCGACGAAGCTCTTGTCGAGCGGGCTTTCCGACAGATGCGCATGGGTGTTGATGAAGCCCGGGGTGACCAGCTTGCCGGTGGCGTCGATGGTGTGGTCGACCTCGCCCTCGAAGTCGCGGCCGACATGCAGGATGGTGTCGCCCTCATAGACCACCACGCCGTCCTTCAGGTGGCGGTGCCCGCCATCCTGGTAGGCGATGATATGCGAGGCGCGGATCAGGGTGCGGGCCACGGGCTTCTCCTGGCGGGACGGAAGCGGCGAGCGTCACAAAGCCCCATGGCCCGGTCAACCCGACCGCCGGCGGGACGGCGGATTGTCCAGCGCGATCCACGGCTTGGCCGGGCCCGCGTCGAGGCCGGCCGCGTCGCGCGGTATCGATCTGCACCCAGAAGGAGGCGCGGAAGACCGGCCGGCCGGCGTCCTAGCCGCCCGGCGCCCGCGCCGTCTCGGCCGGCCCGGCCAGCGAGGGCACCGGCTCCACCGGCCGCCCCAGCCAGGCCGCGCCTACCCGGTCGGCGCCGGACGGCAGCGGCGACCGCGTCGACGCCATCCATGAAAGAATATCGTCGGCCACCTGGTCGCGGATGCTGTCGCGCAGCAGCAGGTGCAGCCCTTCCGGATAGCGCGCCAGCCGGGTGTCGGGCCGCATCTGCGCCAGCTGCCCCTGGGTCACCGAGGGCGGCACCACGCGGTCCTTCGCCCCCTGCAGCACCAGGGTCGGCACGCCGCAGCAGCCGGGCAGCGCCAGGCTGGCCCGGTCCATCAGATCGAGCAGGCCCCAGGCGGCGTCGATCCGGGTGTCCTTGATGGTCAGCGGGTCGCGGCCGAAGCGGCGCAGCGCCTCCATGTTGTCGCTGGCGACGATGTCGCCGGCGCCGGGCGGGAAGGCCAAGGCCGGCAGGGTATGCGCCAGCAGCCAGAAGGCGCCGACGGCGACCGGCCCGATCTCGGCGCGCGACCAGAAGGCGGGGGCCATCAGCAGCATGCCGTCGATCGGCAGCGGCTGGGCGGTGGCCGCCAGCACGGCGACCGAGGCGCCCATGCTCTCGCCGATCAGGAACAGCGGCGTCTCCGGATGGCGGGCGCGCAGCAGGCGGAGCGCGGTCGCCGCATCGGCCGCCATGCTCTCCGCCCCGGCCCAGAGCGTCCGCCCGGGCGAGGCGCCGAAGCCGCGCTGGTCATAGGCGTAGGTCAGCACCCCCGCCTCGGCCAGCCGGCCGAAGCCGTCCTGCAGGAAATTGCCGGAATGGTCGTTGAAGCCGTGCAGCGCCAGCAGCACCGCCCGCACCGGCACGCCCGGCGGCGGGTCGCGCCGGCGCAGCTTCAGCGCCGCGCCGTCGGGCGCCAGGATCGCCTCGTCCTGCAGCAGCGGCGTGTTGACCGCGGGCCCGGCCGGCTCGACCCGGGGGGCGCAGGCGGCCGCGCCCAGCAGCAGGGCGCCAAGCAGGGGGGCCGCGACGGCCCGGCAGGTGCGGTGCAGCATCCTCGATGCCTTAGCCCTGCGGCGGGCCGCGCCGCAATGGCTCGCTGCAAGATCGCAACAAGCGCCAAGCCCGTGCTTGCCGCCGGCTGGCCGGTCCAGCCTGCCGGGCTGGTCAAGAATGGTGTCAACCCTGGCGGCCGGGCGGCGCTGCCCTTATGGTCCGGGGCCTTGTTGGCCAGATAGCGGGACCTGCCCCCGATGCGCGACGCGAACCTCACCGGCTACACCCCGAAAGCCACGCCCGGCGTGACGCCGGAGGACATCACCCAAGTCACCAGCCGGGTGGTCGCCTGCGATGGCGGCGGCGGCGCGCTGGGCCATCCCAGCGTCTCGCTGCGCATCGAGGACAAGCAGGTCACCTGCCCCTACTGCTCGCGCACCTTCGTCCTGCAGGACGGTGCCGGTGGCGACGAGCATCACTGAGGTCCCGGCCGCCGCCGACCTGCTGGACGGCGCGGCGCCGAACGCCGCCGCCGGCCGCGGCGCCACGGCCGAGACGCAGCCGCACCTGATCCTGATCGACGGGTCCGGCTACATCTTCCGCGCCTTCCACGCCCTGCCGCCGATGACCCGGCCGGACGGCGTGCCGGTCAACGCGGTCTTCGGCTTCTCCAACATGCTGGGCCAGTTCCTGACCAAGCATGTCGGCAGCCATATCGCGGTGGTCTTCGACACCTCGCGCGCCACCTTCCGCAGCGAGTTCTACCCGCTCTACAAGGCGCACCGCCCCGAGCCGCCGCCCGAGCTGGTGCCGCAATTCGCGCTGATCCGCGAGGCCACCGCCGCCTTCGGCGTCGCCGGCGTCGAGCTCGACCGCTTCGAGGCGGACGACCTGATCGCGGCCTACGCCAAGGGCTTCGTCGAGACCGGCGGCCAGGTCACCATCGTCTCCTCCGACAAGGACCTGATGCAGCTGGTGCGGCCGGGCGTGCAGCTGCTCGACCCGATCAAGCAGAAGCCGATCCGCGAGCCCGAGGTGCTGGAGAAGTTCGGCGTCACCCCGGACAAGGTGGTCGACGTCCAGGCGCTGGCCGGCGACAGCACCGACAACGTGCCCGGCGTCCCCGGCATCGGCGTCAAGACCGCCGCCCAGCTGATCCTGGAATATGGCGACCTCGAGGGCCTGCTGGCCGCCGCCGACAGGATCAAGCAGCCGAAGCGGCGCGAGGCGCTGCTGGCCCATGCCGAGCAGGCCCGCATCAGCCGCCGCCTGGTGCAGCTGGACGAGAACTGCCCGCTGCCGCTGCCGATCGACGCGCTGCTGGCCCGCGCGCCGGAGCCGACGCGGCTGTCCGGCTTCCTGCGCGAGCAGGGCTTCCGCTCGATGCTGCACCGCATGGGCCTCGACGGCGACACCGCGCCCGAATCGGCGCCCGTCAGCCGGCCGCGCCAGGCATTCCAGCTGCCCGGCCTGGCGGCCCCCGCCGAGGCCGCCGCTTCCGATGCCGCCCCCTCCGGCGATGCACTGCCTTTCGGCCCCTACGAGACCATCGCCGATCCGGCGCTGCTGGCCGGCTGGGTCGCCGAGGCGCGCCAGGGCGGCCTGCTCGCCATCGACACCGAGACCGACAGCCTGGACGCGCTGAACGCCAATCTGGTCGGCATCTCGCTGGCGGTCGCGCCGGGCCGCGCCTGCTACATCCCGCTGCGCCACGGCCCGCCGCCGGGCACCGGCGACATGCTGCAGGAGGCGCCCGTGGCGCCGGTGCAGATGACCCAGGACGCCGCCATCGAGGCGCTGCGCCCGCTGCTGGCCGATCCGTCGGTCCTCAAGATCCTGCACAACGCCAAATACGACCTCGAGGTGCTGGGCCGCCCCGAGCATGGCGCCCTGGAGGTCACTCCCGTCGACGACACCATGCTGATCTCCTACAGCATGGATGCCGGCCGCCATGGCCATGGCATGGACGAGCTGTCGCTGCGCCATCTCGGCCACCGCCCGATCGCCTATGACGAGGTCACCGGCACCGGCCGCGCCCGCATCCCCTTCACCCAGGTGGCGCTGGACAAGGCGACCGCCTATGCCGCCGAGGATGCCGACGTCACCCTGCGGCTGTGGCAGGCGCTGCGTCCCCGCCTGCTGCCGCAGAAGTCGCTGGCCCTCTACGAGCAGGTCGAGCGCCGCATGGTCGCCGTGCTGCGCGAGATGGAGCTGGCCGGCATCAAGGTCGACGGCGCCGAGCTGGCCCGCATCGGCGAGGATTTCTCCCAGCGCATGACGGTGCTGGAAAAGGAAATCCATGAGCTCGCCGGCAAGCCGTTTAACGTGGGTTCCCCCAAGCAATTGGGCGAGATCCTGTTCGACGAACAAAAACTGCCCGGCGGCAAGCGCGGCAAGGCCGGCGCCTGGGGTACGGATGCCGCCGTGCTGGAGGACCTGGCCGCCCGCGGCCACGAGCTGCCGCGCCGCGTGCTGCACTGGCGCCAGCTGGCCAAGCTGAAATCGACCTATGTGGAAGGCCTCGCCGCGCAGATCGACCCGCGCGACCGCCGCGTCCATACCGATTTCTCGATGGCCATCACCTCGACCGGCCGCCTGTCGTCCACCGAGCCGAACCTGCAGAACATCCCGATCCGCTCGGAGGAAGGGGTGCGCATCCGCCGCGCCTTCGTCGCCGAGCCGGGCCATGTGCTGCTGGCCGCCGACTATTCGCAGATCGAGCTGCGCCTGCTGGCCCATCTGGCCGACGTGCCCTCGCTGCGCGACGCCTTCGCCAAGGGCGAGGACATCCACAGCCGCACGGCCGCCGACATCTTCGGCCTGGCGCCGGACAAGGTGGACAAGGAAGCCCGCCGCCGCGCCAAGACCATCAATTTCGGCATCATCTACGGCATGTCGGCCTTCGGCCTGGCCGCCCGCCTGGGCATCTCGCCGGGCGAGGCGCGCGGCATCATCGACGCCTATTTCTCCCAGTATCCCGGCATCCTGGAGGAGATGGAGCGGCTGAAATCCGAGGCGCGCGAGACCGGCTACGTCACCACGCCCTTCGGCCGCCGCCTGTGGATCGACGGCATCCAGGCCAAGGAACAGGCCCGCCGCGGCAATGCCGAGCGCGCCGCCATCAACGCCCCCTTCCAGGGCGGGGCGGCCGAGATCATCAAGCGGGCCATGGTGCGCATGCCGGCGGCGCTGCAGGAGGCGAAGCTCTCGGCCCGCATGCTGCTGCAGGTGCATGACGAACTGCTCTTCGAGGTGCCGCAGGGCGAGGTCACCGCCACGGCCGAATGCGTCCGCCAGGTGATGGAAGGCGTCGCCGAACTGCGGGTGCCGTTGAAGGCGGAGATCGGGTTCGGGGCCAATTGGGCGGAGGCCCACTGAAGAAGAAAGTCTGGGGGCGCTGCCCCCAGGCCCCCGCCGGGGGGACAGTGTCCCCCCGGACCCCGCCATTCCGTCAGCCGCGCTTGACGAAACCCCGGTCGGTCAACTGCAGGGCCTTCAGGTCGATGTTCATCTCGGTGCGGAAGCGCTGCACCGCGGCCTCGCCCAGCTGGCGCTTCAGCGCCGCATTGTTCTGCTGTCCGGCCATCATCCAGGCACTGCCCTGCAGGAACTGGTTGTAGATGAACATCTCGGCCATCTCCTGCCGCTGCGCATCATCCATCTTGCCGAAGGCCTCGTTGCGCGCCAGCAGCGGCGCCACCTGCGCCCGCACCCCCATCACCTGCGCCGGCGTGGTCTCCTCCACCCCATGCGCCATCTGCCAGTTCTGCACCCAGTAGGCGGTCAGCGCATCGACCACGTCGCCGGGCTTCAGCCCGTCCGCCGCCATCTGCTGCGCCCACAGCGCCAGCACGTCCTGCTGCTCCATCACCTGGCGCATCTGCCCGGCCGTCTCGGCGCCCGAGCGCTGCTGCACCCAGCCCAGGAACTGCTCGCGCACCCGCCGCGTCACCTCGGGCGAGGCCTGGTAGGTGGTGACCATCCCGGCCCCCGGCGGCGTCGCCTGGCCCGGGGACCCACCCCCCTGCGGCCCCAGCGGCAGGCCGAACATCCCGCCCCCCAAGGGAGGCGCCGGGGAAGGCGCCGGGGATGGCGCGGGGGCTGCCTGAGGCACGGGGGCGGGCGCCGGCGTCGGGGCCGCGCCCTGGCCGCCGGTGGCCCGCTCGAACAGGTCACGCTGCACCTGGATCTGCAGCACATGATGGCCGGGCAGCACCTGCGGGCCGGTGTGCATCTGGGCACGGGCGGCGGGCGCGGCGAAGCCGGCCGCCAGCAGGGACAGGAGGAGGAGACGCATGCGGCGGGTTTCCTGGCAGCTGTGACGGGCCCGGATCATGCCGCCGCCCGTGGCGGAAACGAGGCCCCGGCCGACACCTTCCCGTGACGCCGCCGACACGTTTGCGCCAGTGACGCTGCGGCCCGGCCTTGCACCCCTGGGCAGGCCGGGCCACGGGACCAGCCGGCGCCCGGAAGCCGTTCTGCGCGACTGCTTGTTGACACTCATTCTCATTCGCGTCACACCCCCGCCATGCAGCGTCGTTGCCTCCTCCAAGCCCACGGCGCGCTGCTGGCCCTGCTCTGCGCCCCGGCGCCCCCCGCCGCCGCGCAGAGCGCCGCCGGAACCCCCCCTCCCGCTGCCTGGCCGCGCCAGGTGGTCGATGCCGCCGGGCGGAGCGTCACCCTCCCCCGCCCGCCGCGCCGCATCCTGCTGGGCAGCGGCTTCAACCTGGTGCCGCTCTCGCTGCTGCATCCCGACCCGGCCAGCCTGATGGTCGCCTGGGCCAGCGACCTGAAGCGGCTCAACCGGCCGATGGCCGAGGCCTTCGAGCGCCGCTTCCCCGCGCTGGTCGCCCTGCCGCTGATCGGCGACAATGGCGGCGCCGGCCTGTCGCTGGAGCATGTCCTCTCGGCCGAGCCCGACCTCGTGCTGCTGACCGGCTGGCACCACGCGACCGAGACCGGCCGGCTGGCGATCCGGCGCCTGGCCGAGGCCGGCGTGCCGGTGCTGGTGCTGGATTTCAGCGACGACCCGCTGGTGAAGACGCCGCGCAGCATGCGCGCCCTCGGCCAGGCGATCGGCCGCGAGGCAGAGGCCGAGGCTTTTTCGACCTTCTACGAGCAGCGGGTCGCCGCCATCCGGGCGAAGGTGGCCGCAACGCCGGAGCCCCGCCCCCGCGTCATCCTGCAGGCCTTCGGCGGCAGCAGCGACTGCTGCTGGGTCTGGAACAATGGCGGGCTGGGCGGCCTGCTGGGCGCGCTCGGCGTCCGCAACCTCGGCGCCGAGCTGCTGCCCGCCACCGGCATGGGCGGCACCCTCTACCTGGAGAGCCTGCTGGCGGCGGATCCGGAGGTCTATGTCACCACCGGCCTGCCGCGCCGCGAATTCAGCCTCGGCCCCGGCGTGCCGCGCGCGCAGTCCCGCGCCTCGCTGGCCCGGGTGGTGCAGCAGGCCGGCCTGTCCAGCCTGGCGGCCGCCCGGCAGGGCCGGGTGCACGGTCTGTGGAACCATTTCAACGCCGTGCCCCTCAACCTGCTGGCCTTCGAGGCGCTGGCCCGCTGGTGCCGCCCCGACCTCTTCCCGGCGCTCGACCCGGCGGCGACGCTGGCGGAGATCAACCGCCGATTTGCCGCCATGCCCTTCGAGGGCAGCTTCTGGGTCAGCCTGGATCCGGCGCAGCCCTGAGCGCCGCGCGACCGTTCCGCCCCCGTTGAGGACCAGCCCTGCGCCGCCTCCGGTTGAGCCGGGCGCCGCTTGGGTCTATCTGCCGCCCGACCAGACTGCAGGAAGGTTCGACCGCCATGGCCGACATCGTGACCATCCGCCGCGCCCTGATTTCGGTGCATGACAAGACCGGGCTGCTGGACTTCGCCCGCTTCCTCGCCGGCAAGGGGGTCGAGATCCTCTCCACCGGCGGCACCGCGCGCCTGCTGCGCGACAATGGCGTGGCCGTGGTCGATGTCTCCGACCACACCGGCTTCCCGGAAATCCTCGATGGCCGGGTGAAGACCCTGGTGCCGCAGATCCATGGCGGGCTGCTCGGCCGCCGCGCCGACGAGAAGCACGTCGCCCAGATGGCCGAGCACAAGATCGCGCCGATCGACCTGCTGGTCTCCAACCTCTACCCCTTCGAGGCGACCGTCGCGAAGGGCGCCTCCTATGAGGAGACGGTGGAGGAGATCGACATCGGCGGCCCCGCCCTGACCCGCGCCGCCGCCAAGAACCACGAGGACGTCGCGGTGGTGACCGCGCCGGAGCAGATGGCCGAGCTGCAGGCCGAGATCGAGGCCCAGGGCGGCACGACGCTGGCCACCCGCAAGCGCCTGGCCGCCGCCG
This sequence comes from Roseomonas sp. USHLN139, assembly GCF_037145735.1. Lineage (NCBI taxonomy): Bacteria > Pseudomonadati > Pseudomonadota > Alphaproteobacteria > Acetobacterales > Roseomonadaceae > Roseomonas > Roseomonas sp. USHLN139. The sequence goes on along the minus strand of NZ_JBBCWY010000004.1, from coordinate 337,515 downwards.
CCTTCGCCCGCACCGCCGCCTATGACACCGCCATCTCGACCTGGTTCGCGCAGAAGCTGGAGCAGGACTTCCCGCCCCGCTTGGCCGCCGCCGGCGTGCTGCGCCAGACGCTGCGCTACGGCGAGAACCCGCACCAGCAGGCCGCCTTCTACACCGATGGCTCCAACCGCCCGGGCATCGCGACGGCGACCCAGGTGCAGGGCAAGGAGCTGTCCTTCAACAACCTGAACGACACCGACGCCGCCTTCGAATGCGTCGCCGAGTTCGACAAGCCGGCCATCGTCATCGTCAAGCACGCCAATCCCTGCGGCGTGTCGGAAGGCGCCTCGCTGGCCCAGGCCTGGGACCTGGCGCTGCGCTGCGACCCGGTCTCGGCCTTCGGCGGCATCATCGCCGCCAACCGCGTGCTGGACGCCGCCGCCGCCGAGAAGATTTCCGCCATCTTCACGGAAGTGGTCGTGGCGCCGGATGCCGACGACGCCGCCAAGGCGATCTTCGCCCGCAAGAAGAACCTGCGGCTGCTGCTGACCGGCGGGCTGCCCGACCCGGCCTCGCCCGGCCGCGTCATCCGCTCGGTCTCCGGCGGCTTCCTGGCGCAGTCGCGCGATGCCGGCCGCGTCACCGCCGAGAGCCTGAAGGTGGTGACCAAGCGGGCGCCGACCGAGCAGGAGATGGCCGACCTGATCTTCGCCTTCCGCGTCGCCAAGCACGTCAAGTCGAACGCCATCGTCTATGCCAAGGGCGGCTCCACCGTCGGCGTCGGCGCCGGCCAGATGAGCCGGGTCGATTCGGCCCGCATCGCCGCCTGGAAGTCGGCCGAGGCCGCCAAGGCCGCCGGCCTCGAAGCCCCGCTGGCGCATGGCTCGGTGGTCGCCTCCGACGCCTTCTTCCCGTTTGCCGACGGGCTGCAGGCCGCCGCCGCGGCGGGGGCCACCGCCGTCATCCAGCCGGGCGGCTCGATGCGCGACAATGAGGTCATCGCGGCGGCCGACGAGGCCGGGCTGGCGATGGTCTTCACCGGCATGCGGCATTTCCGGCACTGACCCCGGCCGGATGACCAGCTGGAGCGGATGGCCGGCGGAAGGACGCAGGCCATCCGCTCCAGCACTTTGTTGGATCGTGCGATCCAGGCTTTTCGGTGATTCCACCTCGAGCCATCGCGCTCTAACCAGGAGGCCGGGGGCGCGATCCCCCGGCCTTCCGCCGTTCCGGAGACCGCCCGCATGAGCCAGCCCTTCCTCTATCTCCTCAGCATGATCGCCGGCTCGGTGATCGGCGCCCTGCTGGCGGGGCTGGGCGGCGCCGCCTTCGTCCTGCTGCTGGGCGATTGCGGCAGCCAGCCCTGCGCCAGCGTCGCCGGGCTGACCGCCATGGCGCTGGTGCCGCCGGGCGCGCTGGCCGGCGCGCTGGCCGGCGCCTTCCTGCGCTGGCGGCGGGGTCAGCGCGGCAGGGCGCGCCAGTAGAAGACGGTCGCATCGGCCGGGCCCTCGCTGGCCAGGGCATAGCCGGGGATGCTGCCGGCCTCGGTCCAGCCCAGGCTGCGATAGAGCGGCTCGCCGGCATCGCCGGCGCGGGTGTCCAGCACCAGCAGGTGGCGGCCCTCTTCCCGCGCCACCTCGTCCAGGGCTGCCAGGATCCGGCGGGCGATGCCCTGGCGGCGGGCGGCGGGATGCACCATCAGCTTGGCGACCTCCGCCCGGTGCCGGCCATTCGGCAGCCCGGCCAGGGCCAGCGAGCCCGTGCCGAGGATCTGCCCGCCGCTCTGCGCCAGCAGCACCCGGCGGGAGCCGTCGCGCAGCGCCCCCTCCAGCCCGCGCCACCAGCCTTCTGCCTCGCCCGGCGCCATGGGATGCAGGAAGCCGATGCTGGCACCGGCGGCGACGCAGGCCTCCAGCAGCGCGGCCAGCTGCGGCAGGGCGGCGTCCAGCCCCTCGGCGGTCAGTTCCTCGATGATCATGGCAGGGCGCCTCTCAGGGCTGGATGATGGCGATGACGTAGCGGGCCGCCACGCCCTCTGGGGGGCCGCCCTTTGGGGGGCAGTGGAAGCGGGAGGCGCCGTGCAGCCGGTAGCGCAGGCAGTCGCCGGCGCTCAGGCGGTGCGTCACGCCCTCGACGGTGAGCTCCAGGATGCCGTCCAGCATCCAGAGGTGATGCTCCAGACCCGGCAGCGGCGCGGCGGCATAGGCGATGCTGGCGCCCGGCGGCAGGCTGCCCTCCAGCATCTCGCCGCGCAGCCCCGGGCCGGGGGGCGAAACGATGCGGCGGCGGAAGCCGGTCTCCGGATCGGTCCAGACCGGCTGCGCGGCGGCGGCGAGGAATTCGGCGGCCGGCGCCTCGACCTCGCTGATCAGCCGCGACAGGGTGCGGCCATGGACGCTGCAGAGCCGGCCCAGCATGGCGGCGGTCGGGCTCGCCTCGCCGCGCTCCAGGCGGGAGAGGGTGGCGCGGCTGATGCCGCTGCGCTCGGCCAGCGCTTCCAGCGACAGGCCCTGCTCGGCGCGCAGCTGCGCCAGCCGGGCGGCGATGCGGGCTTCAAGGGCCTCGGGGGCCGATTCTTCTCTCATGAGAGATTTTTTCTCACATCGGAGAGAAACCCGTCAAGCGGGGTCGGGCCGCTTGCGCTAGGATGCCCCGCGACGCGGAGTCCCGACTGAATGCCCGACTGGCTGCTGCCCGTTTCCCTGCTCGCCGTGCTGATCACCCTGGCGATCCTCTTCTTCACGCTGCTGCGGCGCCCCTCGGCGCCGCCCCCGGCGGCGGATGGCTTCATGATGCTGGCGAGCAAGCTGGAGATGCTGGCCGGCACGCAGGAGCGGCTGGCGGAGATGACCACCGCCCGGCTGGCGCAGCAGGACCGGCTGCTGGGCGACCGGCTGGCCGAAACCTCCCGCCGGCTGGATCTGGCGCTGGCGGCGCAGAACGAGAAGCTGGCGACCCGGCTGGCCGAGCAGAGCCGCCAGGCGCAGGAGACCGCCGGGCAGATCCATGAGCGGCTGGCGGTGATCGACGCGGCGCGCGCCAACATGGAGGCGCTGGGCAGCCAGGTGACCAGCCTGGCCGGCATCCTCGGCAACAAGCAGCAGCGCGGCGCCTTCGGCGAGATGCAGCTGCGCCAGCTGATCGAGGACCGGCTGCCGCCGGACGGCTTCTCCTGGCAGCACACGCTGTCGAACGGCATGCGCTGCGACTGCCTGATCCGCCTGCCCTATCCGCCCGGGCCGGTGGTGGTGGACAGCAAGTTCCCGCTGGAGGCCTGGCAGGCGCTGCGCGATGCGGCGGACGTGCCGAGCCGCACGGTGGCCGCCCGCCAGTTCACCGCCGACATGCGCCGGCACATCGACGACATCGCGAGGAAGTACCTGATCCCCGGTGAGACCGCGGATGGCGCCGTGCTCTTCGTCCCCTCGGAGGCGATCTTCGCCGAGCTGCACACCGGCTTCGCCGCGGTGGTGGACGAGGCGCAGCGGCGGCGGGTCTATATCGTCTCGCCGACCACCTTGTGGGCGATGCTCTCGGCGATGCGGGCGCTGATGCAGGACCTGCGGATGCGGGCCCAGGCCGGCCGGATGCAGGAGGAGGTCGGCAAGCTGGTCGCCGATGTCGGCCGGCTGACCGAGCGGGTGACCCGGCTGAAGGGCCATTTCGCCCAGGCGCAGGACGACATCCGCCAGATCGACATCAGCACCGAGAAGATCTTCCGCACCGGTGCCCGCATCGAGCAGGTCGAGCTGGATGACGAGGCCGGCGATGTTCCGAAATTGCCCAGTTAGCGCCAGCCTTCTTATGGAATAGAAAAAAGATGGGGGTCTGGGGGAATTCCTTCCCCCAGCCTTTCTTTTGTTTGGGGTCCCCTGAATGAGCTGGCTTCAGTTGCAGAGCGGCTTCGGCCTGCTGGGTCTGGCCCTGATCGCCTGGGTGGCGGGTGGCTGTCGCCGCCCGATCCCCTGGCGAATGGTGATCGCCGGCCTGCTACTGCAGGTGGCCCTCGGCGCCGCGCTCCTGCACATCCCCCCGCTGCGCGCGGCCTTCGCCTGGCTGGGCGACGCCGTCGGCGCGCTGAGCCTGGCCACCCAGGCCGGCACCTCGCTGGTCTTCGGCTATCTCGGCGGCGCCCCCCTGCCCTTCACGGAGCTCCGCCCCGGCGCCAGCTTCGTGCTGTTCTTCCAGGGCCTGCCGCTGGTGCTGGTGGTGGGCGCGCTCTCGGCCGTGCTCTACCACTGGCGCATCCTGCCGCTGGTGGTGCGCGGCCTGTCCCGCCTGCTGCGCGGCGCCTTCGGCCTGTCCGGCGCCTGCGGCTTCTCGGTCGCCGCCAATGTCTTCGTCGGCATGGTCGAGGCGCCGCTGCTGATCCGCGCCTGGCTGGCCCGCCTCAGCCTCTCCGAGCTGTTCATCGTCATGACCGCGGGGCTGGCCACCATCGCCGGCAACATGATGGTGGTCTATGCCAGCATCCTGGCGCCGGTGGTGCCGGATGTCGCCGGCCAGCTGCTGGTGGCCAGCCTAGTCAGCGCCCCCGCCTCGGTGCTGGTCGGCGCGCTGATGCGCCCGCCGCAGCCCGGCGCCGCCCCGGCGGTGCTGGTGGCCGAGGACGCGCTGGCGCCGCGCCTCTACGACAGCACCCTGGAGGCGGTGGTGCGCGGCACCGCGGACGGGCTGCAGCTGCTGCTGGGCGTCATGGCCAGCCTGATCGTCTTCGTGGCCCTGGTCGCCCTGGCGAACATGGTGCTGGAGCCGCTGACCGGCTGGACGCTGCAGGGGCTGGCGGGGATGGTGTTCCGCCCGGTCGCCTGGCTGATGGGGGTGCCGGACGAGCATATCCCGGCGGTCGGCGCCTCGCTCGGCATCAAGACCGTGCTGAACGAGTTCATCGCCTATCTGGAGCTGGCCAGCTCCGGCGGGCTGGGGCTGGACGCGCGCAGCCGGCTGATCCTGACCTATGCGCTCTGCGGCTTCAGCAATTTCGGCTCGGTCGGGATCATGCTGGCCGGGATGACGGGGATGTGCCCGGAGCGGCGGGCGGATATCGTGCGGCTCGGGATGCCGGCGCTGCTGGCCGCCAATATCGCCTGCTGCATGACGGGGGCGGTGGTCGGGCTGCTGACGGCACCGCAGTAAGACGCAGTAAGAGAAAAATCCGGGGGGATAGTATCCCCCCGGACCCCGCCTTCAGTTGGCGCCTTGGGGACCCAGGCGGGACTCGAAGCCGACGGCATGGCGGCGGCGGCGCTCGGAGAGGATCGAGACCACCGCCAGGGCGCCAATCATGCCCACATGCTCGGTCGCGGTGTGGAAGGCGATGATCGCCCGCTCCCCCTCCAGCGCCCAGAAATGGTGCACCAGCGGGATGGTCAGCGCGGTGAAGACGGCCAGCGCACCGGCGCCCAGCCAGGTCCAGCGGTTCAGGATCACCAGCGCCGAGCCGCCCAGCTGCGTCAGGATCACCGCCAGATTGAACAGCACCGGCGGGTTGAAGCCGAAATGCGCCATCTCGGCGACACCACCCTGGAAGTCGATCAGCTTCGACAGGCCGCTGCCCCAGAAGGGAAAGGTCAGCAGCACCCGCGCCAGGAACTCCACCGCCGGCTGCGCCAGCAGGCCCTCGATCGACCGCACCATCGCCTTCAACCCCGATTCGTTGCGATGGCGCATCCCTAGCCCTATCCGGGCAAAAAGAAATGCGCTCCCGCCAGGGGCGGAAGCGCGTTCACGCAATCTTGAGTGATCGGGTCGGCCCGGGCTCAGCGCCCGGACATGATTCGCTCGACCAGCTGCCGCACCGTCGGGATGAAGCCGTTCGAGTAGAAGGGATCCTGCCCGAAGCGATAGGCATTGTGGCCGGCGAACATCAGGTTGTGCTCGACCTCGCCGTCATGGGCGATGTCCTGCAGCGTCTTCTGGATGCAGAAGGAGCGCGGATCGGCCTTCTTGCCGTTGGTGTAGTCCGGGCCGTGCTGCGTCCAGTTGCTGAACCGGCAATGGCTCAGGCAGCCCATGCAGTCGGTCTGGTCCTTCAGGATCTCGCGCGAATTCTCGGGCGTGACGAAGACCAGCGTGTTGTCCGGGGTGCGCAGCGCCTCGGTGAAGCCGGCCGCCTCCCAGCCATGCACCCGCTCCAGATCGCCGGGCGCCAGCCAGACCAGCCGCTTGCGCGGGCCGACGCCGTATTCGGCGGTGTGCTCGCCGACCGGCTCGGGGCTGACCGCCACCTGCCGCTCATTGCGGGCCTCGAGATCGCGCAGGAAGTCGTTGCGCACGGCCGAGGAATAGAAGCCGGTCGGCGAGAAGGGCTGCAGCAGCACGTCGCCGGGCTTCAGCGTCAGCAGGCGCTGCTTCCAGGCGTCGCTGATCGGGCTTTCCTTGGTCAGCAGCGGGCGGGTGCCGAACTGGAAGGCGATCGGACCCAGCTCCGGGTTGTCGATCCAGTCCTGCCATTCCTCCAGCCACCAGACGCCGCCGGCCATGATGATCGGCACGTCGTCCAGGCCGAACTGCCGCATCTGCTGGCGCAGCTTCAGCACCCGGTCATAGGGCGCCTCCGGCTTGTGCGGGTCCTCGGAATTGGACAACCCATTATGGCCGCCGGCCAGCCAGGGATCCTCGTAGACCACGCCGCCGAGCAGCTCGGAGACCTTGGAATAGCTGCGCTTCCACAGCGCCGTGAAGGCGCGGCCCGAGGAGACGATCGGGTAGTAGAAGACGCCGAACTCGCGGGCGATCTCGGCCAGCTTGTAGGGCATGCCGGCGCCGCAGGTGACGCCGTTGATCAGCCCCTTGGCGCCCTCGAGCACGCCGCGCAGGATCCGCTCGGCGCCGCCCATCTCCCACAGCACGTTGATGTGGATGCGGCCCTGGCCGTTGGCCCGCTCATAGGCCTCGCGCGCCTGGGTGATGCCGCCGGAGATGCCGTATTCGACCAGCTCCTCATGGCGGTCGCGGCGGGTGCGGCCATGATAGACCTGACGGATGACACGGCCTTCCGCGTCATAGCTGTCGGCATTGACGCCCGAGAAGGTGCCGACGCCGCCGGCGCCCGCCCACTCGCCACAGGAAGCTCCCGTGGACACGGCCACGCCCTTGCCGCCTTCGACGAGGGGAAGCACTTCCACCCCGCCCATCCGGATCGCGTTGATCGCCTTCACCGCAGCCTACCGTCCCCACAAATCGGTCATCACGAGACCGTCATATACTTGCTGGCATATAAACCCGCCGGAGCATCCTTCGATACCCCGGCGTGCATTCAGCGTCAGCGGCTGGGGCTCATCCCCATCGGAAGCTCAGGGCCCGACGCCGCGCCTGGCCCGCAGGCCAGGAACGCGGAGCTTCGGCCCCGGGCCTCGGCTCAGTCGCGGTCGCGGCGCGGACGGCGCTCGGACCGCTCGCGGCGGAACTCGCCCTCGCCTTCGCCACCCTCGCCGCCCTCGCGGGGCGGACGGCGGGCGCCGACCTGATCGCTGATATCGGCACCCGTGGCCTGATCGACAACCCGCATGGACAGCTTCACCTTGCCGCGGTCGTCAAAGCCCAGCACCTTCACCTTCACCTTGTCGCCCTGCTTGACGATGTCGGTGGTCTTGGCGACGCGCTCATTGGCCAGCTCGGAGATATGGACCAGGCCGTCCTTGGCGCCGAGGAAGTTCACGAAGGCGCCGAAATCGGCGGTCTTCACCACGGTGCCGTTGTAGATCGAGCCGATCTCGGCCTCGGCGGTGATGCCCTTGATGCGGTCGATCGCGGCCTGGGTCGCCTCGGGGCTGGTCGAGGCGATCTTGATCGTCCCGTCATCCTCGATGTCGATCTTGGTGCCGGTGGTCTCGACGATGTCGCGGATCACCTTGCCGCCGGTGCCGATCACTTCACGGATCTTGTCCTTGGGGACATTGATCACGGTGATCTTCGGCGCATTGGCGGCGACGTCGTTGCGGGCGCCGGTCAGGCCCTTGGCCATCTCGCCCAGGATGTGGAGACGGCCGCCCTTGGCCTGCTCCAGGGCGATCTTCATGATCTCCGGCGTGATGGAGGTGATCTTGATGTCCATCTGCAGGGCGGTGATGCCCTGCTCGGTGCCGGCCACCTTGAAGTCCATGTCGCCGAGGTGATCCTCGTCGCCCAGGATGTCGGAGAGGACGGCGAAGCCGCGCTCCTCCTTGATCAGGCCCATGGCGATGCCGGCGCAGGGGCGCTTCAGCGGCGCGCCGGCGTCCATCAGCGACAGCGAGGTGCCGCAGACGGTGGCCATCGAGGAGGAGCCGTTCGACTCGGTGATCTCGGAGACCACGCGCATCGTGTACGGGAAGGCGGTCTTCTCCGGCAGCAGCGGCTTGATCGCGCGCCAGGCCAGCTTGCCATGGCCGATCTCGCGGCGGCCGGGGCTGCCCATCCGGCCCGTCTCGTTCACCGAGTAGGGCGGGAAGTTGTAGTGCAGCATGAAGTTCTCGCGGTACTCGCCCGCGAGCTGGTCGATGATCTGCTCATCCTGGCCGGTGCCGAGCGTCGCGACGCAGAGCGCCTGGGTCTCGCCGCGGGTGAACAGCGCCGAGCCATGGGCACGCGGCAGCACGCCGGCCTCGGCCACGATCGGGCGGACCGTCTTGGTGTCGCGGCCGTCGATGCGCAGGCCGGTGTCCAGGATGGCGTTGCGGACGACGTCGGCCTCGAGCTCCTTCAGCAGGCCCTTGGCCAGCGCGGCCTCCTCCTCGGAGAGCTGCGCCAGGATCGCCTTCTTGGCCTCGCCCACCTTGCCCTGGCGGACCAGCTTCTGGGTCTCCTTGTAGGCCTCGGCGATCGGCGCGCTGCCGATCTTGGCCAGCTTGGCCTTCAGCGCGGCCACCGCCGGATCCTCCTCCGGCAGGGCCCAGGGCTCCTTCGCGGCCTTCTCGGCCAGCTCGATGATGCCCTCGATCACCGGCTGGAAGCCCTGGTGGCCGAAGGTCACGGCGCCGAGCATCACTTCCTCGGTCAGCTCATGCGCTTCCGACTCGACCATCAGCACGCCCTCGGCGGTGCCGGCGACGACCAGGTCGAGCTGGGTGTTCTTGATCTGCTCGAGCGTCGGGTTCAGCACGTACTGGCCGTCGATATAGGCGACGCGCGCCGCGGCGACCGGGCCGAAGAACGGAATGCCCGAGAGCGTCAGCGCCGCCGAGCAGCCGACGAGGGCGACGATGTCGGGGCTGTTCTCCATGTCATGCGACAGCACCGTCGCGATGACCTGGACCTCGTTGCGGAAGCCTTCCGGGAAGAGCGGGCGGATCGGGCGGTCGATCAGGCGGGAGATCAGCGTCTCCGCCTCCGACGGGCGCCCCTCGCGCTTGAAGAAGCCGCCCGGGATCTTGCCCGCGGCGAAGGCCTTCTCCTGGTAGTTGACGGTCAGCGGGAAGAAGTCCTGGCCGGGCTTCACGCTGCGGGCGCCGACCACGGTGCAGAGCACGATGGTGTCGCCGAGACGGGCCATCACCGCGCCATCGGCCTGGCGGGCGATCTTGCCCGTCTCCAGGGTCAGGGTCTTGCCGCCCCAGGCGATGTCCTTGCGGTAATAATGATCGAACATGCGAAATCCTTGGCATGGCGGCCCGCGGCGTCGCGCCTGCGGGCCCTGCGTCGCCCCCCGGCCCGGTGGCCGGCGGGGGTCCATCTTTCAGCGCGACGGGGGCTGCGATGCCAGACCGGGGTCCGTCCCCCTGAAGTGGAGAGGGGGTTCATCGGCGTCTCGGGCGGCATGGAGTGGCCGCGGCGTCAGGGGCCGCGGAACGCACCATGTGGCCGGAAACGCCGCCACGCGGCCCTGGAGAAAAGGGTCGCGCCCGGTGCAGCCTTCGTGCTCCCCGCCCGCCGGCGGGTCCAGGCCGGCCCGAATCGGGCCAACCCAGGCGGCGTTATGAACGCAGTCGCCCCCCGATGCCACGGAATTTTTTCGGGGTCCGGGGGCGTGGCTGGCCGCGCAAACGCATGAAAAAAGGGGCGGGACAAAAAAGGGGCGGGACCCTGCGGCCCCGCCCCTTTCCATTCCCGAGGCGCCGAAGCGGTCAGGCCGCGCTCTTCAGCGCCGCCGCCTTCACTTCCTCGCCGACCGCGCCGGCGAAGGTCTCGAAGTTCTTCTCGAACAGGCCGACCAGGTGGCTGGCGGTCTTGTCGTAGGCGGCCTTGTCGGCCCAGGCCTCGCGCGGGTTCAGCACCTCGGCCGGCACGCCGGGAACGTTTTGCGGCACGGCCAGGCCGAAGAACGGGTCGGTCGCGAACTCGGCATTCGCCAGGCTGCCGTCGAGCGCCGCGCGCAGCAGGGCGCGGGTGTGCTTGATCGACATGCGGTGGCCGGTGCCGTAGCTGCCGCCGGTCCAGCCGGTGTTCACCAGCCAGACCTGGGCGCCATGCTTGCCGATCAGCTCGGCCAGCATCTTGCCATAGACTTCCGGATGGCGTGGCAGGAAGGGGGCGCCGAAGCAGGTCGAGAAGGTGGCCTGCGGCTCCTTGCCCAGGCCCTTTTCGGTGCCGGCGACCTTGGCGGTGTAGCCCGACATGAAGTGGTACATCGCCTGCGCCGGGGTCAGCCGGGCGATCGGGGGCAGCACGCCGAAGGCATCGGCCGTCAGCATCACCACGTTTTTCGGCAGGCCGGCGACGCCGCCCGGCGCGGTGCCGGGGATGAACTCGATCGGGTAGCAGGACCGGGTGTTCTCGGTCAGGCTGCCATCGTCGAGGTTCAGGTTGCCGCGCTCATCGGCGATGACGTTCTCGAGCACCGCGCCGAAACGATGGGAAGCGTTCCAGATCTGCGGCTCGGCCTCCTGGCTGAGCTTGATGACCTTGGCGTAGCAGCCGCCCTCGAAGTTGAAGACGCCCTTGTCCGACCAGCCATGCTCGTCGTCGCCGATCAGCGCGCGCTCCGGGTCGGAGGAGAGCGTGGTCTTGCCGGTGCCCGACAGGCCGAAGAACAGCGCGGTGTCGCCATCCTTGCCCACGTTCGCCGAGCAGTGCATCGGCAGCACGCCCTTGGCCGGCAGCAGCCAGTTCATGACGGTGAAGATCGACTTCTTGATCTCGCCGGCATAGCTGGTGCCGGCGATGGCGATGATCTTCCTGGCGAAGGACAGCGCGATCAGCGTGGTCGAGTTCGGCCGCCCGCCATGCTCCGGCTTCGCCTCCATCTCCGGCGCGTGCAGGATGGTGAAGTCCGGGGTGAAGGAGGCCAGCTCCTCGGCCGCCGGGCGGATGAACATGTTGCGCGCGAAGAGGGCGTGCCAGGCATTGGTGGTCACCAGCCGCACCTTGATGCGGTAGGCCGGGTCGGCGCCGGCATAGAGATCCTGGGTGAACAGCACCTCGCGCTGGCCGAGCCAGGCGCGCACATCGGCGGTGAAGGTCTCGAACTTCGCCGGCTCGAGCTTCTGGTTGACCTTGCCCCACCAGATCTCCTTCGAGACCTCCGGGTCATCGGCCACGAACTTGTCCTGCACGGAGCGCCCGGTGTGCTGCCCGGTCACCGCGATGAAGGCGCCATCGGCCGAGAGACGGCCCTCGCCCCGGGCCAGCGCCTGGGCATAGAGACCGGCGGCGGTCAGGTTGGCGTGCAGCGTGGCGGCGGCGGTGACGCCGGTCCCGGCGAGGGCGGACACGGCATTCGGCGATGTCATCAGACGATGTGCTCCGAGCAGGGCGCTTATCCTCCGGCGGGAAGCCGCCGGGGCAGTAGCCTTGGGGAAAACCCGGTCGGCCGGCGCATCGCGTACCGGGTACCTCATGCGCCGAAAGCCGGGGTCAGCGTGAACTTATGCCGCCGCTCGCCCGCCGGTCAACGTAAGTGTTGTCGTCATATTATACGACAATAGAGCCCTGCTAGGCCATTCTTTTGCCTCAATCTTCGCCGGCCGCCCGCGCCGCCCGGGCGGCCGCGACCAGGGCCTGGCGCACGCCGCTTGCATCCGCCGCAGGTGCCGCGAAATCCAGCCGGCAGCGTTCGGCGCCGCGCGAGAAAAGGCAGCCATCGACATCGACCGCCAGCATCCGCCAGCCCTCCGCCCCGGCGGCGGGCGCCTGGCCGAGCAGGCGGGTGGCAATGATTTCAACCGCCTCCACGTGATCGTCGTTCATGTGGGCGATGATGGCGGGGGCGGCGGCCGCCACCGCCGCCACCGCGCCAGGGTCCGGCCGCAGCTCGGATCCCTTCAGCCGGGCGGCCGCGGCGAAGCCGCCGACCAGCTGCGCCGCCTGCGGCAGGATGCGCCAGAGGGAAAAATCGCCGAAGCCGGCATAGGCCTCGGCATAGGGGTGGTGGGCCAGCCACCAGGCCTTCAGCGCCCCCTCCTCGCCCTCTTCCACCGGCGCCGCCAGCCCGGTCACGGTTACGCGAGGCGCCGTCTGCGGATTCTCGCCCGTGGCCTCGCCCTGCACCATCAGCGCGCAGCGCGGCTCGGCGGCCAGTTGCCGGGCATGCTCCGACAGCCGCGACAGCCAGAGCAGCACGGACAGGTCCGGCGCCATGGCCGGCGTCACCAGGGCGGCATAGGGCTGCCCGTCGCGCTGCGTCGCCAGCACCCCCTGGCGCGCGCCGCGCAGCAGGGCGCGCACCTGGCGCGCCGCTTCCACCTTGTCCATCGGCGATCCTGTCCTCTATGCCCTCTGGCGGCCCGGCTCGTGCCACAATCCCTTGGCAGGACGGGTCCAGGACGCCCCAGGAGCCAGCCCCCCCATGCCTGCCACGATTGCCCTGGTCGATGACGACCGCAACATCCTGACCTCCGTCTCCATGACGCTGGAGCAGGAGGGCTTCCAGGTGCGCACCTATACCGATGGCGAGAGCGCGCTGCAGGGGCTGCTGTCGCGCCCCGCCGACCTCGCCGTGCTGGACATCAAGATGCCGCGGATGGACGGGATGGAGCTGCTGCAGCGGCTGCGCCAGCGCTCCACCATGCCGGTCATTTTTCTCACGTCGAAGGACGAGGAGCTGGACCAGCTGATGGGTCTTCGGCTGGGCGCCGATGACTATATCACCAAGCCGTTCAGCCAGCGGCTGCTGCTGGAGCGCATCCGCGCCCTGCTGCGCCGCAACGAGGCCAGCCGCGCCGAGGGCTCCGGCGCGCCGCCGTCGGGCATCATCACCCGCGGCGACCTGACGCTGGACGAGACCAAGCACACCTGCCTGTGGAAGGGCCAGCCGGTGCAGCTGACGGTCACCGAGTTCCTGCTGGTCAAGACGCTCGCCCAGCGCCCCGGCATGGTGAAGAACCGCGACCAGCTGATCGACGCGGCCTATGGCGAGGCGATCTATGTGGACGACCGCACCATCGACAGCCATGTGAAGCGGGTGCGCAAGAAGTTCCGCGCCGTGGACGACGACTTCTCGATGATCGAGACGCTCTACGGCATCGGCTACCGCTACAAGGAGGCCTGATGCCCGACGCCAGCGGAAGGGCCGCCACCGCCGTCCTGCCGCAGCCCGCCGCGCCGAAGCGGCGGGTGTCGCCGCTGCTGCGCCGCATCCTGCTGCTGAACATGCTGGCCCCCGCCCTGCTGGCGGCGGCGCTGCTCTATCTCGACCAGTACCAGAACGGGCTGCTCTCGGCCGAGGTCGAGGCGCTGCGCACCCAGGCCCGCATCTATGCCGGCGGCATCGCCGAGGCCGCCGTCCGCCTGCAGGACGACCGCGCTGTCCTGGTCCCCGACACCGCCCGCCCGCTGCTGCGCCGCCTGGTCGAGCCCTCGCCCAACACCCAGGCCAAGCTGTTCGACAGCACCGGCCTGCTGGTCGCCGACAGCCGCGTCCGCGAGGGCCAGGGCGGCGCCATCGTCACCGAGCCGCTGGCGCCGCCGGAGCCACGCGGCGCGCTGGCCGGCACCATCGGCGGCCTCTACGACCGCATTCTTGCTCTATTGCCGCGCTCCGTTTACGGACCGCGCAGCGCTGACGACGAGGTCTTCGTCGATGTCGGCCCCGACGCGCCCTCCTTCGACTGGCAGCCCGCCCTCGGCCCCGACCGGCGGGAGGAGCTGCGCCTCGCCCTCGAAGGCGGCGTCCGCCCCTATATCCGCCGCACCCGCGAAGGCCGCCTGCTGGTCTCGGTCGCCGAGCCGGCCCGCCGCGGCAGCCAGTCGGTCGGCATCGTGCTGCTGACCCGCGAGGCGCGCCAAGTCGATGAGCGGCTCCTCGAGATCCGCTCCTCCGTCCTGGTGCTGTTCCTGCTGGCGCTGCTGCTGACCGTCGCCGCCTCGCTCTTCCTCTCGCGCACCATCGCCTCGCCGATCCTGGCGCTGGCGGGGGCGGCGGTGGCCATGCGCCAGGGCAAGGGCCGCGCCGGCTCCGTGCCCCCGGCCCTGCTGTCGCGCGAGGACGAGATCGGCATCCTCGCCCGCGACCTGCAGTCGTCGGCCACCGCGCTCTGGGCCCGCATCGACCAGAACGAGCGATTCGCGGCGGATGTGGCGCATGAGCTGCGCAACCCGCTGACCAGCGTCCGCTCGGCCATCGAGACGCTGCGCCGCATCGAGAACCCGGTGCACCAGAAGCGCCTGCTCGACATCATCGCCGACGACGCGGTGCGCATGGACCGGCTGATCGGCGACATCGCCGACAGCTCCCGCGTCGATGCCGAGCTGTCGCGCACCGCCTCCGAGCCGGTCGACATCGCCCCCATCCTCTCGGCGCTGACCGAGCTGCACAACACCACCCGCGACGAGGACGACCCGCTGGTCGAGCTCGACCTCGCCCCCGGCCCGCTGGTGGTGCGCGGCGTCGAGGGCCGGCTGGTGCAGGTCTTCCGCAACCTGCTGGGCAACGCCATCTCCTTCTCGCCCGAGCGCGGCCGGGTCTGGATGCGCGCCCGCCCGACCGGGGCGATGCTGGAATTCACCGTCGAGGACGAAGGCCCCGGCATCCCCGAGGCCAAGCTCGAAGGCATTTTTGCCCGTTTCTACAGCGAGCGCCCGAGCGGCGAAGAGTTCGGCCAGCATTCCGGCCTCGGCCTCTCCATCAGCCGGCAGATCGTCGAAGGCCTCGGCGGGCGGATCGCCGCCGAGAACCGCCGCGACGAATCGGGCAAGGTCACCGGGGCGCGCTTCGTCGTGCGGCTGCCGATCAACTGAGAGGGGCTCCGCCCCTCCCAGACCCTCCCCGCCAGGAACCTTGTGAAACCTGCAGGTTTCACCCTGGACCTCCCTTCAGACCACCGAGCCGGGATCGGTGTTCGCGCCACAGACGACAACGCCAATACGGGCGCCCGGCGGCGGCACGAAGGCCCCGCACAGCAGGGCAGCCAGCGCCGTCGCCCCGCCGGGCTCGGTCACCACCCGGCAGGCTTCCCACAGCGTCTGCTGCGCGACGCGGATCGCCGCATCCGGCACCAGCAGCGCATGGCCGATGCTGCGCCGCGCCACCTCGAAGCTCAACCGGCCGATCTGCCGCGCGCCCAGGCTGTCGGCAGCGACACCGCCGACCTCGACCGGCACCGGCCGGCCCTCGCGCAGCGCGGTGAACAGTGTCGGACACCCCTCGGGCTCGACCGAGACCACCTCGACCGACTCGCCATAGAAGGCGGCGACGCCGCCGATCAGCCCGCCGCCGCCGGTCGCCACCAGCACATGGGTCAGCGCCGGCGCCTGCTCGGACAGTTCCAGCGCCAGCGTTCCCTGCCCGGCCAGCACCTCGGCCTGGTCATAGGCATGCACCATCAGCGCGCCGGTCTCGGCCGCACGGGCCTCGCAGGCCTGCCGCGCCTCGTCATAGCTGGCGCCGCCCTGCACCAGCGTCGCGCCATAGCCGCGGATCCGCGCGACCTTGGCCGGCCCGGTGATCTCGGGCACGAAGATCTCGGCCTTCACCCCCAGCGCCTGGGCGGCATAGGCCACCGCCGCGCCGTGATTGCCGCCCGAGGCCGCGATCACCCCCGCCGCCGGCAGGCTGCCGGCCGAGAGCATCCGGTTGAACGCCCCGCGCGGCTTGAAGGAGCCGGTCGCCTGCAACAGCTCCAGCTTCAGCAGCACCGGGCCGATGGCGGGCGCCAGGCCCAGATCGCCGGGCGCCAGCGTCATCACCGGCGTGCGGCGGATCCAGGGAGCGATTCGGGCGGCGGCGGCACGGATGGCCGCGGCGTCGGGCGGGGTGCTTGGCAGGTCAGCGCTCATGCGCCAACCCTGGCACCGGCCCCGGCGCCCGGCAACCGGAGCCGTGGCCGCCCGCCGCCGGCAGGCCTGAACCCAGGGCTGGAAAGGCCGTGCCGCGGCGCAACCGGGGGTCGCCGGGCCGGGTGGCTTTCACAGCCGCCCCGATCCTGCCATATTTCAGCGGATTTCAGAGTCTCCACCCCCCCGATGGGAGCCCTGGCCGAGTGATCATGCTGCACGGCAGTGCCGCCGCGCTGGATGGCGAGGGCGTCCTCCTCCTGGGCGCCCCCGGCGCCGGCAAGTCCGACCTGCTGCTGCGCCTGGTGCAGCGCGGCTGGCGGCTGGTGGCCGACGACCAGGTGGCGGTGGCCCCGCGCGACGGCGGCGTCGAGGCCAGCGCGCCGGCGGCGCTGGCCGGCCTGCTGGAGGTGCGCGGCCTCGGCATCTTCGAGGGGCTGGCGCATGCCCCCGCCCCGCTCCGCCTGGTGGTCGAGCTGGCGCCGCGCGCCGACATCCCCCGCCTGCCGCTGCCGCGCAGCCTGACCGTCGCCGGCCTCGCCCTGCCCTGCGTCGCGCTGCACGGCTTCGACGCCTCCGCGCCGGACAAGCTGGCCTGGGCGCTGGCCGCCAGCCGCTGCCGCCTGCGCCAGCGCGCCGGAGCCTTCGCGGCATGAGGGCCTTCGCGGCGTGACCCCCCTTCCCGAGTCGCCGCCGGCCCGCGACGGCGCGCGGCCGTTTGTCGCGCCGGAAGGCGCGCGGCCGTTTGTCGTGGTCACCGGCCTGTCCGGCGCCGGCAAGGCCTCGATCCTGCGCATGCTTGAGGACCTCGGCTTCGAGAGCATCGACAACCCGCCGCTGGCGGTGCTGGAGGAGCTGGTGCGCGACGGCGGCCATGTGCCGCTGGCGGTCGGCCTCGACGCCCGCACCCGCGGCTTCGACGCGCTGGCGCTGCTGCAGCGAATCGCGCGCCTGCGCACCTTGCCGGGGCTGGCCCCCGAGCTCATCTATGTGACCGCCGAACCCGCCGTGCTGATGCGCCGCTTCTCGGAGACGCGGCGGCGCCATCCGCTGGCCCCGGGCGGTTCGCTGGGCGGCTCGGTCGCCGACGGCATCGCCCGCGAGGAGGCGCTGCTGGCGCCGCTGCGCGATGCCGCCGATGCGCTGATCGACACCACCGAGCTGCCCCTGCCGGAGCTGCGCCGCCAGATCGAGCGCCGCTTCCGGGTGGCGGAGGGGCCCGAGGGGATGGCGGTCGCGGTGCTGTCCTTCGCCTTCCCGCGCGGCCTGCCGCGCGAGGCCGACCTGGTCTTCGATCTGCGCTTCCTGCGCAATCCGCATTATGATCCGGCGCTGCGGCCGCAGACCGGACGGGATCCGGCGGTGGCCGGCTTCATCAGGGCGGATGCGGAGTTCGGTCCATTCTGGCAGCGCATGACGGCGCTGCTGGACCCGCTGTTGCCCCGCTATGCGGCAGAGGGCAAGAAATACCTGACCGTCGCCCTGGGCTGCACGGGCGGGAAGCACCGCTCGGTGCTGCTGGCCGAGATGCTGGCCGAGCATCTCGCCGGGCAGGGATGGCGGATCGACCTCCGCCACCGCGAGCTGGCTGCCGCCGAGCGGGTCCTGACCGGACCCCCGGCCGTGGATCCCGTCGCGGTCGCGGCGGGGACGGGCGCCACCGGGCCTTCCGGTGGCGTTGTCGGGACGACGGACGTGACGATCGGGCAGGACGCCCAGGCTGAGCAGCGCGGGCAGGATGCCCATGCTGGAGATCGCGGGCCGGAAGCCCGTGCCGGCGCCGTGGCGCCGCTCCCTCATCCGGGTCGGGAGGACCCTTCTTGCACACTGTGATGGCGTATTCCTGATGATCGGACTGGTGCTGGTCAGCCACGGCCGCCTGGCCGAGGAGTTCCGCCTGGCGATGGAGCATGTCGTGGGGCCGCAGGCCCAGGTCGCGACCGTCTGCATCGGCCCTGAGGACGACATGGACGGCCGCAAGCGCGACATCCTGGCCCAGGTGGCCGCGGTGGACAGCGGCGACGGGGTGGTGCTGCTGACCGACATGTTCGGCGGCACGCCCTCCAACCTGGCGACCGCCGTCGCGCAGGACGGCACGGCCGCCGGCGGCGCCATCGAGGTGATCGCCGGCGTCAACCTGCCGATGCTGGTCAAGCTGGCCCGCATCCGCGGCGCCGAGCCGCTCGGCCCGACGGTCGAGCACGCCATGCGCGCCGGCCGCCACTATATCGCCTGCGCCACCCCGACCCGTTGCGCGCCGCCGGCCGAGGTGGTGCTGCAATGCGTGCAGAAGACCGGCTGACCCCGGCCTTCTGAGCAGGCGGGGCTGGAAAACCGGCCGGGCCCGCCAGATATGGAAAAATATGGCACAGGCACAGCCGGCGGGACGCATCCCCGCGGCCGGCCTGCCATAATCCTGGCCTGCCATAATCCCGGCACTTTGCCCGATGATTCTCGCAGCGGTACCGGGATCCGGGGACCAGACCAGGCTGCCGCGCCCTCGCGCCGCGGCGGCCGCAGCAGAAGGGCGAGACGATGCGCCTTGACCAGAGCGGCCTGCTTTACTGGCGCGGCCCCGCGCCGGCCGCGCCTTCCGACGCCTTCGGCTCGGCCGGGCCGGCGGAGTCCGTCGACGCGGCGGCGGCCAACCCGCTGGTGCTGCGCAGCAGCATCCGCATCATCAACAGCCGCGGCCTGCATGCCCGCGCCGCCGCCAAGCTGGTCTCGCTGGCCGAGCG
Organism: Roseomonas sp. USHLN139; assembly: GCF_037145735.1. Taxonomy (NCBI): domain Bacteria; kingdom Pseudomonadati; phylum Pseudomonadota; class Alphaproteobacteria; order Acetobacterales; family Roseomonadaceae; genus Roseomonas; species Roseomonas sp. USHLN139. Next base: position 318,670 of record NZ_JBBCWY010000004.1, on the reverse strand, counting down.
TTTTTCCGCCTGCGTCACCGTCTCGCGCGATGGCCAGAAGGTGCCTGCCTGCTCCATCATGGGGCTGATGATGCTGGGCGCCGGCAAGGGCAGCGAGGTCGTGGTGGAAGCCGAAGGGTGGGATGCCAGAGAGGCGCTCGATGCGGTGGCCGGCCTGATCGAGGCCGGTTTCCATGAAGACTGACAAGAGCGCCGCGAAGGAAAAGGCGGAGGCCCGCGCCGAGGCCGAGACGCTGAAGGCCGAGGTGCTGCGCGCTGGCGAGAAGGAGCCGCGCCGCAAGGGCAAGACGCGCGAGGTCGTGATCCGTGGCATCCCGGTCAGCCATGGCGTGGCGATCGGCGCCGTCTACGACACCTCGGAGGAGCCGACGCTGGCGCCGCGCCGCCAGGTCGAGACGGCCCAGGTCGAGGATGAGCGCGCCCGGCTGAACGCCGCGGCCAGCGCCAGCCGCAAGCAGGTCGGCAAGCTGAAGGCCCGCCTCGGTGTGCTGCCGGAGGAGGCGCAGGAGGAGCTGGCGCCGCTGCTCGACGCCTATGCCATGATGCTGGGCGACAGCCGCCTGCTGCGCGGCGCCCGCCGCCGCATCGGCGAGGAGCTGCTGGCCGCCGAGACCGCTGTGCAGGACGAGGCCGAGGCCATCGCCGCCGTCATCCTGGCCGCCAAGGACGACGACAAGGCCGGGCTGCGGCGCCGCGCCGGCGAGGTGCGCGAGATCGCCCGCCGCCTGACCCGCAACCTGACCGCGACGCCCTTCCGCAGCCTGAAGGGCGTCCCCCAGGGCGCCATCCTGGTGGCCGAGGAGCTGACCCCGGCCGATGCCGCGCTGCTCGACCCCGCCCGCATCGCCGGCGTCGCCACCGAGGAGGGCGGCGCCGACGGCCATACCGGCATCATGCTGCGGGCGCTGGGCATCCCCTCGGTGCTGGGCTGCCCCGGCCTGACCGAGGCCGCGGCGCGCGGCGACGAGGCGGTCCTCGACGGCAGCGCCGGCACCATCGTGCTGCGTCCCGGCCCGGCCTCGATGGAGGCCGGGCGCGAGGCGCTGGCCGCCTATGCCAAGGAGAAGACCCGGCTCGGCAAGCTGCGCCGCCTGCCCTCGATCACGCTGGATGGCGAGGAGGTGGAGCTGCAGGCCAATCTGGAGATCCCGGCCGAGCTGCCGCTGATCGCCCAGGCCGGCGCCCAGGGCATCGGCCTGCTGCGCACCGAGTTCCTGTTCATGAACCGCGAGGATCTTCCCGACGAGGACGCGCAGTTCCACGCCTACAGCCAGATCGTCGGGCCGCTCGCCGGCGACCAGGTGACCATCCGCGTGCTCGACTGGGGCGGCGAGAAGGACATCGAGGCACTGGCCGAGGGCATCGAGCCCTATCATGCCGGGCCCAACCCGGCGCTCGGCCTGCGCGGCATCCGCATGCTGCTGAAGCGGCCCGAGCTGCTGGAGGCGCAGTTCGCCGCCATCCTGCGCGTCGCGGCGCAGGGGCCGGTGCGCATCCTGCTGCCGATGGTGACCATCCCGGCCGAGGTCGCCCAGGCGCGCGAGATCTATGAGCGCGTCGCCCGCCGGCTGCGCCGCAAGGGCGTGCCGCTGCCGGACAAGCTGCCCCCGCTCGGCGCCATGATCGAGACGCCGGGCGCCGCGCTGGCGGCGGACGCCATCGCGCTGGAGGCGGATTTCTTCGCCATCGGCACCAATGACCTGGCGATGTACACGCTGGCCGTCGACCGCGCCGAGGCGGAGGTCGCGCATCTCTACGACCCGCTGCACCCGGCGGTGCTGCGGCTGGTGCAGTTCGCCACGGAAGCGGCGCTGCGGCTGCGCATGCCGGTCTCGGTCTGCGGCGAGATGGCGGGCAATCCGCGGCTGGTGCCGCTGCTGCTGGGCCTGGGCATCCGCACGCTGTCGATGAATGCCAGCGCCATCCCGCGGGTGAAGCAGGTGGTGCGCACGCTGCAGATCGACGACTGCGCCCGCTTCGCCCGCCGCGTCATGGAGCAGAGCGACCCGAAGCGCATCCAGGAGCTGGTGATGGCCTTCGGCGAGCCGGCCGCGGCCCGGGACTAGCATCGCCTCCTTGCGGTTTCGCACCGGGCTGGCAAGCTCCCGGTGCAGACCGGGAGCTTCTTGCGATGTCCGACGCGGCCACCACCGAGAGCCCTGCGCAGGCGCTGATGCAGCGCCTGTTCGGCGAGGATCTCTATGCCGGCTTCACGCCGGAGTTGCCGCAGGACCTGCAGGGCTGGAACAGCACCCATCCGACGCTGGCCCGCCTGGTGCAGGAGGTGCGGCCGAAGACCATCATCGATGTCGGGGTCTGGAAGGGCGCCTCGGTGGCCTTCTTCTGCAAGGCGCTGCAGAAGCACGCCCTGCCCGGCGCGGTGATCGCGGTCGACACCTTCCTGGGCAGCCCGGAGCACTGGAACCGCGAGCGGGCGGACAACATTTTTGCTTCATTGCGGCTACGGCATGGGATGCCAGGGCTCTACTGGCAGTTCCTCAGCAACATGGCGCATCTGGGGCTGCAGGACCAGGTGGTGCCGCTGGCGCAGACCAGCGAGAACGCCGCCGTAATACTGCAGCGGCTGCGGGTCAAGGCCGAGCTGATCCATATCGACGCGGCGCATGAATACGAGCCGGTGCTGCGCGACGCCCGCCGCTTCTGGGCGCTGCTGGCGCCGGGCGGCGTGCTGGTCGGCGACGACTTCCCCTGGCCGGGAGTGGCCAAGGCGGCGCAGGAATTCGCCGCCGAGATCGGCCAGGAGCTGGTGGTCGAAAGCCCGAAATGGATCCTGCGCAAGCCGCCGCGGCAGTGAGGCGGCGCTACCGCGTCAGCGGCGGCGAGGCCGGCTGCGGCGCCGAGCGGATCGCGGTGTTGGCGCGCTGCGAATCATAGCGGTTGCGGTCGCTCTCCAGCCGGCTGCGCAGCCGCTCGATCTCGGCCTCGCGCGCGCTGAAGCGGCGCTGCGCCGCCTCGTCGCTGCGCAGCCGGGCGTTGCGGCCGCCCTCGCTGCGGCGGGTGGCGGTGGCGCGGCGCGGGGTGGTGGCGCGGCCGGTGGCGCGGCGGCCCGGGCGGGCCGGCACCGCCTGCTGCGCCGGCAGCGGCGGCGGGGTCCAGGCGGCGGTGGGCACGCCGGCGACGGTCGGCGCCAGCGGCACCTCCTGCGTCATCGGCGCCGGGATCACCGGGCGGATGCGGTCGAACTGCCGCGTCGAGCCGGCCATCATGTCGCCGCCCGGGCCGGTCTCGTTCGGCCACATCTGCGCCACGGCCTGCCCCGGCGAGAGCAGCGGGGCAGCCAGCAGCGTCATCAGGAGGAAGGCCCGGGCCGGAAAGCGCATGGGGAGGGAGACACTGCCGCCAGAGGAAGGGGCCGGCAGGATGCCGTCCCCATTCCCTGCGATCAAGTTCCAGGATTGAGACGCCGGGGCACAACCGCTGCGCGGTGCCCCGGCCAGGAACCCGGCGGCGCGGGCCGGCTCAGCGGACCGCCAGCCAGCCCAGGATAATCACGCCCAGCGCGATCCGGTAATAGGCGAAGGGGGTGAAGCCGATGCGGCTGATCACCGACATCAGCCAGCGCACGACCACCAGCGCCACGACGAAGGCGGCGACGAAGCCGATGCCGATCAGCCCGGCGGCGCTGAAGTCGAGCTCCGCCCGGTTCTTGTACAGGCTGAACACGGTCGCCGCGATCATCGTCGGGATGGCGAGGAGGAAGCTGAACTCGGCCGCCGTGCGCCGGTCGACGCCGACCAGCAGCGCGCTGATGATGGTGGCACCCGACCGGCTGGTGCCCGGGATCATCGCCAGCGCCTGGCCGAAGCCGATCAGCAGCGCCGCCAGCGGGCCGATCTCGGGCACCGAATGGATGCTGGGATCGGGGCGCGAGCGCTCGATGGCGATGATGGCGACGCCGCCGGCGATCAAAGCGAGGGCCACCACCAGCGGCGTGTAGAGCAGCTCGGTGACCGTCTTGTAGAGGGTCGCGCCCAGCACCATCGCCGGCAGGAAGGCCAGGATCAGGTTCAGCGCGAAATAGTATTCGTGGCTGCCGCGCTTCCACATGCCGAGCGCGATGCGGATCAGCGTCGCCCGGAACAGCCAGATCACCGCCAGCACGGCGCCGAGCTGGATGCTGATCTCGAAGGTCTTGCCGGGCGGGCCGTGGAAGCCGATCGCCTCGCCCAGCAGGATCAGGTGGCCGGTCGAGGAGATCGGCAGGAATTCGGTGAGGCCCTCGACCACCCCCATCAACAGGGCGGAAATAGCCAGGGAAAAATCCATGAAGGGGTCCTGCCAGGAAGGGCCTCCCGGATAGCCCGGCCGGCCCTGCCTTGTCACTCGAACCCCTCGGAAAAGTCAGAAAATTTCTTATATTTTAACGACATGCAGGGGACGCGAAAAAACCCGCATCCCCTGGCCGTTACGGTATCAGCGCACCGTCTGCTGGGCGGTGAAGGCGAAGTTGTCGAAGGAGTTCTCGGCGACGCGGAACCAGGCATATTCATCGTCGCGGAAGCGGCGATAGGATTCCCAGATCTTCTTGAAGCGCTCGTTCTTCGCGCCGGTCTCCTCGTAGAGCTCGTGCGCGGCCTTCCAGGCGGCGGCCAGGATCTCGCGCGACCAGGGGCGCAGCTGGGCGCCGCCCGCCACCAGCCGGCGCAGCGCCTGCGGGTTGCCGGCGTCGTAGCGCGCCGTCATCTCCTGGTCGGCCTCGGCGCAGGCGACCTCGAGGGCGGCCTTGTAGGTGGCCGGCAGCGCCTCGAAGGCGGCCTTGTTGACCATCAGGTGCAGCCGCGCGCCCGGCTCCCAGAAGCCCGGGAAGTAGTAGTTCGGGGCGACGCGGGCGAAGCCCAGCTTCTCGTCGTCATAGGGGCCGACGAACTCCACCGCGTCCAGCGTGCCACGCTCGAGCGAGGGGTAGATGTCGGCCGCCGCCACCTGCGTCGGCACCGCGCCGAGCTTGGCGAAGACCTGGCCGGCGAAGCCGGCGATGCGGAACTTCAGCCCCTGCAGCTCGGCGACCGTCTTCACTTCCTTGCGGAACCAGCCGCCCATCTGGGCGCCGGTGTCGCCGGCGCTGAAGGGGACGATGTTGTAGGTGCCGAACAGCTCGTTCGCCAGCGCCTGGCCGCCGCCATGGCGGTTCCAGGCGTTGAACATGCGGGTGTTCAGGCCGAAGGGCATGGCGGTGAAGAAGGCGAAGGAAGGGTCCTTGCCGGTATAGTAGTAGGCCGCCGAATGGGCGCATTCGACCGTGCCGGCCTGCACCGCGTCCAGCGCCTGCAGCCCGCCGACGATCTCGCCGGCCGGAAAGCAGCGGATCTGGAACTTGTTGTCGGTCAGCGCGGCGACTCGGCGGGCGATGCCTTCCGGCGTGCCGAACAGGATGTCCAGGTTGCGCGGAAAGCTGCTGGTCAGCCGCCAGCGCAGCTCCGGCGCGGCCTGCGCCAGGGCGGGGGCAGCCAGCGCGACAGGCGCGGCAGCAGCCGCGGCGCCGAGCAGGGCGCGACGATTCATGACGGATTCCTCCCAGGAAAGCGCAACAATCTTGCCCGTAGCCCATTGGCGGCGGCAAGGAAAGCCCAAGGCTGGCCGTCCTTCCCCGCAACGTTCCAGCGGGCTCAATTTTGAGAAGTGCGCCGGCGAATTCCCACCAAGCTTAAACTCGACGGTAATTGAGAGCGTCGTCATGCTGTCCGGCGGGGCGGAGGCTTTCCGTCCCCTTCCTGAACAAGGCGGAGGGCCATGCAACGCTTCCTGATCCGATGGGCGCGAGCCCTTCCGCTGGCGGCCGGATGGCTGCTCGGCCTGGCCCTGGCCCCGGCCTGGGCGCAGACCGGCAACCCGACGCATGACGCGCTGCTGGCCCGCCCGGCGGCCGAGCGCTCCGCCCTCTTCCATCAGGCGCTGCAGCAGCGCGGCAATGCCTGCGTCGGGGTGATCGCCACCTATTTCGCCGGGCTGGATCCGGGGCGCACCGCCTATTGGGACCTGCGCTGCCGCGACGGCGGCTCCTACCGCACCGCCATCGCCCCGGTGCGCTATGCCCAGCCGGCCTTCATCACCTGCGGCGCCGCGGTCCCCGCCCCGGCCGGCGGCCCCTGCTTCCAGCCGATCGGCGCGGCGCCGCTGCAGGCCCCAGGGCAGGCGCCTGTGCAGGCGCCCGGGCAGGGGCCGGTGCAGCTGGTCGGCAGCAGCACGCCGGCCGCCGCCGCCGCCCCGCCCGAGCACAACGCCGCCCAGGAATCGCTGTGCCGGCAGAGCTGCAGCACCCAGGCGGCCGAGCTCGGCGCCACCTGCCTGACGCGCTGCATGGCCGGGCACGGTCTGCGCCAGGGTGCCCAGGTGGCCGATGCGCTGCCGCCCGGCACCCGCTTCGGCGCCGTCTATTTCCCCGACCCGCCGGCGCAGGCGGTGGGCTTCGCCAATGGCGGCGCCGACCGGCTGGCGGTGAACATGGCCGCGGTCAAGGAATGCCAGGCCAAGGCCGGCCGCGTGCCCTGCCTGTTCCAGGCCGAGCTGGTGAACCGCTGCGGCGCCGTGGCCCAGGCGATCGGTCGCAGCCCGCAGGCGCTGGTGATGACCAGCGATCCCTCGACCCAGCTCCTGACCGCGACGCTGGTCGGCCAGGGCGAGACGGTCGAGGCCGCCGAGGCCGATGCCCGGGCCCGCTGCACCCGGCTGGAGCGGCCCGGCATCACCTGCCGCATCGTGGCGTCGCGCTGCTGATGCCCCCCCTTCCCTTTCGCATGACGAGGCGCCCGATGCGTCACACCCTGATGGCGGCGGCGCTCGCCCTGCTGCCGCTCGCCACCGCTCCCGCCGTCCAGGCCGGCACGCTGGAGGATGTCCGCGCCCGCGGCAGCCTGAATTGCGGCGTCTTCGGCAGGCTGCCCGGCTTCTCCGCCCCCGACGCCAGCGGGACGATACGCGGGCTGGACGCCGATTACTGCCGCGCCGTCGCCGCCGCCGTCCTGGGCGACGCGACCAAGGTCCGCTTCGTCGAGCAGGCGACGCCGAATGACGGCATGGCGGCGCTCGGCGCCGGCAGCATCGACATCCTGGCGCGCAACGTCACGCTGACCCTGTCGCGCGACGGCACCCAGCCGGTGACGCCGGTCGGCATCCTGTTCCATGACGGCCAGGGCTTCCTGGTGGCGGCCGATGGCAAGACCAACTCGGCGCAGCAGCTGGGCGGCAAGCGGATCTGCTTCACCGAGGCCGGCGGCATTTCCGCCGCGGGCGAGCTGCAATCCTATGCCGCGCGCCAGGGGCTGCACTTCACCGAGGTGAAGCTGCCCGACGCCGGGGCCCTGGTCGCCGCCTTCAAGGCCGGGCAATGCGACGCCATGGCCGGCGACATGTCGCAGCTGGCGGCACGCCGCGTCACCGAATTCCGGCAGCCCGAAAGCGTGATGCTGCTGCCCGAGGCGATCTCGCGCGAGCCGCTGGGCCCGCTGGTGCGGCAGGGCGACGAGGCCTGGCGCCAGGTCGCCTTCTGGGTGCTGCAGGCGCTGGTCGAGACCGAGGAGCGCGAGATCACCTCGGCCAGTCTGGCGGCCAGCCTGCAGAGCAGCGACCCGGTGGCGCGGCGGCTGCTGGGCCTGACGCCGGGCATCGGCACGCCGATCGGCCTGGCCGACGACTGGGTGCTGCAGGTGGTGCGGCAGGTCGGCAATTACGGCGAGCTCTATTCGCGCAGCCTGGGCGCCGGCTCGGCGATCGGGCTGGAGCGCGGGATCAATGCGCTGTGGCTGCAGGGCGGGCTGCTGTATCCGCTGCCGCTGCGGTGATCCGTCAGAAACAAGACTGACAGACCAGCCCCAGTGCCGGAGGGCGCCAGCGGCGCCCGAGGATTCCCGGCGGGGTCCGGGGGGACACTGTCCCCCCGAATTCTTCTCTCAGTAGCGATACTCTTCGTGCTTGAACGGCCCCGACACGCCGACGCCGATATACTCGGCCTGGGCCGGCGACAGCTTGGTCAGCTTGGCGCCGACCTTGGCCAGGTGCAGCGCGGCGACCTTCTCGTCCAGCTTCTTCGGCAGGGTATAGACCTTGCACTCATAGGCCTTGGCGTTGGTCCAGAGCTCGATCTGCGCCAGCACCTGGTTGGAGAAGCTGGCCGACATCACGAAGGACGGGTGGCCGGTGGCGTTGCCCAGGTTCACCAGGCGGCCTTCCGACAGCACGATCAGGCGCTTGCCGTCGGGGAAGATGACCTCGTCCACCTGCGGCTTGACGTTGTCCCAGGTGAAGTTGCGCAGCGCGCCGATCTGGATCTCGCTGTCGAAGTGACCGATGTTGCAGACGATGGCGCGGTGCTTCATCGCGCGCATGTGGTCCAGCGTGATCACGTCGATATTGCCGGTGGCGGTGACGAAGATGTCGCCCTGCGGCGCACCCTCTTCCATCGTCACGACCTCATAGCCTTCCATCGCGGCCTGCAGGGCGCAGATCGGATCGGCCTCGGTCACCAGCACGCGGCAGCCGGCATTGCGCAGCGACGCCGCCGAGCCCTTGCCGACATCGCCGAAGCCGGCGACGACCGCGACCTTGCCGGCCATCATCACGTCGGTGCCGCGGCGGATGGCGTCCACCAGGCTCTCGCGGCAGCCGTAGAGGTTGTCGAACTTCGACTTGGTGACGCTGTCGTTCACGTTGATGGCCGGAACCTTCAGCGTGCCCTTCTTCACCATGTCCCACAGGCGGTGCACGCCGGTGGTGGTCTCCTCGGACAGGCCGCGGATGCCCGGCAGCAGCTCGGGGAAGCGCTCATGCACGACGGTGGTCAGGTCGCCGCCATCGTCCAGGATCATGTTGATTTCCCAGCCATCCGGGCCGCGGACGGTCTGGTCGATGCACCACCAGAATTCTTCTTCCGTCAGGCCCTTCCAGGCGAAAACGGGAATGCCGGCCGCCGCGATGGCGGCCGCGGCGTGGTCCTGGGTGGAGAAGATGTTGCACGACGACCAGCGGACCTCGGCGCCGAGCGCGGTCAGCGTCTCGATCAGCACGGCGGTCTGGATGGTCATGTGGAGCGACCCGGCGATGCGGGCGCCCTTCAGCGGCTGGCTGGGGCCGTATTCGGCGCGCAGCGCCATCAGGCCGGGCATCTCGTCCTCGGCCATGGCGATCTCCTTGCGGCCCCAGGCCGCCAGAGAGATGTCCTTGACCTTGTAGTCGCTGAAGCCGGGGGTCGCGTCGGGCATGTCTGTTCTCCGCAATGGCGGCCGCGATAGCACGGTCATCCACGACGGCCAAGCGAAAGCCACAAGGCATAAGGATAGGTTTATGTGATCTTTCCGCGCGGCGGAGGAGAGGCCCCCTCCCCCGCGCGGATCGCCGGCTCAGGCGGCGAAGGCGGCCTCGGTCTTCTCGCGCACCTCGTCGAGCGAGACGCCCGGGGCGAGCTCGACCAGGGCCATCCCGCCCGCCTTGCGGTCGATCGAGAAGACGCCGAGCTCGGTGATCACCAGGTCGACCACCGCCTTGCCGGTCAGCGGCAGGGTGCATTCCTTCAGCAGCTTGGGCTTGCCGCCGGCGGTGTGCTCCATCAGCACGACAACCTTCTTGACGCCGGCGACCAGGTCCATGGCGCCGCCCATGCCCTTCACCATCTTCCCCGGGATCATCCAGTTCGCCAGGTCGCCATTCTCGGCCACCTGCAGCGCGCCCAGGATGGAGAGGTCGACATGGCCGCCGCGGATCATCGCGAAGCTGTCGGCCGAGGAGAAGAAGCTGGTGGTCGGCAGGGTGGTAACGGTCTGCTTGCCGGCATTGATCAGGTCCGGGTCTTCCTCGCCCTCATAGGGGAAGGGGCCCATGCCGAGCATGCCATTCTCCGACTGCAGCTGGACGCTGATGCCGTCGGGGATGTGGTTGGCCACCAGCGTCGGGATGCCGATGCCGAGGTTGACGTAGAAGCCGTCCTGCAGTTCGCGGGCGGCGCGGGCCGCCATTTCGTCGCGGGTCCAGGGCATGTCTTTGCGTCTCCCTCAGGCCGCGCGCTTGCGGGTGGTGCGCTGCTCGATGCGCTTGGCATAGCCCTCGGGCAGCTTGACGATGCGCTTCACATAGATGCCGGGGGTGTGGATGTGGTCGGGGTCGATCTCGCCGGCCGGCACCAGATGCTCGACCTGGACGATGGTGACCTTGGCGGCGGTGGCCATCATCGGGTTGAAGTTCCGCGCGGTCTTGCGGAACACCAGGTTGCCCTCGGTATCCGCCTTCCAGGCATGGATGATGGCGAGGTCGGCGAAGATGCCGCGCTCCATCACATAGGTCTCGCCGTCGAACTCCCGCGTCTCCTTGCCCTCGGCCACCGCCGTGCCGACGCCGGTCTTGGTGAAGAAGGCCGGGATGCCGGCGCCGCCGGCGCGGATGCGCTCGGCCAGCGTGCCCTGCGGGTTGAACTCGATCTCCAGCTCGCCGGCCAGGAACTGCTTGGCGAAGGTCGCGTTCTCGCCGACATAGGAAGAGATCATCTTCCGGATCTGGCGGGTCTGCAGCAGCAGGCCGAGGCCGGCATCGTCGACGCCGGCATTGTTCGAGACGACGGTGAGGTCCTTCACGCCGGAATCACGGATGGCCTCGATCAGGCTGGCAGGAATGCCGCAGAGGCCGAACCCCCCGGAGTGGATCAGCAGCCCGTCGCGCAGCAGCCCATCCAGCGCGGCCCGGGCATCCGGGTAGACTTTCCGCATCACTGACGCTCCCCAGTTCAGGAAGGCCGCAGGCTAACGGCCCCTTCGCGGTCGCGGAAGGGGCGGCGGGCGCCTTCCTGGCGCGACCGCCCAACGGCGTCAGCTTGTCCAGCCGCGCGCCCGCATGGCGGCCATGCAGGCCCCCTGCAAAAAAACGGAAATAACCGGCGCCGGACCGCTTGCGCGCCCCGCGGCCGCTAGTTATACCCCGCCTCACTTCCCCGGGGGGCCATAGCTCAGTTGGGAGAGCGCTTGAATGGCATTCAAGAGGTCGTCGGTTCGATTCCGATTGGCTCCACCAGTTCAACGGGTCGTCCTGAAAAGGGCGGCCCGTTTTACTTTGTGCACGGCCCTGCCCTGCTTCCCCCAGCCCTGCTGCCGCTGAGTTCGCCGCCATGAGCATCGACGCGCGCTTCCCGCTGAACGACCGGGCGCTGCGCGATCGCGCCGTGCGCGCCGCCCAGGGTTTCTGTCCCTTCGACCTGCTGCTGGTGAACGGCACCATCGCCGACATGGCAACCGGGGAAATCCGCGCGGCCGATATCGGCTGCACCGGGCCGCTGATCGCCTCGGTGCATCCACGCGGCAGCCGCGACGATGCCGGGCAGATCATCGACCTCGAAGGGCGCATCCTGATCCCCGGCCTGATCGACACGCATATGCATGTCGAGAGCTCGATGCTGACCCCGCGCCGCTATGCCGGGACGGTGCTGCCGCAGGGCACGACGACGATCTGCTGGGACCCGCATGAGCTGGCCAATGTCGCCGGCATCCCCGGCGTCCGCTGGGCGGTCGAGGCGATGCGCGACCTGCCGCTGCGGGCGCTGCTGCTGGCGCCCTCCTGCGTGCCCTCGGCGCCGGGGCTGGAGCGCGCCGGGGCGGCGTTCGGTCCCGAGGAACTGGAAGAAATCCTGGCCTGGCCGGAGGTCGCCGGCATCGCCGAGGTGATGGACATGCGCGGCGTGCTGGCGCGCAGCCCGCTGATGGCCGGCATCGTCCAGGCCGGGCTGGACTCCGGCAAGCTGGTCTGCGGCCATGCGCGGTCGCTGACCGGCGGCGCGCTGCAGGGCTTCGCGGCGGCGGGCATCACCTCCGACCACGAGATCACCTCGGGCGCCGACCTGCTGGAGAAGCTGCGCGCCGGCTTCGCGATCGAGCTGCGCGGCAGCCATGACCACATGCTGCCCGAGGCGGTGGCGGCGCTGGCCACCATGCCCCGCTGGCCGCAGACGCTGACGCTCTGCACCGACGACGTCTTCCCCGACGACCTCGTCGCCCGCGGCGGCATGATCGACCTGATCCGCCGCCTGGTCCGCTACGGCATGCCGGCGCTGGAGGCGCTGCGCGCGGCGACGCTGAACGCCGCCCAGCGGATCGGCCGCGCCGATCTCGGGCTGATCGCCGCCGGGCGCCGCGCCGATCTTCTGGCCGTCGGCTCGCTGGAGGCGCTCGACGTGGCGGAGGTCTTCGTCTCCGGCGCGCTCATCGCCAGGGATGGCGCGATGGTGGCGGCGCTGCCGGAAGACGATCCGCCGGGGCTGCGCGACACGATGCGGCTGGGGCGGCTCTCGCCCGCCGATTTCCGGCTGTCCGCGCCGGGGCCGACCGCCCGGCTGCGCACCGTGTCGCAGCCCCGCTTCACCCGCTGGGGCACGATCGAGGCCGCCGTCGTCGACGGCGCCGTCGTCCTGCCGGAGCAGGCCTGCTGGATGGCGGTGGTGCATCGCCATGGCCTGGCCGAGGCGCGCCCGGTGATGGGCGTGCTGGAGGGCTGGGGCCATTGGCGCGGCGCGCTGGCGACGACGGTCGCGCATGACAGCCACAATCTCTGCGTCTTCGGCCGCGGCGAGGACGACATGGCGCTGGCCGCCAATGCGCTGATCGCGGCCGGCGGCGGCATGGCGGTGGCCTCGGGCGGGGTGGTGCGGGCGCTGCTGCCGCTGCCGGTCGCCGGCCTGATCTCCGACGCGCCGGCGGCCGAGGTGGCGGCGCAGTTCTCGGCCCTGCGCGCCGCGACGGATGGCATCGCCGACTGGCTGCCGCCCTACCGCGTATTCAAGGCGGTGGTCGGCGCCAGCCTGGCCTGCAATGCCGGGCCGCATGTCACCGATCTCGGCATCGCCGATGGCTCGACCGGCGAGGTCTTCACGACGCTGGCGGGCTAGCTTCGCGCAGCCCTCGCGGGCGTCGCCGTCGCTGATCCACGTGAAACATGGCAGGGCCGCTCAGGTCAGCGCCTCCTCCCGATGCGCCTTCGCCATGTCGCCCAGCGTCGGGAAGCGGAAGTCGTAGCCGGCGCCCGAGGGCGGCGGCGGCGTCGCCCCCCAGCCGTCGCGGTCGTGCCGCCGGTCGATCCAGGCCGAGGCCAGGCCCAGCCGCTTGGCCGGCGCGTGGTCGTGGAACAGGCTCTGCGCGGTGTGCAGGATCTGGCTCGGCGCATGGCCGGCCTCGGCCAGCTTCTCCAGCATGTAGTCGAAGTTGCGCAGGTCGGGCTTGTAGCTGCCGATATCCTGCGCCGTGTAGACCGCGTCGAAGCTGACGCCGAGGCGCTTCTGGCTGCCGGCGAAGCTGGCATGGTCGACATTCGACAGGATGACCAGCTTGTAGTGCTGCTGGAGATAGGCCAGCGCCGCGGCGGAATCCGGGAAGGCCGGCCAGTCCGGCACCGAATGGCCGAAGGCCTCGTGCACGGCATCGCTGGCCTCGATGCCCCATTCCTCCGCCAGGCTGCGATGCACCTCGCTGAGCAGGTCGGAATAGAGCAGGCCCGGCGTCTCGCTCTGCTGCGCCGATTCATGCCGGGCGAAGGCTTCCAGCACATCCTCCCGCGACAGGGCGAGGCCGCCCTTGCGCAGCAGCGGCTGCAGGGCGGCGTGGATGCCGCTCTCCCAGTCGATCAGGGTGCCGTAGCAGTCGAAGGTCAGTACGCGGAAATCCTGCAGGCGCATCGCGTTTCTCCGAGGCCAGAGGGGGGAGCGTGGCATGGCGGCGGCGGTCACGGGAAGCGCGAATGCGGGGGCCGCGTCCCGCCACCCTTGACGCTACCCCCTGGGCCATCCGCGCTCCGCACCCCATGATACGCAGGAAGGCCGTTAACGGCGCAGCCTGCGAGACCGAGGGCGAGACGATGACCAGCACCGCACAGACCACCCCCCCGCCCACCATCCATCGCGAGGATTACCGGCCCCCAGCCTTCCTGATCGACCGCGTGGCGCTGGAGCTCGACCTGCATCCGACGGCGACCCGCGTCGCCGCCCGGCTGGAGATCCGCCGCAACCCGGCCGCCGCCACGCCGGAGGCGGCGCTGGAACTGGATGGCGAGGCGCTGACCCTGCTCTCCGCCAGCCTGGACGGCGCCGCCCTGCCCGAGGCGCGGCTGCAGCGGACGGCGGCCGGCGGGCTGGTGATCGCTGGTGTCCCGGACGCCTTCGTGCTGGAGACGCTGGTCCAGATCGACCCGGAGGCCAATTCCGAGCTGTCCGGCCTCTACCGCTCGGGCGGCAATTTCTTCACCCAGTGCGAGGCGGAGGGGTTCCGCCGCATCACCTTCTTCCCCGACCGGCCCGACGTGATGGCGCGCTTCACCACCACGCTGCGCGCCGACCGCGCGACCTGCCCGGTGCTGCTGTCGAACGGCAATCCGGCCGGCAGCGGCGAGCTGCCCGACGGCCGCCACTGGGCCCGCTGGGACGACCCGCACCCGAAGCCCTCCTATCTGTTCGCCGTGGTCGCCGGCGATCTGGTCGCATTGAAAGACAGCTTCACCACGCGGTCCGGCCGTGCGGTGGAACTCGCCATCTATGTCCGCTCGGGCGACGAGACCGCCTGCGGCCATGCGATGGACAGCCTGAAGGCCTCGATGCGCTGGGACGAGGAGGCCTATGGCCTCGAATACGACCTCGACGTCTTCAACATCGCCGCCGTCTCCGACTTCAACATGGGGGCGATGGAGAACAAGGGCCTCAACGTCTTCAACACCAAGTACATCCTGGCGCGGCCGGAAACCGCCACCGATGTCGACTACGAGGGCATCGAGACCGTCGTCGCCCATGAATATTTCCACAACTGGACCGGCAACCGCGTCACCTGCCGCGACTGGTTCCAGCTGTCGCTGAAGGAAGGCCTGACCGTCTTCCGCGACCAGCATTTCTCCGAGGACATGGGCAGCGCCGCGGTGAAGCGCCTGGCCAATGTCCGCCGGCTGCGCGCCGCCCAGTTCCCCGAGGATGCCGGGCCGATGGCGCATCCGGTGCGCCCCGATTCCTATGTCGAGATCAACAACTTCTACACCGCCACCGTCTACCAGAAGGGCGCCGAGGTGGTGCGGATGATGCGCCGCCTGATCGGCGTCGAGAATTTCCGCAAGGGCATGGACCTCTACATCGCCCGCCATGACAACCAGGCGGTGACGATCGAGGATTTCGTCGCGGCGATGCAGGACGCCTCGGGCGTCGACCTGTCGCGTTTCTCCCGCTGGTACGCCCAGGCCGGCACGCCGGAGCTGACCGTGTCGGAAGAATTCGACCCGGCCACCCGCCGCTACCACCTGACCCTGTCGCAATCGACCCCGCCCACCCCCGGCCAGCCCGAGAAGCTGCCGGTGCCGATCCCCGTCGCCTTCGGCCTGATCGCGCCGAACGGCGAAGAGATCCCCGGCGCCGGCATGATGCTGCTGGAGGAATCGTCGCAGAAATTCACCTTCGACGGGCTGGACGAGAAGCCGGTGCCCTCGCTGCTGCGCGGCTATTCGGCGCCGGTGCGGCTGAAGGGGCTGTCGCTCGACCAGCTCGGCTTCCTCGCCGCGCATGACAGCGATCCCTTCGTCCGCTGGGATTCGGCGCAGCAATACCTGACCGCCGAGATGCTGCGCCTGGTCGACGAGCTCCGCAGCCAGCGCCCCTTGGCGCTGCCCGAGGGGGTCGCCGCCATCATCGCCAGCCTGCTCGACCGCGCCGAGGACGACCCGGCCTTCGCCGCCGAGGCGCTGCCGCTGCCCTCCGAGGATTTCGTCGCCGACCAGATGCCGGTCGCCGATCCGGAGGCGATCCACGCCGTCCGCCGCTTCCTGCGCCAGTCGCTCGGCCAGCGCTTCGCCGCACGCTTCGCCGAGCTGCATGACCGCCTGGCCGATCCCGGCCCCTACCGCATCGACGGCGCCGCCATCGGCCGCCGCGCGCTGCGCAACGCCGCGCTGGCCTATCTCGGCGCCGGCAGCGGCGCCCAGGACCGCGCGGAGGCGCAGTTCAACACGGCGACCAACATGACCGACCAGCTGGCCGCGCTGCGCGTCCTGGCCGATGCCGAGGGCCCGGCCCGCGACGCGGCGCTGGCGGCCTTCCACGCCCGCTGGCAGGCCGAGCCGCTGGTGCTCGACAAATGGTTCACCATCCAGGCCATGGCCGACCGGCCGCAGGCCCTGGCCGAGATCCGCGCCCTGGCCGGGCACCCGGATTTCGACCTGCGCAACCCGAACCGCGTGCGCTCCCTGGTCGGCGCCTTCGCGGCCGGCAACCCGGCCGCCTTCCACGACGCCTCCGGCGAAGGCTACCGCTTCCTGGCCGACATGGTCATCGCGCTGGACGCGGTGAACACCCAGGTGGCGGCGCGCATGGTCTCGCCGCTCGGCGCCTGGAAGCGGCAGGACGCCCAGCGCGGGGCCAGGATGAAGGAGGAACTGCAGCGCATCGCCGCCAGGCCGGGGCTCAGCAAGGGGACCTACGAGAAGGTCTCGAAGGCGCTGGCCTGACAACAAGACCGGGGGCGCCGCCCCCGGACCCCCGCCGGGGGGATGGTATCCCCCCGGACCCCGCCATCAGGTTAGTCCCACGGGCGGGGCGCGGCGGTCGCCGGCATATCGGGGTCGGTCGGGAACATCAGGGCCTCGTCGGGCACGTTCAGCACACCATGGTGGAGGCGGTGGACGGCACCCTTCACGGCGACGTCCAGGCCCGGGCGGTTGTAGTAGACGCCCCGGATGTGAAGGCTGTGCGCGATGCACCGCAGAAAGCCCTCGCGCAGCGGGATCTCGGGCGGCGTCGCCTCGGTCCAGAAGCGGTCCAGCGTGCCGGGGAAGACCAGGCCGGGAATGCGGTAGATCGCCTCGCCCAGCGCGAAGGTCGGCGTGTGGTCGATGATCGAGCGCAGCCCCACCGTGCTGTTCACCGTCACCACACCCTGCACCTGCTCGACGATGGCGCCCAGATTGCCGCCGCCCAGATAATGCATCCGGTCCGGGATGCCGGCCGCCGCGGCGATGCCCCGCGTCCGCCGCTTCCAGTTCTTCAGCCCCGGATCCAGCGGATGCACCTTCACCAGCAGATGCGCGTTCTTCGGCGCATGCGCGGCGAAGCTGGCGGCGATCTCGCGCAGCGCGGTGTCGAGGTCCGGATACTTGGAATAGGCGCGGATGGAGAAATCCGACTCCATCTGCATCGCCATCAGGAACAGCGGCCCGGTGCCCGAGAGCTGGTGCAGGATGCGGTCCGCCCGCCGGTTGTCGGCCGAGCGGTGCAGCAGCCGCCAGCCCACGCCGAGATAGTAGGTCAGCGGGTGCTGCAGCAGATGCGTCTCGTAATGCGGAAACGGCCAGGGCATCCGGCTGCTCAGATGGTAGAGCATGTCCCACATCGCCTGCCGCCGGAAATTGTCGCGGTGGCGGATGGTCAGGTCCGGCGGCGGCAGCGCGGCCCCGGTCCGCACGATCGTCTCCGGGTCGCGGGTGAAGCGGCTGGCGGCGTTCATGCCGTCCTGCTCCAGCACGATCCAGTCGGGGCGGATATAGCCGAAATCGGTGGCGGCGACCCGCACCCCGCGCGCATGGGCGGCGGCGATGGCGATCCGGTTGTAGCTGCGCTGCTCGCCCAGCAGCACCATGTCGGTGATGGCGTGGCGGTCGAGGAAGCCCTCGATGAAGGCAGGCCATTCCGCCAGCCGGCCGCGGAAATCGACGGCGCCGGGGCCGCGCCAGAACAGCTTATCGCCAAGGTTCAGGTTGATGCGGTGCACCGCATGGCCCAGCGCCCGCAGCCCGGCGCCCACCTCGTCGAAGAAGGGAGTGATGGGACCTTGCAGGAACAGGAAGCGCTTCGGGGCCGGGGCATCGGAACTTGGCATCAAAGGGGCGCGCGTTCTCTGCTCAGAGGATGAGGCGGGCAGTCTGGAAGCCGGGCATGGCAGGAACAGGGCACCGCGCCCCCGCTCTCCGACCCGTGACCTGCCGCGTCAGCCAACCGGCGCGAACAGGGCCTGCCGCCAGTCGTCCCATCCGACCAGCCGGTGCCCGGCCCGCGCCGCCTCCCGCAATGCCCCGGCAGAGGGAAAGGGGCAATAGGGCAGCACGGGCGGAACCATTTCCGGAAACCCTTTGCCCTGAGCCATTTCCGCGAGAACCCGCGTGGCCATCCGCCCGCCCAGAGCGTGCAGAAGCCGCGCCGCGGCCAGGGCGCTGGTGCCGGGCGGCAGGTCCAGGGATTGCTGCGCCAGGATGCCGCCGGCGTCGATCCGCGGCACCATGCGATGCACGGTCACGCCAAAGCTGGAATTTTCCTGCATCGCCCAGAAGGTCGGCACCGGCCCGCGATGCCGTGGCAGCAGCCCGGGATGGATGTTGATCCCGCCCCCCGGCACTCTCGCCAGGGTCTCGCCGGTAAGGATCTGGTCGAAGTGGAAGGAGACGATCACATCCGGGTGAGTCTCGGCCAGAGCCGTGGTGAAGCCGGTCCCGTTGACGTCCTCGACCGCCCGCAGCGGGATCCGGTGCTGCCGGGCGAAGCCGGTCAGCGCGCCGATGCCCAACGCGCGGCGGAGGTCGCCCACCGTCTGCGGCACACCATAGCCGGCCAGCAGGAAGGGGAAGAAGCGCGGCCCCGAGCGGCGCCAGTGTGCCCGCATCTGCCCCAGCATCCCGCCCATCGCCGGGCGATAGGGGATCGAGCGGCCGATCAGCACGATCTGCCCGGCATGGGCGCGGGCGAAGTCCAGCACCGGCCCGGCCGAGAGCGCGCTTTCCAGGGTCAGCAGCGCGATGCGCAGGGGACGCATCAGCCGAGGCCTGGCAGCTTCTCCACCCGGCCGACGCTGGCGACCGCCGCGACCACCGCCTCGACGGTGCGGTCCAGATCCTCCTCGGTGTGCTCGGAGGAGAGGAAGAAGCGCAGCCGCGCCGACTGCTCGGGCACCGCGGGGAAGATCACCGTCTGCACCGCGACGCCGCGCTCCAGCAGGGCGCCGGCCACCTTCGCCGTGCGCAGCGAGGAGCCCAGGATCACCGGCACGATGGCCGAGCCGATGCTGGCCCCGGTGTCGAAGCCGCGCGCCCTGAGCCGGTCGCGCAGCCCGGCGCCATTGGCCTGCAGGCGCGCCACGCGCTCCGGCTCGGCCTGGAAGATGCGCAGCGCGGCGAGCGCGGCGGCGGCCAGCGGCGGGGCCAGCCCGACCGAATAGACCGAGCCGGGGACGGTGTGGCGCAGCCAGTCGATGACATCGGCCCGCGCGGCGATGTAGCCGCCACAGGAAGACAGGGTCTTCGACAGCGTGCCCATCCAGAGGTCGACGCCGGCCGGGTCGACGCCCTGCGCCTCGGCGACGCCGTGGCCGGTCGCGCCGATGGCGCCCAGCCCATGCGCCTCGTCGACCATCAGCCAGGCATCGTGGCGCCGGGCGATCTCGACGCAGCGGGCCAGGTCGGGGATGTCGCCATCCATGCTGTAATGGCCCTCGACCAGCAGCAGGGCGCGCTGGCCGCCGCGGCGGGCGCCGGCCATCTCGCGCTCGGCGGCGGCCATGTCGTTATGGGCGAAGGGGATGCGGCGGGCGCCGGAGAGGCGGATGCCCTCGGTGCAGGAATTATGGATCGCCGCGTCGTGCACCACGATGTCGCGCGGGCCCATCAGGTGGCCGATGGTGGTGACGTTGGTGGCGTGGCCGGAGACGAAGGTCAGCGCCGCCTCGGCGCCGTGCAGGGCGGCGAGCTCGCGTTCCAGCTCCAGATGCAGGGCGCGCTCGCCGGAGGTGATGCGCGAGCCGGAGGGCGAGGTGCCGTAGCGGGAGACGGCGTCGCGGGCGGCTTCCTGGACGCGCGGGTCGCCGTTCAGGCCGAGATAGTTGTAGCTGGCGTAGTTGATGACCTCGCGGCCCTCGATCGAGCTGTGCGCGCCGGCCAGCCCGTCATGCGCGACGAAGAGCGGGCTGCGCAGCGCCAGCGATTCCATGGCGGTCTTCAGCAGGGCGAAGTCGCGCATGCCCGGCAGGGTAGTGAAGTCGCGGGCGCTGCCGGCGTCGGGACGGGGGGCTTCGCTGCTGCGCCGCTTCGACAGCCGCGCCAGCAGGGCGAGGCGTGCTGTCGTGGAAAGACCACCGCTCATATTGATGATTACTTTCTGACAGAAAGAAAATGGGGGTCCGGGGGAATTCCTTCCCCCGGCCTTTTTATTCTGCCGCCTGCGCGGTTTGCGGTGCCTCGGTCGGCTCGTACTGCTCCACAAGCTGAGCAATCGCGTCTTCCGGCTTGTGCTGCCCCGCCAGCCCGTCCGAGAGCTTGCGGGCCAGCAGCTCGATGGTCAGGTCCTCGGTGACGGAGGCCAGCGGCACCGGCATGGCCAGCCGCTGCTCGAGTGCGCCGCGCAGTTCCAGCCCGCCCAGGCTGTCGAGGCCGAGGCCGGCGACCGGCGCATCCGCCGGCACCGCCTCGGGCGGCAGGCGCAGGATGCGGGCGATCTCCTCCTGCACCACGGCGCGGAGCAGGCCGCGCTGTTCTTCCGGGGCCAGGGTCAGCAGATGGGCGCGCAGGTCGCCGGCATCGATGGCCTGTTCGCTGCGGCCACGGACGGCGGCGAAGATCGGCTCTTCCAGGATGGGGAGAACCATCCGCGCCTCGCGCCAGCCGATGCGGGCGATGCCGAGGACGGGCGCGCCGCTGGCCAGCATGGCCGGCAGGGCAGAGAGCGCCTCGGCCGCCGCCATGGCCTCGACGCCGAGCCGGCGGGCCAGGGTCTCGGCGGTGGCGGTGTTGCCGGCGAGGATGCCGGCATCGGCAATCGGGCCCCAGCCGACCGCGAGGGCCGGCCTGCCGGCGGCCTGGCGGCGCCGCGCCAGGGCCTCGAGGCCCATGTTGGCGGCGACGTAGTTGGCCTGGCCCGGATTGCCCATGGCGGTGGTGGCCGAGGAGAACATCAGGAAGAGCTGCAGGGGGTCGCGCCGGGTCAGCTTGTCCAGGTGCCGCGCGGCATCCAGCTTGGGCGCGATGACGCTGGCGAAGCGGCGCTCGTCCAGCGCGGTCGCCGCCGCGTCGTCGAACAGGGCGGCGGCCTGGACCACGCCGAAGAGCGGCGGGCCCTCGGCGCGGATGGCGGCAAGGGATGCCGCCAGCTGTGCCTCGTCGGTGGCATCGGCGGCGTGGAAGGTGGCGCGGGCGCCGAGCGCGGCCAGCGTCTTCAGCGCCGCCTCGGCCCCCGGCGTGGTGCCGCCGCGGCGCGACAGCAGCGCCAGATGGGTGGCGCCGCGGGCGGCCAGCCACTTGGCGCATTCGAAGCCGAAGCCCTGGGTGCCGCCGACCACCAGGATGGTGCCGGCGGGCGGGGCCCAGACGGCGGCCTCGCCGTCCTGCGGCACGGCCGGCGGGGTCAGCACCAGCTTGCCGATATGCGCGCTGGCCTGGAGGGTGCGGAAGGCGGTCTCCACCTCGCCAGCCTGGCAGCGGGCATAGGGCAGCGGGTGCAGCGCGCCGGAGGCCAGGCGCGCGCCGATCTCGGCCAGCAGGGCCTGGGCGATCTCGGGGCGGGCCTTGGGCAGCTGGTCCACGTCCACGCCGAAATAGGTCAGGTTGTGGCGATAGGGGCGCAGACCCACGCGACGGTTCTCGAAGAAGTCGCGCTTGCCCAGTTCGACGAAGCGGCCGAAGGGCTTCACCAGGCCCAGCGTGCGCTCCATGGCATCGCCGGCGAGCGAATTCAGCACGACGTCGACGCCCTCGGGCCAGGCGGCGCGCAGCTGGTCGGCGAAGCCGGGGTCGCGGGAATCCAGCACCAGCTCTGCGCCGGCGGCGCGCAGGAAGGCGCGCTTGGCCGGGCTGCCGGCGGTGGCGGCGATGCGGGCGCCGGCGGCGCGCGCCACCTGCAGCGCGGCCAGGCCCACGGCCCCGGCGCCGCCATGCACCAGCACGGTCTCGCCGGGGCGCAGATTGGCGCAACGTTCCAGCGCATAGACCGCGGTCAGGAAGGCGACCGGCACGGTGGCGGCGGCGGCGAAGTCGAGGCCGCGCGGCAGCCGGGCGATGGCCGAGGCATGGGTGCGCACCCGGCTGGCCAGCGCCGCCGGGGCGAAGCCGAAGACCGCCTCGCCGGGGCTGTAGCCGCTGGCCGGGCCGGCCTGCTCGACGACGCCGGCCATCTCCATGCCCAGCGTCGGGCCGGCGAAGCCGAGCAGCAGCGCCTCCTCCGGCAGCAGCCCCTGCGCCCACATCAGGTCGCGGAAGTTCAGGCCGGCGGCCTCGACGCGGACGATCACCTCCTGCGCGCCGGGGGCGGGCAGCTCGATCGCCTCCCAGCCCAGGCTGCCGAGCTGGCCCGGCTGGCGGATCACCAGCTTGGCGGGGCCGCGCGGCGCCTCGGCCAGGCCCTGTGCGCGCAGGCGCGGCGCCAGGCGGGCGGTCGGGGCCAGGTTGAGCTCGGGCTCGCGGCCCGCCTCGGGGCCGATCAGCTCGGGCAGCAGCCGGGCGGCGGCGACCTCGGCGTCGAGCGCCGCGGCGAGGCCGATGCGGCGCGGCTTCAGCTCGGCCATCTCATTGGCCAGCACGCGGACCAGGCCGTGCAGGGCGGCCGCCTCGGGCTCGACCAGGGCGTCGTTGGAGACCAGGCAGAAGCCGGCCGCGCGACCGCGGGCGGCCTCGGCCAGGGCGGTCACCTGGGCCAGCGTCGCCGGCAGGGCGTCGGGGCCCGGGGCGGCGAGCACCAGGACCAGGGCCCCGGCGAGGTTGCGCGGCGCCTGGCGCTGGGCGGCGGCCAGCGGATGGCTGGCGACCCGGGCGCCGGCGGCGGCCAGCGCCTGGGCCAGGGCCTCGGCCCGGCCGGCGCTGGCGAAGTCGGCATGGATCTGCACCGGCTGCGCCAAGCTGGGCTGAACCGGCGGCTCGGCCGCGGCGAGGGTGGCGGGCGCCGTCGCAACGGCGGCGGTGGCGCGGGCGGCGACCAGCAGCGCCGGCCAGGGCGCGGCGTTCAGCGGCTGGGCGGCCAGGCGCGACCAGCCCGGGGCATTGCCGGCGGCTTCCCAGTCCTTGGCCTCGGGCAGCGGCGAGGCACCGTCCTGCCACCAGGCGGGGTCCTGGCCACAGGCGAAGTCCCAGGCGCGGCCGGGCAGCGGCTCAGCCAGCAGCAGCGCGCCACGGCCGGCGAGCAGCGTGGCGGCGGCGGCGAGGAGGCCGGCGCCGCGGCGGCTGCGGGCGCCGGCGGCCAGGCCGACCACCAGATCGGCCTGCAGGCCGGCCGGCGCCGGGCCGGTCATGTCCCAGGCCTCGTGGCCGAACTCGATATTGGCGGCATGCGGCGGGATGGCGGCGGCGCGGGTGTCGCCGGGGGCGGCCGTCGCGGTGTAGCGGACGCGGCGGCCGCTGGCGCCGAGCACGGCCACCAGCGCCCGGGTCAGCGGGCCGTTATGCGCGCCGAGCTCGACCACGCGCAGCGCGCGCTCCGCTGGCCAGGCCGCGGCGATGGCGGCGACGCCCTGGGCCAGCACGCCGGCCAGCCGCTCGAAGCCGGCGGCCTCGACGGGTGGCGGCGGGCTGTCGGGGGCGGTGGCGCCCAGGCTGGCCTCGGCGCCCTGCAGGGCGGCGGGCAGGCGCTCGGCGGCCAGCGCCAGCCAGGCCAGCTCATGCGCCAGGGTCGGGCTTTCGGCCAGCACCGCGCGCCAGATGTCGCCGGCCTCGGGCAGCTCGGCCCCGGCATCCAGCTTCCAGCCGCCGCCCGAAGGCTCGGCCAGGCCGTCCTCGGCCAGGGCGCGCAGCATGGCCTGGGCATAGGGGGTGAGGCCGATCGCCGGCAGGCGGCCGCCCTCGCCGGCGATGCCGGACAGCGCCGCATGCAGGCTGGAGACCACATGGCCTTCCAGCAGCAGCGCCGTCTCGGACAGGTCCTGGGCCTGGTCCTCGGCCAGCGCGGCCGTCGCCGCGGCGTCGATGTCGATGGTGGGCGCCCGGCCGGGCTGCGGGCCGACCGCCTGGTCGACCAGGCGGAACACCGCCTCCTCCGGCGTCAGCCGCGGCGCCAGGCGGATGCGCTGCATCCAGCCATCCTCGAGCCGCGCCACCACGCCGCCACCGCCGTCGCGCAGCACCAGGACGTAGTGGCCCGAGCGCTCGCCGCGATGCAGCAGCTCCAGATCGGCGGTGACCGGCACCGGGGCGCCGCGCTTCAGCACGACGCGGCCGAAGCGGACCGGTACGACGGCGCGGCCATCCTGGCTCTCGCCGGGCGACAGCAGCTCGACCATGCCCTGCAGCGCGCCGTCGAAGCGCACCGGATGCAGCAGCCAGCCGGCATCGTCGCCCGGGGCCGTCTCGGGCAGGGCCAGCTTCACCTCGGCGCGGCGGCCGGACTGGCCGAGGCGGATGCTCTCCACCACCGCGAAGGCGGGGCCGTAGTCGAGGTGGAAGCGGCGCGCCTGGGCGCGGGTCTGCTCGCCCGGGATCAGCACCGGGTTGACCGGCGGCGGCACGGCCTCGTCGGGCAGGGCGGCGAGCGTCGAGGGCGCCACCTGGCCGCGGGCATGCAGCGTCCAGCCCTCGCCGGACAGGCGCGGCCGGCTCTCCAGCCGGAACAGGCCGGATTCGGCGTCGAGATGGCTGCGGATCTCGCGCGACCGCTCGGCGGAGAGCGGCAGGGCGCGCAGGATCTGCATGTCACGCAGCTCGAGCGCCGGCGCCTCGGGGAACAGGAAGCCGCCGGCGGCGAAGGCCATCTCCAGCATGGCGGTGGCCGGCAGCACCGGCTCGCCGCCCAGCTTGTGGTCGGCCAGCCAGGGCTCCAGCGTGGTGTCGAGCAGCCGGCGCCACTGGCCGAGCTCGGCGCCGACCCGCTGGCCGAGCAGCGGATGGTCGGTCTGGGCGTCGGTCAGGCGGGCGGATTCGGCGCTCGGCGTGAACCAGTGGCGCTGCCGCTCGAAGGGGGTGAAGGGCAGGCCGCGGCGGGCGGCGGGGCCCTGCCAGGCCGGGCCCTGGCGCGGGTCCGCTCCTTGCGCGAAGGCGCGGTCGGCCAGGCCCGCGAAGGGATCGCCCGGGCCGTCGCGGCGCGACAGGCTGGGCAGCACCGGCGCCTCGGCCTCGGCGGCGCGCAGGCTCTCGCGCAGATAGGATTGCAGGACCGGGTGCGGGCCGATCTCGATGAACAGCCGGGCGCCGCAATCGACCGCCGCCTGCACCGCCGCCTGGAAGCGGACCGGCGCGCGGAGGTTCTGCCACCAGTATTCGGCATCGAGCGCGACGCCGGGCAGCTTGCTGCCGGTGACCGAGGAGAGGAAGGCGCGCGCCTCGGCGCCGGGACGCAGCGCCTGCAGCTCGACGGCCAGCGCGGCGCGCACCGGGTCCATGGCGGCGGAGTGGAAGGCGTAGTCGAGGTCGAGCCGCACGGCGGCCAGGCGCTGCGCCTTGGCGGCCGCCACCAGCGCGTCGATCGCGGCTTCCGGCCCGGCGACGGTGATGGCGTCGGGGGCGTTGTAGGCGGCGATCTCGGGGCGCCAGCCGCCGGCATCGGGGGGGCAGGCGGCGAGCAGCGGGGCAGCGGCCTCGGCGCCGCAGCCGATCGCGGCCATGCGGCCATGGCCCTGGCGGCTGTGCTGGGCGCGCGAGCGGGCGACCACCAGCTTGACCGCCTGCTCCAGCGTCAGGATGCCGGCGGCATGGGCGGCGGCGACCTCGCCGACCGAGTGGCCGAGGCAGAGGTCGGGGCGGATGCCCTCGGCGGCGAGCGCCGCCAGGATGCCGAGCTGGACGAGGAACAGCAGCGGCTGGGCGCGGTCGGTGCCGGCCAGGTCTTCCGCCGTCACGCCGCGCTTCAGCAGGGCAAGGCCGGACCAGCCGGTCAGCGGCGCCAGCAGCGCGTCGGCCTGGCGCACGGCGGCGCGGAAGGCGGCGTTGTGCGCCATCGCCTGCTTCGCCATGCCGGCATATTGCGCGCCATTGCCGGAGAAGACGAAGGCGACATGGCCGCCGGCGCCGCGCTTGGCGACGCCGGCGGCCAGGCCCTCCGGCCGCTCGCCGGCCAGCCAGCCGGCCAGGCTCTCGGACAGCGCGTCCGGCGAGCCGCCGCGCAGCGCCAGCCGGTGGCCATGCAGGTCGCGATGCCGCGCGGCGCCGCGCAGCAGGGCCGGCAGCGCGTCGTTGGCCGGCGCCGCCGCGACGGTGGCAAGCTTCTCGTGCCAGCGGCTCGCCAGCGACCGCAGCGCGGCGGCCGAGCGGGCGGAGAGCAGCAGCGGCGGCGTCGCCCTGGCCGGCTTCTCCGCGGACGGCTTTGCCGCCGGGGCGCGGCCCAGCAGCAGCGAGGCATTGGTGCCGCCGAAGCCGAAGCTGTTGACGCCGGCCAATGACTTCCCGGTGAGCTCCAGATCTTCCGTCGCGGTGGCGACGCGGAGATTGAGCCCGGCGAAATCGATGTTCGGGTTGGGCGTGGTGAAATGCAGGTTGGCGGGCAGCGTCCCGCGCTCCAGCACCAGCATCGCCTTGAGCAGCCCGGCCATGCCCGAGGCCGGCTCGAGATGGCCGATATTGGTCTTCACCGAGCCGATCGGCAGCGGGGTGCTGCGGCCCTGGGCCAGGGCCGTGCCGATCGCCCAGGTCTCGGCCGGGTCGCCGGCCTGGGTGCCGGTGCCATGTGCCTCGAAATAGGCCAGGTCGGCGGCATCGACGCCCGCCTCGGCGATAGTGCGGGCCAGCAGCGCCGCCTGCGCCTCGCGGTTGGGCAGCGACAGGCCGATAGTGCGGCCGGCGGCATTGGTGCCGCAGGCCAGGATGACGCCACGGATGGCGTCGCCGGCGGCCAGCGCCGCCGAGAGCGGCTTCAGCACCACCAGGCCAGCGCCCTCGCCGCGGACATAGCCGTCGGCGGCGGCATCGAAGGCCTGGCAGCGGCCGCGGGCCGAGAGCATGCCGGCGCGCGAGAAGCCGGCGAAGGCGAAAGGCGAGAGCAGCAGCTGCACGCCGCCGACGAGGGCCGCCTCGACCCGGCCGGCGCGGATCGCCGCCACCGCCGCTTCCAGCGCGACGAGGGAGGAGGAGCAGGCGGTGTCCACCGTCTGCCCCGGACCGCGCAGGTCGAAGACATTGGTCAGGCGGTTGGACAGGATCGACAGGGTGTTGCCCGTCATGAAGTAGCGGTCGGTGCCGGCCGGGTCGGCCAGCCGCAGCTCGGCATGGTCGGTCGAGCTGCCGCCGATCCAGACGCCGACCTCGCGCCCGGCGAGGCGGCTGGCCGGCCAGCCGGCATCCTCCAGCGCCTCGGCCGCGACCTCGAGCAGCAGGCGCTGCTGCGGGTCCATCTCGGCCGCCTCGCGCGGCGACAGGCCGAAGGCAGGGGCGTCGAAGCCGGTGATGTCGCCCAGATGCGCGGCGGCGAAGCTGTAGGAGCGGCCGGGCTCGCCCTTGCGCGGATGGTGGAAGGCAGCCTGGTTGAAGCGCTCGGCGGGCAGGGTGGAGACCGCGTCGCCGCCACGCACCAGCAGGTCCCAGAAGGCCTCCAGATCGGGCGCGCCAGGCAGGCGGCAGGCGGCGCCGATGATGGCGATGGGTTCCGGAGACGGGCTCCGGGTCTGCCGGCGGGCGGAGAGCTTACTAGCTTCGGTCATTCCACATGCTCAGCGCGCCGCCCATGGGCAGCCTGCGCGAAGGGTTCGAGAGAACGGACGGATCGCGCGACGGGCCGGACGGGCGGCCTATCCGCCACCGCTCATGGCACGGCTTCGGCGCCTGCGGCAACAACGCCGCCGGGCTGGCCGGCCCAGGCGCCGGCCGGGACCGGGGCACGGCCAGGCCGCGGCCAGGCCGCCTGGCCGGGCGCGGCATGCGCCGAGGGGGCCTGCCGCGGCGTCGGGTCGGTGACCTCGGAGAGCAGCCGGTCGACCAGGCGGAAATGCTCGGCCCAGTCGGGCGCCTTCCAGCCGGCCATGCGCGCCAGCTGGGCGGCGCGGCCCGGGCTGTCGGGCGCGGCATAGTCGAGCACGGCATTGCGCCAGGCGGTGCCGTCCAGCGGGTCGAGATAGTCGGGCACGTCGCCGCCGACCTCGCGCAGCGCGGGGAGGTCGGAGCAGATGGTCGGCACGCCGATCGCCAGGGCTTCCGCCAGCGGCAGGCCATAGCCCTCGGCGAAGGAGGGGAACAGCAGGGCGGTGGCGCCCTGCATCACCTCGGCCACCATGCGGTCGGGCAGCTGGCCGACCTCCTGCACCAGGCCGCGCAGCGAGACGCAGCGCTCCAGGATGTCGACGATGTTCTCGTTCTCCCAGCCGCGCTTGCCGATGACGATCAGCCGCGGCGTGGCGGCGCCATGGGTGCGCGCCAGCTCGCGCCACATGTGCAGCAGCAGCAGGTGGTTCTTGCGCGGCTCGATGGTGCCGAGGGTGACGAAATAGGGGTCGGAGGCGACGGTCGGCACGGCGCGCGGCAGGGTGTCGATGCCGAGCGGGGCGACCAGCACCGGCGGCGGCGTGACGCGGCCGCCCAGATGCGGCGCCAGCGCCTCGGCGGTCGCCGCCGAGTTCACGATGATGCCATCCGCCAGCGCGGCGGTGGTGCCGATGCGGCGCAGGTGCTTCTCGGCCTGACCGGGGCGGGCATATTCCGGATGGGTGACCGGGATCAGGTCATGGATCAGGGGGACGAAGGCGCAGCCGGCGCGGCGCATCGCCTCGATCGGCCCGGCGCGGTCGAGCGCCTGGTGCGAGACCAGCAGGAAGGCCAGCCGCCGGCCCGACTGCAGCAGCCGCGCCAGGCCGCTGCGGCCGAGGCCGAGCAGCAGCCGGCCGCGGCCGAGCGAGCCCAGCCGCGCGGCGCGGCGGAAGGCCGGGCCATTGGCCTGGCCGCTGCTCCAGGCCTCGGTCAGGGCGGCGACCAGCTCGGCCACCAGCTTGCGCGGCAGCTGGCCGAAGCCGCCCTGCAGCTCCTGGCCGACGAAGGAGCAGGTCTCCTCCGGGGCGGCCAGCCAGTGGCGGGCATAGGCGAGCTCGACCCGGTCGATGCCCGAAGGGGTACGCTTGCGCCCGCAGCCGAGCAGGCGCGAGACGTCCAGGATCACGTGCAGGCTGTCTGGGTGCGGGTCAGCGGGCATCACGGATCCTCGGGGAGCGGCGGCGCCCGGACGGGCAGCCGCCGATACAATCGAAGTCAGCCAGTCAGTGCGCATGGGCACGTCGGGTGGGCGATCACCAGACTATGCTGCAACTGCGAAGGGATACTGTCACGATTTTGTGGCGACATTAACCCTCGGTCAATCTCATTTATGAGAATGTGCTTGTTTCAATGCGAAATTTGCATCTGAACTTTTCGTTATGCGCACAAAAATCAAGCGTTTATGGCTCGAGCTTTAGTGTGATATTAAATTTCCCGTCATTCGGACTCTGGCGGTATCCAGTTCGCGGAAACGCCTGAGGTAAGAATTTCATGCATCGTCTCGGCGCTCCTCCGGCGGATGTCGGCATAGGCCGAGGGGGTGTGGAAGGCGCTGTGCGGCGTCACGATCAGCCGCCCGGCCAGCCAGGATTCGCGCGCCCGATAGGCCGAGAGCAGCGACGGCACCGGCCCCGCCCCCGGCGGCTCGACCGGCAGCACGTCGAGTCCCGCCCCGGCCAGATGGCCGTCGCGCAGGCAGCGCTCCAGCGCGTCGAGGTCGAGAATCGGCCCGCGCGCCGTGTTCACCACCACCGCCCCGGGCCGCAGCCGGCGCAGCGCGGGCTCGTCCACCAGCCCGGTGGTCGCCCGCGTCAGCGGCGCGTGCAGCGACAGCGTGTCGGTGCGCTCCATCAGCGCCTCCAGACTGCGGCAGCGGGTGATGCCCAGCGCCCGGTCGACGCCGTTCGGCAGATGCGGGTCGTAGAAGGCGACGTCGAAACCGAAGGCCTTGGCGCGCAGCGCCACCGCGGTGCCGATCCGCCCCAGCCCGAGGATGCCGAAATTCTGCTCGCCCAGCCGCTGGATCAGCGGCGTCTCCACCTGGGTCCAGGCGGCCGGGCTGTCGCCGCGCTGCAGGTCGTGGTGCAGGGCGATGCCGCGCCGCAGGGCCAGCGCCAGCGCCACCGCGTGGTCGGCGACCTCGGTGGTGCCGTAGTCGGGGATGTTGCAGACGGCGATGCCCCGCTCCGCCAGCGCCGCCCGGTCCAGCCGGTCATAGCCGACGCCCATCCGCACGACGGCGCGCAGCTTCGGAAAGCGCGGCAGGTCCTCGGCGCG
The DNA here is from genome assembly GCF_037145735.1 of Roseomonas sp. USHLN139. Classification (NCBI taxonomy): domain Bacteria; kingdom Pseudomonadati; phylum Pseudomonadota; class Alphaproteobacteria; order Acetobacterales; family Roseomonadaceae; genus Roseomonas; species Roseomonas sp. USHLN139. Next base: position 288,541 of record NZ_JBBCWY010000004.1, on the reverse strand, counting down.
CAGCCAGTTGCGGAAGATGAACAGGCCCTCGGCCTCGGCGCAGAGCGCATCGGGCAGGGCGGCCAGCCCCGCCTCGCCGCCGCCGCGCAGCAGGCGGAGGCGGCCGCCGAACAGCGCCTCCTCCAGGGCCGTGTCGGGATAGAGGCCTTCCGGCTCGAGCACGGTCAGCATGCAGGAAATTTCCCCCGGTTTTCGTTGCCTGCAGGATGCGATCGCGGGGTTGGGGGCGCAAGCCACCCCGCCTAAGCTTCGCCGCATCCCAGCGACGAAGGCAGAGCCCCATGGCGGACCGCAGCATCCTGATCACCGGCGCCTCCAGCGGCATCGGCGCCGCCACCGCCCGCGCCCTGGCGGCGCCCGGCGCGCGCCTCGCCCTGCATGCCCGCGGCAACCGCGAGGGCGCCGAGCGCGTCGCCGAGGCGGTCCGCGCGGCCGGCGCCGAGGCGGTGGTGCTGATGGCCGACCTGACCGACCCCGCCGCCCCCGCGCGCCTGGTCGCCGAGGCCGCCGACCGGCTGGGCGGGCTGGATGTGCTGGTCTCCAATGCCGGCTTCGCCGACCGCACGCCGGTGGCGCAGCTGACCGACGAGGCCTTCGCCCGCAGCCAGGACACCATCCTCTGGGCGCTGCTGCGCCTGGCCCGCGCCGCCGGCCCGATCCTGGCCCGGGGCCGCGACCCGCGGCTGGTCGCCGTCTCCTCCTTCGTCGCGCATAATTTCCGCACCGACAGCACGGTCTTCCCGGCTTCCGCCGCCGCCAAGGCCGGGCTGGAGGCGCTGGTCAAGGCGCTGGCCCTGGAATGGGCGCCGGCGGTGACGGTGAACGCGGTGGCGCCCGGCTATACCCAGAAGGATGCCGGCGCCCATGCCGCGCTGGACCCCAAGGCCTGGGAGGCCGTGCTGACCCGCATCCCGATGCGCCGCCTGGGCCTGCCGGCCGAGGTTGCCGAGGCGATCGCCTTCCTGGCCTCAGCGAAGGCGGGCTACATCACCGGGCAGGTGCTGCATGTCGATGGCGGCGTGGTGGTCTGACCCCTGACAGCGGGCCAAGGACCAGAAAAAAGATGGGGGTTCGGGGGAATTCCTTCCCCCGACCTTCAGCCTTCCTGTGGGGACCTTGTCCTCGCCTCAGACCCCAGCACCCCGAGATCCTCGCGCAGCCGTTCCGCATGCCCGGCGGGCAGTTCCGCCTCCACCGCCGCCTGGGTTGCCATCCAGAGCGGCAGGGCCTGGGCCAGCAGCGACCGGCCCGCCGCGGTCAGCAGCAGCCGGCGGCGGCGCCTGTCGGTCTCGGCGACCGGCATCTGCACCAGGTCGCGGCGCTGCAGCGGCTTCAGCATCGCGGTCAGCGTCGTGCGGTCCATTGCCAGCAGCCGGGCGACCGGGGCCATCGGCGGCGGCTCGGGGCGGTTCAGCGCCATCAGCAGCGAGAACTGCCCGTTGGTCAGCCCGACCGGGCGCAGCGCGGCGTCGAAGCGGCGGGCGAGCGCGCGGGCGGCGCGCTGGGCCTGCAGGCAGAGGCAGCGGTCCCGCACCATGCGGGTGGTCGCGAAAGGCAGCTCGGCCGGCTCTGACACGGAATTTATCATGTTGATATCAACCTTTCCCGTCAAGGTGGCGGGGCCGGCCTGACGGAGACGGTTCTCCCTCCCCCGCCGACCGGCCGCCGCCTGCTGCCCCCCCTGACCGGATCGGAGAGAGACATGAGCGATAACATGGCGCCCAGCATCACCGACCAGCACCGCTGGCTGCTGCAGTTCCTGGGCGAATGGCAGATGACCGGGGGTTGCACGGCGCCCCCGGGCGGCGAGCCGATGACCTTCGAGGGGCGCGAGACGGTGCGCGCGCTCGGCGAGGCCTGGATCCTCTGCGAGGGGGTGGGACCGGGGCCGGCGCCCGGCAGCGAGATGCGCAGCCTGATGACGCTCGGCTACGACCCGGCGCGGGGCTGCTTCCTCGGCACCTTCGCGGCGTCGATGATGACGCATCTCTGGCTGTACCAGGGCCAGCTCGACGCCGACCGCCGGGTGCTGACGCTGGACACCGAGGGCCCGGCCTTCGGTGCGGGCGGCGGCACCGCGCGCTTCCAGGACATCATCGCGCTGGAGGCCGATGGCACGCGGCGCCTGACCTCGCGCATGCAGCAGCCGGATGGAAGCTGGCAGCAGGTGATGCACGGCGTCTACCGGCGGATCTGACGCCGGCCGGACCCGCCGCGATCAGGCCAGCACCCGGAAGCCTGCGAAGCGCAGCGTCGCGCGCAGCACATCGTCGGGCCGCGCCTCCAGCGCCAGCAGGGCCTGGTAGGGATCGTCGCCGGCCAGGCCGAGCACGGCGGCGAAGGCCGGCTCGGTCTTGCGCCCGGCCTCGCGGTGGCGGCGCACCGCGGCGCGCAGCGGCGGGCCGCCCATCGCCAGCAGCCGGCTCTCGACGCGGAAATGCCGCCAGCCCTGCTGCTCGGCCACCGGCCGCGCCTGGCCGAACAGCTCGACCGGCCAGCCCTCGAGCCGGAAGCCCGCCACCACCGGCCGGTCGGCCCAGCGCCACTGCCGCAGGGAGAAGCCGGGCGCGTCGGAGAATTCCCGCCACACCGCCGCGGCGAAGGCCAGGCCGTCGGGGGCGAAGCACAGCACGTCGATGTCGCTGCCCGGCAGGTCCAGCCCGAGCGGCGGCGTCCCCGCCACATGCGGGTCGAATTCCGCCAGCCGCGCCAGCAGGCCGGTGCGGCGCAGGGCCTCGCGGTAATCCGGGCGCGGCGCGGCGCCGCGCATCAGTCGATCCGGATATCGGCGTCGCGCACCAGGGCGGCCATGCTCTGCCGCCCCTCCTGCACGAAGCGCGCGAACTCGGCCGGGCTGCTGCCCACCGGCACCGCGGCCAGCTGGGCCAGCCGCGCCTGCACCTCGGGCTCGGCCAGCGCCGCGGCCAGGGCGGCATGCAGCGACTCGGCCGTGGCGGCCGGCAGCCGCGCCGGGCCGAACAGCGCCGCCCATTCGGACAGGGTCAGGCCGGGCAGCCCCGCCTCGGCGAAGGTCGGCACCTCGGGCTGCACCGCCACCCGCTGCTCGGCCGCGACCGCCAGGAAGCGCGCCCGCCCTGCCGCCACCACCGGCCCGGCCGAGAGCGCGGTGATGAAGACGGCGTCCAGCGTGCCGCCGGCGATGTCGCGCGCCGCGTCGGCGCCGCCGCGATAGGGCACGTGCTGCAGGCTGATGCCAGCCAGCCGCTGCAGCTGGGCGACCGCCAGGTGGCCGGCCGTGGCATTGCCCTGGGTGCCGACATTCAGCTGCCCCGGCCGCTGCCTGGCCAGGGCGATGAAGCCGGCCAGGTCGCGCACCGGGGACTCGGCCTTGACCGCCAGCACCTGCGGGAAGGTCGTCACCAGCGAGATCGGCGTGAAGGCGGTGGCATAGTCGAAGGGCAGCCCCTTCAGCAGCGCCGGATTGACCAGGTGCGAGGAGGCGTCCCACAGCAGCGTCTGCCCGTCCGGCGCCGCCTGCGCCACCGCGCCGCCGCCGACGCTGCCGCTGGCGCCGGTCCGGTTCTCGACGACGATGGTCTGGCCGAGCCGCTCGCCCATGCGCGGCGCCAGGGTCCGCGCGGCGCTGTCGGCCGCGCCGCCGGCGGCGAAGGGCACGATCAGCCGGATCACCCGGCCCTGCGCCAGGGCCGGGGTGAGGGCCGGCGTCAGGGCTGGCGCCGCCAGCAGGGAACTGGCCAGCAGGGCGCGACGGGTGACCATGGGCGGGCTCCTCCGGAGATTTTCTGACCAAAAGCTTAAGCAGGATGGCGGGAAGAATGCATTCCCCTGGCCTTCTCCTCCCGCCGATTCGCGCTCGGCACCTCGCCGGCCCGCGCGGCGGCGCCTAGACTGCCGCCGATGATCACCGACCACTCCGCCCAGCTCGCGCGCCGCCTGAAGACCGAGCGCGAAGGCCGCAACTGGTCGCTCGCCGAGCTCGCCGAACGCTCCGGCGTGTCCAAGGCCATGATCAGCAAGATCGAGCGCGACGAGGTCAGCCCCACCGCCGCGCTGCTCGGCCGCCTCTCCGGCGCCTTCGGCCTCAGCCTGTCGCAGCTCCTGGCCCGCGCCGAGCACAGCACCGGGCTGCTGGCCCGCCGCGACGAGCAGCCGATCTGGCAGGATCCGGAGACCGGCTTCACCCGCCGCGCCGTCACCCCGGCCGGCGGCCCGGCGACGCCGCTCGACCTGGTCTGGGGCGAGCTGCCGCCGGGACAGTCGGTCGACTACCCGGCCGCCGCCTTCGCCTTCATCCAGGACCAGCAGATCCTGCTGCTGGAAGGCCGGCTGGACTTCACCCAGGGGGCGGTGCTGCACGCGCTCGCCCCCGGCGACTGCCTGCGCCTCGGCCCGCCCGAGCCGTGCCGCTTCCACAACCCGGGCGACACCCCCTGCCGCTACCTGGTCGTGCTGCTCAAGCGGTAGCGCGCGCTTCCGCCGCCGGATGCGGCGCCGCCAGCCGCGGCCCGGCGCCGAACAGCTTCTCGCGGTAGGTCCCCGGCGCATAGGCCGTCTTGAAGGCGCCGCGCGCCTGCAGCTCCGGCACCACCAGCTCGACGAAGCGCTCCAGCCCCTCCGGCATGACGGTGCGCGACAGGTTGAAGCCGTCGACATCGGCCGCCTCGGCCCAGCCGATCAGCGACTCGGCCACCTGGGCGGCGCTGCCGACGATCGGCGGCTGGCGGCTGCCGAGCACGAACTGGTCGATCAGCCGGCGCTTGGTGAAGACCGGCCCGGCCGCCTGCTTCATGGCGGTGACATTGGACTGGATCGCCTGGCCCGGCCCGCCCTCGATCGGCTCGTCCATGCCGTATTTCGCGAAGTCGATGCCGAGCGAGGCGGAGGCATGCGCCAGCGCGCCCTCGACGCTGGCATGGCGGCGGTATTCCTCCAGCAGGTCGCGCGCCTCGGCCTCGGTGCGGCCGACCACCACGGTGGCGCCGGCGAAGACCCGCAGCGGCCGGGCGCCGGCGCGGGCGCGCAGATCGGCCACCAGCGCCGCCACCGGCGCGGGCTTGCCGCCATTGACGAAGACGCATTCGGCATGGGTGGCGGCAAACCGCCGGCCGCGGTCGGAGGCGCCGGCCTGGTAGAGCACCGGGGTGCGCTGCGGCGAGGGCTCGCAGAGATGGATGGCATCGAGCTGGTACTGCCGGCCCTGGTGGTGCACCGGGCGGACCTTCGCCGGATCGGCATAGAGGCCGGCGGCGCGGTCGGCGCGCACCGCGTCGCTGTCCCAGCTGCCTTCCCAGAGCTTGTAGACCACCTCCATGTATTCGTCGGCCAAGTCGTAGCGGTCGTCATGCGCCATCTGCCGGTCGAAGCCCATGGCGCGGGCGGCGCTGTCCAGATAGCCGGTGACGATGTTCCAGCCGATCCGCCCGCCGGTCAGGTGGTCCAGCGTCGACATCCGCCGGGCGAAGAGGAAGGGCTGCTCATAGGCCAGGTTGCAGGTGATGCCGAAGCCCAGATGCGTGGTCGCCGCCGCCATGGCCGGCACCAGCATGGCGGGGTCGAGCAGCGGCACCTGCACCGCGTTGCGCAGCGCCGCGTCCGGGCTGCCGCCATGCACGTCGTAGATGCCGAGCACATCGGCCAGGAACAGCCCGTCGAACAGGCCGCGCTCCAGCGTGCGGGCGAGGCCGGTCCAGTAGTCCAGCCGGTGGTAGTTCAGGCTGTTGTCGCGCGGATGCGTCCACATCCCCTGCTGGATATGGCCGATGCAGGCCATGTCGAAGGCGTTGAGCTGCAGGACCCGCGGCATGGCTGTTCCTCTCCGGCGCGTTTCGTCCACTATGATGGACGAATGACGCCGAGTCGAGACCTTGCTGAACCGCCCATGCTGCACTGCCTATAATAAGGTGAGGCCGCCGCTCAGCCCGGCGGCGCGGCGCGGTGGCCGAAGATGGCGGTGCCGACCCGCACATGCGTCGCGCCGTGGCGGATCGCCGCCTCGAAATCGCCGCTCATCCCCATCGACAGCACGCCGAGGCCGAGCCGCGCCGCCGCCGCCTGCATCGCCGCGAAATGCGGGGCGGGATCCGCCTCGGCCGGCGGGATGCACATCAGCCCCTGGATCGGCAGGCCATGCGCCGCGCGGCATTCGGCGACGAAATCGTCCAGCGCCTCGGGCGCGATGCCGGCCTTCTGCGGCTCGCGGCCGATATTGACCTGCACCAGCAGGTCCGGGCGCCGGCCCTCGCGCGCCATCGCCTCGGCCAGGCTGGCGGCGAGCTTCGGCCGGTCCAGGCTCTCGATGACATCGGCCAGGCGCACCGCGTCGCGCGCCTTGTTGGTCTGCAGCGCGCCGATGATGTGCAGCCGCAGGTCCGGGTGCCGGGCGCGCAGCTCCGGGAATTTCTGCGCCGCCTCCTGCACCCGGTTCTCGCCGAAGACCCGCTGCCCGGCGGCCAGGGCTTGCGCCACCGACTCGGCCGGGTGGAACTTGGAGACCGCGACCAGCTGCACCGAGGCAGGGTCGCGCCCGGCCTGATGGCAGGCCTCGGCGATGCGGTCACGGATCTGGGTCAGGCTGGCGGCGATATGGGACATGGCGTGCGGACGGTAGGGTGGGCGGCGCTCCGGCTCAAGCCGGGGTGGGCGGCGAATCGGCGGCCCCTGCCTCGGCTCTGGCTGTTCAGCGACCCGGCCCGGCTGCCCGATCCGCGCGCCGCCGCCGCCCGCCTGCCGCGCGGCGCCGGCGTGGTCGCCCGCGGCATGGCCCCTGCTCTGCTGGAGTCGCTGGCCCGCCAGCATCGCCGCCGCGGCCCGCTGCTGCTCGGCGGGACGCCGCGGCTGGCGCTCGCATTGCGGGCCGGGCTGCACTGGCCCGACCGGCCGGTGGGCGCCGGAGTCGCCGCCTTCCGCCTGGCCCGCCGCGCCGGCGCCCCGGGCGCGCTGCTCTCGATGGCGGCGCATGGCCCGGCCGGGCTGCGCCGGGCGCGGCGGCAGGGCGCCGACCTGGTCTTCCTCTCGCCGCTCTTCCCGACTCCGAGCCATCCCGGCGCGCCCAGCCTCGGCCCCTTCCGCTGGGCGGCCCGGGCCCGCCGCGCCCGGCTGCCGGTGGCGGCCCTGGGCGGCATCCTGGCGGCCAATGCCCGTCGGGTGCCGCCGCCCTGCTGCGGCCTGGCGGCCATCACCGCCCTGGCCTGAGAGCCGGCGGGCGCCCGCCTGCCCCACCCTGCCATGGCCGTGGCGACGTTAAGCTAGCGTGAGGGTTTCACCGGCTTTGCTGCCACGCCACAGCCGGCATGCCCCCTGTGTCCCGCAAGACACAGTGTTTCAAGGAAGTCGCGGCATGGGCAAGCGGAGCATTGCCGGCTCCTAAGTCGCTGAACCATAGTCCGCGCCATGGCCTGACCCGTCCGCCTCTGGGGCGGACACCTGTCGAGGGGGACAGGGGGCCGCGGGACCTGCCGGACTCGACCGGCGCGTGAGGAGGATTTGGGATGCGCAAGATTCTGCTGGGCACGACCGCTGTCGTCGGCGCCCTCGTGATGGCTTCCACCGGCGCCATGGCGCAGGGCGCTGACCCGTTCCGGGCGGCTGGCCCGGCGATGATGTCGCACCGTGACCTCGAAGTCCGCCTCGGCGGCTTCTTCCGTTACTACTACTCGAACACCACCCAGGACTTCACCAACGGCGCCGCCGGCAACCTGGGCAAGTCGGACTTCCAGCAGGAAACCGAGATCCACATCGTCGCCAACGGCAAGGCCGCCAACGGCCTGCGTTATGGCGTCGCGGTCGAGATCCAGAACGACAACTTCCGCCAGGCGCAGAGCATCGCCGGCTCGAACACCACCACCAAGACCCAGCTCGACCTCGACGAGGCGTGGGGCTACGTGGCCGGTTCCTTCGGTCAGCTGCGCTTCGGTGACGAAGACAACGTCTATGGCCTGATGGGCCAGGGCTATGTGGCGAACTTCGCCTCGGGCGGCCTGGACGGCGACTTCTACGACAGCCTGTACGGCCAGGGCCGTCCGGCGCTGAACATGCAGTCCGACGCTGGTGACAACACCAAGATCATCTACATGTCCCCGCAGTTCGCGGGCTTCGACTTCGGTGCCAGCTTCGCCTTCAACCAGGGCGAGGGCCCCGAGGCCGGCTGCGGCACCACCGGCACCGGCTGCGACCGTCTCGCCTCCGTCGCCGGCGGCCTGATCCGTCGCCGCAACGAAGTCACCGCCATGCTGCGCTACCGCGGCAGCTTCTCCGGCGTGGGCATCGGTGCGCACGTTGGTTACATGGGCGCCGACGCCATCAAGAACACCACCGGCATCTCGCCCGACCGCATGAACCTGGGCCTCGCCGGCATCCAGTTCACCGCGTTCGGCTTCCTGGTCGGTGGCCAGTACGTCTTCGGTGACGGCAACAACGGCTTCTCGCCGCGCGCCAACCTGGCCGGTGACAGCCGCCAGATGAACTCCTTCTTCACCGGCGTGTCCTACACCTACGGTGACTTCACCGTCGGCGCCGACTACGCCGAGGTTCGTTCGGCTGGTAACCAGTCCGCCGCCGCCAACGGCGCCGCGCTGACCGGCAGCCGCCTGGAGAAGGGCTTCAACGTGGGCGGCACCTACCGCATCGCCCCGGGCATCGAGTACATCGCCGAGTACACCTACATCAAGCGCGAGGAAGCCGGCTTCAACTTCGCGACCGGCGCGGCCAACGCTGCGGCGACTCGCAACACCAACAACTCGCTGGACGCCAACGTCTTCCTGACGGGCTTCCGCTTCGCCTTCTGATCCCTCTCCAGGGACCAGGATGGGAGGGCGGCAGGGCAACCTGCCGCCCTTTCTTTTTCCCGCTTGCACATCCCCGGCTGGCAGACGTAAGTGACCGCCATGCTGAAGCACCGCGCCCGCGCCATGCAGATCGCCCGTCCTGTCATCGCTTCGTCGCTGATGCTTCTGGCATTGGCGGCCTGCAGCAAGGGACGCATCGTCGAGAATGACGAGTATCTGAACGACTCCAAGCGCGCCCGCGTGATGGGTCGTCTGAGCGGGGAGCAGGACGGCCTGCTCATCATGGGCACCGATCGCTCCGGCGGCCCGGGCGGCCGCGGCGCGGCCGGTGGCGAGGCCGGGCTCGGCGTCAACGCCTATCTCTGGCGCGCCACGCTGGACACCCTGTCCTTCCTGCCGCTCTCCTCGGCCGATCCCTTCGGCGGCGTGATCATCACCGACTGGTACGCCCCGCCGGCGACGCCGAACGAGCGCTTCCGCGCCACCGCCTATATCATGGGCCGCCAGCTGCGCTCCGACGGCGTGCGCATCTCGGTCTTCCGCCAGGAGCTGCACGGCGGCACCTGGTCGGATGCGCCCGTGGTGCAGGCCACCGCCACCGACCTGGAGAACCAGGTGCTGACCCGGGCGCGCGAGCTGCGCAGCCAGTCCGCCGCCCGCTGAGGCGGCCTTCCCTACCGGTGTTTCGCGAAGGGCGTGGCGCAAGCCGCGCCCTTTTGCCATGCGGCCCCTGCCAGGCCTCTTTTGCCAAGCCTGGCCTTCCCTTGGCCGCGACAAGCCCGTATCCCTTGGCGCCGAGCCTATCGACAGCCCACGCCCAGTTGGCCAAGCCCAGTTGCCCAAGCCCAGTTGCCCAAGCCCGGGCATCCAGGCCCGGTCGCCCAGGCCCGACCTGGGCGCCTGGCCTGCCCGGCCTGACAGAACGGTGCCATGAACGACGTCGCCACCCCTGCCCGCTATGATTTCGCCGCCGCCGAGCCGCATTGGCAGCAGGCCTGGGAGGCCGGCGCCTGCTTCGCCGCCCCCGACGTGCCGGACGGCAGCAAGCCCAAATACTACGTGCTGGAGATGTTCCCCTACCCCTCGGGGAAGATCCACATGGGGCATGTGCGCAACTACACGCTGGGCGACGTGGTGGCGCGCTACAAGCGGGCGCGGGGCTTCCAGGTGCTGCACCCGATGGGCTGGGATGCCTTCGGCCTGCCGGCGGAGAACGCGGCGCGCGAGCGCGGCACCCACCCCGCTGCCTGGACCTACCAGAACATCGCCAATATGCGCGCCGAGCTGAAGCGCATGGGCCTGTCGATCGAATGGGACCGGGAATTCGCCACCTGCGACCCCTCCTATTACGGCCAGCAGCAGAAGCTGTTCCTGGAGTTCTTGAAGGGCGGGCTGGTCGAGCGGAAGGAGAGCTGGGTCAACTGGGACCCGGTCGACCACACCGTGCTGGCCAATGAGCAGGTGATCGACGGCCGCGGCTGGCGCTCCGGCGCCCCGGTCGAGAAGAAGAAGCTGTCCCAGTGGTTCTTCTCGATCACCAAATTCGCGCCGCAGCTGCTGGAAGCCCTCGACGGGCTGGAGCGCTGGCCGGAGCGCGTCAAGCTGATGCAGGCCAACTGGATCGGCCGCAGCGAGGGTGCGCGCGTGCGCTTCGACCTGGCGACGCCCGTCGCCGGCCAGGAGAGCGTCGAGGTCTTCACCACCCGCCCCGACACGCTGTTCGGCATGTCCTTCCTGGCGGTCGCGGCCGAGCACCCGCTGGCCGCCGCCGCCGCTGCGCAGAACCCGGAGATCGCCGCCTTCATCGCCGAGGTGCGGGCGCTGGGCACCTCGGAAGCCGCCATCGAGCAGGCCGAGAAGCGCGGCATCGACACCGGGCTGCGGGTCAAGCATCCCTTCCTGGAAGGCGTCACCTTCCCGGTCTGGATCGCCAATTTCGTGCTGATGGAATACGGCACGGGCGCCATCTTCGGCTGCCCCTCCGGCGACCAGCGCGACCTCGACTTCGCCCGCAAGTACGGCCTGCCGGTGCCGCCGGTCATCCTGCCCCCCGGCGAGGATGCTGCGACGTTTGCCATCGGCAAGACCGCCTATACCGATGACGGCGTCCTCTACAATTCGGGCTTCCTCGACGGGCTCGGCACCGAGGCCGGCAAGCGCGCCGCCATCGACGCGCTGGAGGCCCGCGGCCAGGGCAAGGGCATCGTCAACTGGCGCCTGCGCGACTGGGGCGTCTCGCGCCAGCGCTACTGGGGCTGCCCGATCCCGGTGATCCATTGCGAGTCCTGCGGCACCCAGCCGGTGCCCGAGGACCAGCTGCCGGTGGTGCTGCCGGAGGATGTCGACTTCTCCAAGCCCGGCAACCCGCTGGACAGCCACCCGAGCTGGAAGCACGTCACCTGCCCGTCCTGCGGCAAGGCAGCGGTGCGCGAGACCGACACCTGCGACACCTTCGTCGACAGCTCCTGGTACTTCGCCCGCTTCACCGCGCCCAAGGCCGCGACGCCGCTGGTCGCCGACGCCGCCAATGGCTGGCTGCCGGTGGACCAGTATATCGGCGGCATCGAGCACGCGATCCTGCACCTGCTCTATTCCCGCTTCTTCACCCGCGGCCTGAACCATCTGGGCCAGCTGGACACCGCCGAGCCCTTCGCCGGCCTGTTCACCCAGGGCATGGTGCAGCACGCCTCCTACAAGTCCCAGGACGGCCGCTGGCTGGCGCCTGACGAGGTGGACGTCGCCGCCGATGGCAGCGCCACCGACAAGGCCACCGGCCTGGCGGTGACGGTCGCGCGCAACGACAAGATGTCGAAGTCGAAGCGCAACACCATCGATCCCGGCGCCATCATCGACCACTACGGCGCCGACACCGCGCGCTGGTTCATCCTCTCCGACAACCCGCCGGAGCGGGACATGGAGTGGACCGAATCCGGCGTCTCCGGCGCCTCGCGCTTCACCCAGCGGCTGTGGCGCGTGGTGAACGGCGCCGTCGCTTCCCTGCCTGCCCCCGGCACCGAGCCGGCCGAGGGCGCCGCCCGCGACCTGCGCCGCGCCACCCACCGCACCATCGCCGCGGTGACCGAGGCGCTGGAAACCTTCTCGTTCAACGTGGCCGTCGCCCGCATCCATGAATTCGCCAACGCCATCGAGGCGGCGGCGGCCGAGGATGGCGCCGCCCGGCGCGAGGCGCTGGAGGCGGTGGCCCGCCTGGTCAGCCCGATGATGCCGCATCTGGCCGAGGAGCTCTGGTCGCTGCTGCGCCCCGGCGCCGGGCTGGTGGCCGACCTGCCCTGGCTCGACTCGGATGCCGAGCTGGCCAAGGCCGACAGCATCACCCTGGCCGTCCAGGTGCTGGGCAAGCTGCGCGGCACCATCTCGGTGCCGGTCGGCGCCGACGAGGCGACCATCTTCGCCGCCGCCGAGGCGGAGGAAAACGTCCAGCGCGCCATCGCCGGGCGCCCCATCAGGAAGCGCATCCATGTCCCGGGCCGGATCGTCAACTTCGTCGTCTGACCGCCACAAGGCGGGCCTCCGCCGCCGTGGCCTGCTGCTGCTGGCGGCCGGCAGCCTGCCGCTCGCCGGCTGCGGCTTCCGCCCGCTCTACGGCGCGGGCGGCGGCAGCGCCGGCGGCGTCGCCGGCAGCAATGAGCGCGTGCGCGCCATCCTGGCCTCGACCCAGGTCGGGCTGATCCCGGAGCGCACCGGCCAGCTGATGCGCCGGGCGCTGACCGAGAAGCTGGGTGCCGCCGGCGCCACCGCGCCGGCCAACGAGCTGCGGGTCAGCCTGCAGCTGGCCGCCGAGCCGGAAGGCTTCCGCCGCGACGGCACCGCCTCCCGCGTGCGCTACAACGCGACCGCCAGCTGGCAGCTCGTCACCCTGACGCCGCCGCCGGCGACGCTGGCCCAGGGCGTCGAGCGCAGCTTCGATTCCTTCAACGTGCCCGACAACCAGTTCTTCGCCGCCGACTTCTCGCGCGATGCCACCATGGTGCGGCTGATCGACCTGCTGGCCGACGACATCATCCTGCGCATGGCGGTGCGGCTGGGCGAGGCCAATACCGGCTGAGGCCGGGCCGACCATGGCCAAGCTCGATCCCCGCCGCCTGCCCGCCTTCCTGGCCGATCCTGGCCGCGCCCGCGCCGTGCTGCTGCATGGCGAGGATGCCGGGCTGGTGCGCGAGCGCGCCGACGCCCTGGTGGGTGCCGTCATCGGCGCCAACGACCCCTTCCGCCTAGCCGAGCTGCCGCGCGACATGGCCAGCAAGCCGGGCGCCCTGTCCAGCGAGATGGCCGCCCTCTCGATGACCGGCGGCCGCCGCCTGGTGCGCGTGCGCGATGCCAGCGACGCCCTGGCCGCCGCGGTGAAGGAAGCCCTGGCCGGCCCCGGCGAGGCGCTGCTGGTGCTGGAAGCCGGCGAGCTGCCTGCGAAAGCCAAGCTGCGCGCCCTGCTGGAGCCGCATCCCGACGCCCAGGTCATTCCCTGCTACCGCGAGCGCGGGGCGGAGCTGGCCGGCACCATCGCCCGCATGCTGCAGGAGCAGGGCGTGGCGATCGACCCGCCGGCGCTGGACTGGCTGGCCTCCCGCCTGGGCGAGGACCGCCAGATGCTGCGCCGGGAGGTCGAGAAGCTGTCCCTCTACGCCGGCCAGGGTGGCCGGCTGACCGAGGAGGATGTCCTGGCCTGCGCCGGCGACGGCGCCAGCCTGGACCTGGACGAGGCGCTGGTCGCCGCCACCGCCGGCGACATCCCCCTGGCCGACCGCGCGCTGGAAGCCGCCTTCACCGAGGGCGCCAGCCCGATCGCCGTGCTCCGCGCCGCGCTGCGCCATATCCAGCGGCTGCACCTGGCCTCGCTGTCGGTGGCCGCCGGCGCCTCGCCCTCCGGCGCCATGGAAGGGCTACGGCCGCCCGTGTTCTTCCGCATGAAGGGCGGCTTCGAGGCGGCGCTGCGGCTCTGGCCCCCGCACCTGCTGGAAGCGGCCGGCAGCGCCCTCCTGGAGGCCGAGAAGCGGGGCAAGTCCGGCTCGGCCGCCAGACCCATCCCGGACCGCGTGGTGGCCCAGACGGCCATCCTGACGCTCGCCAGGCAGGCAGTGTCCCTGAAGCGCAGGGGATAGGAAGTCAGGGGCTCCGCCCCTGAAACCTCGCCGGGGTGACAGTGTCACCCCGGACCCCGCCATCAGTTGGCGCTACGAGGCCATCGGCGGGACGCAAAATGAATGTGGGGGTCCGGGGGCATTCAATGCCCCCGGAGTCTTCCCTTACTCCGGCTTCAGCAGCCGGATCAGCCCGTCGAGCTGGTCGAGATCCCGATAGTTGATGGTGATCTTGCCACCCTTGCGCCCATGGCGAATCGCCACCTTCAGCCCCAGCCGGGTCATCAGGTCATTCTCCAGCGCCTTCGTGTCCGCATCGGCCGAGATCGGGCCGGTGGCCGGCTTGATGCGCTCGGCGGCCGCGGCGAGGGCCTCGGTCTGGCGCACGTTCAGACCGCGGGTGATGACCATCTCGGCCAGCTTCACCGGGTCGGGCGCGGTCAGCAGGGCGCGGGCATGGCCGGCCGAGAGGCTGCCGCGCGCCAGCATGTCGCGCACCTTGGGCGGCAGGGCCAGCAGGCGCAGCGTGTTGGCGACATGGCTGCGGCTCTTGCCGACGGCCTGGCCGAGCGCGTCCTGGGTCAGGCCGAACTCGTCGGTTAGGCGCTTGTAGCCCTGCGCCTCCTCCAGCGCGTTCAGGTCCTCGCGCTGCAGGTTCTCGACCAGGGCGGCGGCCAGGGCGGCGCGGTCGTCCAGCTCGTGGACATAGACCGGTACCTCGTGGCGCTGGGCCAGCTGGGCGGCCCGCCAGCGGCGCTCGCCGCCGATGATCTGGTAGGCGCCGGCCTGGCCGGGCTTGGGGCGCACCAGGATCGGCTGCAGCACGCCATGCTCGCGGATCGAGGCGGCGAGCTCGGCCAACCCGTTCTGGTCGATCGGGCCGCGCGGCTGGAAGGGGCCGGGCTCCAGCGCCTCGACCGGCAGGGTGCGCGGGATGCTGGCGCCCGGGCTGGCCGGCGTCACGGCGTTCTGGTCGCCGAGCAGGGCCGACAGGCCCATGCCCAGGCGGGGGGGCTTGCGGCCGCTCATGCTGTCTTGCCCCCACGCAGCCGCTCACGGCGCAGCAGCTCGGCCGCCAGCTTCACATAGGCCTGCGCACCGGTGGAGCGCGGATCGTAGAGCAGCACCGGCAACCCGTGGGAGGGCGCCTCGCTGACCCGGACGTTGCGGGGGATCACGGTCTCGAACACCTTGTCGCGGAAGAAGGCTCGCACATCCGCCGCCACCAGCTCGGAGAGGTTGTTGCGGCGGTCGAACATGGTCAGGACGATGCCGTCCAGCGTCAGGGGCGGGTTCAGCACGCGGCGGACCCGGTCGATGGTGCGGGTGATCTGCGACACGCCCTCGAGGGCGAAGAACTCGGCCTGCAGCGGGATCAGCACCGATTCCACCGCGACCAGCGCGTTCAGCGTCAGCAGCCCGAGCGAGGGCGGGCAGTCGATCAGGATGAAGTCGAACTCGGCCAGCGTCTCGGCGGCGGCTTCCAGGGCCAGGCGCAGGCGATGCTCGCGCTGCTCCATGCCGACCAGCTCGATCTCGGCGCCGGCCAGGTCATTGTCGGCGGGCAGCACGAAGAGGTTGGGCACCTTGGTCGGGCGCATCAGCTCGGCCAGGCCCTTCTGCCCGACCAGCAGGGCATAGCTGCCGGCGCCGCGCTCATTGCGCGGCAGGCCGAGGCCAGTGGAGGCATTGCCCTGCGGATCCAGGTCGATGACCAGAACGCGCTTCTTGGTGGCCAGGGCGGTGGCCAGGTTGATCGCGGTGGTGGTCTTGCCGACGCCGCCCTTCTGGTTGGCCAGGGCGATGCGGCGCAGCGTTGCAGGGGGCTTAGGCGCCGGCACGGCGGATTCCCGACAGTCGGAGGATGGTGGCGTTCGGCTCGGTGCTGCTCTTGAACCGCTCGACCGCCATTGTCCAGCCCGGGGCGGCGGCGGCGAGCTCCTCCTCCGCCAACCGTCCCTTGGGGAAGAGGGCAACACCGTCCGGCGCCAGCAGCGCCTCGGCCCAGGGCAGCATGCGGTCCAGCGGGCCGAGCGCGCGGGCGGTCAGCACGGCGATCGGCGGCAGGCGGACCGCCTCGATGCGCTCGGCATGCACGGTGACATGGGTGAGGGCCAGCTCGCCGGCGACGGTCTGCAGGAAGGCGGCCTTGCGGCGGTCGGATTCGACGAGGTGATAGGGGCGCTCCAGCGCCATGGCCAGCACCAAGCCGGGAAAGCCGCCGCCGCTGCCCAGATCGGCCAGCGGCCCCTGCCCTTCCGGGATCAGCGGCAGCAGCTGCAGGGAGTCGGCGATATGGCGCTGGCGCAGCACCGAGGCGTCGGGCGCGGCGACCAGGTTGATGCGGGCATTCCAGCGCAGCAGCAGCGCGGCGAACCGCTCGAGCCGGACCTCGGTTTCACGTGAAACGGCGACCGGCGGCAGCGGGGTGAAGAGATCCTGTTTCACGTGGAACGTTCCTGCTGACGACGGAGATGGACGGCGAGCGCCGCGAGTGCGGCGGGGGTGACCCCGGCGACCCGGCCGGCGCCGCCCAGGGTCTCGGGCTGCGCCGCGCCGAGGCGCTGCTGCATCTCCCGCGACAGGCCGGGGATGGCCGAGAAATCGATGCCGCGCGGGATGGCGACACGCTCCTCCCGCTCCAGCAGGCGAAGCTCGGCGGCCTGGCGCTGCAGGTAGGGGGCATAGAGCGCCTCGGCCTCCAGCTGGGCATGGACGCCGCGCGGCAGCTCCTGCAGCCAGGGGAAGGCGGCGGCCACGGCGCCGGGCGGCACCTCCGGCAGGGCCAGCACTTCCAGCAAGGAGCGCCAACGGCCATCCTGATTGATCGGGATGCCGGCGGCCTGCAGCGCGGCCGGCGTGCCGCCCTCGGTGCGGGCGCGGGCCAGGGCCTCGGCCAGGGCCGCCGAGAAGGCGCGGAAGCGCGCCGCCCGCTCCGGCCCCACCAGCCCCCAGGCGATGCCCTTCTCCGTCAGGCGCAGCCCGGCATTGTCGGCACGCAGCGCCAGGCGGTGCTCGGAGCGGGCGGTCAGCATGCGGTAGGGCTCGCTCACCCCTTGCAGCACTAGGTCGTCCACCATGACGCCGAGATAGGCCTCGGTGCGGGCGAGCACCTGCCCCTCTCCGCCGCCCGCCAGCAACGCGGCATTCAGCCCGGCCAGCAGCCCCTGGGCGCCGGCCTCCTCATAGCCGGTGGTGCCGTTGATCTGGCCGGCGAGGAACAGGCCGGGGACGGCGCGCAGCTCCAGCGTCGGGCGCAGCGCCCGCGGGTCGACATGGTCGTATTCGATGGCATAGCCCAGGCGCAGGATCTGGGCGCGCTCCAGCCCCGGGATCGAGGCGATGAAGGCACGCTGCACATCCTCCGGCAGGCTGGTGGAAATGCCGTTGGGATAGACCGTCGGATCGTCCAGGCCTTCCGGCTCCAGAAAGATCTGGTGCCGGTCGCGGTCGGCAAACCGGGAGATCTTGTCCTCGATCGAGGGGCAGTAGCGCGGGCCGACGCCCTGGATCTGGCCGGAATGGATCGGCGCCCGGTGCAGGTTGGCGCGGATCAGCGCGTGGCCTTGCGGGGTCGTGGCGGTGATGCCGCACTGGACCTGGCGGTTGGTGATGCGCTCGGTCATCCAGGAGAGCGGCTCCGGCTCCGCATCGCCCGGCTGCATGTCCAGCGCCGCCCAGTCGATGCTGCGGCCGTCCAGCCGCGGCGGCGTGCCGGTCTTCAGCCGGCGCATCGGTAGGCCCAGCGCCTCCAGCGCCAGGGCCAGCCCGACCGAGGGCGCATCCCCCACCCGCCCGGCCGGCTGCCGGGTCTCGCCGATATGGATCTCGCCGCGCAGGAAGGTGCCGGCGGTGATCACCACGGCGCCGCAGGCGATGCGGTCGCCGCCGGCGGTCAGCACGGCCGAGACGCGGCCGGCGGCATCGCGCTCCAGCCCCTCCGCCGCCTCGGCGCGGATGGTCAGGCCGGGCTGCGCGGTCAGCAGCGCCTGCACCGCCTGGCGGTAGAGGGCACGGTCGGCCTGGGCGCGGGGGCCGCGCACCGCCGGGCCCTTGCTGCGGTTCAGCAGCTTGAAGTGGATGCCGGCGGCATCGGCCGCGCGGGCCATCAGCCCGTCCAGCGCGTCGATCTCGCGCACCAGATGCCCCTTGCCCACGCCGCCGATGGCGGGGTTGCAGGACATCTCTCCCAGGGTCTCGAAGCGGTGGGTCAGCAGCAGCGTGCGGGCGCCGCAGCGGGCGGCGGCAGCGGCGGCCTCGGTGCCGGCATGCCCGCCGCCCACCACCACGACATCAAAGTGATTCTCGCGCATGGCGCCGTCTATAGCCCGGATCGCCCGGCGAGGCGCGCACCTTTCCGCGCTACTTGCCGATGCAGAAATCGCCGAAGACGACATCCAGCACCTGCTCGACGCCGATCCGCCCGGTCAGCCGGCCGAGCGCGCGCAGACCCGCGCGCAGCGCCTCGGCAGCGATCTCGGGCAGCGGCGCGCGCCCTGCCTCCTCCAGCCAGGCGGCCGCCTCGGCCAGGGCGGCGCGGTGGCGCGGGCGGGTCAGCACAGCCTCCTCGCTCAGCCAGGCCCGCTGTGCCGCCGCCGCCGCCAGAGCCTCCTGCAGCGCCGGCAGCCCCTGCCCCGTCGCGGCCGAGACCGGCAGCGGAACCTCGCCGCCGATCGTCGCCGGCGCTGGCGCCAGGTCGGTCTTGTTGGCGACCACCAGGGTGCCGGGGGCGAGCAGGCCGAGGGTGGTGGCATCGGGCGGGGCATCGGCGGCGAAGACGGCGATGACCAGGTCGGCCTCCTCGGCGCGGCGGCGGGCGCGGCGCACGCCCTCGGCCTCGATCTCGTCCTCGGTCTCGCGCAGCCCGGCGGTATCGGCCAGCAGCACCGGCACGCCGCCGAGATCGAGCCGCACCTCCACCACGTCGCGGGTGGTGCCAGCGCGGGCGGAGACGATGGCCGCCTCGCGCCCCGCCAGGGCATTGAGCAGCGACGATTTCCCCGCGTTGGGGGCGCCGATGATGGCGGCCCAGAGGCCTTCGCGCAGGCGCTCGCCGCGCTGGCCGTCGGCCAGATGCCCAGCGATCTCGGCGGCCAGGGCCGCGCTGCCGGCGCGCACCTCGGCCTCCAGGCTGTTGGGCAGGCCGTCCTCGGCGAATTCGATGGCGGCTTCCTGATGCGCCAGCAGCCGGGTCAGACGGTCGGCCCAGCCGGCATAGCGGCGGGCCAGGGCGCCGCCGGCCTGGCGCAGGGCCTGGCGGCGCTGGGCGGCGGTCTCGGCGTCGATCAGGTCGGCGATGCCCTCGGCCGCGGTCAGGTCGAGGCGGTTGTTGAGGAAGGCGCGGCGGGTGAATTCGCCGGGCTCGGCCGGGCGGGCGCCCAGGGCGATGAGCGCGGCGCCGACGCCATCGACCACGGCGCGGCCGCCATGCAGGTGCAGCTCGGCCGCATCCTCCCCGGTATAGGAGCGCGGAGCGGGGAACCACAGCACCAGCGCCTCATCCAGCACCTCGTCGCTGTCCGGCTGGCGGAGGCGCCGCAGCGAGGCCTGGCGCGGCGCGGGCAGCCTGCCGGCGAGGCGTTGCAGGATGGCGCCGGTGTCAGGGCCAGAGAGGCGGATGACGGCGATGGCCGCGCGGCCGGCCCCGGAGGCCAGGGCGAAGATGGTGTGCATGGGGTGGGGCCGGCGCTGCTGAGAGACAGAAAGAAGATGGGGGTTCGGGGGAATTCCTTCCCCCGAGCTTGCTTCCCTTCTTACCGTTTCACGTGAAACGAAGCCATCCGAGCCGCTCACGGCCTTCGCCCTTGACGCTGCCGGCGGAGCGTGTCGAATCGCGCCGATGCCACAGCTTTCCTTCCTCACCCCCCTGGGCCCCCTCACCCTCTCCGAGGATGAAGGGGCGATCGTCGCGCTGGACTGGGGCCGCGGTCGCGACCAGGAGGAGACCCCTCTGCTGGTCATGGCGCGCGAGCAGGTCCAGGACTATTTCGACGGCCAGCGGACGGTGTTCGACCTGCCGCTGGCGCCCTATGGCACCCCCTACCAGAAGCGGGTCTGGGCGGCGCTGCAGGCCATTCCTGCCGGCGAGACGCGCAGCTATGCCCAGCTCGCCGCCAGCATCGGCTCGGTGGCGCGTGCCGTCGGCCAGGCCAATGGCTGCAATCCCATCCCCATCATCATCCCCTGCCACCGCGTGGTCGGCGCGGGCGGTGCGCTGGGCGGCTATTCCGGTGGCGAAGGTGCCCCCACCAAGCGGTATCTTCTGGATCTCGAACGGCGCAGCCTGCGTCACGAAGGAGCGCTCCTATGAACCACGCCATCCGCATTCACGAACACGGCGGCCCGGAGAAGATGGTGTGGGAGGAGGTGCCGCTCCCCGCGCCGAAGCCTGACGAGGTGCTGGTGCGGCATGGCGCCGTCGGGCTGAACTATATCGACGTCTATTTCCGCACCGGCCTCTACAAGCTGCCCTCGCTGCCGGCGACGCTGGGGATGGAGGCGGCCGGCACGGTCGAGGCGGTGGGCAGCGAGGTGACCAGCCTCGCGGTCGGCGACCGGGTGGCCTATGCCATGGCGCCGATCGGTGCCTATTGCCAGGCGCGCACCATCAAGGCCGACCGGCTGGTGAAGCTGCCGGAGGGGATTTCCGACACCACCGCCGCCGGCATGATGCTGCAGGGCATGACGGCGCAGTACCTGCTGCGGCGGACCTATCCGGTGAAGCCGGGCGAGACGATCCTGGTGCATGCCGCGGCCGGCGGCGTCGGGCTGATCATGTGCCAATGGGCGAAGCAGCTGGGCTGCACGGTGATCGGCACCGTCTCCACGCCGGAGAAGGCCGAGCTTGCCCGCGCGCATGGCGCCGAGCACGTGCTGATCGCCGGCAAGGACGACCTGCCCGCCCGGGTGAAGGAGATCACCAACGGCGCCATGCTGCCGGTGGTCTATGACAGCGTCGGCCGCGAGACCTTCATGGCCTCGCTGGACTGCCTGGCGCCGCTCGGCATGATGGTGTCCTACGGCAATGCCTCCGGCCCGGTGCCGCCCTTCGATATCGGCGTGCTGGCGGCCAAGGGCTCGCTGTTCCTGACCCGGCCCACGCTGGCGACCTACACCGCCAAGCATGCCGATCTGGTGGCCACCGCAACCGATCTCTTCTCCGTCGTGCTGTCGGGCGCGGTGAAGATTGAGGTGAACCAGACCTATGCGCTGAAGGACGCCGCCGAGGCGCATCGCGCGCTGGAAGGCCGCAAGACCACGGGCAGCACCGTCTTCCTGCCCTGATGATCGGAGGGGGGCCGCCGCCAGGATGGCCCCCCTCCCCGGCCCTCAGCGGAAGTCGAGGGCGTGGCGCAAGACGGCGGCCAGCAGCGCGGCGCGGTCCAGGCCGGGCCGGGCGCGCAGCAGCCACAGCGTCTCCACCTGCTCCACCGGCTCCAGGAAGTCGAGCATGACGCCGTAGTGGCGCAGCCGGGCTTCCTCCATGTCGTGCACCAGCACGGCGGGCGGGTCGCCCCCGGCCTGCAGCAGCGCCGACAAGGCCGCCGCCACCCGGAAGTGGCCATCGACGAAGACCAGCTGCGGCAGCGCGCCACGCTGCGACCAGGCCTCCCAGAAGGTGGCGACATAGCCCGGCCAGCGCGCCAGGGCGCGGCGGTCGCGCGGTCGCCCCCAGGCGATCACCGGGCCGATATCGCCGTGGTGCAGGGTCAGCCGGCCGGCGGCGATGGCAGCGGCCAGCTCCGGCTGACCGGCGGCGGCCTGCAGCCAGTCGGCATCCGATTCCACCGAGACCAGGACGGGAATGTCGCGCCGCACCGCCTCCAGCGTCGAGCCGCCTAGGCCGAACTCGCCATAGCGGGCGAGGCCGGGGTTATCGAGCAGGCGGCGGAAGAACAGCAGCTCGGCCGGCGACAGGCGCGGAAGGCCGATCCGGGCCGGCGGTTTCGCGGGGTTGGTCGCGGTGTCCGACATGGGCGGCGGCTCCGGCAGGGTGCCGCCAGCCTAGGCGGAGGGCGGCAGCGCCTGCCACCCCGCCCGGCCTCACAAGTCAGCGCAGCAGGAAGTAGCGGTAGTTGTAGATGCCGGCGAAGCCCAGCCGGGCGTAGAGCGCCTGGGCCGGCGTGTTGCTGGCGGAGACCTGCAGCCAGCCGGTGCGCGCCCCCTGCCCCTGCCCCCAGGCGGCGCCGGCCGCCAGCAGGCGCTGGCCCAGGCCGCGGCGCCGGAAGTCCGGCGCGGTCGCGATGTCGAAGAAGCCCAGCAGCTGGCCATCGGCGGCGACCTGACCGACGGCCGCGGCGCGGCCCTCGAGGCGCAGCACCAGCCAGGCGGCCGGCAGCAGCATCATCTCCGCCGCCTGCCGCTTCTCGGCGCGGCGCTTCTCGGTCTGGTAGTCGGCGGTCGCCAGCACGGCGAGCCATTCCTCGGTCGGTGCCGGCAGGATCTCCACGGCCGGATCAGCGGCGGCGAAGCCGGCGAGCGGGCCGGCCATCACGACGGATTCGTCATGCTCGGCATAGCCGCGTTCCAGCAGCGCCTCGCGCAGCCCCGGCGGATCGAGCGGGGTGGAGCGGAAGCGCGGCGTCAGCCCCAGCCGGTCATAGGCCCCGGCGATGCGGTCGACGCGCTGGGCCAGCGCCGCGTCGGGCGCCGGGTCGAGCGAGGAGACGGCATTGGCGCGCCCGGTGCCGCCCAGGAAGGCGCGCAGCAGGAAGGGGCCATCGAAGGCAGTGCGCAGCGCCGGTACCGCATTGTGCGACGCGCGTTCGAGCTCGGCCACCGACACGCCCTGCCAGGATTCGCCCTGCATCCCTCTGCCTCTTCGCCCATGATGGAGTGGCTGCAGCCTAGCGCGCCGGGCGCCGCTGACCAGCCGCCGAGCCCTGCCGATCGCAGGGGGCTGGACAGCGCGAGGCGGCGACGCAGCAGGGCTGCGCCCGAAGCGGGGCAGGACAATCCGGTCGAAAGGGGAGAGAATCATGCAGCCGACCTCTGGTCGGCTGAGGCCGCGAAGGCGGCCCGCGCCTTATGGCGCGAAAGCCAAACGCGCGGAGGCGCGCGCCGGCGCCTGAGGCGCAAAACAAATGCAGCCGACCTCTGGTCGGCTGAGGCCGCGAAGGCGGCCCGCGCCCCATGGCGCGAAAGCCAGGCGCGCGGAGGCGCGCGCCGGCGCCTGAGGCACAAAACAAACGCAGCCGACCTCTGGTCGGCTGAGGCCGCGAAGGCGGCCCGCGCCCTATGGCGCGAAAGCCAAGCGCGCGGAGGCGCGCGCCGGCGCTTGAGGGCGGGGAGGCAAAGCCTCCCCGCACAACATCAAGTATTCATCGCGTCGAAGAAGTCCTGGTTGGTCTTGCTGTACTTCAGCTTGTCCAGCAGGAATTCCATCGCGTCCTGGGTGCCCATCGGGTTCAGGATGCGGCGCAGGACCCACATCTTGGTCAGGGTCGGGCGGTCGATCAGCACCTCTTCCTTGCGGGTGCCGGACTTGGTGATGTCGATCGCCGGGAAGACGCGCTTGTCGGACAGCTTGCGGTCGAGGATGAGCTCCGAATTGCCGGTGCCCTTGAACTCTTCGAAGATGACCTCGTCCATGCGGCTGCCGGTATCGATCAGCGCGGTCGCGATGATGGTCAGCGAGCCGCCTTCCTCGATGTTGCGCGCCGCGCCGAAGAAGCGCTTCGGCCGCTGCAGGGCATTGGCGTCGACGCCGCCGGTCAGCACCTTGCCCGAGGAGGGCACGACCGAGTTGTAGGCGCGGCCGAGGCGGGTGATCGAGTCGAGCAGGATGACGACGTCGCGCTTGTGCTCGACCAGGCGCTTGGCCTTCTCGAGAACCATCTCGGTGACCTGCACGTGGCGGGTCGCCGGCTCGTCGAAGGTGGAGGCCACGACCTCGCCCCGCACCGTGCGGGCCATGTCGGTGACTTCCTCGGGCCGCTCGTCGATCAGCAGGACGAGGAGGAAGACGTCGGGGTGGTTCAGGCTGATGCTGCGGGCGATGTTCTGCAGCATCACCGTCTTGCCGGTGCGCGGCGGCGCGACGACCAGGGCGCGCTGGCCCATGCCGATCGGCGCCACCAGGTCGATGACGCGCGGCGTGTAGTCCTTCTGCATCCCCTTGGCGACGGACTCGAATTCCGAGTTCTCCATCTTCAGGCGACGGGTCGGATAGAGCGGCGTCAGGTTGTCGAAGTTGATGCGGTGCCGCAGCGCCTCGGGCGGCTCGAAATTGACGGTGTTGACCTTCAGCAGCGCGAAGTAGCGTTCGCCATCCTTGGGCGCGCGGATCTGGCCTTCCACCGTGTCGCCGGTGCGCAGGCCGAAGCGGCGCACCTGGGCGGGGGAGACATAGATGTCGTCCGGCCCAGGCAGGTAGTTCGACTGCGGCGAGCGCAGGAAGCCGAAGCCATCGGGCAGGATTTCCAGCGTGCCGTCGCCATGGATCGCCTGATCATTCTCCGCCAGCTGCTTCAGGATCGCGAACATCATGTCCTGCTTGCGCAGGATGGAAGCGTTCTCGATCTGCAGGGACTCGGCGAAAGCGAGCAGGTCGGCGGGGCTCTTGGCCTTGAGTTCAGAAAGATGCATGGGTCGGACGCGTTCCGTGCCGGCGGGAGCAGCGGGACATTTGCGAGAAGCCGGCGGCTTGGCCTGCCTGCATGCCGGAACCGCGCAGGCTGCGCAGCCGACCTGTCCCGAATAAGGAGGGATTGTGTCTCGGCAGGAGAATGGATTGGCCCGGAAACCTGGGCGTGACCGATCTCATGCCATCGACGGGAAGCGTTGCGAGGCTAGGGGCCGCGACGCGCTCCCGTCAATGGGTCAAATGAGGCTTTCACACTCCGTTTCAAGCATTTCCGCCCGATTCCTGCGGCCGTTCCGCCGCCGCGGCGGCCGCCGGGCCGTTCCGGGTCAGAAAGGCTTCACGATCACCATGATGACGATGACCAGCATCAGCAGGGTCGGCACCTCGTTCATGACGCGCCAGTAGCGCTCGCTGTGCCGCCGCTGGTCGGCCAGCAGCCCCTTGCGGGCAGCCGCCAGATGCATGTGGAAGGCGGTCATGCCGATGACGCTGGTGAGCTTCAGGTGCCACCAGCCGGCCGACCAGTCGATGACGCCCGGCGTCGCCACCAGGGTCAGGCCGAGCAGCCAGGTGACGATCATCGCCGGGTTCATGATGCCGCGCAGCAGCCGGCGCTCCATCACCTTGAACAGCTCGCTGCGGTCGGAACCGACCGGGCTCGGCGTGTGATAGACATAGAGCCGCGGCAGGTAGAACAGCCCGGCCATCCAGGCGATCACCGCCGAGAGGTGCAGCGCCTTGATCCAGGGGTACCAGCCGGCCAGGGCCTCCATCACGCCACCCCCAGCAGGCCGGCCAGCTCGTCCATGTGGTGGAAGGGCTCGGCGCCCTGGGCGCGCAGCAGGGCTTCCGGCGTCTCCCAGACCAGGGCGAGGACGCGGCAGCCGGCGGCGCGGCCAGCGCGGATGCCCGGTAGGCTGTCCTCGACCACCACGCAGTCTGCCGGGGCCGCGCCGCAGGCCGCCGCCGCCGCCGCCGCCGCGTAGATATCCGGATAGGGCTTCGGCCGGTCGACATCCTGGAAGGAGAAGACGCGGCCCTGGAACAGCGACGCGACGCCGAGGCGCGCCAGCTTGGCCGAGAGCTCGGCGCGCGAGGAATTGGAGGCGCAGGCCAGCGGGATGCCGGATGCCGCCAGCCGCCGCAGCGCCTCGAGCGCGCCGGGCACCGGCACCACCTCGCGCGCCATCCGCTCGGTCAGCGCCCGGCCGATCTGCGCCGGCCAGTCATCGGGGACGCGGCCGAAGCGCTGCTCGATCACCGCCACCATGTCCGGCACCGCCCGGCCCAGGAAGACGTCCTGGCAGAGCTCCGGCGTCACCGGGAAGCCGCGGCCGGCCAGGTCGTCGGCCACCACCTGGGCGGCCAGTGCCTCGCTGTCGGCCAGCACGCCGTCGCAATCGAAGAGGATGGCGCGGGGCGGGGTCATGGGCATGCGGCGGGCCTTCTGGCAGGGAACGAGCGAGGGGAAAAGCGGGGGCGGGGCGCGCGGCCGGCATGCCACGCCTCGCCCGGAAAAGCAGCCCCGCTGGCCCGCTTCTCCAGCCTTGCGCGGGCGATGGCGGGTCTTTCCTTGTCCTGCGCCACCGCTTTGCCTAGGTGATGGGGCTGAATGGCCGCGGCACCTGCGCCGCCGATGATGAATCTGAAAAGAAGTGAAAAGAAGCCGGTGATGAACGATCAGAGCAAGCCCAGCGACACCGAAGCCCAGCAGGGCCAGCCGGAGGCCCCGGTCGACGCCCAGGCGCGCATCGCCGAGCTGGAGGCGGAAATCGCCCAGCTCAAGGACCGCTGGCTGCGCTCGGAGGCGGAGATGCAGAACCTGCGCAACCGCACCAAGCGCGATGTCGAGGATGCCCGCAACTACGCGGTGCAGAAATTCGCCCGCGACGTGGTCGAGGCGGCCGACAACCTGCGCCGCGGCCTCGACGCCCTGCCGGCCGCGCAGGAGGGCGAGGCCGAGCTGCTGGGCAAGCTGCGCGGCGGCTTCGAGGGCGTCGAGCGCGCCTTCATCGCCATCCTGGAGCGCAACGGCGTGACCCGGCAGGAAGCCGCCGGCAAGCCCTTCGACCCCGAGCTGCACCAGGCCATGGCGCAGCAGCCGCCGCCGGAGGGCGTCGCCGCCGGCACCGTGCTGCAGGCCTGGACCCCGGCCTGGCTGCTGAACGGCCGCCTGCTGAAGCCCGCCATGGTCGTCGTGGCCGGCGAGGGCGTCTCCGAGACCGCCTGACCCCATGGCTGACCGGGCCGTGGCCGGCTTCACCCTGCGCCCCGTCGCGCCGGCCGAGCAGCCGGCGCTGCTGGCGCTGAACAACCGGCATGACGGGCCGGTCAACGCGTTGACGGCGCCCGCTTTCGCCAGCCTCTGCGCCGACGCCTTTCTGGCCGTTGGCGCCTGGGATGCGCGGGGCACGCTGCTCGGGCTGCTGGTGGCGCTCGGCCCGGAGGGGCCGGTGCACGGCCCCAACCACGGCTGGATGCGGCAGAACCACCCCGAGGCCGTCTATATCGACCGCATCGTGGTCGAGCCGGCGGCGCAGGGGATGGGCATCGGCCGGGCGCTCTACGCCGCCCTGGCCGGGGTCGCGCTGGAAGCAGGGCTCGGCCGGCTGGGCTGCGAGGTCAATCTCGACCCGCCCAACCCGGAGAGCCTGGCCTTCCACGCCCGGCTCGGCTTCACCGCCGGCGGCCAGGCCACCGACCCGCGCAACGGCAAGCTGGTGCGCTACCTGCTGGCCGAGGCCGCGCCGCTGGCCGGTCCCGGACCTGCACAT
Organism: Roseomonas sp. USHLN139; assembly: GCF_037145735.1. Classification (NCBI taxonomy): domain Bacteria; kingdom Pseudomonadati; phylum Pseudomonadota; class Alphaproteobacteria; order Acetobacterales; family Roseomonadaceae; genus Roseomonas; species Roseomonas sp. USHLN139. The sequence continues at coordinate 261,321 of NZ_JBBCWY010000004.1, read as the reverse complement.
TTTTTGCGCAGCCCTGCGAAGCGCCCTTGTCCGGCGGCGCCGCGCTGAATACATCGCTGACATCGCCGCCCGGGCAGCACTGATCGGCCCGGACGGCTCCCCAGATCACGCCTGATGAGCACGGGGATGAGCGTGGCGCCATGAACGGGCCACCCCCATCCGCCAAGAGGAGAACTCGGATGAGCAAGGTTATCGGCATCGACCTCGGCACCACCAACAGCTGCGTCGCCATCATGGAAGGCGGCGACGTGAAGGTGCTGGAGAACGCCGAGGGCGCGCGCACGACGCCGTCCATGGTCGCCTTCGCCAAGAATGGCGAGCGGCTGGTGGGCCAGGCCGCGAAGCGCCAGGCGGTCACCAACCCGACCGATACCCTCTATGCGGTGAAGCGCCTGATCGGCCGCCGCTTCGACGACGCGATGGTCAAGAAGGAAGCGGGCCTGGCCCCCTTCAAGATCGTCCGCGCCGACAATGGCGATGCCTGGGTCGAGGCCGGCGGGCAGAAGCAAGCGCCGCAGCAGATCAGCGCCAATGTGCTGACCAAGATGAAGGAGACCGCCGAGGCCTATCTCGGCGAGAAGGTGACCCAGGCGGTCATCACCGTCCCCGCCTACTTCAATGACAGCCAGCGCCAGGCGACCAAGGAGGCGGGCGCCATTGCCGGCCTCGAGGTGCTGCGCATCATCAACGAGCCGACCGCGGCCGCCCTCGCCTATGGCATGGACAAGAAGGCCACCGGCACGATCGCGGTCTATGACCTCGGCGGCGGCACCTTCGACGTCTCCGTGCTCGAGATCGGCGACGGCGTCTTCGAGGTGAAGTCGACCAACGGCGACACCTTCCTGGGCGGCGAGGATTTCGACCAGCGCGTCATCGACTACCTGGCGGACGAGTTCAAGAAGGAGAACGGCATCGACCTGCGCGGCGACAAGCTCGCCCTGCAGCGGCTGAAGGAAGCGGCCGAGAAGGCCAAGATCGAGCTGTCGAGCGCCAAGCAGACCGAGATCAACCTGCCCTTCATCACCGCCGATGCCTCCGGCCCGAAGCACCTGGTGCTGCAGGTCAGCCGCGCCAAGCTGGAAAGCCTGGTCGATGACCTGGTGCAGCGCACGCTCGAGCCCTGCCGCCTGGCGCTGAAGGATGCCGGCCTGACCGCCGGCGAGATCGACGAGGTGATCCTGGTCGGCGGCATGACCCGCATGCCCAAGGTCGTCGAGGCGGTGAAGCAGTTCTTCGGCAAGGAGCCGGCCCGCAACGTCAACCCGGATGAGGTCGTGGCCATCGGCGCCGCCATCCAGGGCGGCGTGCTGAAGGGCGAGGTCAAGGATGTCCTGCTGCTCGACGTGACGCCGCTGTCGCTCGGCATCGAGACGCTGGGCGGCGTGTTCACCCGCCTGATCGACCGCAACACGACGATCCCGACCAAGAAGAGCCAGACCTTCTCCACCGCCGACGACAACCAGACCGCGGTCACCATCAAGGTGTTCCAGGGCGAGCGCGAGATGGCGGCGGACAACAAGCTGCTGGGCAATTTCGACCTGCAGGGCATCACCCCCGCCCCGCGCGGCGTGCCGCAGATCGAGGTCTCCTTCGACATCGACGCCAACGGCATCGTCTCGGTCAGCGCCAAGGACAAGGCGACCGGCAAGGAGCAGCAGATCAAGATTCAGGCCAAGTCCGGCCTGTCGGATGCCGATATCGAGCGGATGGTGAAGGACGCCGAGGCCAATGCCGAGGCCGACAAGCGCCGCCGCGAGGGCGTCGAGTCGAAGAACCAGCTCGAGGCGCTGATCCACGGCACCGAGAAGACGCTGAAGGAGAACGGCGACAAGGTCGGCGAGGCCGAGAAGACCGAGGCCGAGGCTGCCCTGGAAGCCGCCCGCAGCGCCCGCGAGGGTGACGACGTCGAGGCCATCAAGGCCGCGACCGAGCGCCTGGGCGCCGCGTCGATGAAGCTGGGCGAGGCGGTCTACAAGGCGGCCGCCGCCGCCGAGGGTGCCGCCGGCGCCGGTCCCGAGGCCGCCGGCCCCGAGGCCAAGGCGGGCGAGAAGGTGGTCGACGCCGAGTTCGAGGATGTCGACCCGGCGAAGAAGAAGCCGAGCTGAGCCTGCTCCGGCTGCACTGACCCGCTGCGTCCGGCCCTTCGCGGGGCCGGACGCTTCGTCGTTCCGGAACTTGGGGGACAGGCCACGCCATGGCCAAGAAGGACTATTACGAGACCCTGGGTGTCGCCCGGGGCGCGAGCGACGACGAGCTGAAGAAGGCCTATCGCAAGCTCGCCATGAAGCACCATCCGGACCGCAATCCGGGCGACAAGGCTGCCGAGGCCTCCTTCAAGGAGTGCAGCGAGGCCTATGACGTGCTGAAGGACCCCGAGAAGCGCGCTGCCTATGACCGCTACGGCCATGCCGCCTTCGAGGGCGGCGGCGGTGGCGCGGGTGGCGGCTTCGGCGGCGGCAGCCCCTTCGGCGCCGGCGGCTTCGAGGACATTTTTGCGGAAATGTTCGGCCAGTTCGGTGGGGGCCGCCGGGGTGGGGGCGCGGCCGCCGGGCGCGGCGCCGATCTGCGCCAGCAGGCCGAGATCTCGCTGGAAGAGGCCTTCGCCGGCACCCGGCAGACGGTGCGCGTCCAGAGCAGCATCCAGTGCGACGCCTGCGACGGCACCGGCGCGGAAGGCAAGGCGGCCTCCGCCCAGTCGACCTGCACCACCTGCGGCGGCGCCGGCAAGGTGCGCGCCCAGCAGGGCTTCTTCCTGATCGAGCGCGCCTGCCCGACCTGCGGCGGCTCCGGCCGCGTCATCAAGAACCCCTGCAAGGTCTGCCAGGGCGCCGGCCGCGTGCAGCGCGAGCGCACGCTCAATGTCACCATCCCGCCCGGCGTCGAGGACGGCACCCGCATCCGCCTCTCCGGCGAGGGCGAGGCCGGGCTGCGCGGCGCGCCGGCGGGCGACCTCTATGTCGATATCGCGGTCAGGCCGCACCAGCTGTTCCAGCGGGATGGCGCGAACATCTTTGTCCGCGTGCCGCTGCGCATGACCCAGGCGGCGCTGGGCGGCGCGGTCGAGGTGCCGACCATCGATGGCGGGCGCTCGCGCGTCACCATCCCGGCGGGCACCCAGACCGGCGACCAGTTCCGCCTGCGCGGCAAGGGCTTCTCCGTCCTGCGCTCCACCGCGCGCGGCGACATGTATGTCCAGGTCGCCGTCGAGACGCCGCAGAACATGACCTCCCGCCAGCGCGAGCTGCTCGAGCAGTTCGAGAGCGAAGGCGGCCAGCACGGCCATTCCAGCCCCGAAAGCGAAGGCTTCTTCGCCAAGGTCAAGGAATTCTGGGACGGGCTGGGGCGCTAGCCGGGCCCCGGGGGAGGCGGCGCCTCCCCCGCGCGACCAGGGTAAGGACAGAAGAATGCGCTCGACATGGACGGGCAGGCGCTATGCGCTGACCCTGCTGGCCCTCTGGCTGCTCCTGATCGCCGGCCGCTATGCCTTGGCCTACAACGAGGCCATGCTCGAGCACCGGCTGATCTGCATCGAGAAGGCCGGCGGCACCGAGGTGCCCGAGGCCTTCAGGGCGCTGGTCTGCTCGGCCGATTTCACCACCAAGCGCATCCTGGGCACCGTGCTGTTCTGGGCCTTCCACAGCGCCATGGCCTTCTCCATGATCGGCGCGCTGATCTGGTTCGCGGTGATCCGCCCGCGCATTTACCCGCCCCAGCCCATCCCCCAGCCCGGCCCAGAGGACTGACCCTGGCATGACGCTTCGCATCGGCATCCTGGGCCATTCCGGCCGCATGGGTCAGCTCCTGGCCGAGGAGATCGCCGCCGCCGGCGCGACCCTCGCGGGCGGCATCGGCCGCGACGGCGACGCGCCAGCGCTGTTCGCCGCCAGCGACGTGGTCATCGATTTCACCCATGCCGCCGCCGCCGAGCGGCACGCGGGCCTGGCGGCGGCGGCGAAGAAGCCGCTGATCCTCGGCACCTCCGGCCTGTCGACAGCGCAGGAGGCGGCGGTGGCCGCGGCGGCGCGGACCGTCCCGGTGGTCTATGCGGCGAGCTTCGCCCCCGGTGTCAGCCTGCTCTTCGCCCTGGCCGAGCGGATGGGCGCCGCCCTCCCTCCCGAGCAGTACGACGCCGAGATCGTCGAGATGCACCACCGCCAGAAGGTCGACGCCCCCTCCGGCACCGCCATCGGCCTGGGCCGGGCGGTGGCCCGCGGCCGCGGCAGGACGCTGGAGGAGGTCGGCATGGAGAGCGGCCGCGACGGCCATACCGGCCCGCGCGCCACCGGCCCGATCGGCTTCGCCGCCCTGCGCGGCGGCCAGGTGATCGGCGAGCACACCCTGCTGTTCACCGCCGGCTCCGAGCAGATCACCATCAGCCACCGCTCCTTCGACCGCCGGGTCTATGCGACCGGGGCAGTGCGCGCGGCGCAGTGGGTGATGGCGCAGCCGCCCGGCCTCTACGATATGAAGCATGTCATCGGCATGGCCTGACCCGGCCGGATCGCGGTGACTCTTCCGTTAAACCGGCCGCTTGCCGCGCCGGGCGCAGGGCGACAGGCCCTGCGGCCCGCCATGGTCTCTTGACCCCCTGCCCCGCGCTTGCGAAACAGCCCGGCCGCGCCTGCGCGGCCCGTTGCCATGCCGGCAGCGCGGGATGATGCGCCGCCCTGCGGCGTGACGAGATGCGCCGCAACGCCGGCGCAGGGATAGCCAGGCCGGGGTTGCCGGTCGCCGCCGCGACAAGAGGACGAATAGGGCCATGCGCGACAAGGGCGAATATCTGTTCACGTCGGAGTCCGTCTCCGAGGGCCACCCCGACAAGGTTGCCGACCGCATCAGCGACACCGTGCTGGACGCCTTCCTGGAAGCCGATCCCTATGCGCGCGTGGCCTGCGAGACGCTGGTCACCACCAACCGCATCATCCTGGCCGGCGAGACCCGCGGCCCGGCCAGCGTCACGCCTGAGCTGCTGATGCACCTCGCGCGCATGGCGGTGCACGACATCGGCTACGACCAGGAAGGCTTCTCCTGGAAGAATGCCGAGATCGCCTGCCACCTGCACGCGCAGTCGGCCCATATCGCCCAGGGCGTCGATGCCTCGGGCAACAAGGACGAAGGCGCCGGCGACCAGGGCATCATGTTCGGCTATGCCTGCACCGAGACGCCCGATCTCATGCCGGCGCCGCTCTACTACGCCCACCTGATCCTGCGCCGCATCGCCGAGCGCCGCCGCGCCAACGACAAGTCGGTGCGCGGCCTGCTGCCGGATGCCAAGTCGCAGGTGACGCTGCGCTATGTCGACGGCAAGCCGGTCGGCGTCGCCTCGGTCGTCGTCTCGACCCAGCACGAGGACGGCCTGACCCAGGCCCAGGTCCGCGAGCTGGTGCGCCCGATCGTCGTCAGCAGCCTGCCGGAAGGCTGGGCCGTCCCCGAGGACGAGTTCTACGTCAACCCGACCGGCACCTTCGTCATCGGCGGCCCGGACGGCGATTGCGGCCTGACCGGCCGCAAGATCATCGTCGACACCTATGGCGGCGCGGCCCCGCATGGCGGCGGCGCCTTCTCCGGCAAGGACCCGACCAAGGTCGACCGCTCGGCGGCTTACGCCTGCCGCTACCTTGCCAAGAACGTGGTCGCCGCCGGCCTGGCCGAGAAGTGCACCATCCAGGTCTCCTACGCCATCGGCGTGGCCAAGCCGCTCTCGGTCTATTTCGACCTGCACGGCACGGGGCGCGACATCGACGAGGTGAAGCTGGCCAAGGTCGTCAACGACATGGTCAACCTCTCCCCGCGCGGCATCCGCGAGCACCTGCACCTGAACCGCGCCATCTACGCGCCGACCTCGGCCTATGGCCATTTCGGCCGCACGCCGGACCTGGAGAAGGGCACCTTCACCTGGGAAAAGACCGACCTGGCCGCCGAGCTGAAGCGCGCCTTCGGTCGCTGAAAACTTGTGAGAGGGGCGCCGCCCCTCTCACACTCTCCCCGCCAGGAACCTGGTGAAACCTGTAGGTTTCACCCTGGACCTCCCATCACGAAGGGAGGCTAGAAGCACCCCCCATGACCGACACGAATAATCCGCCCGTTCCCGACCGGCTCTATGGCCGCCGGCGCGGCCATCCCTTGCGCCAGCGGCAGCAGCTCCTGCTCGACCAGGCGGTGCCGCGACTCGGCTTCGACCCGGCCGATCCGCTGGCGGGCTTCCCCGTCAGGCCGCAGGAGCTCTGGCTCGAGGTCGGCTTCGGCGGCGGCGAGCACGCCCTCGCCCAGATCGAGGCGCATCCCCAGGCCGGGCTGATCGCCGCCGAGGTCTTCGAGAACGGCATCTGCTCGCTGCTGACCCGCATCGTGCCGGAAGGCGAGGAAGCCACCTCCCCCCTGCCGCCCAACCTGCGGCTCTGGACCGAGGATGCCCGCCGCCTGCTGCGCGCCCTGCCCGAGGCCAGCCTGTCGCGGCTGTTCCTGATGTTCCCCGACCCCTGGCCGAAGGCGCGCCACGCCAAGCGCCGCTTCGTGCATCCGAGCATCCTGCCGGTGCTGCAGCGCGCGATCCGTCCGGGCGGCGAATGGCGCATCGCGACCGACGACCCGACCTACCAGGACTGGGTCGCCGAGGTGATGGGCGCGCAGGACCTCTTCGAGCGCGTCTCGCTCGACCACAGCCGCCCCGAGGGCTGGCCGCCGACCCGCTACGAGGCCAAGGCGCTGCGCGAGGGCCGCCACCCGATGTACTGGATCTGGCGCCGCAAGTGAGGCGGGGGGCCAAGGCCCCTCCCCCTCAGGCGACCGCGGCGAGGGCAGCCTTCATCGCACGGCCGTTGCGGACATCGCCGAAGCAGCGCGCGCAGGTCGGCATCTCGCCGTGGCGCTGCTCGGCGAAGCGCCGGCGCATCGCCAGCCGCCGCGGATCGGCCAGCAGCGCCGCCAGGCTCGACCCGACGAAATGGCCGATCGGCTCCAGCCGCTCGAAATCCTGGCAGCAGGTGGTGACCAGCCCGTCGCAGTCGATGATCAGGTCGTCCAGCACGTCCGGCCCGCAGCGGATCGGCTTCGGGTCCAGCGCCAGGCTGTCGAACAGGCTGCGGTCGCGGGCGCAGCGGCTGCTCAGCGGGTCGAATGTGACGCGCGCGGCGCCGCGCTCCAGGAACCAGGCGCGCAGCGGGCCCAGCTCGTCCCGGTTGAGGCGGCTGACCGGGATGCTGATCGCCACCTGCCCGGGAAAGGCCGCCAGCATCTGCTCGTATTTGGGCAGCACCCGCTCCAGCCGCAGCGGCCCCATCAGCTGGTGGTAGACCTCCGGCCGCAGCGACTCGCAATGCAGCGCCAGGATCACGCCCGACTCGCGCAGCCCGGCATGCTTCCGCAGGTCGAAGCCCGCGCCGTTGATGTTCACCGAGATCGGCACCTCGGGGAAGCGCTGCCGGGCGAGCCGGACGCGCGCCACCACATGCGGGTCGATCAGCGCGTCGCCGAACAGGCCGAAGGCGATCTGCCCGTCGATCGGCAGCATCAGGTCGTGGATCTCGTCGAGCAGCCGGGTGAACAGCGCCATGCTCATCGGATGGCGCGGCGCCGCGGCGGTGGCCGCCTTCCCGGTCGGGCAATGCGCGCAGGAGGCGTTGCAGAGCCCCGTCGTGCCGATGTTGATGAAGCGCAGCCGGCTGGGCCGCCCATCCGCCTGCGGCGCGCGCGGGGCGATGGCCAGGAACTCGCGGCGTGCCTCGGCGCTGGCCGGGTCGCGGCGGGCCGCCTCGCGATAGGCTTCCGCCGCCTCGGCCGGACGGGCCAGCCGCTTCAGCGCATGGCCCTTCTGCAGCGCGGTGTCGGCCAGGCCGGGGCGGCGACGCTCCGCCTCGGCATAGGCCCGCAGCGCCTCGGCCGGGTCGCCGGCCTCCTTGGCGCAATGGCCATACTGCATCCAGGTCCCGGCCTCCCGCGCACCCAGCCGCAGCGCCCAGCCATAGGCGCGGCGGGCCGCGGCCCAGTCGCCGCGGCGCCAGGCCCGGCGCGCCGGGTGGATGAAGAGGTGGCCGGGGGTCAGCATGCGCATCGGTCTCCACCCGGCACGACGCTGCCCGGATGGCGGCGGCGTGACCGGCAGGACAGGTTGCTACCGCAACATTACCGGGCACGGAACAAGCCGCCGGGACCATTCCGGCTGAACCTTTGCCGTTATGCGGCAGACGCAAGGGAAAACGGCCAAGCCGGCGCGTGGCGCATGCGACACAGGCGAGAAATGTCATGAGGCTCTGCGCAGATCGGCATTGACCCAGGATAATCCTCACGACACCGTGCGCGTCCATGGTCGCAACCTTTCGCCCCCTGTCGTCGCAGGAAGCGGGCCGTCGCGGCGCCGAGGCGCTGGCGGCCGAACGCGGCGGCAGCCTGGGCTGGTGCGGCCCGGCCGCGGTCGCGCTGGCCGGGGGCACCAGCTACGCCATGGCCTGCGCCCTGCTGCGCGAGGCGGCGCCGCAGCGCTACGCGCCCGAGGGCGAAATCGTCACCGCCTATTGGCGCGACGTGGTGCAGGCGCTGGCCGTGCTAGGCATCCGCGCCGAGCGCCTGCCGCTGGCGGCGCCGCGCCCGACCCTGCTGGGCCTGGCCCGGCGCGGCGGCCTGGCCGCCGGCCTCTACCTGGTCCGTGTCACCGGCCATTTCCTGCTGTTGCGCCTGCATGGCTTCGGGCTGGCGGAAGTGCACGACAACCGCCTCTCCGGCGCGGTGCTGACGGCGCACACCCATGGCCGCTGCCGCGTCACCCATGTCGCGCGGCTGGAGAACACCGACCCCGCCTGCTGACGACTCCGCAGCCGGCCGCGGCTTTTCTTGTCTTCGGCCCGGGGGCGGACTATATGAGGCGGCAACACATCTTCGCTGCACAGCCAGGGGGGTGGCCTTAACGGGCCGCCTTTTTTGTTTTTGGAAGACGATCTCCCGCTCAACGAGGGCCTTGAGGCCCGCATCACCGCCGCCATCCAGCCGACGCTGGCCGGCATGGGCTACGAGATCGTGCGCGTCCAGATCCAGGGCAAGCAGACTCCGACGGTCCAGATCATGGCCGACCGCGCCGATGGCAGCCTGATCGGCGTCGGCGACTGCGAGGCGATCAGCCACGCGGTCGGCGCCGTGCTCGATGTCGACGATCCCTTCACCGGCGAATGGCATCTCGAGGTCTCCTCGGCCGGCATCGACCGGCCGCTGACCCGGACCAAGGACTGGAACCGCTTCGCCGGCCACCTGGCGATCGCCGAGATGTCGATCCCCTTCGAGGGCCGCCGCCGCTTCCGCGGCGTCATCCTGGGCGCCGATGCCGAGACCGCCCGGCTGAAGCCGGAGGACGGTCCCGAGGTCGCCCTGCCGCGCGCCGACATCCGCCGCGCCAAGCTGGTGCTGACCGACGAGTTGATCGCCGCGACCGCGGTGTCCGCGAAGCCCGAGGGGGAGGATGACGACGCCCCCGAGGAAGACGCCTCGCCCTACGCCAAGAGGAACTGAGCATCATGGCCGCAGACGTTGCCATTGCCCGCCCGGAGCTGTTGCAGGTCGCCGAGGCGGTGGCGCGCGAGAAGATGATCGAGCGCGACGAGGTGCTCGAGGCGATGGAGCAGGCCATCCAGAAGGCCGGCCGCGCCAAGTACGGGCATGAGAAGGACATCCGCGCCGTCATCGACCGCCGCTCCGGCGAGGTGAAGCTGTCGCGCTGGACCGAGGTGGTCGAGGCCGAGCCGGTCGAGAACGAGGCGACGCAGATCCCGGTCCGCATCGCCCAGAAGATCCGCCCCGGCATCGCGGTGGGCGAGTTCATCGTCGACCCGCTGCCGCCGATCGATTTCGGCCGCATCGCCGCGCAGACCGCCAAGCAGGTGATCGTGCAGCGGGTGCGCGAGGTCGAGCGCTCGAAGCAGTTCAACGAATACAAGGACCGCGTCGGCGAGATCATCAACGGTGTCGTCAAGCGCACCGAGTACGGCAACCTGATGGTCGATCTCGGCCGCGCCGAGGCCCTGCTGCGCCGCGACGAGACCATCCCGCGCGAGGCGTTCCGCAATGGCGACCGGGTCCGGGCCTATATCTACGACGTCCGCGAAGAGCCGCGCGGCCCGCAGATCTTCCTCAGCCGCACCCATCCCGGCTTCCTCGCCAAGCTGTTCGCGCAGGAAGTTCCTGAGATTTACGACGGCATTATTGAAATTAAGGCTGTCGCCCGCGACCCCGGTTCCCGCGCCAAGATGGCCGTGATCAGCCGCGACTCGTCGATCGACCCGGTCGGCGCCTGCGTCGGCATGCGCGGCTCGCGCGTCCAGGCCGTCGTCGCCGAGCTGCAGGGCGAGAAGATCGACATCATCCCCTGGTCGCCCGACAACCCCACCTTCGTGGTGAACGCCCTGGCCCCGGCCGAGGTCTCCAAGGTGGTGATGGACGACGACAGCAAGCGGGTTGAAGTCGTGGTCCCCGATGACCAGTTGTCGCTGGCGATCGGGCGCCGCGGCCAGAATGTCCGCCTGGCCTCCCAGCTGACCCGCTGGGACATCGACATCCTGACCGAGGCGGAGGCTTCCGAGCGCCGCCAGGAAGAGTTCCGCAAGCGCACCGGCCTGTTCGTCGAGGCGCTGGACGTCGACGACGTCATCGCCGGCCTGCTGGTCTCCGAGGATTTCAGCACCGTCGAGGAGCTGATCGAGGTCGAGGATGACGACCTGGCCGGCATCGAGGGCTTCGACGAGAATGTCGCGGCCGAGCTGAAGCGCCGCGCCCAGGCCTTCCTGGACCGTCGCGACCAGGAGCTCGACGAGAAGCGCCAGGCGCTGGGCGTCGAGGATGCGGTGGCCGAGGCCGGCGGCTTCAGCCCCGCGATGCTGGTGACGCTCGGCGAGAAGGGCGTCAAGACGCTGGACGACCTCGGCGATCTCGCCGCCGACGAGCTGATCGAGATCCTCGGCGCCGAGGCGGTGGACGAGGACACGGCCAACGCCATCATCATGGCCGCCCGCGAGCACTGGTTCGAGGGCGAGGAAGTGGCCGCCTCCGCCGAGGCCTCGGCCGAGGCCGGGGACGCGGCAGATGCCGGGGAAGCTGCCGGCGAAGCCGCGGCGGAAGAGGGCCAGGACGGCGAGAGCCGCCCGGCCTGAGGCGATCCTGGCCCGGCCACCGGCCGGGCCACCCGACAGGAGAATGCTCTGCCGGGCCTGCCCGGCAGGGCTTTGTCGTTGAGAGGCGGGCGACGGGATCCTTCCCTCCCCCGCCGGTGAAAGCGGAGCGATGCAGCCACTGACGGACGGGACCCCGGTCCCGGCACCCCTCGACCCGACGCCGGACCAGCCGGGGCAGGCCACCGCCCCGGAGGCGGAGTCGCACGAGCTGGGGGATGCCGGGGAGGATGGCCAGCCGGATCCCGAGCCCAAGGGGCCGATGCGGCGCTGCATCGTCACCCGGGAGAGCCTGCCGAAGGAAGCGATGCTGCGCTTCGTGCTGGGCCCGGGGCGCGAGCTGGTCCCCGACCTGGGCGGGAGGCTGCCCGGCCGGGGAATGTGGTTGAGCGCACGGGCCGATGTGCTAGAACGCGCGCTGAGCCGGGGCGCCTTTCACAGGGCAGCCCGCGGCCAGGTGCAATTGCCCCCCGACCTCCGCGCCCGGATCGAGACTGGCCTCAAAGGTCGCATCCGCGACCAGGTGGGTCTGGCGCGTCGGGCCGGCCAGGCGGTGAGTGGTTTCCAGCAGGTGCGCGAATGGCTCCAGGCCAAACGGGCCGGCCTGCTGGTTGAGGCGAGCGATGGCAGCCTGTCCGAGCGCGACAGGCTGGCCGGGCGTCGCGGTACCCCGATGGTGGCGGTGCTGACGGCGAAGGAATTGGGCGCGGTATTCGGAAGGGACCATGCGGTGCACGTAGCGATTGCCCCCGGACGGATTGCCGACATGTTGGTGCAGGAGGCGGGCCGTCTGGCCGCTGTCTCCGGTATCGCGAGCGGAGCGGGGACGTGAGCCCGGCAACGGCTCGCGATAGGATTGATGGCACAAGACGGATCGGGTTCAGGCGAACGAATGAGCGACCAAAATGAGCAGGATGCGGCGAAGAGCAGGCTGAGCCTTCGGCCGGGCGGCCGACTCGAACTTGGCAAGACCGAGGCGGCTGGCACGGTGCGCCAGTCCTTCAGCCATGGTCGCGGCAAGACCGTGCAGGTTGAAGTGGTGAAGAAGCGCGCCGGCGGTCCGCCGGCGCCCGGCGGCAAGCCCGCCGCGGGCCCGGCCACCGGCCCGCGCCCTGCGGGCGGCCCGCAGCGCAGCGCGACCGGCCCCGCCAATCGTGGCGGCAACAGCGGTGGCGGCGGCCAGCAGGCCGGCCGGCCGCTGAACCAGGCCGAGCAGGCCAACCGCCTGCGCGTGCTGGAAGAGCATCGCCGCATGGAGGCGCAGCGCCAGCGCGAGGAGCGTGAGCGCCAGGCCCTGATGGTGCGCAGCGCCGCCGAGGAAGCGGCCCGCCGCGCCGAGGAAGAGCGCCGCCGCGCCGAGGAAGAGGCGGAGCGCGCCGTCGAGGAAGCCCGCCAGAAGGCCGAGGACGAAGCCCGTCGCAAGGCTGACGAGCAGGCCCGTCGCAACGCGCCGCCGTCGGCCGCGCCCGCCTCCGCGCCTGCCGCGGCCGCTGGCACGCCGGCCCCGGCGCCGCGCCCCTCGATTCCCGGCATCGGCCTGCGCCAGGTCGGCATGGCCCCGGTGCGCCATGCCGGTGGCCCGCGCTCGGCCTCGGGTCCCGGTGGCGCCGCCGCCGGCCAGGGTCCGCGCCGTCCGGGTGGCCCCGCGGCCGCTCCCTCGGCCGTGCCGCCCGCCGGCGCCCCCGGCGCGCGGCTGACGCTGCGTGGCCGCGAGGGTGAGGAGGAGGACCGTCGTGGTCCGGCCCGCCGTCCCGGCCTGCCGGCCGCGGCCGCCAAGAAGCCGATCACGCCGCCCGCGAAGAAGCCGCCCGTCGGCGCCGACCGTCGCCGTGACGGCCGCATCGACGTGGCCGCCGCGATCGAGGGTGACGACGACCGCAGCCGCTCGATGGCCTCGGTCCGCCGCGCCCGTGAGCGCGAGCGCCGGCAGCAGGAGCTGCAGCGCCTGCGTTCCGACGGTGTGAAGGTCGTGCGCGACGTCGTCGTGCCCGAGTCGATCACCGTGCAGGAGCTCGCCAACCGCATGGCCGCCCGTGGCGGCGAGGTGGTGAAGGCGCTGTTCCGCATGGGCGTGATGGCGACGCTGACGCAGTCGATCGACGCGGACACCGCCGAGCTGGTGGTGAACGAGTTCGGCCACCGCGTGAAGCGCGTCTCCGAGGCCGATGTCGAGCAGGGTCTGGACGGCGTCGTCGACGCCGAGGGCGACATGATCGTGCGGCCGCCGGTCGTCACCATCATGGGCCATGTCGACCACGGCAAGACCAGCCTGCTGGACGCGCTGCGCAAGACCGACGTGGCGGCGCGCGAGGCCGGTGGCATCACCCAGCATATCGGCGCCTATCAGGTGACGGTGCCGGGCGGCCAGAAGGTCACCTTCATCGACACGCCGGGCCACGCCGCCTTCACGGCGATGCGCGCCCGCGGCGCCAGCGTCACCGACATGGTGGTGCTGGTCGTGGCGGCCGATGACGGCGTCATGCCGCAGACGATCGAGGCGATCCACCACGCCAAGGCGGCCGACGTGCCGCTGATCGTGGCGGTCAACAAGATCGACAAGCCGGGCGTCAACCTCGACCGCGTGCGGCAGGAACTGCTGCAGCACGAGATCGTGGTGGAGAGCCTGGGCGGCGACACCATGGAGATCCAGGTCTCCGCCACCAAGGCGATGAACCTGGACAAGCTGCTGGAAGCCATCCTGCTGCAGGCCGAGGTGCTCGACCTCAAGGCCAATCCCGAGCGCGGCGCCGAAGGCACCGTCATCGAGAGCAAGCTGGACAAGGGCCGCGGCCCGGTCGCCACGGTGCTGGTCCAGAAGGGCACGCTGCGCCAGGGCGACATGGTGGTGGCCGGCGCCGAATGGGGCCGCGTCCGCGCCATGCTGGACGACAAGGGCCGCCAGCTGAAGGAAGCCGGCCCGAGCATGCCGGTGGAGATCCTGGGCCTGTCCGGGGTTCCCTCGGCCGGCGAGCCGCTGTCCTTCGTCGAGGATGAGGGCCGCGCCCGCGAGATCTCCGAGTACCGTCAGCGCCGCAACCGCGACAAGCTGGCGGCGGCGGCGGGTGCCGCCCGCGGCACGCTGTCCGACATGATGGCGCGGGTCGCGGCCGGCGTGCAGAAGGAAGTGGCGGTCGTCGTCAAGGCGGACGTGCAGGGCTCGGCCGAGGCGCTCGGCGTGACCCTGAACAAGCTGTCGCGCGACGAGGTGAAGGTCCGGGTGCTGCATTCGGCGGTCGGCCAGATCACCGAGAGCGATATCCAGCTGGCCAAGGCGTCCAACGCCGTGGTCGTCGCCTTCAACGTGCGGGCCACCGGCCAGGCGCGGGAGATGGCGCAGCGCGACGGTGTCGACATCCGCTACTACTCGATCATCTACGAGGTGTCGGACGACATCGAGGCGATGGTCCGTGGCAAGCTGGCGCCGATCCAGCGCGAGAAGTTCCTGGGCTATGCGCAGATCCTCGAGGTCTTCGAGGTCAAGCGCCTGGGCAACATCGCGGGCTGCCGCGTCACCGAGGGCGTGGTCAAGCGCGGCTGCGGCGTCCGCCTGCTGCGCGACGGCGTGGTGATCCACCAGGGCGAGCTGGCGACGCTCCGGCGCTTCAAGGACGACGTCAAGGAAGTCACCAACGGCTACGAGTGTGGCATGAGCTTCGTGAACTACGATGCCATCAAGATCGGTGACCAGATCGAGTGCTACGAGACCGAGACGGTCGCCGCCGTCTGATCCCGTAGGATCAATATCCCGGGCGGCGGATCTGCCGTCGCCCGGCCAGCGCTGGGGGGGACCCGTGTCCCCCCCATCCTGTTTGTGCAAGAGATCCCCATGGCCAAGAAACTCGCCACCGCCGGCGCCCCCAGCCAGCGCATGCTCCGCGTCGCGGAGGAGGTGCGCCATGCCCTGTCCGCCGTCTTCCTGCGCGGCGAGCTGCACGATCCCGACCTCGACAGCCGCCACATCACGGTGACCGAGGTGCGCGCCTCCCCCGACCTGAAGCACATGACCTGCTTCGTCGCCGCCCTGGGCCGGGCCGCGACCAAGGAGGAGCTCGCCGGGCTGCGCCGGGTGCAGCCCTTCCTGCGCAAGCAGGTCGCCCAGGCGGTGCGGCTGCGCTTCGCGCCCGAGCTGCATTTCCAGCCGGACAACGCGCTGGAATACGCCTCGAAGATCGACGCGGTGATGCGCCGCCCCGAGGTGGCGCAGGACCTGCCGCCGCGCCCCGAGAAGCCGGGCGAGGCGATCCCCGCCCCGGTCCCGACGGCGAGCGAGGCCAAGCGCGGCCGCGCCCCGCTGCGGCACGACCCGCGCGAGAATGACGACGAGGACGAGGCGTGAGCCGTCACGAGGCCGAGGCCGCCCCGCCGGAGGCGCCGCCGTCCGAGCCGCCGGTGATCCGCACCATCGCCATGCCGGCCGACACCAACCCGGCCGGCGACATCTTCGGCGGCTGGCTGATGGCGCAGATGGACCTGGCGGCCGGCAATGCTGCCGCCCGCCGCGCCCGCGGCCGCTGCGCCACCGTGGCGGTCGAGGCGATCACCTTCCTCTCGCCGGTCCGCGTCGGCGACGAGGTCAGCCTCTATGCCCAGATCCTGTCGACCGGCCGCACCTCGCTGCGCATCCGGGTCGAGGCCTGGCGCCGCGAGCGCGAGGGCGAGCACACCAACCGGGTGACCGAGGCGGTCTTCACCTTCGTGGCGCTCGACGCCACCGGCCGCTCGCGCCCGCTGCCCGCGGCCTGACCCGGCCTCAGCCCGGCCCGGCTCCAGTCTGGCTCTTCTTCAGCCTGGCCGGCCTTCCCTTTCCTGCCCGCCGCCTCGCGGCCCAAGAGCGTTGAGACAAAGACCATGGCACGCCCGAACCGCAAGCCGCGTGGCCGCCCGCTGGATGGCTGGCTGATCGTCGACAAGCCCTCCGGCATCGGCTCGACCGATGTGGTGAACAAGCTGAAGCGGGCCTTCCAGGCGCAGAAGGTCGGGCATGGCGGGACGCTGGACCCGCTGGCCACCGGCGTGCTGCCGATCGCCTTCGGGGCGGCGACCAAGATGGTCCCCTATGTCATGGACGGGACCAAGACCTACCGCTTCACGCTGCGCCTCGGCGAGGCGCGCGACACCGACGATGCGGAAGGCAAGGTCATCGAGACCAGCGACGTCCGCCCGACCGACGACCAGCTGCGCGCGGCGCTGCCGGGCTTCATCGGCGACATCATGCAGGTGCCGCCGATCTTCTCGGCGATCAAGATCAATGGCGAGCGCGCCTATGATCTGGCGCGCGAGGGGCAGATCCCGGAGATGGCGGCGCGCCCCGCCCGCGTCGACAAGTTCGAGCTCGAGTCGCGGCCCGATGCCGACACGGCGATCTTCACCGTGCAGTCGGGCAAGGGCGTCTATATGCGCTCGCTCGCCCGCGACATCGCCAAGGCGGTCGGTGCGGTCGGGCATATCGCGACGCTGCGGCGGATGCGGGTCGGGCCGTTCCTGGAGGAGGCCGCGATTCCGCTGGACAAGCTGGTGGGAATGGAGGATACGCCGCCTCCTTCCCCGGACCTTCTGCTTCCCGTGACGACCGCGCTGGCCGACATCCCGGCACTGGCCCTCACCGAAGCGGAGGCCGCACGCCTGTCGCATGGACAGACCCTTTCGATGGTCGAGTTCATGGGCCGGATACCCGGCGACGCCAGCCCCGATGGGGGGCTTGTGCGGGCAATGGCGGGGGAGCGCCTGAAGGGACTGGTTCGCCTGGAGTCCGGCCGCGTGCGGCCGGAGCGGTGGCTCAGCCCGGGCGACAACACCCTCGTCGCTGTCCAGGCGCTGCCGGATGGCGAGACAGACTGAAAGGCCATAGCCGATGTCGACCGAGATTGAGCGTCGCGCCAAGATCATCGCCGAATACGCCACCAAGGAAGGCGATACCGGCAGCCCGGAAGTGCAGGTCGCGCTGCTGTCCGACCGCATTTCCTCGCTGACCGAGCACCTGAAGGCGCATCCGAAGGACTTCCACAGCCGTCGTGGCCTGCTGGTGCTGGTCGGTCAGCGCCGTGGCCTGCTGGACTATGTGAAGCGCAAGAACCAGGCCCGCTACCAGAGCCTGATCGAGCGTCTCGGCCTGCGCCGCTGATCTGAGTGTGCCGAGGCAACGCCTCGGCACAACAGGCAGAAAAAAGATGGGGGTCCGGGGGAATTCTTTCCCCCGGCCTTTTTTTGTTCAGGGCGTCTCGTAGGCCAGCACCGCCGCCGCGAGATCCTCGCCGGCCCAGCCCACCGACTTGAACAGCGTCTTTTCCTGCTGCGTGGCGCGCCCCTTGTGGGTGCCGCGGCAGAGGTCGAAGAGATCCGCCACGATGTGGTTCTCGTCGATGGCGCCTTCGGCGATGGCCTGGACGATGTCGCCCGCCTCGGCCAGCCCGCCGGTCCGGGTGTCGGGGAACAGGCTGCAGGCCGCGACCAGGGCGCCGTCGCTCTCGCGCATGTCGGGCCGGAAGGCGCCGACCAGATCCACATGGGTGCCCGGCGACAGCTCGGCGCCGAAGAGCAGCGGCTCGGTGGCCAGCGTCGCCGCCGAGACGATGTCGAATCCGGCCGGGCTGGCGCTGTCCGCCACCGCCGCCGGCATTCCCTCGTCGCGCAGCCGGTCGGCCAGGCGCCGCGCGCTCTCGGGCCGGCGCGACCAGACGCGGATCTCCTTCAGCGGGAAGCGGGTGCTGTAGGCCTCGGCCAGGGCATGCGCGACCTTGCCGCTGCCGAGCAGCAGCAGCCGCTCGCTCTCCGGCCGCGCCAGGTAGCCGGCGGCCAGGACGCTGGCGGCCGCGGTGCGCCGGTCGGTCACCGTGCTGCCGTCGAGCAGCGCCAGCGGCTGGCCGTTCTCGCCATGCGACAGCAGGTAGACCGAGTTCACCGCCTGCAGCCCCGGCGTATTGGCATTGGCGGGCGTGACATGGACGATCTTCACCCCGGTGTAGCGATGCGCCTGCCAGGCCGGCATCAGCAGCAGCGAGCCTTCCTTTGCCTCATTCTGCGGCAGCGGATGGCGGTGCCGCAGCGGCGCCGCGCAGCCCTCGCGGAACATCGCGGCCAGCGCCTCGATCAGGGCGGGCCAGGGCAGGCGGGCGGCGGTCTCGGCGCGGTCCATGAAGCGCATCGGCGGCGAACTCCGGGGTGGTCGTGGGGGGCCATCCTAGGGCGGCAGGGCGCCGGCGGAAGGCCGGCCGGGCAGGCCGCGCCAGGGCGCCCGCCGTGCCGCCGCGTGGCACCGAACTTGCTAAGCAGGAACTGCCGTTTCCCCGTCCAAAAGGGAAGATTGTGCGTCACGATTGCGTCACGCCTCCTGCAGGGCTAACGGGCAAAGGGGGCTGTATCGCTGTGCGCAAGCGCGTTGATCCGGACCCTGACCCTGGCGCAGCATATGGCTCGGGTCTGCGGGAGGAGCCGGCGGGGAATCCGCCGCTATAAAGATTGGGAGATCACTTCATGAAGCCCATGCGGCTTGCCACCCTTCGCGTGCTTGGCGCGGCCGTCCTGGCCGGCACCATGGCGCTGCCTGCCCTGGCCCAGCAGCCCGCGCCGCAGCAGAATGCCTCGGCCACCCTGGATGCGATCAAGGCGCGCGGCACGCTCAGCTGCGGCGTCAACACCGGCCTGGCCGGCTTCGCGCAGCCCGACAGCCAGGGCCGCTGGCAGGGCTTCGACGTCGAATACTGCCGGGCGCTCGCGGTCGCGCTGTTCAACGACGCCAGCAAGGTCCGCTACGTCCCGACCACGGCGCAGAACCGCTTCACGGCGCTGCAGTCGGGCGAGATCGACGTGCTGCCGCGCAACACCACGGCGACGCTGTCGCGCGACACCTCGCTCGGCCTCGACTTCCCGTCGGTCAATTTCTATGACGGCCAGGGCTTCATGGTGAAGGCCAGCCTGGGCGTGAAGTCGGCCAAGGAGCTGGACGGCGCCACCGTCTGCGTGCAGCCCGGCACCACCACCGAGCAGAACCTGACCGACTGGGCGCGCGCCAACAACGTCAAGTTCACCCCGGTGATCATCGAGCGGCTGGAGGAGCTGGTCTCCGCCTATGTCGCCGGCCGCTGCGACGCCTACACCACCGACGTCTCGGGCCTGGCCGCCACCCGTTCGGCGCAGCCGAACCCGGCCGAGCACGTGATCCTGCCGGAAGTGATCAGCAAGGAGCCGCTGGCGCTCGGCGTGCGGCATGGCGACCAGCGCTGGGCCGACTTGGTGCGCTGGACGCACAACCTGCTGCTGGCGGCCGAGGAGTTCGGCATCACCACCGCCAATGTCGACAAGGCGGCGGCCGACGACCAGCGTCCAGAGGTGCAGCGCATGCTGGGCAAGACCGGCGGCCTGGGCGCCATGCTGGGCGTCGACAACCTCTGGGCGGTGCGCGTGATCAAGGCCACCGGCAACTATGGCGAGATCTTCGAGCGCCACCTGAAGCCGCTGGGCATCCAGCGCGGCCCGAACGCGCAATGGACCAATGGCGGTCTGCAGTATTCCTTCCCCTTCCGCTAAGGACGGGGCAAGGCTTGTAGAGTGGCGGGGGCGGCCCGGGGGAGACACCCCCCGGGCCGGCCTCGCAACGGCCGCCCCGAAACCGGCCCCCAGAGGCCGGCCCGGGACCCGACCGTCCGAGCATCGGACAAAGACGCAACAACGGGGCTTTACGCATGTCCGACACCGCTGCCGATCCCAGGCTGCTCCGCGCGCCGCCAAAGAAGGGGATCCGCCTCTCCTGGGCCGATGAGCGGCTGCGCGCCATCGTCTGGCAAATCCTGGTGCTGGGGGTGGTGATCGGCATCATCAGCTGGCTGGTCAGCAACACGCAGCACAATCTCGAGGTGCGGCGCATCGCGACCGGCTTCGGCTTCCTCTCGCGCGAGGCCGGGCTGCCGGTCGCCGAGAGCGTCATTCCCTATTCGCCCACCGACACCTATTCGCGCGCCCTGCTGGTCGGCGTGCTGAACACGCTGAAGATCGCGGTGGTCGGCGTGCTGCTGGCGACCGTCATCGGCACGCTGATCGGCATCGCCCGGCTGTCGAAGAACTGGCTGCTGGCGCGCATCGCCGCGGTCTATGTCGAGGTGGTGCGCGACCTGCCGCTGCTGCTGCAGCTGCTGTTCTGGTACGCCATCCTGCAGGGCCTGCCCGGGCCGCGCCAGGCGCTGCACCCGATGGAGGGCGTCTTCCTGTCGAACCGGGGCCTGAAGCTGCCCTGGATCCAGTGGCAGGACGCCCACAGCTTCGCGCTGCTCGGCCTGGTGATCGGCGTCGTCATGACGGTGCTCTATGCCCGCTCGGCGCGCGCCAAGCAGATGGAGGACGGCCAGCCGCGGCGGGTCTGGCCGGCGGCGCTGGGGCTGATCCTCGGCCTGCCGGTGCTGATCTGGGCCGGGCTCGGCGCGCCCTGGACCGGCGATATCCCGGCGCTGCGCGGCTTCAACTTCCAGGGCGGCGTCACTATCACCCCGGAATATTTCGCGCTGCTGGTCGGCCTGGTGATGTACACCGCCGCCTTCATCGCCGAGATCGTCCGCGCCGGCATCCTGGCGGTGGCCAAGGGCCAGTGGGAGGCCGCCGAGGCGCTCGGCCTGCCGCGCGGGCTGATCATGCGCAAGATCGTGCTGCCGCAGGCGCTGCGCGTCATCGTGCCGCCGATGACCAGCCAGTACCTGAACCTGACGAAGAACTCCTCCCTGGCGGTCGCCATCGGCTACCAGGACATCGTCTCGATCTCGAACACCACGCTGAACCAGACCGGCCAGGCCATCGAGGGCATCGCCATCATCATGGCGGTCTACCTGACCATCAGCCTGTCGATCAGCCTGTTCATGAACTGGTACAATTCCCACATCGCCCTGGTGGAGCGCTGAGCCATGGCCGACATCGCCGCCGAAGCCTCCGCCCCGCGCCCGGCGACCGACGCCGCCCCGGCGCCGCGCCGCCCGCCTTTGCTGGCGGTCGGGCCCGTCGCCTGGGCCCGCACCAACCTGTTCTCCTCCTGGATCTCCACCGCCGTCACCCTGGCGCTGGGCTACCTGCTGGTCCGCTGGACCATCGGCTTCGTCGACTGGGCCTTCATCAAGGCAATCTGGTCGGTGCCGGTGACGCCGCAGGGCGCCCAGACCCAGGCCTGCCGCGCCCTGGCCGGCAGCGGCGCCTGCTGGGCGGTGGTGACCGAGAAGCACCGCTTCATCCTGTTCGGCACCTATCCCTATGAGCAGCACTGGCGCCCGGCGGTGGTCTGCCTGCTGTTCGTCGGGCTCTACATCGTCTCCGCCATGCGCCGCTTCTGGCGGCCGGCCCTCGCCCTGGTCTGGCTGGCGGTGCTGACGGTGATCGGCATCCTGATGTGGGGCGGCGTCTTCGGCATGCCCTATGTCCCGCAGGAGCGCTGGGGCGGGCTGGTCATCACCCTGATCCTGTCGACCTTCGGCATCGCCTTCGCCTTCCCGCTCTCCATCCTGGTGGCGCTGGGGCGGCGGTCGAAGATGCCGGCGATCAAGATGCTCTGCGTCGTCTATGTCGAGCTGATCCGCGGCGTGCCGCTGATTTCTCTGCTGTTCATGGCCAGCGTGATGTTTCCCCTCTTCCTTCCCGAGGGCATCAACATCGACAAGCTGCTGCGGGCGCAGATCGCCATCATCCTCTTCGCCGCCGCCTACCTGGCCGAGGTGGTGCGCGCCGGCCTGCAGGCGCTGCCGCGCGGCCAGTACGAGGCGGCCGAGGCGCTCGGCCTGTCCTACTGGCAGAAGACCGGCTTCATCATCATGCCGCAGGCGCTGCGCCTGGTGATCCCGCCGCTGGTGAACACCTTCATCGGCTTCTTCAAGGACACCTCGCTGGTGCTGATCATCGGCATCTTCGACCTGCTGACCGCCGGCAAGACGGCGATCGTCGAGCCGGCCTGGCAGGGCTTCGGTATCGAGATCTACGTCACCGTCGGCGCCATCTACTTCGTCTTCTGCTTCGCCATGTCGCGCTACAGCCAGAACCTCGAGGCGGAACTGAACCGCCACCGGGTGCGCTGAGCATGGCCCCCACCCTCACCGCCCGGCACCACCGCCACCTCCAGACCCAGGGATCGCAAGCAGCATGAGCGCCACCATGGAAGACGGCCCGCACATCGCCTCCGCCGTGCGCGCCGACGCGCCGCCGGCCATCCTGCTGGACAAGGTCAACAAGTGGTACGGCGCGCTGCATGTGCTGCGCGACGTCAACCTGAACGTCGCCACCGGCGAGCGGGTCGTGGTCTGCGGCCCCTCGGGCTCCGGCAAGTCGACCATGATCCGTTGCATCAACCGCCTGGAGCACCACCAGGAGGGGCGGATCGTCGTCGACGGCATGGAGCTGACCGACGACACCCGCTCGCTCGACGCCATCCGCCGCGAGGTCGGCATGGTGTTCCAGAGCTTCAACCTGTTCCCGCACCTGACCATCCTGGAGAACTGCACCCTGGCGCCCATCTGGGTCCGCCGGATGCCGAAGAAGGAGGCCGAGGCGCTGGCGATGGACTACCTGTCCCGCGTCAAGATCCCGGAGCAGGCGAAGAAGTATCCGGGCCAGCTCTCGGGCGGCCAGCAGCAGCGCGTCGCCATCGCCCGCGCGCTCTGCATGAAGCCCAAGATCATGCTGTTCGACGAGCCGACCTCGGCGCTTGACCCGGAGATGATCAAGGAGGTGCTCGACACCATGGTGATGCTGGCCGACACCGGCATGACCATGATCTGCGTCACCCATGAGATGGGCTTCGCCCGCCAGGTCGCCGACCGCGTGGTCTTCATGGACCGTGGCGAGGTGGTGGAATCCGGCGTGCCGGACCAGATCTTCAGCGACCCGAAGACGGATCGCCTGAAGACCTTCCTGAGCCAGATCCTGCGCGGCCACTGAAGGCTGGCGCGGCAACAGAAAAGGGGGCCGGAAGGCCCCCTTTTTCGTGCGCGGCGCCCGGCCGGGTGCTCAGTCCCGCGGCGGTGGCGGCAGGGCGGAGGCCACCGCCTCCAGCCAGCCATGCCCGAAATCCTGGTCGGGCTCTAGCGTGGTGCCCTCGGCCCATTCGTTCCAGGCATTGACGAAGACCAGCCGGCCCTCGCCGGCCTCACCGGGCGCCGGCGGCCGGGTGGCGGCGTGGCAGACCAGGCCGCGCAGCCAGCGGCGGAAGCTGGCGGGCGTTGCGCCATGCAGGATGCTGGCATGGATGCCGCGGCGGGCGGTGTTGTCCCAGCCCATGGTGGCTGTGCGGTGCCGGATGCCCGTCACCGGCCGGGCCAGCCCGGCCAGCGCCCCCTCGACCACGCTGCCATAGTCGTGCACATGGCCCTGGAAGTCGCTGCCCGCGGGCACCCGCTCCTCCGTGACATCGCGCGCGCCGGACAGGCGGTGCGGCGGGAACTCGAAATAGGAATCGAGGCCGAGTGCCGCCGGATCCTCCGGCAGGGCCGCGTCGTCGTTGAAGGCGACCCAGCCGGCGGCCAGATGCACCTCGCCCACGCCTTCCTGGCGCAGCGCCTGGCGCAGCGCCGCCATCGACTCCGCCGGCCGCGGCATGTGCATGACGCGGTAGATCAGCAGCATCGGGCGGCCGCCCTGCCGCCAGTAGCGCCGGTCGCGCATCAGCGGAGCGATGTCGCGGGCGAAGGCGGCCTCCCAGCCGGGCTTGTAGCTCTGCGGCATCAGGATGTCGCGCGCCAGGCCATCCCAGTTACGGGTCCAGGGCTCGTTGGCCCAGCAGATCATGAAGGGGAAGTCGGGCTCGCCGCTGGCCAGCATGGCCTGGATCGGCGTCTCCAGCAGCGGCTGTCCGTCGAACCAGTAGTGGTAGTAGCAGAAGGCCGAGACCCCGTGTTGGCGGGCCAGGTCGGCCTGCGCCGCGCGGGTCTGCGGCAGCCGCAGGTCGTAGAAGCCGAGCGCCCCCGGCAGCCGCGGCTGGCGATGCCCGGGAAACTGCGGCCGGGCCCGGCTGGCATTGCTCCATTCGGTGAAGCCGGCGCCCCACCAGCGGTCGTTCTCCGGGATCGGATGGAACTGCGGCAGGTAGAAGGCGACGACATCGACCCGGGCCGCCAGCGCCGGCGGGGCGGGCACCGCCACCTCCTGCTCCTCGGCGATGCGCATGCCGGCATCGTGGCAGAGCAGGCCGATCAGCCGCTCCACCGCATGCGCCGCGGTGCCGTCATGCGGCAGCGGCTCGGCCTCGAAATCGCCCGGCGCCATGCGGGCATTGGCCAGCGGCCGCAGCAGGAAGGGGCGGATCCAGTAGACCGAGCCGCCGGGGAAGGTGCGCGGCTCGTTCAGCGGCGGGATGCCCATCCGCTCCGACAGGCGGTGCACATGGGCCAGGTTGGCGTGCCAGTGGTCCGGGTGCTGGCCGACCACATTGCCGCGCGCCACGACGACGCCGAGATCGGGATCGCCCCGGAAGGCGCCCAGGATGTCGCGCACATGCGCGGCGTCGCGCAGCAGCCCGGCGGTCAGGCTGCGCCGCCAGGCATCGCCGTCCTGCCGGTGCAGGCTGCGCTTGGAGTGCAGCTTGCAGACCAGCTCATAGCCGAACAGCGCGCCCGAATTGACCAGGGCGATGAAGGGATAGACGTCGCGGCCGTGATTGGGGAAGGCCAGCACGATGGCGGCCGGGAAGCGCGCCAGGATGGTCTCCCGCAGCGCCTCGGAATGGCCCTGCACCAGGGTGACGAACAGGTCGAAGGGCTCGGTCAGCGCGCCCAGCGCCGTCTCGAACTCCTCCCACAGCTCCGGATAGAACAGGTGCAGCACCACCGCGATCCGCGCCGCCGGCTGATGCGCGCGCAGCGGGAAGGTATCGGGCCAGGCCAGGGCGGCGACCTCGTCCGCCGCCGGCAGCCGGCCGGGCAGCGCCGGCAGCAGCGACGCCGCCGAGGGCGGCACGGCGAAGGGTGACGTCCGGGCAGGCGCGGCCAGGGGTGATGGCGGGGGCGGCAGCGCGGCGGAGGGCGGCGCCGGCGGCAGTGTCACGGCGGCGGCGGAGTCGAGCAGCGCCTGGCGCTCGCGCAGCCGCTGGCGCAGCTGCAGCGTCAGGCTCCAGCGCAGCAGCTTGGCGCCGCCGCGGCCGAGCCGGCGGACCGGCGGCGGCAGCAGCGCGGCGGCACCGCGCAGCGGGGCGGTGATCCGCCAGAAGGTGCTGTCGCGCATCTGGCGCAGCTCCGCCTCCAGCGAACCCAGCCGGCCCTGCAGCTCCTCCGCCTCCTGCCGCACCGCGGCGACGGCCTCGGCCTCGCGGTCCAGCGCGGCGGCATGCGCCTGCAGGGCGGTGGTCTGCATCTGTTGCGCCGCCGCCTGGGCATGGCGCAGCTGCTGCGCCAGATTGGCGGTGGCGGCCTCGGCGGCGGCGCGGGCGGCCTCGGCCTCGGCCTGCTGGCGCTGCGCCGCGCCGGCCTGCTGCTGCGCCGCGCCGGCCTCGCCCAGCAGGCGCCGCGCCTCGGCCTGGTGCTGCTCGGCCTGCAGGCGGAAGGTCACGCCGCGGCCGCGCGCGGCGAAGAGGGCGCGGATGCCGGCCTGCCGGGCCGGATCGGCGCTGGCCGCCAGCAGATGGCGCAGCGGCGCCGGCAGCTCGCCCCCCAGCGCCAGCACGCCCAGGCCATAGCTGTGGACGAACTCGAAATGCGGGTGGCGCTCCTTCAGCTCGGCCCAGAGCTGCCAGACGCCATACTGGGGGCGGCGGACATTGGTGTCGTGGAACAGCACCACGCCGCGGTCGGACAGGGTCGGCGCCCAGAGCTCGAAATCCTGCCGCACCGCCTCGTAGGTGTGGCAGCCGTCGATATGCAGCAGGTCGATCGAGCCGGGGGTGAAGAGCGGCCGGGCCTGGGCGAAATCCATGCGCAGCAGGGTGGAGAAGCCGCCATAGCGCGGGTCGTGATAGGCGCTGAGCTCCTCGAAGAGCCCGGCCTCCTCCGCCATGTGCAGGTCGCCCTGCCAGGTGTCGACGGCGTGGCACTGGCCGGCGATGCCGTCATGCGCCATGGCCTGCAGGAAGGCGCAATAGGAGTTGCCGCGATGCGTGCCGAGTTCGACCAGCTGGCGCGGCCGCAGGATGCGGGTCAGCCAGAAGGCGAAGGGAATATGCCCGGCCCAGTGCTCGAAGGGCACCAGCCGGTCGGGCTCCCAGAACAGCTCCTCGCCCACTGCCAAGTCATGCAGTAGAACAGGAAGCTCCAGCGCGGCGGCGGAGGCCTCCTGCGGCTTCATTTCGAAGGAAGAATGCTTGCGGTGGGCTGACATATTCCATCGATCGCTGCAGGTCGGAAAAGTCTTAGCCGGACAGGGCGCGGCATGACCAATGCAGAACGCCGAGAGGCCCGCAGATTTTCATCGGAAATCGGCTCAGTTTCAGATTTATTAATTATTTTACTTACAGTGCAACCATTCCGGTGCTGAAGCTCCTGCCGGGCCGTCGCCCCGGCGCGCTGCCCGGCGGGCCGGACAGGGCCCACGGCCTGCCCCTTGCACCGCGCCACCGCTCCAGCCTACTCCTTGTCGCCGGCATCAACGCGGCATGGCAGTGTCCTCCAAGAACAACACCCCGGCTCACCGCCAGCTCAGCCCGGCCTTGCTGCTGGGCGTCCTCGGCGTCGTCTATGGCGATATCGGCACCAGTCCGCTCTACGCCCTCCGCGCCTCGCTGCTGCATTTCGCGGCGGACGGGCTGGAGGACTGGGAGATCCTGGGCGTGCTCAGCCTGATCTTCTGGTCGCTCGTCCTGGTGGTCACGGTGAAATACGTGCTGCTGGTGCTGCGCGCCGACAACCGCGGCGAAGGCGGCATCCTGGCGCTGATGGCGCTGGCCATGCGGGTCGCCCGCGGCGAGCGCGGCAAGGCCGCCGTGATGATGATCGGCATCGCCGGCGCCTCGCTGTTCTTCGGCGACGGCATCATCACCCCCGCCATCTCCGTGCTCTCGGCGGTGGAGGGGCTGAAGATCATCTCCCCCGCCTTCACCCAGGCGGTGATCCCGATCTCGCTCGGCGTGCTGCTGGCGCTGTTCCTGGTGCAGTACAAGGGCACGCACACCATCGGCCGCATCTTCGGCCCGGTCACCGCGCTGTGGTTCCTGAGCCTCGGCGTGCTCGGGCTGATCGAGATCGTGGTGCAGCCGCAGGTGCTGCTGGCGCTCTCGCCGCACTACGCCATCGCCTTCTGCCTGGAATACCACCTGGCGGCCTTCATCGCGCTGGGCTCGGTGGTGCTGGCGGTGACCGGGGCGGAGGCGCTCTATGCCGATATGGGCCATTTCGGCGCCCGGCCGATCCGGCTGGTCTGGCTCTGGGCGGTGCTGCCGGCGCTGACCCTGAACTATTTCGGCCAGGGCGCGCTGCTGCTCTCCGACCGCTCGGCGCTGGAGAACCCCTTCTACCTGCTGGCGCCCGACTGGTTCCGGCTGCCGCTGGTGATCCTGGCCACCTGCGCCACCATCATCGCCAGCCAGGCGATGATCTCGGGGGCCTTCTCGATCGCCCGGCAATGCGTCCAGCTCGGCTACCTGCCGCGGCTGGTGGTCACCCATACCTCGGAGACCGAGGAGGGGCAGATCTACATGCCGCAGATCAACCTGATGCTGCTGGCCGGGGTCATCGTGCTGGTGCTGTCCTTCCATGATTCGGACAGCCTGGCGGCGGCCTATGGCATCGCGGTGACCGGCACCTTCCTCTGCACCACCTGCCTGGCCGGGCTGGTGTTCCGCCGGCAGTTCGGCTGGCCGCGGCTCGGCGTCGCGCTGGTGGTGGTGCCGATGCTGCTGCTGGATGCCGGCTTCTTCATCTCCAATGTGCTGAAGGTGCCGGATGGCGGCTGGGTGCCGCTGCTGCTGGGCGCCGGCATGTTCGCGCTGATGCTGACCTGGCGGCGCGGCCGCGAGCTGCTCTTCGCCCGCTTCCGCCAGGACAGCCTGCCGCTGAAATCCTTCCTGGCGCGGCTGCCGCAGTCGCGCACCATCCGGGTGCCGGGCATCGCCGTCTTCATGACCGGCCAGGCCGACTACGTCCCCGCCGCCCTGCTGCACAACCTGAAGCACAACAAGGTGCTGCACGAGCGGGTGCTGTTCGTCACCGTCGAGAACGAGGACGTGCCCCAGGCGCAGCAGCGCCGCGAGGTCTCCGAGCTGGCGCCGGGCATCCACCGCGTGATCCTGCGCTACGGCTTCCAGGAGAGCCCGAACATCCCGCGCGAGCTGGAGGCGCTGCGCGAATACGGCGTCGAGTTCGAGACCATGCAGGCCAGCTATTTCCTCGGCCGCGAGACGCTGGTGGCGGCCGCCGTGCCGAAGATGCCGGCTTGGCGGCAATGGCTGTTCTCGGTGATGAGCCGCAATTCCATGCCGGCCACCGAGTTCTTCCGCATCCCGAGCGACCGCGTGGTCGAGCTCGGCGTCCGCGTCGCCATCTGACGGTGGCGCTGCTGTTCATCGGCGCCGGCGGCCATGGCCGGGCGCTGCTGGAGCTGCTGCGCGATGCCGGGCTGCCGCCGCCGGGGGGGGTCCTGGACGATGCGCCGGACTGCCCCGGGCTGCGCTGCCCGGGGATGGCCCCGGTCCCCTGGCTG
Source organism: Roseomonas sp. USHLN139 (assembly GCF_037145735.1). NCBI lineage: Bacteria > Pseudomonadati > Pseudomonadota > Alphaproteobacteria > Acetobacterales > Roseomonadaceae > Roseomonas > Roseomonas sp. USHLN139. The sequence continues at coordinate 232,594 of NZ_JBBCWY010000004.1, read as the reverse complement.
GGCCCGGTCGCCCGCGCGGCCGAGCTCTTCTCCCAGAAAGCCTTCGACAGCGCGCATGTGGCGCTGGGGCGCAACGCGCTGCGGCGCCGGATCGGCGAGAGCCTGGCCGCGATCGGCTACGCCCTGCCGGTGCTGCGCCACCCCTCGGCGGTGGTCGCCGGCAGCGCCCGCCTCGGCCCGGGCAGCGCCATCCTGCCGCGCGCCGTGGTCGGCGCCGCCGCCGGGATCGGCGCCTTCGCCATCCTCAACACCGGCAGCATCGCCGAGCATGACGCGGTCCTCGGCCCGGCCTGCCACCTGGCGCCGGGGGCGGTGCTGGGCGGCGGGGTGACGCTCGGCGCCGAGGTGCTGGTCGGCATCCTGGCCGGGGTGAAGCCGGGGCTGCGGATCGGCGACGGCGCGGTGATCGGGCTGGGCAGCGCCGTACTGGCCGATGTGCCGCCGGGCGCCGAGATGGGCGGGGTTCCCGCGCGCCGGCTGTGAGGCTGCGCCGCCGCGCGCTGCTGGCCGGGCTGTGGCCACTTGCCCACGGGGCGCGCGCGGCGCCCGTCCGCTTCGCCTTCGACCCCTCGCAGGCGCGGCTGGATTTCACCGTCGCGGCGCTCGGGCTGCTCGACATTCCCGGCCGCTTCGAGCGCTTCCAGGGCGAGCTGCTGCTCGACCTGGCGGCGCCGGAGCGGACGCGGCTGGCGGTGGAGATCGACCTGGCCTCCGCCAGCATGGCCGATCCCGACCGCACCGTGCGGCTGCGCGGCCCCGACTTCTTCGATGTGCAGAACTTCCCGCGCGCCCGCTTCGACAGCCAGGCGGCACGGCGGCTGGCCGCCGACCGGATCGCCCTCGAGGGGATGCTGGCGCTGCGCGGCCGGGTGCTGCCGCTGGTGATCGAGCTGCTGGTCGGCGAGCGCCGCGCCGGCAGCCTCGGTATCGAGGCGACGGGGCGGCTGTCGCGCAGCGCCTATGGCATGGTCGCCGACCGGGCGCTGCTGGGGGATACGGTGCGGCTGTCCCTGAGCCTCAGGGTCGCCGCGCCGGGGGGTTAGCGGCCCGCCATCGCCTTGTTCTCGAGCCGCGAGATCAGCCGCACCAGCGGCCACAGGAGAAGGAAATAGGCGATCGCCGCGGCGACGATGGGCGTCGCGTTGTAGGTGGCGTTCTGCGCTTGGCGCGCCTGGAACAGCAGCTCCGGCAGGGCGACGACGCTGGCGATCGAGGTCAGCTTGACCACTTCCAGCGTGTTGCTGACCAGGTCCGGCAGCACGTTGCGCACCGCCTGCGGCAGGACAACGTACAGAAGGGTCTGCGGCTGGCTGAGGCCGGTGCAGCGGGCCGCCTCGACCTGGCCGCGCGGCACGCTGCCGATGCCGGCGCGCAGCACTTCGCCGTAATAGGCGCCGGTGTTGAGGAAGAAGCCGATGGCCACCGCCCCCCAGGCGCCGACATCGAGCCCGGCGAAGGGCAGGCCGGCATAGAGGAAGACCAGCAGCACCAGCGGCGGGATGGCGCGGAACAGGTCGGTCCAGCCCGCCGCCGCCCAGCGGATGCTTTTCGGCCCCACCGTCGACAGCAGCGCCAGGATGATGCCGCCCGCCATGCCCAGCGGCACGGTGATGGCGGAAAGAGCCAGGGTGTAGAGAAAGCCCTGCCAGAGGATCGGCCAGGCCTGCCGGACGATTTCCACATTGAGGAAAGCCGTCAAAAAATCGTCCATGGCGGTCACCGCTTCCAGGCGAAGCGCGTCTCGATCCAGCGGCCGAGGGCGACGACCGGGATGAAGAGCACGAGATAGGCGATGGCGCCGAGCGTCAGCGCCGAGGGATTGGCGGAGAAGGACATCGCGCTCTGCGAGGCGCCGAGGATCTCGGCGACGCCCACCACCGAGCCGAGGGCGGTGCCCTTGGTGATGGCGATGGTGCGGTTGGTCAGCGGCGGGATGGTGATGCGCAGCGCCTGCGGCAGCACCACCAGGCGCAGCGTCTGCAGGAAGCCGAGGCCGGTGGAGCGCGCCGCCTCCCACTGGCCCTTCGGCACCGCGGTGATGCCGGCCCAGTAGATCTCCTCGGAGAAGGCCATCAGCACCAGGGTCAGCGACAGCCAGGTGGCGGCGAAGCCGGAGAGGCCGATGCCCAGCGTCGGCAGGCCGAAGAACAGCAGCACGATGATGACCAGCGGCGGCAGGGCGCGGAACAGGTCGACGGTGAAGACGATCAGCCAGTTCAGCGGCCGGATGCCGAAGGAGCGCAGCACGGCGAGCGCCAGGCCCGAGGCAAGGCCGGCGACGACGATCAGCACGGCCAGCAGCACGGTCAAGGCGAGGCCCTGCGCCACCAGCGGCAGGTAGGTCGCCATGACCTTGAGGTTGAAGAAGGAGAAAAGAAAATTGTCGAGGCCGGACATGGGCGGCGCGCTCAGTGCCGGTCGATCTGGCGGATGAAGGCGCGGGTGCGCTCATGCTGCGGGTCGCCGAAGATCTGGTCGGGCGGCCCCTCCTCCAGCTTCTGGCCGTCGGCCATGAAGACCACGCGGTCGGCGGCGGCGCGGGCGAAGGCCATCTCGTGGCTGACCACCACCATGGTCATGCCGCTCTCGCGCAGCTCGCGCATGACGTTCAGCACGCCGCCGACCAGCTCGGGGTCGAGGGCGCTGGTCGGCTCGTCGAACAGCATCACCCGCGGCTCGAGGGCGATGGCGCGGGCGATGGCGACGCGCTGCTGCTGGCCGCCGGAGAGCTGCGCCGGGTGGTGGTCCATCCGCTCGCCGAGGCCGACGCGGTCGAGCGCCGCGGCGGCGATCGCCTCCGCCTCGTCGCGGCCCTTCCCCAGCACCTTGCGCAGCGCCAGCATGACGTTCTGCCGCGCCGTCATGTGCGGGTAGAGGTTGAAGCTCTGGAACACCATGCCGATGCGGCGGCGGGCGGCGTTGATGTCGGTCTTCGGGCTGAGCAGCTCGATGCCATCGACATGGATCGAGCCGTCATCCGGCTCCTCCAGCCGGTTCAGGCAGCGCAGCAGGGTCGACTTGCCGGAGCCGGAGGGGCCGATGATGAAGACCAGCTCGCGCTCGGCGACGCTGAGATCGACGCCCTTCAGCACGGTCAGCCCGCCGAAGCGTTTCCACAGGCCGCGCGCATCGACGATCGGGCGCGGGGCGGCGGCGGCAGCAGTCATGACGGATCCTCGGGCACGGAGGGAAGGAGAGGCTCTTAGGCGAGTCGAGGCCAGCCGAGAAGCCGATCCGACACCGGTCAGCAAGCCACGTGCCAGTAACCGGCACAACCCCGCGCAGAAATTCCATCGCCCGGCACGGCGCCCGCCTTCGTCGCCCTGGCGGCCAGGCCATCGAGACGGAATCAACAGGATCCGGGACGGATCGGCAGGAATCCACGAGCAGGCCCGCGCGGTGGCCATGGCGGCCCTGCGCCCGGGCCGGACCGCCTGCTGCGTCCGCCACCAGCCCGCCGTCCCGCGCCGGCCGGGCCGTGCCGCCGCGGGAGGCAAAAGCGGTCGGAGGTGGCGCGGGGCGGGGTGGCGGGCGGTCTCTTCGACATCCTCAGCGCCGTGGCCAGCACGCCGGCCCCTTTATCCGGGGCCAGCGTCGAGGCCGCCCGTCAGTGCCGGGCGATGCGGCCATCCAGCCGGGTGCGGAAGGCGCCATCGGCCGCCAGATAGGCAGCCACCACCTCCTCCAGCGGGGCGCCATTGTCATAGGCGTCGAGCGCGCGGTCGCGGAACGGGACATAGCCGTCGCCGCCGCGGCGGTTGAAGTCATTGGTGACCAGGCGATAGGCACGGCCATCATCCAGCGGCCGGAAGCCGCCGGCCTCCGCCACCGCCACCGCGCGCAGCCGCTGCCCGGGCGGCGCGTCCGGGTCGAAGCGCAGGCGCAGCCCGGCGACCTGGGGAAAGCCGCCGCCATTCGACTCGAGCCGCGACAGGCCGATCTCCAGCGCCGCGCGCAGGTCGCCGCCGCGGATCGTCAGCCGCGCCAGGGTATTGCCGAAGGGCAGCACCTCCAGCAGCTCGCCCAGCGAGATGGCGCCCTCCGACAGGCCGGCGCGCAGCCCGCCGCCATTGGTCACCGCGATCTCGGCGCCCGGGGCGGCGGCCAGCATGGCCTCGGCCACCAGGCTGCCCAGCGCGCATTCGCCCTGGCGGCAGCCGGCATTGGGCAGCGCCGCCGGGCTGCGCCCGACCGGGCGGGCGCGCAGCGCCGCCAGCGGCGCCCGGTATTCGGCGATCAGCGTGGCGACCGGCGGCGCCTCCGGCAGCTCCGGGGTCACCGGCAGCACCCGGCCGCCATGGCCGAGCACCCGGCCATCGGCGCCGAGCTCCAGATCCAGCCGCCCGGCCCAGCGGCCATAGGCGCCGGCCTGGACGATGCGGGTCAACCGGTCGGGGCCTTCGACCAGGGTGGGCGACGGGCCCTCGGCGCCCGGCAGGTCGGCCAGCAGCGTGTGCGAATGGCCGCCGACGATGACGTCGATCCCCGGCAGCCGCGCCGCCAGCGCCCGGTCGGCCGCCAGCCCCAGATGCGACAGCACCACGAGGGTGGCGGGTCCCCCGGCGCGGATCGCGGCGATGGCGCGCTCGGCCGCCGCGGCGGCCTCGGTGAAGCGCAGCGTCGGGCCGGGGCTCGAGGCCTGCGGCGTGGTCTCGGTGGTCAGGCCGATGACGCCGATCCGCGCCTGTCCCAGGGTGAAGACGGCATGGCCGCGGATCCGCCCGGCGAGCAGCGGCTCGGCCCCGGCATCCAGATTGGCGGAGAGCAGCGGGAAGGGCACCAGCGCCGCATAGGCGGCCAGCCGCGCCGGCCCGCCGTCGAATTCATGGTTGCCCAGCGTCATGGCCTGGATGCCGGTGGCGCGCTGCACCGCCGCCTCGGCGGCGCCGTGATGGGCGGTGTGGAACAGGCTGCCGGTGAACTGGTCGCCGGCATCCAGCCGCAGCACCGGGCGGGCTTCCGCCGCCGCCTCGGCCTGCAGCCGGTCGAGGGCGCTGGCCAGGCGGGCGCTGCCGCCGAGGCAGGGCGCCGCCGCGCGGCAGGCCGCGCCGCTGGCCTGCAGCCCGTCATGCTTGGCGTGGAAATCGTTGAGATGCAGCAGGCCGAGCCGCGCCACGGGATCGGCGGCGGCGCGCCGCAGCGCCGGCAGGGCCAGCGGGGCCGACAGGGCAAGGCTGGCGGCCAGCAGGGAGCGTCGGCGCAGCGCCATGGCGAAAAAATCCGGAAAAACGCCGGAACCCCCGGCCGCCGCAAGCTTTAGCCCAAGACTTGCCGCAATCGGAATGTCCCCTGTGCGGCGTCGCGGTGATGATCCCTCCCCGGCCCCTGCCCCGTCACGGGCGCCGGCGGCGGAGCCATTGGCCGCGACAGGAACCAACGGTCCGACGGCTGCCCGCAGCCGATGGTCCGGCTGCGATCACGCAACCCCCGGTGCGCAGGTGCCGGGGGCGGCCAGCTTTGGTGGAGACGCAATGCAGGTCTATCTGCCGATCGCCGAAATGTCCGTGGATGCCCTGCTGCTGCTGGGCATCGGCTTCGGCGTGGGATGGCTCTCCGGCCTGTTCGGCGTGGGCGGCGGTTTTCTGCTCACCCCGCTGCTGATCCTGATCGGGATCCCTGCCCCTGTGGCGGTGGCGTCCGGCGCCAACCAGACGCTGGGCGCCTCGGTCTCCGGGCTGATCGCGCAGTGGCGCCGCGGCAATGTCGATCCGCGCATGGGGCTGGTGCTGCTGGCGGGCGGCTTCGTCGGCTCGGGGCTGGGCGTGCAGCTCTTCGCCTGGCTGCGGCGGCAGGGGCAGGTCGACCTCGCCGTCTCGGTCTTCTACGTGGTGATCCTGGGCAGCGTCGGCGCGCTGATGGTGCGGGAGAGCCTGCGCGCCATCCTGCGCCGCCGGCGGCAGGTGGCGCCGGCCCGGCTGCATGCGCATCTCTGGATGCACGGCCTGCCCTTCAAGCTGCGCTTCCGCAAGTCGCGCCTGTATATCTCGGTGATCCCGCCGCTGCTGGTGGGGCTGGGCATCGGCGTGCTGTCCGCCGTGATGGGCGTCGGCGGCGGCTTCATGCTGGTCCCCGCCATGATCTACCTGCTCGGCATGCCGACGGCGGTGGTGATCGGCACCTCGCTGTTCCAGGTGGTCTTCGTCGCCGCCAACGTGACCCTGCTGCAGGCGGTCTCCACCGGCAGCGTCGACATTGTTCTCACCCTCCTGCTGCTGGTCGGCGGCGTCGCCGGCGCCCAGTTCGGCGCCGCCATGGGCACCCGGCTGCGCGGCGAGGAGACCCGCGCCCTGCTCGGCCTGCTGGTGCTCGGGGTGGCGGCCAGCCTGCTCTGGGGGCTGGTGGTGACGCCGGACAACCTCTTCGCCGTCGGGCCGATCCCGCAATGACAGTGCGGGGCGCTTTCCTGTCGGTTTTCCTGGCGCTGGCGATGCCGGCGCTGGCCCAGACGCCGGCGCCCGCCCCTGCTCCTGTCCCTACCCCTGCGCCCACGCCGACCGCCCCGGCGCCGCGCCGCCCGGTGCCGCAGCCGATCCCGACCCCGCCCCCCGCGCCGCCGCCGCAGCCCGCCGCCGCCCGGCCGCCGCTGGTCGCCGAGCTCTCGCAATCCCGCGTCGAGATCACCACCGGCTTCAGCGGCGCCGAGGTGCTGGTCTTCGGCGCCACCGAGCGGCTGCTGGGCGAGGGCGGCGACGACGTGCTGGTGGTCGCCCGCAGCGCGGTGCCGGAACCGCTGGTGGTGCGCCGCAAGACGCGGGTGCTGGGCTTCTGGATCAACGGCGCCTCGGCCCGCTTCCGCCAGGTGCCCGGCTTCTACCTGCTGACCGGCACGCGGCCGCTGCGCGAGATGATGGAGGAGGAGGAGCGGCGGACCAAGCAGCTCGGCCTTGACCACCTGCAGATGGCTGCCGCCGGCAACCAGGACGAGGAATTCCGCAGCGCCCTGCTGCAGCTGAAGCAGAGCGCCGGGCTGTGGCACGAGGAGGACGAGCCGCTGCGCATCTCCGGCGCCCGGCTGTTCCGCGCCCGGCTGCCGCTGCCGGCCACCGTCGGCACCGGCGACTACCGGGTCGAGGTGATGCTGGTGCGCGACGGCCGGGTGCTGGCGCGGCAGGAGCTCGGCTTCACCGTCGACCGGGTCGGGACCGCCGCCCGCATCGCCGATATCGCCGACGAGCAGCCGGTGGTATACGGCCTGATCTGCATCCTGCTGGCGGCCTTTGCCGGATGGCTGGGCAGCGTGCTGTTCCGGAGGGGATGAATGCCCGAAGCCGCCCGCCGCGACCGTGTCTTCCTGGTCGTCGTCGATGACAGCCAGGAACGCCATGTCGCGCTGCGCTACGCCTGCCTGCGGGCGAAGCACGGCGGCGGCCGCGTCGCCCTGCTGCGGGTGATCGAGGCGGAGGGCACCGTCGAATGGGCCGGCGTCGGCGCCATGCTGCAGGAAGAGCGGCGCGAGGAGGCGGAGAAGCTGCTCTCGGCGCTCGCCGCCGAGGTGCAGGAGATCACCGGCGGCCTGCCGATCCTGCTGATCCGCGAGGGCGATCCGCGCGACGCGCTGCTCTCCCTGCTGGAGGAAGACCCCCGCCTGTCGATCCTGATCCTGGCCAGCGCCGCGAATGGCAGCGGGCCGGGGCCGCTGATCACCGCGCTGACCGGCCGCTATGCCCCGCGGCTGCGGGTGCCGATGACCATCGTCCCGGGCAACCTGGACGACAAGGACCTGGACCGCGTCACCTGAATGGCCGCCCCTCCCTGTCCGCGGGTTGCACGCGCGGCGGGGATCGACCACATGCGAGGCCGAGACGAGGCCTGCGCCACCCCATTCCCGTGAAAAGCCGAGAACGATGTTCATCGAGACGGAAGCGACGCCCAACCCCGCCACCCTGAAGTTCCTGCCGGGCCAGGACGTGATGGGCGCGCGCGGCACCGCCGATTTCACCAGCGCCGAGGCCGCCGGCCGCAGCCCGCTGGCCGAGCGCCTGTTCGGCCTGGACGGCGTGGCGCGCGTCTTCCTGGGCGCCGACTTCGTCACCGTGACCAAGTCCGAGGCGACCGACTGGCAGGCGCTGAAGCCGATGGTGCTCGGCGCGATCATGGAGCATGCCATGGCCGGCCGTCCGGTGGTGCTCGATGCCGAGGCCGAGGACGACGCCTTCGAGGACAGCGACCCGGCCGACGCCGAGGTGGTCGCCCAGATCAAGGAGCTGCTCGACACCCGGGTGCGCCCGGCGGTGGCGGGCGATGGCGGCGACATCGTCTTCCGCGGCTTCCGCGACGGCGTGGTGAAGCTGCACCTGCAGGGCGCCTGCTCGGGCTGCCCCTCCTCGCGCGCCACGCTGAAGCACGGCGTCGAGAACATGCTGCGCCACTACGTGCCGGAAGTGATCGCGGTCGAGCAGGTCGACGCCTGACGCCTGCCCGGCACTCTGCTGTCAGACAATTTCGCGTCCGATGAGCCCGGCCTTCGTGCCGGGCTTTTTCGTCTCCGGCTCCCGTCATTCAGATCATGAATGATGATGATCCGGCGGCGGGGATTGGCAGGGGATGGCGCGCCCCTCATCCTGTGTGCAACGCACACAGGAGCGACTTCACCCATGGCCGACCCGATCGACAGCGCCGCGCTGGACACCCTGTTCAACACCGCCCGCACCCAGAACAAGTGGACGGACCGGACCGTCTCCGACGAGACGCTGCGCCAGCTCTATGATCTGGTGAAGATGGGCCCGACCAGCGCCAACTGCCAGCCGGCCCGCTTCGTCTTCATCCGCACCGCAGAGGGCCGCGAGAAGCTCCGCCCGGCGCTGAGCGCCGGCAACCTGGAGAAGACGATGACCGCGCCAGTGACGGCGATCATCGCCTGGGACGAGAAGTTCTACGACAAGCTGCCGGTGCTGTTCCCGCATGCCGATGCCAAGTCCTGGTTCACCGGCAGCGCCGCCTTCGCCGAGGCGACCGCCTTCCGCAATTCCTCGATGCAGGCCGGCTACTTCATCCTGGCGGCGCGCGCGCTCGGCCTCGACACCGGCGCGATGAGCGGCTTCGACGCCGCCAAGGTGAACGACGCCTTCTTCGCTGGCACCGGCTGGAAGGCCAACCTGCTGGTCAACCTGGGCTATGGCGACCCGGCCGGGGTGCAGGGCCGCCTGCCCCGCCTGGCCTTCGACGAGGCCGCCGACCTGGCATAACTTCGACGGGCTCCGGGTGGCGGTGCCGCCCGGAGCATTGATCCGCGCCGGGCGCCAGACCTTACGCCCGCGCCGCCGCCATGGCCTCGGCCGCCGTCAGCCGCCCGTCATAGAGCGCGCGGCCGATGATGGTGCCGGCGACGCGCCCGGCCGCCTTCAGCGCCACGATGTCCTGCACCCCGGCGACGCCGCCCGAGGCGATCACCGGCGTGGTCAGCCGCGCCGCGATCTCGGCGGTGGCGGCGACATTGACGCCGCCCAGCATGCCGTCGCGGTCGATGTCGGTGTGGATGATCGCCGCCGCCCCGGCATCCTCGAAGGACAGCGCAAGGTCGAGCGCCGAGACGCTGCTGACCTCGGCCCAGCCCTCGGTCGCGACCATGCCATCCTTGGCGTCGATGCCGACCGCGACCTTGCCCGGGAAGGCCTTGCAGGCCGCCCGCGCGAAATCCGGGTCCTTCACCGCGGCCGAACCCAGGATCACCCGCGCGACGCCGCGCGACAGCCAGGCCTCGACGGTGGCCATGTCGCGGATGCCGCCGCCCAGCTGCACCGGGCGCTTCGTCCCCTTCAGGATCGCCGCCACCGCCTCGGCATTGGCCGGCTTGCCGGCGAAAGCGCCATCCAGGTCGACCACATGCAGCCAGTCGAAGCCGGCCGCGTCGAAGGCCGCCGCCTGGGCGCCCGGATCCTCGGCATAGATGGTCGCCTGGTCCATGTCGCCGCGCTTCAGCCGGACGACCTTGCCGGCCTTGAGGTCGATGGCGGGGTAGAGCTGGAAAAGGGACATGGGCCGTTCCACCGAAGAAGAAGTGCAGGCTGTCTAGCCAAGGGAAGCCAGGGGAAAAAGGCTGGGGGAATGAATTCCCCCAGACCCCCCTCTTTTTTCTATCTATCGGCGCTCGCCGGCAGGTCGCGCTTTGGCCAGGCCGTTTCGTGTCCCGTCACCACGTGGACATGGCAATCAGACAGAAAGAAGAACGGACGCGGCGCATTGCGCCGCGGGGGAATTCATTCCCCTGGCCTTACCCTTTGATCCTGCTGTCCCAGATCCCCGCCACCGCGTCATAAGGCAGCGCCGCCGCCTCCCGCGCCCGCCACCACCAGCGTTCCTGCCAGCGATGCGACGCTTCCGGCGGGGGCGCCGCCCGGGCGGGCAGGCCGTAGATCCGCAGCAGCATCACGCAGCGCGGCAGGTGGTAGCCGCTGGAGGCAGCGAAGACCGGGCCCTGGTGGTCGCGCAGCAGCGCGGCGCAGGCGCGGGCGGAGCTCAGCGTGTCGGTGCCGGTGGTCTCCTGCAGAATGGAATCCGCCGGGGTGCCGAGATCCTGCAGCAGGCGGGCCATGACGGCGGCCTCGGCGGGGCCGTGGCGGCCCTGGGCGCCGGTGGGGACGAACAGGGCGTCCGGCGCGAAGGCCTGGGCCGCCATGACCCGGCGGCGCAAGGTCAGGCTGGGGCCGCCATCGGGGCGGACGGCGGCGCCGAAGATGATGATGGCCGGGCGGCCGGCCGTCATGCGGGGGCGGCCAGCAGCAGGCGGTTCAGCGGCTCCAGCGCCTGGCGCAGCGCCGTGAAGTCGCGGGCGAAGGCGGCTTCGGTCACGCCGTTCCTGGCCAGCTCGGCGCCGATCCCGGCGATGCTGCGGCGGCCGTCGATGCGGGACAGGATGGCCGAGGCCAGGCGCGGCAGCGGCACGCCCAGGCGGATGCCGTCGAAGGTGACGCGCAGCACGCCATCGGCCGGGAGGCCCTTGGCCAGGGTCGGGCCGTCGAGCTCGCGCAGCACCGGCACGGCGGCCGGGTTGTCCCAGTCGGGCAGCGGCGCCGCGTCGCGGGTGACATAGGCGATGTGGATGCCCATGTTGCCGGCCAGCGACTCGGCCAGCGCCGCGCGCTCGGTGGCGCCCAGCGTCGCGATGCGGGCGCGCAGCTTCGGGTCGGGCAGGTAGCGTTCGGGCTCGTAGCGCAGCGGCTCGACGAAGCAGCGCAGGCGGAGACCCGCATTCTCGATCAAGGTCGCCAGTTGGGGGACACTGAAAGAAACATCGCGCGGGTTGAGCAGCAGGTCGTAGAGCCCGGCATCGCCGCCATCCAGGTGGTCGGTGATCCAGGGGTTGCGGCGCAGCCAGGCGGTCTCCGGCAGCTGCTTCCACAACCGCTTGGCGATGTCGACGCGGGCCGGCGGCGCCTCGCTGTCGGGGGCCAGCAGGCGCAGCGCGTCCTGCAGCATATAGACGCCGGTGCGGCCATGCGGGGCATAGACCATCAGCCCGAGGCCGCCGCCGGGCGCCAGGCTGCCGGCCAGCGCCGCCAGCCCTGCCGCCGGGTCGGGCAGGTGGTGCAGCACGCCGCAGCAGTCGATGTAGTCGAATTCTCCCAGGCCCAGCCCCGGCAGGTCGAGCAGTGAGCCGCTGACGAAGCGGATATTGGTCAGGCCGCGTTGCTTCGCGCGCGCTTCCGCGACGGCCCGGGCGGCGGTGGAGCGGTCGAGCCAGGTGACCTCGCCAGGGCGGCCGGCCGTCGCCATCTGCTGCGCCAGCATCATGGTACCGTCGCCGCTGCCGCCGCCGGCCATCAGCACGCGCAACGGCTGGCTCGCCGGGCGGCGGGCGCCGAAGATCCAGTGGTCGACCTCGCGCAGATGGCTGGGGCTGCCGACGATCAGGCGCTTCGCCTCGTCCCGCGGGTCGCGCTCGGGATAGGGATAGGCCTCGTACTGGGCGGCAAGGCGGGCATCGGTGGCGTCCATGGCTGACCGGATAGGCGAAGCGGCGGCGTTGCGCCAGCCGGGGCTGAACCCATCTCCAGCAGCATGCCCCCGATCAGCACCCTCTCCCGCATCGTCCTCGTGCTGCTGGTGGTCAGCGCGCTGGTGCGCATCGTGATCTTCGCGCTCGAGCGCTGATCGCCTCGTGATCCGCGGCCGGCGGCGCGGCCCGCTAGGCTGCGGGCGCAACAACGGGAAGAGCCGCCCTTGGCCAATGTCGTCCTGATGCTGCCGGTGCTCGCGCTGGGTGGGCTGACGGCGGTCGCGCTGGTCAGCAGCCTCCGCGAGCAGCGGCGCCGCCCAACCCGGCGCGGCGGCAGCAACAGCGATGGCGGCGGCGGGGACGGCGATGCCACGGGCTGGTTCGACAGCGGCGCCGGCACCAGCGATGCTGGCTGCGACAGCGGTGACAGCGGCGGCGGCGGCGATGGCGGCGGCTGCAGCAGCGACTGAGACCGCGTTGACCCGGGCGGCGGCCGCGTCCTAGGCTTCCCGCCATGGCCCGCCGGGATTGCCGCATCGCCCTCCGACGCCGCCGCGGCCTTTCCGCGGCGGGCCTGTTCCCCATGGCATGCGCGGACCGACGCGGCTGAAGCAGCCGGCCCGGTCCGCCGACATCGGACAGAACGACCCCCGCAGCCCCCGCGCTCCGGGGGTTTTTTCATGCACTTCCGCCAGCGAGCCCCAGGCCATGCAGCACGACCCCACCCTCCCCGGAATGCGGCGGGCCACCCCCGCGGACGAAGCCCTGGTGCGCGGCTTCACCCGCGCCGCCTATGCCAAATGGGTCCCGGTGATCGGCCGCGAGCCCCGGCCGATGACCGCCGACTACGCGCTCGCCCTGCGCGAGCACCGCATCGACCTGGTCGAGCCGGAGGGCGTGCTGCGGGCGCTGATCGAGATGCGGGCCGAACCCGACCACCTGCTGATCGTCAATGTCGCCGTCGCCCCCGCGCAGCAGGGCCAGGGGCTGGGCCGCGCCCTGCTGGCCCATGCCGAGGCGGTGGCGCGGCAGGCGGGGCTGGCCGAGATGCGGCTCTACACCAACGGCCGCTTCGCCTCGAACATCGCCCTCTATGCCCGCTGCGGTTATGAGCAATACGCGGAAGAGGTGCTGCCGCCGCTCGGCACCGTCATCCACATGAGGAAGAGGCTGCGATAGCTACAGCAGCAGGTCGCGCACCGGCACCAGGGGGTGCGGCAGGTCGGTCTCGCCCAGCGATTCCAGCAGGTCGATCTGCACCAGCCGGGCGAGCGCGTCGATCGGCAGGTCGTTGGCCGCGGTGCCGAAGGGTTCTTCCAGCTCGTCGCTGAGCTCGTCCAGGCCGAAGAAGGTATAGGCCAGGATCGCCACCACCGCCGGCGTCGCCAGGCCCAACGCGCCGACATAGCCGAAGGGCAGCAGCAGGCAGAACAGCCAGGCGGTGCGGTTCAGCAGCAGCCAGTAGGCGAAGGGGGTGGGCGTGTTGCGGATCCGCTCGCAGCCGGTCTGCGCCTCGGTCAGCACGGCGAGCTGGGTCTCCAGCTGGGCGTAGAGCGGCTCGCCGAGGCGGCCCTGGCGACGCGCCTCGGCCAGGTCGCGGGCGATGGCGCGCAGGGTGGCCTGCAGCGGATTGCGCAGGGTCAATGCCGCCGCGGCCTCCGCCTCCGGCAGCCAGGGGGCCAGCGCCGGCGCCGCCCGGCCCTGGCGCAGCTGCGCCGCCAGCCCAAGCGTGAAGCCCACCAGCCGGCGCACCACCCGCTGCCGCAGCGCCGGATCGTCGGGGAACAGCGCGTCCATGTCGCGCGCCAGGCTGCGCGCCGCCATTTCCAGCCGGCCCCAGAGGCCGCGCGCCTCCCACCACCGCGCGTAGCAGGTGTTGGTGCGGAAGCCGAGGAAGATAGACAGCGCCAGGCCCATGAAGGTGAAGGGCAGCGCGGTGATCTGCGGGAAGATCTGCGGCCAGCCGAGATCGGCCACGGTCAGCAGGGTGGCCAGCAGCGTCACCGCCACCAGCCGGCCGAAGATCCGCGGCACGATCGAGCCGCGCAGGGTGAAGATGAGGCCGAGCGGCCCGGGACGCTTGCGCACGATCATGATCCGGGCAGTTTCCACCCGGGGCGCGGGATGGGAAACTGCCGGCTTCTGCATGGAAGCTGTGCGATGCGCGTGCTCGTCCTCGAGAACTCCCCCCTGGCCCCGGTCGGCCATTTCGGCGCCTGGCTGCAGGCCGCCCGCGGCGCGGCGCTGCAGACGCTGGCCGGACCGGACCTGAGGGCCGGCGCCCCGCTGCCGGAGGCGGACCTGCTGGTGACGCTGGGCTCGCCCAAGGCGGCCTATGACGCCGATGCCTGGATCGCCGCGCAGCGCGACCTGCTGGCCCGCTGGATCGAGGAGGGCCGCGCGGTGATCGGCATCTGCTTCGGCGCGCAGATGATCGCCAGCGCCATCGGCGGCAGCGTCTCCGCCATCGGCCGCTTCCACGAGGGCTGGATGGAGACCGCCGAGGTGACCGGCCCCGTCTGGCGCGGCCCCTGGATCCGCTGGCACGGCGACCATGTGGCGGTGCCGGCGGGGACCGAGGTGCTGGCGCGTTCGGAAGACACCATCCAGGCCTTCCGCCACCGCCGCGCTCTCGGCGTGCAGTTCCATCCCGAGGCGCATGCCGGCTGCATCGCCGACTGGATCGGCTTCACGCCGCCAGAACGGCTGGCCGATCCGGCGGCGATCCTGGCGCTGACCCGCGAGCGCGACGCCTCGCTGGCAGGGCAGCGGGAGGCGCTGTTTGCCGAGATGCTGCGGCTGATTGGTCTTTAAGTATTTAATTTAAAAAGAAAGGCCAGGGGAAGGAATTCCCCTGGACCCCATCTTTTTTCTGCCTGTGCTGCCGCGCGCGAATGTTTCCCGTGAAACGCTGCCTTGGCCAGGGCCGGGGCCCCCAACCTTGACCCTGTTTGACAGCCACCCCCGCCCCAGCGCATCAGCGCCCCCCAGCAAGAACCGCAGGAAAGTCCCCCCGCCATGCGTCCTTCCGGCCGCGCTGCCGACGCGCTGCGCAGCGTCACGCTCCAGCCTGGCGCCGCCCGCCACGCCGAGGGCTCCTGCCTGATCCGCATGGGCATCACCGAGGTGCTCTGCACCGCCAGCGTCGAGGGCCGCGTCCCCGGCTTCATGCGCGGCAAGGGCGAGGGCTGGGTCACCGCCGAATACGGCATGCTGCCGCGCGCCACCCACAGCCGCGGCGAGCGCGAGGCGGCCCGCGGCAAGCAGTCCGGCCGCACCCAGGAGATCCAGCGCCTGATCGGCCGCGCCCTGCGCGCCGTCATCGACCGCAAGGCCATGGGCGAGGTGCTGATCACCATCGATTGCGACGTGCTGACCGCCGATGGCGGCACCCGCTGCGCCGCCATCACCGGCGCCTGGGTGGCGCTGCACCAGGCCTTCGAGCATTGCGTGCTGAAGAACCTGATGTCGCGCAACCCGCTGCGCGACCAGGTCGCCGCCGTCTCCTGCGGCATCTACAAGGGCGAGACGGTGCTGGACCTCGACTATGCCGAGGACAGCGCGGCGCAGACCGACGCCAATTTCGTCCTGACCGGCAAGGGCGGCATCGTCGAGCTGCAGGCCGCCGCCGAGGGCGCGCCCTTCGACGACGCGCAGTTCCAGGCCATGCTGGCGCTGGCCCGCCAAGGCAGCGAGGGCCTCTTCGCCGCCCAGCGCCGGGCGATCGGCCGGTGAGCGCCGTGACCCCCCGCCGCCCGCTGACCGAGACGCGCATCGTCATGGCCAGCCACAATGCCGGCAAGGTGCGCGAGAACGCCGCCCTGCTCGCCGAATACGGCATCGAGATCGTCAGCGCGAAGGACCTCGGCCTGCCGGTGCCGGAGGAGACCGAGACGACCTTCATCGGCAATGCCACGATCAAGGCGCTGGCGGCGGCCCGCGCCTCCGGCCTGGTGGCGCTGGCCGATGATAGCGGCTTCTCGGTCGCCGCGCTGGACGGCGCGCCGGGCGTCTATACCGCCGACTGGGCCGAGCAGCCGGATGGCAGCCGCGACTACGCCGGCGCCATGGCGAAGGTCGCCGAGCTGGCCCGGCCACATGAGGATCGCGGCGCCTGGTTCACCTGCGCCCTGGTCCTGGCCTGGCCGGACGGCCATACGGAGGCCTTCGAGGGCCGCGCCATGGGCGAGTGGATCTGGCCGCCGCGCGGCGAGGCCGGCTTCGGCTACGACCCGATGTTCGTGCCTCGCGGCCACAGCCAGAGCTTCGCCGAGATGGACAAGGCCGAGAAGCACCGCATCAGCCACCGCGCCGACGCCTTCCGCCTGCTGGCCGAGGGCTGCCTCGCCGGGCGCCGCCAGGGCTGAGGCGGCGCCCCTGGCCGGCGCAGGCGGTGCGCCGGCCATGGGGAAAAACAGTGTTTTCTGCGGCCCCGGCGGCGCATCGGCCCTCGCCAGCCGGGCACATCGGGCCTAGCCTCGCTGGCTTACGCCCTTGCCTGCGCAGGATCGCCATGAACCAGATCGCCGTCTCGCGTCCGAACAATCTGGACGCCTTCTGGATGCCCTATACCGACAACCGCTACTACAAGTCGCATCCGCGGCTGCTGGCGCGGGCCGAGGGCATGTCCTACTGGACCGCGGACGGGCAGGAAGTGATCGACGGCACCGCCGGCCTCTGGTGCTGCAACGCCGGCCATGGCCGCCGCGAGATCACCGAGGCGATCCAGAAGCAGGCGGCGGTGATGGATTTCGCGCCGACCTTCCAGCTCGGCCATCCGCTGGCCTTCGAGGCGGCGGCGCGCGTCGCGGCGATGACGCCGACCGGGCTCGACCGGATCTTCTTCACCAATTCCGGCAGCGAGAGCGCCGACACCGCGCTGAAGATCGCCCTCGCCTACCAGAAGGCGCGCGGCCAGGCGCAGCGCGTCCGCCTGGTCGGGCGTGAGCGCGGCTATCACGGCGTCGGCTTCGGCGGCATGTCGGTCGGCGGCATCGGCGGCAACCGCAAGCAGTTCGGCGCCATGCTGCCGTATGTGGATCACCTGCCGCACACCCACCTGCCGAAGCAGAACAGCTTCGTCCGCGGCCTGCCCGAGCACGGCGCCCACCTGGCCGATGCGCTGGAGGGCCTGGTCACGCTGCACGGCGACACCATCGCCGCGGTGATCGTCGAGCCGATGGCGGGCTCGACCGGCGTGCTGGTGCCGCCGGTGGGCTATCTGCAGCGGCTGCGCGAGCTCTGCGACAAGCACGGCATCCTGCTGATCTTCGACGAGGTGATCACCGGCTTCGGCCGCATCGGCACCAATTTCGGCGCCGAGCGGCTGGGCGTCACCCCCGACATCATGACCATGGCCAAGGGGCTGACCAACGCCGCCGTGCCGATGGGCGCGGTCGCGGTGAACAACGCCATCTACGACGCCATCGTCAACGGCTCGCCGGACGGCATCGAGCTGTTCCACGGCTATACCTATTCCGGCCATCCGCTGGCCTCGGCCGCCGCCATCGCGACGCTCGACCTGCATGTCTCGGAGGACCTGCCGGGTCGCGCCAAGGCGATGGAGCCCTATTTCGAGGAAGCCGCCCATGCGATGCGCGGCCTGCCGAACGTCATCGACATCCGCTCGATCGGCATGGTCTGCGGCATCGAGCTGGAATCCCGCCCGGGCAAGCCGGCGGCGCGCGCCGTCGACGTGTTCCGCGACTGCTTCGACAAGGGCGTGCTGATCCGCACCACCGGCGACATCATCGCCCTCTCGCCGCCGCTGATCGCCGAGAAGAGCCATATCGACCGGATCTTCGGCACGCTGTCGGACGCCATCAAGGCCGCTGCCTGACAAGCCCTGGGGAGGCTCTGCCTCCCCAGACCCCTCGGCCGGGGGGGCCTGTCCCCCCGGACCCCGCCTTCAGCGGGACAATGTCTTGCGCATCGCCACCACTTCCACCGGGGCGCCGTACTCGTCGCCCCTCCGGCGCGCCTGCTCGGCCCAGCCCTGGCGGCGGTAGAAGCGCAGCGCCCGGGCGTTGAAGGCCAGCACCTCCAGCCGCGCCTCGGCATGGCCCTCGGCGATGCGGCGCTCGGCGGCGGCCAGCAGCGCGGCGCCCAGCCCCTGGCCCCAGGCGCGCGGATCCACATGCAGCGCCGCCAGCAGGTCGCCCATCGCATGCGCCATGCCGAGCAGCACGCCCTTCCGCTCCGCCACCAGGAACTCGGCCGCCAGGCCGGCGACATAGCCCGCCGCCGGGTCCTCGGCGGCGAAGCGCTGCACGGCCGTGAAGGGCAGCTCGGGCGCCCAGGTGGTGAGCCAGGAACGGCGCAGCAGGGCGGTCAGGGCCGGCGCATCCTCGGCGCGGGCCGGGCGGAGGGCCAGGGAAGCCAGGTCGGTCATGCCGGGGCTTCTAGCAGCAATGCCCACTCCGCGCGGCGCCCCCCGTGACCTTGCCGGGGAAGCGTATCATATAACACCCTGAACGCCGCCCCCCGGCAGGAGAGACCCGATGAGCGACACCGAGACCGTTCCCGTCACCGTGCTGACCGGCTATCTGGGCGCCGGCAAGACCACGCTGCTGAACCGCATCCTCACCGAGAACCACGGCAAGAAGTTCGCCGTGGTGATCAACGAGTTCGGTGAGCTCGGCGTGGACAACGACCTCGTCATCGATGCCGACGAGGAAGTCTTCGAGATGAACAACGGCTGCATCTGCTGCACCGTGCGCGGCGACCTGGTGCGCATCCTGGGCGGGCTGATGAAGCGCCGCGGCAAGTTCGACGGCATCATCGTCGAGACCACCGGCCTGGCCAACCCCGCCCCCGTCGCCCAGACCTTCTTCATGGACGAGGACGTCAAGCGCGCGACCCGGCTGGATGCCATCGTCACCGTGGTCGACGCCAAGAACCTGATCGCCCGGCTGGCCGATTCGAAGGAGGCCGAGGAGCAGATCGCCTTCGCCGACCTGATCGTGCTGAACAAGATGGACCTGGTCAGCGAGGCCGAGGCGGCCGAGGTCGAGGCCCGCATCCGCGCCATCAACCCCTATGCCGAGTTGCAGCGCGCCACCAAGTCGGACGTGCCGGTCTCCAGCGTGGTCGGGCGCGAGGCCTTCAGCCTGGAGCGCATCCTGGAGCGCGAGCCGGATTTTTTGACGTCCGACGAGCATGAGCACAACGAGGATGTCATGAGCATGTCCTTCGAGGTGTCGCAGCCGATCGACGCCGAGAAGTTCAATGCCTGGATCGGCCAGCTGCTGCAGGCCAAGGGGCAGGACCTGCTGCGCACCAAGGGCATCCTGGCCTATCAGGGCGAGGAGAACCGCTTCGCCTTCCAGGCCGTGCACATGATCGCCGATGGCGATTTCATCGGCCCCTGGAAGGAGGGCGATCCGCGCAAGTCGAAGATCGTCTTCATCGGCCGCAACCTGAACCGCCCGCAGCTGCGCCGCGGCTTCGAAGGCTGCGTGGCGGCATGAGCGAGACCGACAACCTCGAGGACGCCGACTACATCCTGCGGACGCGCGGCGCCGGGCATGAGCTCGGCGCCTGGGCGATCGGCGCGGCCTTCAGCGCCGACGGCAAGGCGGCCGGCTTCGCGCTGGGCGACGGCACCGTGCACCTGGCCGATCCCAAGGCGCCGGAGGGCGCGTGGCGCCGGCTGGAGGCGCATGACGGCGCCTGCCTGTCGATGGTGGCGGATGCCGGCTCTGGCTTCCTGTCGGGCGGCGACGACGGCAAGCTGCTGCGCATCGCCGCCGACGGCACCACCAGCACGCTGGCCAATTTCGGCATGATGAAGTGGGTCGAGCACGTGGCCAGCCATCCGAGCGGCCTGCGCGCCGCCTCGGTCGGCAAGGTGGTGCATGTCTTCGGCAAGGACGGGGCCAAGCTGAAGGCGCTGACGCATCCCTCCAGCGTCGGCGGCGTCGCCTTCGATGCCAAGGGCAAGCGGGTCGCGGCCGGGCACTACAACGGCGCCAGCGTCTGGTTCGTCAACAGCAAGGACGACAATCCCAAGGTGCTGCCCTGGAAGGGCAGCCACCAGGCGACCGCCTTCAGCCCGGACGGCACCCATGTGGTGACCGCGATGCAGGAGAATGCCCTGCATGGCTGGCGGCTGGCCGACCAGCAGGACATGCGGATGTCCGGCTACCCCTCGAAGATCAAGAGTTTCTCTTTCACCGGCGGCAAGGGGCGCTGGCTGGCGACGGCCGGGGCGGACTGCATCGTGCTGTGGCCGTTCTTCGCCGGCGGGCCGATGGGCAAGCCGCCGCTGGAGCTGGCGGGCGGCGACGGGGTGCTCTGCACCCAGGTCGCCTGCCATCCGCAGCACGAGGTGGTCGCCGCCGGCTTCGCCGACGGGCTGGTGCTGATGGCCGAGATCGGCAGCGGCAAGATCGTGCCGGTGGCCGCCCCCGGCCGCGGCCCCGTCAGCGCCCTGGCCTGGAGTCCCACGGGGACGCACCTGGCCTTCGGCACCGAAACCGGCTTCTGCGGCCTGGTCGACCTGTCCCGCCGCTGAACTGTCTTCGAGAACAGAAAAAAGATGGGGGTCCGGGGGAATTCCTTCCCCCGGCCTTTTTTGTATTCACCCGCGCCGCAGCAGTTCGCTCATGCAGGCGGCTTCGGTGCGCCGTTCGGTGCCGCTCGCCCGGGCGGCCGCGTAGCTCACCCGGAGGGGGCTGTTCGGCGTGTCGTCGCGGTCCATCACCACGTCCAGGTTGCAGTACTGCCCCTGGTAGAGCCAGACCTGGGCGGTGCCTTCGTTGCGGCGCAGGCGGGGCTCGCCCAGCCAGCCGCGCACGGCGTCGGGCGACTGGCCGAGCAGCTGCGTGGCGCTGCGTGGCGCGCCCTCGAGCTGCGGCAGGACGGGTGTGGAGGTGGGCTGCATGCCGGCGATGCTGTTGCGGTAGCTTTCCAGCACGTCGCGCAGCACGGCATGGCGGTCGACGGTGGGCTCCTGGGCGCAGGCGGCCAGAAGGGCGGTCGACAGCAGGATCGGCAGCAGGAGAGAGGGGCGCATGCGTCCGGAAGGGGGTGCGCCGCGGGCCGGAATGCGGCCCGCGGGCGTGTCGGTCAGGCCTCTTCGGCGAGCGGCGCCGGGATGCGGCTGGCGCCGGCCCCCTCGCCCAGCATCTCCATGCGGCCGGAGAGCTGGCCGCCCTCCTCCACCTGCAGGCGGCGGCAGCGGGCGACGCCCAGCACCTTGCCGCTGGCGCGGATCACCAGGTTGTTGCGGGCGGTGATGGTGCCGTCGAAGGTGCCGGCGATCTCGGCATCGTCGACCTCGACCTCGCCCTTGAAGACGCCGGCATGGCTGATCATCAGCTCATTGGCGTGCATCATCTGGCTCTCGATGGTGCCTTCGACGACCAGGCGCTCGGCATCGGTCACCGTGCCCTGCAGGCTGATGCCCTTGCCGACCACCATGGTGCGGCGGTCGGAGGCGGCGGCCGGCGGCTGGCCGGGGCGGGCGGCGACGGGGGCACCGGCGCCGATCCCGGCATTGACCGGGGGCCGCGGCGGCATGCCCATTCCGGCGGGCGGCTGGCTGGGCTTCGGCGGCAGGGTCATGGCGGCCTCCTTGCTGGGCGCGACAGGGCGGAAGGGGGGAACGGCAAGATCCGGGTCGCGGGCCACCGGCACGGTGGTCGGCGCCTTGCCGGCATCCTCGGTCCCTCCCGCAGCGGGCGCGGGCGGTGTGGGCTCTTCGCGGCGGCGGAAGATGGACATCGGTGCCCCCTCTGCTCGACATGTTCTTCGGTGAAGCCTGGCGCAATCGTCGCCGGGCCGGCGGGATGCGTCTGAGCGGGGCTATCACGGGCCGCGGGGGATGGACAACCGGGGGCGGGCCCTGCGGCTGAAATTCCTGCGCTTTTCTCGCCTGCTGCGCGCGGCGCAAAGCCCCTGCCGCAGCAGCGGGGATGGGCGTTTTCGTCACGCCGGCGGAAGCGTGCCGCGCCGCGAGATGTGAGCGGCGGCGGGCGCTCCGGCGGCGGCGCCGCCGCGCCCTATGAAGTCCGGCGCGCGGCTGCTATCGCGGAGGCCGCAGGCAGATCAGGACCGCAGCATGACCGGCACCACTCTCGACATCCTCGGCATCGGCAATGCCATCCTGGACGTGCAGGCGCGCGCCGAGGACGGCTTCCTGGCCGGTCAGGGCATGGTGAAGGGGTCGATGGCGCTGATCGACACGGCCCGCGCCGAGGCGATCTACGCCGCCATGGGCCCGGGGATCGAGAGCAGCGGCGGCTCGGCCGGCAATACCTGCGCGGTCGCCGCCGGGCTCGGCGCCAAGGTGGGCTTCCTGGGCAAGGTCGCCGACGACGCGCTGGGCCAGGCCTTCGCGCATGACATCCGCGCCGCCGGCGTGGTCTTCCCGACCGCCCCGCTCGCCGGCGGCGATCCGACGGCGCGCTGCCTGATCCTGGTGACGCCGGACGGGCAGCGGACGATGAACACCTATCTCGGCGCCTGCGTCAGCTTCGGCGAGGAGGATGTCGACACCGCGCTCGTTGCCTCGGCCTCGGTGACCTATCTCGAGGGCTACCTGTTCGACCCGCCGGCGGCGCAGGCGGCGTTCCGCCGGGCGGCGGCGGCGGCGCATGCGGCCGGGCGCCAGGTGGCGCTGTCGCTGTCCGACCCGTTCTGCGTCGGCCGCCACCGCGAGGCCTTCCGCGCGCTGGTCGCCCGCCAGGTCGACATCCTCTTCGCCAACGAGGCGGAGATCATGTCGCTCTACGAGGTGGACAGCTTCGAGGCGGCGGTGGAGGCGGTGCGCGGCGAGGTGAAGCTGGCCGCCCTGACCCGCAGCGAGCAGGGCAGCGTCGTCGTCGCCGGCGAGCAGACGCATGTGATCAAGGCGGCGCCCGCCACGGTCGTCGATACCACCGGCGCCGGCGATGCCTATGCCGCCGGCTTCCTGGCGGCGCTGACCGCCGGCCATGCCCTGCCGGAATGCGGCCGATGGGGCTCGATCGCGGCGGCCGAATGCATCGGCCATTTCGGCGCGCGGCCGCAGGCCGACCTGAAGGCCCTCGTCGCCCCCCGCTGAGGCCCGGAACGCCCGATGGGCCCCTGGCTCGACGCCTTCGTCGCCACCTTCGGCATGATCGGCCTCGGCGCGCTGCTGCGCCGGCGGCTGCTGACCGATGCGGCGGTCTGGGCGGGAATGGAGAAGCTGGTCTTCGCCGTGCTGCTGCCGGCGCTGCTGGTCTCCTCGATCGGCTCGGTGAACCTGGCGGCGCTGCCGCTGGGGGCGCTGGCCGGCACCATCTGGGGCAGCCTGGCGATCGGCACGCTGCTGTCGCTGGGCCTGGCGCGCCTGCTGGGGCATGGCCATGCGACGGCGACCTCGGTGCTGCAGGGCGGCATCCGCTACAACAACCTGCTGGCCTTCGCGGTGACGGGGGCGGTGCACGGGCCGGCCGGCATCGCCTTCGGCGGCATCGCCACCGGGCTGATCGTGCCCTTCGTGCAGGTGGTGATCACCATCGTCTTCGCCCTCGGCGGCAGCGCGCGGCCAAGCCCCTGGCGGGTGCTGAAGCAGATGGCGACCAACCCGCTGCTGCAGGCCTGCGCCGCCGGCATGGTGCTGGCGCTGCTGGGCGGGCCGCCGCCCGGGCTGTCCGGCCTGCTGCGCGGCCTGTCGCAGGGATCGCTGGCGGTCGGGCTGCTCTGCGTCGGCGCGGCGCTGACGCCGGGGGCGCTGCAGGCGCAGCCGGTGACGCAGCTGCTGACCGGCGTGCTGAAGCTGCTGGTGATGCCGCTGATCGCGCTGGGCTTGGCCCGGCTGCTGGGGCTGGAGCCGCTGGGCCTGGCCGTCGCCGTGCTGTTCATGGCGCAGCCCACCGCCACCACCGCCTATGTGCAGGCGCGCGGCATGGGCGGCGACGCGCCGCTGATGGCCGCCATGATCACCACCCAGCACCTGGCGGCGGTGGTCAGCCTGCCGCTCTGGGTGCTGCTGCTGGCGCGCTGACCGGGGCCAGCGCATGATGCGCCGCATCACGGGAAACCATGCGATGCTGCGACGACGCGCTGTTCTGGGGGCTGGCCTGGCCCTGCCCTCCCTCGCCTCGGCCCAAGCCCCGGCCCAGGCCCAGGCCGCCAACTGGCCGGAGCGCCCGCTGCGCTGGGTGGTGGGCTATCCGCCCGGCGGCCCGAGCGACACCTATGCCCGGCTAATCGCCGGCTTCATCACCCCGCGGCTGGGCCAGAGCATGGTGGTGGAGAACCGCCCGGGCGGCGGTGCCGTGCTGGCCAGCGAGACGGTCAGCCGCAGCGCGCCCGATGGCTATACCCTGCTGCATGCCGACAATGGCAACCTGGTCTACAACCCGGCGCTCTATGCCCGGCTGCCCTATGACCCGGACCGCGACCTGACCGGGGTCGGCTTCATAGGCCGCTTCCCGCTGTTCCTGGTGGTCCGCCCCGACAGCCCGGTCGACAGCTTCGCCGCCTATACCCGCCTCGCCACGGTGCCGACCTACGGCTCCCCGGCCGTCGCCTCGCCGCACCACCTGGCGATGGAGATGCTGAAGCGCCGCGCCGGGTTCGATGCCACCCATGTCCCCTATCGCGGCGGCCCGGCCGCCATGCAGGACCTGCTGGCCGGCACGCTGGACAGCGTGCTGATCGATTGTGCCACCGGCATCCCCTTCCTGCGCGACGGCAAGGCGCGCGCCCTGGTGGTGCTGTCGGAAGCCCGCTCGGCCCAGGCGCCTTCGGTGCCGACCGCGCTGGAGCTCGGCATCGACAAGGCCGTGGCCTTCGGCTGGCAGAGCATGCACGCGCCGGCCGGCACGCCGCCCGCGGTGATCGGGCGGCTGAACCAGGATCTGCGCGCCGCGGTGGCGTCGGACGCCATGCAGGAGCGGATGCGCGGCCTGGGGATCGAAAGCGCGCCCTGGACCCCTGCCGCGCTGAACGACTTCGTCGCCGCCGAGAATGGCGTGTGGCGGCCGTTAATCCGGGAGCTGGGGATCAGGCTGGACAGCTGAAGGCCGCGCTGCCGGGCGGCCGTTGCACCGACCGTCCCCACCTGGAGACGGCAGTCACCGCAGAAAGAAGAAGGGGGTCCAGGGGGAATTCATTCCCCCTGGCCTTTGTTTTCCGCTGGCCTTTTTGTCAGGCCGCCACCCGCGCCCCGCGCACCGCCTCGGCCAGGTCGCGCACCTGGTCGAGCACCTTGCGCACGGTATCGGGCTTCGCCCTGCCCTTGTCGTCGAGCGACTTGGCCAGGGTGTCGATCAGCGCAGAGGCCACCACGGCGCCATCGGCCACCTGCACCGCCTCGGCCGCCTGCTGCGGCGTGCGGACGCCGAAGCCGATGGCGATCGGCAGGTCGGTGAAGCGGCGGACGCGCGGGATGGCCTCGGCCAGCGTGTCCTTGCTGGCGCTGCGGGTGCCGGTGATGCCGGCGATCGCCACGTAGTAAATAAAACCGCTGGTGCCGGCGAGGACCTTGGGCAGGCGGTTCTCGTCGGTGGTCGGCGCGATCAGGCGGATCATGTCCAGCAGCTGCGCCCGGGCCGGGATGGCCAGCTCGTCGGCTTCCTCCGGCGGCAGGTCGACCACGATCAGCCCGTCGACGCCCGAGGAGGCGGCGTCCAGGCAGAAGCGGTCGATGCCGTAGGACAGGATCGGATTGACGTAGCCCATCAGCACGACCGGGGTGTCGTCATCCTCGCGGCGGAAGTCGCGCACCATGGCCAGCGCCCCGGCCAGGGTGCCGCCGGCCTGCAGCGCGCGCTGCCCGGCCTTCTGCACGGTCGGGCCATCGGCCATCGGATCGGTGAAGGGCACGCCCAGCTCGATCAGGTCGGCCCCCGCCCCCGGCAGCCCGCGCAGCAGCGCCATGCTGGTGGCGGGGTCGGGGTCGTAGGCCTCGATGAAGGGCATCAGGGCGCCGCGGCCCTCGGCCTTGAGCGCCGCGAAGCGCCGGGCGATGCGGCTCACAGCGTCTCTCCCAGGTGCTTGGCGACGGTGAAGATGTCCTTGTCGCCGCGGCCGGACAGGTTGAGGATAATGATCTTATCCTTGTCCATCTGCGGCGCCAGCTTCATCACATGCGCCAGGCCATGCGCGGATTCGAGGGCGGGGATGATGCCCTCGAGCCGCGAGCAGAGCTGGAAGGCCTCCAGCGCCTCCTGGTCGGTGACGCTGACATAGGTCGCCCGGCCGATCTCGTGCAGCCAGGAATGCTCCGGGCCGATGCCGGGATAGTCGAGCCCGGCCGAGATCGAATGCGCCTCGGTGATCTGCCCGTGATCGTCCTGCAGCAGATAGGTGCGGTTGCCGTGCAGCACGCCGGGGCGGCCGCCGCCGATGGCCGCCGCGTGCTCGCCGCTCTCCATGCCGCGCCCGGCCGCCTCGACGCCGTAGATGGCGACCTCGGCATCGTCGAGGAAGGGATGGAACAGCCCCATGGCCGAGGAGCCGCCGCCGACGGCGCAGACCAGCGCGTCCGGCAGCCGGCCTTCGGCGGCCAGGATCTGCTGGCGCGTCTCCTCGCCGATGACGCACTGGAAGTCGCGCACCATCTGCGGGAAGGGCGCCGGGCCGGCGACCGTGCCGATGCAGTAGTAGGTGTCGGAGACATTGGCGACCCAGTCGCGCAGCCCCTCGTTCATCGCGTCCTTCAGCGTGCCGGCGCCGGAGGTGACAGGCACCACCTCCGCCCCCAGCAGCTTCATGCGGAAGACGTTGGGCTGCTGCCGCTCGACATCGGTGGCGCCCATGTAGACGACGCATTTCAGCCCGAACAGCGCGCAGGCCGTGGCGGTGGCGACGCCGTGCTGGCCCGCCCCGGTCTCGGCGATGATGCGCGGCTTGCCCATGCGCTTGGCCAGCATGATCTGGCCCAGCACGGCGTTGATCTTGTGCGCGCCGGTGTGGTTGAGCTCCTCGCGCTTGAAATAGACCTTCGCGCCGCCGAGGTGCTCGGTCAGCCGCTCGCAGAGCCAGAGCGGGCTCGGGCGGCCGACATAGTCTTTCAGCAAGCGTCGCCACTCTGCCATGAAGGCCGGGTCGTTGCGGGCCTCGTTATAGGCCTGCTCGACCTCCTGGATGACGGGCATCAGCGTCTCGGCGACATAACGGCCGCCGAACTGACCGAAGCGACCGCGTCCATCCGGACCCTGGCGCAGAGTATTTGGCAGAGGCTTGTTCACTCCATTCCTCCAAGATGCGCGGCGAAGGCTGCGCGCAAAGTGCCAGATGGTGTTAGCGCGCAAGGAGGATAGGGGGTAGCGCCCCCGCGCATGGTTTTTTCAGGAAAATCCCGGAAACGCACCGGAGCGCCGTGCCCGGAGTGGCCGCGCCGTGGGTTGCCTAGGCCGAGTGCGCCGCAGCAATGAAGGCGGCGATCAGCACGGGATCCTTCACCCCGCGCATCCGCTCCAGCCCGGAAGAGGCATCGACCGCCGCCGCGCCGCTGGCGCGGACCGCCTGGGCGACGTTCAGCGGGGTCAGCCCGCCGGCCAGCATCCAGGGCCGCGGCAGGCTGCGGCCGGCCAGCAGCGTCCAGTCGAAGCTGACCGCATTGCCGCCCGGCAGGCTGGCGCCCGGCGGCGGCTTGGCATCCAGCAGGAAGCGGTCGACCACCGGCGCATAGGCGTCGATCAGCGCCAGGTCGGCCTCGGTGGCGATGCCCAGCACCTTCATCACCGGCAGGCCGAAGCGCGCGCGGATGGCGGCGCAGCGCTCCGGCGTCTCCTCGCCATGCAGCTGCAGCAGGCCGAGCGGCACCTGCTCCAGCACCTCGGCGATCAGCGCGTCGTCGGGATCGACGAACAGGCCGACGGCCAGCGGGCGGCGGCCGGTGCCGCTGCGCCCGGCCAGCGCCGCGGCCTGCTCGGGGCTGACATAGCGCGGCGAGGCCGGGAAGAAGACGAAGCCCACCATGTCGGCGCCGGCGCGGCAGGCGGCATCGTAGGATTCGGCGTCGTTGATGCCGCAGACCTTGACCTGGATGCGGGGCAGGTTGTGCGGCATCAGGACAGCGCCGTCATCGCGGGCGGATCGAGGCGGCGATGGCGGCCGCGGCGGCGGCCGGATCGGCGGCTGCCATGATCGGCCGGCCGATCACCAGCCAGTCGGCGCCGGCGGCGATGGTCTCCTCGGGCGTCGCCACGCGGGCCTGGTCGCCGACCGCGGCACCGGCCGGGCGGACGCCCGGCACCACCAGCAGCGGGTCGCCGCCGAAGGCGTCGCGGATACGAGAAACCTCGTGCGGGCTGCAGACGAGGCCATCGGCCCCGGCCGCGAGCGCCAGCCGCGCCAGCCGCAGCACCTGCTGCGCCGGGCCGCCGGAGACGCCGGTCTCGGCCAGGCCGGCCGCGGTGAAGCTGGTCAGCACGGTGACCGCCAGGATCGCCGGTCGGTCCTCGCCCAGCCTGTCCTCGGCGGCGCGGCGGGCGGCCTCGATCATCGCCGCGCCGCCGCCGCCATGCAGCGTCAGCATCGCCGGGCGCGCCGCGCAGACCGAGCGGACGGCGCCGGCCACGGTATTGGGGATGTCGTGGAACTTCAGGTCGAGGAAGACCGGGCGGTGGCGGGCGATGCGCGTCACCACCGACAGGCCCTCGGCGCAGAACAGCTCCAGCCCGACCTTCACCAGGCCGACATGCGGCGCGACGGCGCCGGCCCAGGCCTCGGCCTGGCCAGCATCCGGCGTGTCCAGCGCGGCGATGATGCCGGCCGCGTTGGGCTTCTGGCGCATCAGCGCGTGGCCAGCGCGGTGCCGGCGGGCAGCGCGGCCTTCTTCGCCGCCTCCTGCTGGGCGCGCAGCTCGGCCAGCTCCGCCTCCAGCAGCTGCGCGGCGCGCTGCATCTTCCAGGCGCGGCGGCGGTAGCGCAGCGCGCCGCCCCAGGCGACCAGCGCGCCGAGCAGGAAGGAAATCGCCGCGGCGCCGAGCACGGCGCCGGCCAGCGGCACCTCCCAGACCAGGTCGAGCGGCCAGAGCCGCAGCAGCACGGCGCCGCTGTTGGAAATGGCGAAGAGCACCAGCAGCAGCAGCAGCAGGGCGGTGAGCAGCAGACCGATCAGCCGCATCATGGGGCGGGCACCGCGCGGGGGGCGCGCTTCGGCGCCTGCAGCGGCCCGCCATTGACGCGCTCGCGCAGCTCCTTGCCCGGCTTGAAATAGGGGACGGCCTTGCTGGAGACCTCGACCGCCTCGCCGGTGCGCGGGTTGCGGCCGGTGCGGGCCTCCCGCGCCTTGGCGGAGAAGGCGCCGAAGCCGCGCAGCTCGACCCGGTCGCCGCGCGCCAGCGCCGCGGTGATCTCGTTGAAGATGGTGCCCACGATCAGTTCCACGTCCGGTTGGCGCAAATGCGGATTGGCCGCCGCCAGTTGCGCGATCAGCTCGGATTTGGTCATGGCACTGCGCTCTCCTGCCGGTCGTCGGAATGGGGGGCCGGCTCGCCGGTCACTGCAGAAAGGGTCACGGCTGAAGCTGCCAAACGGCCCGGGCGCCGTCAATCGCAAGCCATTCTGAAACAACGCTTTTCATCACCATCCGCAGGGAGAAGCCGAGCGCCCGCTCGGCCGCGCTGCGCGGGTCCAGGTCCTGCACCGGGGTCTCCGCCGGAATCTTCGCCTCGGCGGCCAGCCAGGCGCGCGCCTCGGGCTCGCCGCCGATGGCGTCGATCAGCTTTTCCGCCAGCGCCTGGCGGCCGGTATAGACGCGGCCATCGGCCAGCGCCGCGACCCGCTCGACCGGCAGGTGACGGCCCTCGGCGACCATGGCGACGAATTGCGCGTGCATGTCGGCCAGCACGCCCTGCAGCACGGCGCGGCCCTGCTCGGTCATCGGGCGGAAGGGGTTGGGCTCGCCCTTCAGGGCGCCGGAGGTCAGCATCTCGGCCCGCACCCCCAGCGTCTCCATCAGCCGGCTGGCCTCGAAGCTCTGCAGGATGACGCCGATCGAGCCGGTGAGGGTGGATTCGCGGGCGAAGACGCGCTGCGCCGGCATGGCGATCATGTAGCCGGCCGAGGCGGCGGTGCCGCGCATCACCGCGACCAGCGGCTTGCCGGTCGCGCGGAAGCGCTGCAGGGCGTCGTGCAGCCCCTCGCCGCCGGCGACCGTGCCGCCGGGGCTGTCGATCGACAGGATCATGCCCCTGACCGCGTCGTCGCGGGCGGCGGCGGCGATCGCCTCGGTCAGCTTGCGGTCGTCGCCGATGGTGCCCTCGACCGAGAGGCGGACCAGGTGGCCGGGGGCGAGGCTGCCGGCCAGGCGGGCGGTCAGGGCGACGCCGGCGGCCAGCAGCGCGAGCACGGCGGCGACGCGCCAGAAGGCCAGGCGGCGCTTCAGGCGGCGGCGGTCGACCAGCAGGTCGTGCTCGAGGGGGATGCTCATCGCCGCCCATGAATGGGGGGCGGGGGGTGCCGGGTCAAGGGAAAGCCCCGCATGACAAAAGGCCCCAGGGGCTTCCCCCCGGGGCCTTGTCAGGCGCTGCCGTTGCCGCCAGCGCCGAAGATCAGAAATAGAAGGGGGTCCGGGGGAATACCTTCCCCCGGCCCTTGCTTCCCTGATTACTCGTCGCTGGAGCTCTGGTTGCGGCGGCGGATGGCCGCGCCCAGGATATCGCCCAGCGAGGCACCGGAATCGGCGGTGCCGTATTCCTTCATCGCCTCGCGCTCCTCCTCGACTTCCTTGCCCTTGATGGTCAGGGCCAGGCGGCGGGCGGCGCGGTCGACGGCGGTCACCTTCGCATCGACCTTCTCGCCGATGGCGAACTTGTCGGGGCGCTGGTCGCCACGGTCACGGGCCAGCTCGGCGCGGCGGATGAAGCCCGTCAGGACCTCGTCGACCTTCACCTCGATGCCGTTCTGCTCGACCTTGGTCACGGTGCAGGTCACGACATCGCCCTTGCGGACGCGGTCGAGGACCTCGGCGGCCGGGTCAGCCTGGAGCTGCTTGATACCGAGGGAGATGCGCTCCTTCTCGATATCCACGTCCAGCACCTTGGCCTTGACGACGTCGCCCTTCTTGTAGGCGGCCATCGCCTGCTCGCCGGCAACGTCCCAGGACAGGTCGGACATGTGCACCATGCCGTCGATCTCGGGAGCCAGACCCACGAACAGACCGAATTCGGTGATGTTGCGGATCTCGCCCTCGACGATCGAGCCGGGGCCATGGCTCTCCAGGAACAGCTCCCAGGGGTTGCCCTGAGCCTGCTTCAGGCCGAGCGAGATGCGGCGCTTCGGCTCGTCCACGTCCAGGATCATCACGTCGACTTCCTGCGAAGTGGCGACGATCTTGCCCGGATGGACGTTCTTCTTGGTCCAGCTCATCTCGGAGACGTGGACCAGACCCTCGACGCCCGGCTCCAGCTCCACGAAGGCGCCGTAGTCGGTGATGTTGGTCACGCGGCCGCTGAACTTCGCACCCACCGGGTACTTGATCGCGACACCTTCCCACGGATCGGACATCAGCTGCTTCATGCCGAGCGAGATGCGCTGCGTCTCGGAGTTGAAGCGGATGACCTGCACGCGGACCTGCTGACCGATGGTCAGGGCCTCGGACGGGTGGTTGATGCGGCGCCAGGCGATGTCGGTGACATGCAGCAGGCCGTCCACGCCGCCGAGGTCGACGAACGCACCGTAGTCGGTGATGTTCTTGACGACGCCGTCGAGGATCATGCCTTCCTTGAGGCCCTGGATCAGCTCAGAACGCTGCTCCGCACGGGTCTCCTCGAGCACAGCGCGGCGCGAGACCACGATGTTGCCGCGGGCGCGATCCATCTTCAGGATCTGGAACGGCTGCGGGCTGCCCATCAGCGGGCCGACATCGCGCACCGGGCGGATATCGACCTGGGAGCCGGGCAGGAAGGCCACGGCGCCGCCGAGGTCGACGGTGAAGCCGCCCTTGACGCGGCCGAAGATGACGCCGTTGACGCGCTGCTGCGCGTTGAACGCCTTCTCCAGGTTGGTCCAGGCTTCCTCGCGGCGGGCCTTCTCGCGGCTCAGCACGATGGAGCCGTCGCGATCCTCATAGCGCTCGACGAAGAGCTCAATGATGTCGCCGGGCTTCACCTCGGCCTTCTGGCCGGGGGGCGCGAATTCCTTGAGGGGCACGCGCCCCTCGCTCTTCAGCCCGACGTCCACGACCGCGAAATCGTCATCCACCCGGACGACGCGGCCGGTCACCACCGAGCCGGCGAAGCCGGTATCGGCGCCCAGCGAGGCGTCGAGCAGGGCGGCGAAATCTTCCATGCCGGCCGAGGTCGTGGAAGGGCTGTTGGCATTAGCCATGAAGCAGAAATTTCCTGACACCGGCCCGGACAGGCATCCGGACCGATTCCTGCGCCCCCACCGGCAGAGGAAAGCCTGTCGAACAGGGCCCTCGACGGCAGACACGACGTGACCGGGCGCCCTTCCCGCAGGAGATGCGCCGACCGGCCCGGTTGCGACAGACGGTGTACGGCCCGCCTTTTCCGGTCCGGCGGCGACGGACGCGCGGCACGGGGCGCGAGGCCCTGACAACGCGCAGCCCGGGGGCAGGCCCCCCGCCGGACGCTGCCGGACCTCGCGGCCCGTCAGCTCAGCGTTGGCCCCTAGGCCAGCGGCGGCGGACCCGTCAAGCGAAATCGGAGGCGAAGCGGAACGGTGCGTTGCACCCTGGCTGGGGCGGCTTTCACCACGCCCCGCAGCTTTCGCAGCTTGTGGATTGATTCGCTTTTTTAATGGGCCGGGGCGCCGGGCCGGCCCCGCGCGCGGCCCCTGCCCGGCTGCCGCTCCGGCCGCCTGCGCCCGCACCGGCCAAGCCAGGGGCCGGCGGCGCCGGCATGCGACTCCGGCCCTGCCCCCCGCCCTGCGGCGGATCAGCCGCCGAGCAGCGCCTCGACCCCCAGCTGCCAGGCGGTCCAGGCGCGGTCGGCGGCGGCACCGGTGCGCTCGGCCTCGGCCGAGGCGGCGTTCAGCGCTTGCCGCGCCGCGGTGCGCGAGCCGCCGCTGCGGTCCTCGGCCGCCGCGCGCGCCCGGACCAGGGCGGCATCGGCCGCCTGGGCGGCGATGGCGGCGGCGCGGAAGGCGTCCAGCAGTTCCCGCTGCCTGCCCATCCGCTCGACCAGCCGGGCCAGGGTGCCGGCATCCTCGGGCGGCATGCGGGCCTGCAGCTCGCGCAGCGTCTCCAGCGTGCCGGGGCCGCCAGGCAGGCGGCGGGCGTCGCGCTCCAGGTCGATGTCGCGCCAGACCAGCAGGCGCGGATCGCCCAGCGCCTGGTCCCAGAGCGGCATGTCGCGCCGCATCTCCCGCTCATAGGAGAGGCGGAGCGTGGTCGGCTTGCCGTCGAGCACCGCCTCGTGGCGCAGGCCGAAATCGCCCTCGGAGGCGATGCTGAAGCGCGGCGTGCTGCCGGGCCGGCGCGGCAGGTCGAGGAGCAGCCGGCCGCGCGCGCCGCGCGGATCGACGGCGAAGGACAGCGTGTCGATGCGCAGGAAGCGCAGCTTCAGCTGGTGGCCCTGCAGGTCGGCCGCGACCAGCCGCTCCGCCTGGTCGGCGGCGGAGGTCAGCAGCACGTCGCGGTCGCGGGCGAAGGCCAGCAGCCGGGTCTCGCCCGGGGCCATGGCGCGGATCTCGGCATCGCCCAGGAAGGCGCCTGCCTCGGCGCCGACGGTGCCGAACACCGCGGCCAGCCCCGCCGGCAGGATGGCATTGCCGTTGTTGGTCAGGCGCAGCGCCTGCAGTGGGTGGCGCGCCGCCTGATCCTGCACCCACCAGACGCGCTCGGCTGGCAGGCGGGCATCGAGGAAGGGCAGGTTCGCCGTCTCGCCACCGCGCAGCGTCACCGGCTCGGGCAGGGTGAAGGCGACGCGGCCGGCCGAGGCGGCGGCCAGCGCCGGGGCGGCGAGCTCGGCCGGGGCGGGCATGGCGGCCTCGGCGGCGGCGGCGCGCTCGCGGCGCAGCATCGGCCCGGAGGGCGCGATGGGCGCGGGGGCCATGGCCATCGGCGGCGGTGGCGGCGGCGCCGGGCGGGCGCCGCTATCGGCCTGCGGCCGCAGGGCTTCCGCCATGCGCAGCGGCAGCTCGATGCGCGGCACCATCAGCGGCTCGTAGAGCGGCTGGCGGAAGGCGGCCGAATCGGCCTCGACCAGCGACAGGCGGATCTGGTTCCAGTCGGCGCCGGAGCGGTTCTCGACCACCGCCCAGCCCTGCAGCCGGGCTTCCGCCGGGGCGCCGGCGGGTGGCGCCAGCAGCCGCCAGGAGGGCTTCCACAGCGGCGCGCCGGCGACATAGGTCAGGCTGACGGCGCGGTCCTGCCCGGCACGCATGCGGCCCGAGCGCATGGCGATCTCGATGCGGCGCTGGTCGGCGCCGGCACCGGCCGCGACCGCCTCGGCCGCGCGCTCCAGCCGCTGGGCCAGGGACGGGTCGGTGAAGCGGACCGAGACCCCCTCCTCCAGCAGCAGCGGCGTCAGGCCGGTCGGCGTCAGCAGGGTGACGCGCAGCCCCTTCTCGGTCTCCTGCGCGCCGGCCAGGCGTCCCGACTGGCCGGCGACCTCGACCTGCTGGCCGCGCAGCGCGGTCAGCAGCGCGGCGCGGCTGGCGAAATCATCCGCCGTGACGGGCAGGCCCTGGAAGGCCTCGGCCGCCAGGTCGCGCGCCGGCAGGCGCAGGCCGACGACGCTGCCCACGGGGTCGGAGACCACCAGGCTCTTCAGCAGGTCGTCGATATCGCCGAGCGGGGCGCGGAAGGCGATCGGCGCGCCGGCCGGCAGGGTGCCGCTGCGCTCGATCTGCGCCAGGCCGGAGGAGGAGAGGGTGACGGCGCGCACCGGCAGCTCCACCGCCGCGATCTCCGGCGCGGGCACCTGGGCCAGGGCAGCGGCGCCGGGCAGCATCAGGGGCAGCAGGCAGAGCGGCAGCAGCTTGCGCATGGCGGCGGTGATCCCGGGCGATGTCTTGCCGCCAGCCTAGGCGGGGTGCCGCCCGGCGCCGAGGGGGCATCCCGGCGGGAGGCGGCAAAACCGGCGTGAGCGGCCCGGATGTGATCGGCGGCGCGCGGCGGGCTGCCGCGGCGGGCGATCAGGCGGGCAGCTTCCGCCTCACCACATCCAGGGCCGCCTGATAGGCAGCCTCGGCATCGAGGGTGGTGGTGTCGAGCTGCACGGCGTCATTCGCCGGCTTCAGCGGCGCCACGGCGCGGCTGGCATCCTGCGCGTCGCGGGCGCGCAGCTCCTCCAACACCACCGCGAGGTCGGCGGCGACGCCACGGCCGGCGAGCTCCCGGTGGCGGCGGCGGGCGCGCTCCTCGTCGGAGGCGGTGACGTAGAGTTTCACCAAGGCGTCGGGGAAGACGACGGTGCCGATGTCGCGGCCATCCAGCACGGCGCCATGCAGGCGGCCGAAATCGCGCTGCCAGTCCAGCAGGGCGGCGCGGACGGCCGGGATGGCGGCCACCGCGCTGGCGGCGCGGTCCGCCTCGGGACCGCGCAGGTCGCCGCGGGCCAGGTCGTCAGGGGTCAGGCTGCGGGCGGCGGATTCGGCTGCCGCCGCGTCGCGCGGCTCGGCGCCGGCATCCAGCACCCGCCGCCCGGTCGCCCGGTAGAGCAGGCCGGTGTCGAGATAGGCCAGGCCCAGCGTGGCCGCGAGCCGCCGCGCCAGCGTCCCCTTCCCCGCCGCGGCCGGGCCGTCGACCGCGATGACGACGCCCGGACGGGGAACGGGCCTGCTCATGCGGGGCCGCTGTTCAGCCGGCGCAGCGCGTCGCCGCCGCTGGCGCGGTTGATCAGCGCGGCGAAGCCGGGGAAGGAGGTGTCGATGAAGCTGCTGTCATCGACCGTCACCGGGTTCTCGGTGGCCAGGCCCAGCACCAGCGCGCTCATGGCGATGCGGTGGTCCATATGGGTAACCACCGTCCCGCCGCCGGGCGGCCGCGCGCCGGTGCCGTGCACCAGCATGTCGTCGCCCTCGATCTCCACCCTGATGCCGTTGGCGGCGAGCAGGGCGGCGGTGGCGGCGACGCGGTCGCTCTCCTTGACCCGCAGCTCGGCGAGGCCGCGGAAGCGGCTGACGCCGCTGGCGCAGGCGGCGGCCACCGCCAGGATCGGGTATTCATCGACCATCGAGGGCACGCGCTCGGGCGGCACGTCGACGGCGCGCAGCGCGCCGAAGCGGGCGGTGATGTCGCCCACCGGCTCGCCGCCCTCGGTGCGGGCGTTCGAGATGGTCAGGTCGGCGCCCATTTCCTGCAGGCTGGTGAACAGCCCGGTGCGCAGCGGGTTCAGCCCGACGCCCTCGACCGTCAGCGCGGAGCCCGGCACCAGCAGGGCGGCGACCAGCGGGAAGGCGGCGGAGGACGGGTCGCCGGGGACGGCGACCGGCGCCGCGACCAGCTCCGGCTGGCCGTCCAGCTCGATGACGCGGCCATGGCCCTCGGCGGCGACGCGGACGGTGGCGCCGAAATGGCGCAGCATGTTCTCGGTGTGGTCGCGCGTCGCCTCGGGCTCGATCACCCGGGTGACGCCGCGGGCGCAGAGCCCGGCCAGCATCACCGCCGACTTCACCTGGGCCGAGGCCATCGGCAGGCGGTAGTCGAGCGGCAGCGGGTCGGTCGCGCCCTCGATGGTCAGCGGCAGCCGGCCGCCGGCGCGCGAGGAGAAGCGGGCGCCGCTGGCCGCCAGCGGGTCCATCACCCGCTTCATCGGCCGCTTGCGCAGCGAGCCGTCGCCGGTCAGCACGGCATAGAGCGGATGGCCGGCCAGCAGCCCGCAGATCAGCCGCGCGGCGGTGCCGGAATTGCCCATGTCGAGCACGTCCTCCGGCTCGACCAGCCCGCCGACGCCGCGGCCGGAGACCTGCCAGTGGCCTTCGCCGAGGCGATCCACCGTGGCGCCCAGCGCCCGCATGGCGGCGGCGGTGCGCAGCACATCCTCGCCCTCGAGCAGACCGGTGATCTCGGTCCGGCCGACGGCCAATGCCCCGAACATCAGCGCGCGATGGCTGATGGACTTGTCGCCGGCGACCGTCAGGCGGCCGGCGAGGCCCTGGAGCGGCCGGGTGGCGCGCAACGGCCTTGCTTTCGTGTCGTGTCCCACAACGCCGGGGTTTGACATGGGGGCGGGGTGCGTGGCAATGCGCGGCGTGTTTCTCGGCCGGCCCATCCCTGGCCCGCCTATTCCCGGGATATTCACGCTGATGGCCAAGCCCGAACTGGGTCTGAAACGCACTTGCGTCGCCTGCGGCGCCAAGTTCTACGACATGACCCGCCAGCCCGCCGTGTGCCCGAAATGCGGCACCGAGCAGCCGGCGGAGCAGCCGCGCCTGCGCCGCGCCGCCGCCGCCGTCGAGGAGAAGCCGAAGAAGCGCGTGATCGCGCCCGAGGCCGACAGCGACGATGTCGAGATCGAGGATGTCGACGCCGACGAGAACCTCGACGATGCCGAGGACCTGGACGACGCCGAGGACGATATCGACGGCGAGATCGAGGTCGAGACCGACCGCGAGGAAGAGAACTGATCGCCCTGCCGGGCCTCCTTCGGGAGCCCGGCGGCTGATACCGGTTCGAGGTGGGAATCCGGCCGCGGCCTCCGCGCGCCGGATTTTTGCTGTGCGCAGGCCGGCCCGCCCATTCCTGTCCCGGATGTTTCCGCGCAGACTGCCCGCGCAGAAAGACTGCCCGCGCAGAAAGCACGAGGGGGCCCGAGCCCCCCGGGAACAGGGAAATCTCCGCCATGTCCAGCCAGACCCTGGCCAGTCCTGTCATGGACCGCCTCCTGCTGCCCGGCGCCGATGGCCGGCTGGCGCCCTTCGCGCTGAGCCCGGCGCGGCGCTTCCCGGCGGCGAAACCCCCCTTCCCGCGCATCGCGCTGGCCGCCGCCCACATGGTCGTCGACCCGCAGGTCGCCCAGGACCCCTGGGAGGCGCAGGCGATCGACTGGGAGCGCACCATCGCCTTCCGCCGGCATCTCTGGTCGCTCGGGCTCGGCGTCGCCGAGGCGATGGACACCGCCCAGCGCGGCATGGGGCTGGACTGGACCACCGCCCAGGAACTGGTGCGCCGCTCGCTCGACGCCATGCAGGACTTCCCCGGCGCGGCCATGGCCAGCGGCGCCGGCACCGACCACCTGGCACCGGGGCCCGACGTCACCATCGACGACGTCATCCGCGCCTATGAGGAGCAATGCGCCGCCATCGAGGGCCTGGGCGGACGGATCATCCTGATGGCCTCCCGCGCCCTGGCCCATGCGGCGCGCGGCCCCGACGACTATGTCCGGGTCTATGACCGCATCCTGTCGCAGGTCCGTCAGCCGGTGATCATCCACTGGCTGGGCGAGATGTTCGACCCGGCGCTCGACGGCTACTGGGGCCATGCCGACCACGGGCAGGCCATGGAGACGGCGCTGCAGGTGATCGGCGCGCATGCCGGCAAGGTCGACGGCGTGAAGATCTCCCTGCTCGATGCCGGCAAGGAGGTGGCCATGCGGCGCCGCCTGCCGAAGGGCGTCCGGATGTATACCGGCGACGACTTCAACTACCCCGAGCTGATCGCCGGCGATGGCGAGGCCCATTCCGACGCGCTGCTCGGCATCTTCGACCCGATCGCGCCGGCGGTGGGCGGCGCGCTGGCCTGCCTGGCCGAGGACGATCTGGCGGGCTTCCACGCCATCCTGGCGCCGACCGTGCCGCTGTCGCGCCACATCTTCCAGGCGCCCACCCGCTTCTACAAGACGGGGGTGGTGTTCATGGCCTGGCTGAACGGCCACCAGCCGCATTTTTGTATGTTGGGCGGCCAGCAATCGGCGCGGTCGCTGCTGCATTTTGCCGAGTTGTTCCGCCTGGCCGATGCCGCCGGGCTGCTGTCCGACCCGGAGTTAGCGGCGAGGCGGATGCGGACGCTGCTGGCGCTGCACGGGGTGGAATAGGCCGATGGGCCCGCTGTCGCTGAACACGGTGACGGTGAAGCAGCGCTGGGACCTGGCGCAGTGCATCGAAGGCTGCGCCCGCCACGGCATCCCTGCCATCGCCCCCTGGCGGGACGTGCTGCAGGCGATGGGGGTGGCGCAGGCGGCGCGGCAGATCCGCGAGGCCGGGCTGTCGGTCTCCGGCCTCTGCCGCGGCGGCATGTTCCCGGCGGTGGACGCCGCCGGCCGCGCCGCCGCCATCGAGGACAACCGCCGCGCCATCGCGGAAGCCCATGCGCTCGGCGCCGCCTGCCTGGTGATGGTCTGCGGCGGGCTGCCGGAGGGCTCCAGGGACCTCGAGGGGGCACGGGCGATGGTCGCCGACGGCCTGGCTGCCATCCTGCCCGAGGCGCGCGCCGCCGGCGTCACCCTGGCGCTGGAGCCGCTGCACCCGATGACCTGCGCCGACCGCAGCGTGCTGACCACCACGGCCCAGGCGCTCGACCTCTGCGACGCGCTGGGGGCGGGCACCGGGGTGGCGCTCGATGTCTATCACATCTGGTGGGACCCGGCGCTGGCGGCGCAGATCGCCCGCGCCGGCACCCGCATCGCTGCCTTCCATGTCTGCGACTGGCTGGTGCCGACCACCGACACCGTCTTCGACCGCGGCCTGCCGGGCGAGGGCGTGATCGACATCCCCGGCATCCGCCGCATGGTCGAGGCCGCCGGCTATCGCGGCGCCGTCGAGGCCGAGATCCTGTCGCATCGCTGGTGGCAGCAGGACCCCGACCTGGTGCTGACCCTGCTGAAGGAGCGGCACGCCGAAGCCTGCTGACCCTTCAGCCGGCCCTGGAAGGCCGCTGGAGGCCGGCAGGACCCTTGGCGGCCCCGACGGGAGCGCCAGGCCGCCAAAAGGCCCTGGCACCGTCTCCAGCCCGCCGCGGACAGCGTTAGGAAATTTTTCCAGAGGCCCGGAAGCGGCCTTCCGCCCGAGCCCCTAGAAAAACTAATCACCCGATGCGGATGATCCGGGCCAGCGCCGCGACATGCTCGGGCGGCGTCGGCGGCACGATGCCGTGACCCAGGTTGAAGACGAAGGGCCGGCCGCGCATCGCTGCCAGCACCGAGCGCGCCTCGGCCTCCAGCGCCATGCCGCCGGCGACCACCGCCTGCGGGTCGAGATTGCCCTGCAAGCCGATGTTGGCGGGGACATTCGCCGCGGCCCAGCGCGGATCCATCCCCGTATCCATCCCCACCGTGCCGACGCCGGTGCGCTGCGCGTATTCCACCAGCAGGGGCCCGGCGAGACGCGGAAAACCGATCAGCGGGATGGTCGGATGCACCTTGCGGATGCCGCGGACGATGGCGTTGGTCGGCTCGATCGACCAGCGGCGGAACTGCGCCGGCGACAGCAGCCCGGCCCAGCTGTCGAACAGCATCAGCGCCTCGGCCCCGGCTTCCGCCTGGGCGAGCAGGTATTCGACGGTGCTGTCCACCAGCAGCCGGATCAGCTTTCCGAACAGCGCCGGATCGGCATAGGCCATGCGCCTTGCATGGGCGAATTCGCCGCCGCCCTTCCCCTCGACCATGTAGCAGGCGACGGTGAAGGGGCTTCCGGCGAAACCGATCAGCGCGGTCTTCGGCGCTTCCTGAGCCAGCCCCGCCCGCACCCGCGCCACCGTCTCCAGGATCGGCGCGATGTTTTTCCGAATGTTTTCAGGGGTCAGGCGCGAGA
Organism: Roseomonas sp. USHLN139; assembly: GCF_037145735.1. Taxonomy (NCBI): domain Bacteria; kingdom Pseudomonadati; phylum Pseudomonadota; class Alphaproteobacteria; order Acetobacterales; family Roseomonadaceae; genus Roseomonas; species Roseomonas sp. USHLN139. Next base: position 192,079 of record NZ_JBBCWY010000004.1, on the reverse strand, counting down.
AAGCCTCGGCGTCGCGGATCGGGTCGAGCAGCGGCCCCTCGCCCTCGGCATAGCGCAGCCCCTGCCCCATGGCCCAGGGCAGCATCAGGATGTCGCTGAACAGGATGGCGCCGTCCATGCCGTAGCGGCGCAAGGGCTGCAGCGTCACCTCGGCCGCCAGCTCCGGGTTGGTGCAGAGGCTGATGAAGTCCCCCGCCTGGGCCCGCAGCTCCCGGTATTCCGGCAGGTAGCGCCCGGCCTGGCGCATCAGCCAGAAGGGCGGCGGCCAGACGGCCTCGCCGCCAAGGGCCCGCAGAAGTGGCTTCGACGCGTTTTCCATGGCGCCCCTTTCTATGAAAAAGAGTCTTTAAGAAAGATGGGGGTCTTATAGGGCCTGTGGATAAGGGGGACGCAATTCGGCGCGCGTTGAATCCACAAACTTCTCCACAGGCGCGAATCGGGTGGAAACCCAGCTCAAAGGCCGGTTTGCGCGCGTTTCCCCGGACTCGCACCAGCCGATCGGCACAAATGTCCCCAAGCCACCCAAAATGCGGATTCCATCCCCGATTCACCCAGGGGGGGCTGGTCGGCGGTGAAGTTTTCCCCAATCTCCACAGCCATCCCCGCTTTCCCCCCCAGGAAACGGCACCCCTTTCGCCACCGTCAGCCGCAAGCCGGAGCCGATGTCCAGCCGCATCCTCAACCTGCACCTCGTCTCCGACAGCACCGGCGAGACCCTGAATTCGATCGCCCGGGCGACGCTGGCCCGCTTCGCCGAGGCGCATGTGGTGCATCACCGCTGGTCGCTGGTGCGCTCCCACCTGCAGCTCGAGCAGGTGCTGGAAGGCATCAAGGCGGAGCCCGGGCCGGTGATGTTCACGCTGGTCGACCGCTCGCTGCGGCATGCGCTGGAGGGGGTCTGCCAGCAGCTCGGCATCGCCCATCTTTCGGTGCTCGACCCGGTGATGGAGTTGCTGCAGACCCAGCTCGGCCAGCAGGCGCGGGAGAAGCGCGCCGCCCAATACGTGCTGGACGCCGACTACTTCCGCCGCATCGACGCCATGCACTACGTGCTGGCGCATGATGACGGCCAGGGCGTCGCCGGCATCGAGGAGGCGGATTGCGTGCTCGTCGGCGTCAGCCGCAGCAGCAAGACGCCGACCTGCTTCTATTTGGCCAATCGCGGCATCAAGGCGGCCAATGTGCCGATCGTCCCCGGCGCCGCCCTGCCGGAGGAGCTGCTGAACCCGCCCTGCCCGGTGATCGGCCTGACCATCGCCACCGACGCGCTGATCGACATCCGCCGCCACCGGCTGAAGATCATCGGCGCCGGCGGGGTGCGGCAGGACACCAATGAATATGTCGACTTCGAAGCGGTGAAGTCGGAGATCCAGGCGGCGCGCCGGCTCTGCACCACGCATGGCTGGCCGGTGATCGACGTCACCCGCCGCTCGATCGAGGAGACGGCGGCGACGGTGCTGCAGCTGATGGAAGCCTGGCACGCCCGGCGCAGCCTGGGCGGTGGCGGCAATCCGGCGCCGAAGCCGGGGATGATCGGCGCATGACCCGGCTGGTGCTGGCCTCCTCCTCGGCGACGCGGGCCACCTTGCTGCGCGCCGCCGGGCTGGAATTCGAGGCCCGCCCCGCCGCGGTGGACGAGGCCGCGCTGAAGGAGGCCGCCCGCACCGAGGGCGCGCCGCCCGGCGAGGCCGCCATCCTGCTGGCCGAGGCCAAGGCCGCCCGCATCGGCCGCCGCGACACCGAATCCCTGGTGATCGGCGCCGACCAGCTGCTGGTCTGCGGCCAGGACTGGTTCGACAAGCCGGCCGACCTGGCCGCCGCCCGCGCCCAGCTGCAGGCGCTGCGCGGCCGCAGCCACACGCTGCACACCGCGATGGTGCTGTGGCGCGGCGGCCAGCGCGTCTGGCACCATGTGGCGACGCCCCGGCTGGTGATGCGCGACTTCTCGGACGCCTTCCTGGATCGCTACCTGGCCAGCGAAGGGACGGCAGTGCTGTCCTCGGTGGGCGCCTATCGGCTGGAAGGCCTCGGCGTCCAGCTGTTCCGCGAGATCCAGGGCGAGCATTCGGCCATTCTCGGGCTGCCGCTGCTGCCTCTGCTGGGGTTCTTGAGGCAGCATGGGGCTATCGAAGAATAGAATTCCAAGGCTGGGGGAATGAATTCCCCCAGACCCCCATCTTCTTTTTGTGGTGACTGCCGAGTCCACGTGGAGACGGGACGTGGCCCGGCCCGGTCAAAGTGCGACCTGTCAGCAGAACTGTTCTTGAAAAACAGAAAAAAGAAGGGGTCCAGGGGAATTCATTCCCCTGGCCTTCGCCTGTCTTACTTCACCCTAGAAGCTGTCCAATCACACGAGCCGTGTAATCAACCACCGGAATAACTCGCCCGTAATTGATGCGCGTCGGCCCGATCACCCCGATGGCGCCGACGATCTGTTCCTGCCCGTCGCGGAAGGGGGCCACCACCATCGACAGGCCGGCGCTGCTGAACAGGCCGGATTCCGCGCCGATGAAGATCTGCACGCCCTGGCCGCGCTGGGCGAGTTCCAGCAGCCGCAGCATGGTCTCCTGCGCCTCGAGGCGCTCGAACAGCGCCTGGATCTCCTGCACCCGGGCGATCTGGTCGACATTCTCCAGCAGCTTCGACTGGCCGCGCAGGATCAGCGAGCCGCCGCCGCCGCCGGCCCAGGTGGCCAGGCCCGCCTCGATCATCTGCTGGGTCAGGTCGTCCAGCGCGGTGCGGTTGGCCTGGATCTCGTCGGCGACCCTGGTGCGGGTCTCCTCCAGGGTGCGGCCGGAGAGGCGGGCGTTGAGGAAGTTGCTGGCCTGGGTGAAGGCGCTGGGCGGCAGGCCGGGCGGCACCTCGATGACCCGGTTCTCCACCTGGCCATGGGCGTTGACCAGCACCACCAGGGCACGGCCGGGGGACAAGGCCACGAATTCGATGTGCTTGATCGGAGCCTCGGTCTTCGGCGCCACCACCAGCCCGGCGGCGCCGGCCAGGCCGGACAGCATCTGGCCGGCTTCCGACAGCGTCTCCTCCATGCTGCGGCCGGAGGCGGCGCAGCGCAGCGCGATGGCGTCGCGGTCCTCCTCGGAGAGCGCGCCGAATTCCAGCAGACCGTCGACGAAGAGGCGCAGCCCCTGCTCGGTCGGCAGGCGGCCGGCCGAGGTATGCGGCGCATAGAGCAGCCCGGCCTCCTCGAGATCGGCCATGGCGTTGCGGATGGTGGCCGGGGACAGCGCCAGCGGCAGGCGGCGGGACAGGGTGCGGGAGCCGACCGGCTCGCCGGTTTCCACATACATCTCCACCACCTGGCGGAGAATCGTGGCGCCGCGGCTGTCCAGCGCCGGCGACAGGCCAGGGCGCAATCCGGCGAGCAGCGGTGGCAGGCCCAGGACTTTCGCCAAGTTTCGTCGCTCCTTCATCCAGAATGACCTCTCCGGCGTTTTCTCAAGCAGCCGTGAAGCCCCGAGGCACCCTCTCCTGCCGATCTTGTCACGCGATGACACATGATGGCCATGAAGGCGTTGCATCCCTCGATAATGGTGTGCCGCTCCAGGGTGGAAAACTCGGTGCGGCACCGCATGATGCAATTTGGCGCGGAGGGGCTCATGACGGATATGTCCGGATCACGGCTCTGGTCCCTGGCCCTGATGGGATGGCTGGCCGCCTACCCGCCGGAAGCCCAGGGCGGCCAGCCCGGCCGCGCGGCGATGCTGGAGGAGCCGGAGGCCGAGCGGAGCGCCGATGACGCCCTCCGTCCCGGTCAGCGCACCGCCTGGCTGCGGGCCGCCCGCCAGCGCTATGCCGCCCTGTCGCGCGAGGAGCGGCAGGCGCTGCGCCAGACGCAGGCGGTACAGCGCCGCGCCGGCTTCGGCCCGCGGCTGCCGGATCCGATGCGCGGGTGAATGCCGCGATGAACCCCACCCTGATGGGTTTCCTCTCGGTGCTGATGCTGTTCGCGCTGGGCGCCTCGGCCGCCGGGCTGCTGCTGGACCGCGCCGCCCGCAACCCCGGCGCCGCGACGGCGCTGGTGGTGGTGCTGGTCATCGGCCTGTCCTGGGGCGGGGTGGTGCTGCTGGGCGAATGAGGCCCGCCGGCCGCCTCAGCCGCGGCGGGCGAGGAAATCCAGCGCGCAGGACAGGTGGTAGAGGCTGCTGGCCGGCGCCGCCTCCTGGCTGAAGCTGCCATCCGCCAGACGCCGCTCGTGCCACAGCCCGTCCGGGCGGAGATAGGGGGAAAGCGCCGCCTCGGCCGCTGCCAGCGCCGCCGGGCCCTGCAGGGCCGCCGCCTTCAGCCGCTCGGCCTGCGGCCAGAGCCGGGCCGAATCGGCCAGCGGTGTGCCATCGGGCGCCACGCCGTCGCGCAGCGGGCCGTCGGGCAGGATGCCGAAGCGGGTGACGAAGCGTTGCAGCCCGCCGGCCTGGGCCAAAGCGGCATGGCCGCCGGCCAGGCGGGCATGCCAGTCCAGCAGCCAGAGCCATTCGCAGTGATGGCCAGGCTCGACCGGGCCGGCCAGAGAACCCGGCAGCGGGCGCAGGTCGTCGTCGAAGAATTCGGTCAGCGTGCCGCTCGCCATGTCGAAGAAGCGGGCGCGGAACAGCGCCACCAGCCGGGTCGCGGCGTCCAGGAAGCGCCGGTCGCCGAAGGCCTCATAGGCGGCGAGCCGCGCCTCCAGCAGGTGCATGTGCGGATTCTGCCGGCGCGGCAGGGCAGGCGGCAGGCTTTCCAGATAGCCGCCCTCGGCATGGGTCATGCTGTGCTCGACGAAATCATCCAGCGCGATGGCCATGGCGCGCAGCGGCGCCGCCGGCAGCACCGCGGTCGCCGCCGAGAGCGCCAGCAGCACGAAGGCATGGTCGTAGAGGTCGCGCCGGTCGTCGATCACCCGCCCGTCGAGGGCGAAGCGCCAGGCATAGCCGCCATCCGGCTGCCGCGCGTGCCGGCGCAGGAAGTCGAGACCGAGCTCGACCGCCTCCGCCGCGCGCGGGATGCCATGCCGGTGGGCGAGCGAGAAGCTGTAGACCTGCCGGGCCACCACCCGCAGCCGGCGGTGCTCCGCCGGGCAGCGCTTCGACTCGAGGTCGAGGCTTTCATGGAAGGCGCGGGCCTGCCAGTCGACGCCATGCGCCAGCCAGCAGGGCCATGCCTGGCGGGTCAGCCAGGACCAGAGATCGTGTCGCACGCTGCGGGGGTAGCCCTGCCGGCCGGGAGGGACAAGCCTCCCGGCCAACAACTTCCGCTCAAGGCGTCCCGTCGCAGGGCGCCCAGGTCAGAGCGCGCCGGCCGGCGCCAGGTAGGTGCCGTCGATCAGCCGCGTGTAGCGATAGGGATGCGCATCGACCACCGGCGAGTCGCCGGTGACGATATCCGCCGCCAGCCGCCCGGCCGCCGGGCCGATGCCGAAGCCATGGCCGCTGAAGCCGGTCGCCAGGTAGAAGCCGCGCAGCTTGTCGACGCCGGAGATCACCGGCACCGCGTCGGGGGTCGAGTCGATGGTGCCGCCCCAGGCCTCGGCGCAGCCGATGCCGGCGAGTTCGGGATAGGCCTGGCCGAGCATGGAAATCGCCTCCTCGACCAGCTGCATGTCGGGCGCCGGGTCGAGCACGCGGTTGCGCTCGAACACCGTCTCCTTGTCGAAGGACCAGCTCGCCCCGGTCATCAGCCCGTCCAGGAAGGGTTTTCCCAGGCGGATCTTCAGCTTGGCGGCGCGGGTACGGAAGGTCGGCCAGAACTGCCGGGCATAGCGCAGCCCCTCCGGCGTCAGGTTCAGCGTGCCACGGCCGCGCAGCGCGACCGTGTAGCCGCCATCCTCACGCCGCCGCAGGCAGTAGCCCGGCGTGCCCAGCGCGCCGTCGGTGATCGCCGGCGCGGCGGTGGTGCGGAAGGCGGTGCCGCTGACCATGGCCTGCGGCAGGTCGATGCCGTGGCGGCGGCAGAACAGGGTGGACCAGGCGCCGCCGGCCAGCAGCACCGCCTGGGTGCGGATGCGGCCCTTCTCGGTGACCACGGCATCGATGGCGCCGCCCTTGGTCTCCATGCCGCGCGCCGCGCAGTTCTGGAAGATCTTCACGCCCAAGGCCCGGGCGCCCTTGGCGAGCGCCGGCGCCGCCATGGAGGGTTCCGCGCGGCCGTCGGAGGGGGTCTCCATGCCGCCCAGCCAGCCTTCAGTGCTGCCCGGCAGCCGCTCGGCGATCTCGGCGGCGCTCAGCATGCGGCTGTGCACCTGCTGCTCGCGCGCGACATCGGCCCAGCGTTCCCAGCCGGCCAGCTCCTTCGGGTCCTTGGTGACCCAGAGCACGCCCTGGCGGCGGAAGCCGAGATCGGCGCCGATCTCCTCGTGCAGCCCGCCCCACATCTCCAGCGCGACGCGGGCCAGCGGGATCTCGTGCCGGTCGCGCCCCTGCTGGCGGCACCAGCCCCAGTTGCGGCTGGACTGCTCGGCGCCGACATGGCCCTTCTCGATCAGCGCGACCGAGCGGCCCTTCTTCGCCAGGTGATAGGCGGCGGCGACGCCGATGATGCCGGCGCCGATGACGACGACATCGACCGCCTCCGGCAGCAACTCATCGCTGGCGATGCGATCGACGGGAGGCGACATGGGTGGGCGTCCTTTTATCGGAAGGAAGGATCAGGCGACGGAAGCCTGCAGCGCGAGGTCGTCGCGGATGCAGGCGGAAAGATGGCCGGGCCCGACCGGGCGCAGCGGCGGCACCGCGGCCGCGCATTCGGGCAGGGCATGGCGGCAGCGGGTGCGAAAGGCGCAGCCCGAGGGCGGGTCGATCGGGCTCGGGATATCGCCCTGCAGCAGGATGCGGCTGCGGCGCAGCGTCGGGTCGGGGATCGGGGCGGCCGAGAACAGCGCCTCGGTATAGGGATGGCGGGGGCTGCGGAACAGCGCGCCGGTCTCCGCCACCTCGACCACGCGGCCGAGATACATCACCGCGATGCGGTCCGAGATATGGCCGACCACCGCCAGGTCATGGGCGATGAACAGGATGGTCAGCCCGAGTTTTTCCTTCAGCTCCAGGAGAAGGTTGACCACCTGCGCCTGGATCGAGACGTCGAGCGCCGAGACCGGCTCGTCCGCCACCAGGAAGCTCGGGTTCAGGATCAGCGCGCGGGCGATGCCGACGCGCTGGCGCTGCCCGCCGGAGAGCTCATGCGGATAGCGGTCGGCATGGTGCGGCTGCAGCCCGACCAGCCGCAGCATTTCCGCCACCCGCTCGCGCTTCTCGGCCGAGGAGGAACCGCCGGCATGGATGGCCAGCGGGGTGGCGACGATCTGCTCCACCGTCTGGCGCGGATTCAGCGAGGCGAAGGGGTCCTGGAAGACCAGCTGCATCCGCTGCCGGATCGGCCGCAGCGCCCGGCGGGAGAGGCTGGTGATGTCCTGCCCCTCGAAGCGGATGGCGCCGGCGGTGGGATCGGTCAGCCGCAGCACGGTGCGGCCGAGCGTCGTCTTGCCCGAGCCGCTCTCGCCCACCACCGAGAGGATCTCGCCCTTCTCGATCGAGAGCGAGACGCCATCCAGCGCGCGCACCTGCTTCTTCCCCCGCCCGAACAGCCCGCCGCCGACCGGGAAGTGCTTCTGCAGGGAATCGATCTCGACGAGGGCGGTCATGCGACGAACTCCGGCCAGCGCAGGCAGCGCACCTGGCGGCCATCGGCGGTGCTGTCGAGCCGCGGCGCCTCGACATTGCAGCGCCCCTCGACGAAGGATTCGCAGCGCGGGTGGAAGGCGCAGCCCGGCGGCGGCAGCTTCGGATCGGGCACATTGCCCGGGATGGCATAGAGCGCGCCCGCCCGCCGCCCGGCCAGGTCCAGCCGGGGGACCGAGCGCAGCAGCCCGCGCGTATAGGGCATCAGCGGCTGCCGGAAGAGCGGCACGACATCGGCCTGCTCCACCACCCGGCCGGAATACATCACCATCACCCGGTCGGCGATCTCGGCGACGACGCCGAGATTGTGGGTGATGAAGATCACCGCCATGCCGGTCCGCTCCTGCAGCCGCTTCAGCAGGTCGAGGATCTGCGCCTGGATGGTGACGTCGAGCGCGGTGGTCGGCTCGTCGGCGATCAGCACCGAGGGCTCGCAGGACAGCGCCATGGCGATCATCGCCCGCTGCCGCATGCCGCCCGAGAGCTGGTGCGGATAGGTGGCCAGGCGCTGCCGCGGCGCCGGGATGCCGACCAGGTCGAGCAGGCGGACCGCCTCCTCCTCGGCGGCGCGGGCCGGCATCGGGCGGTGCAGGCGGATGGTCTCGGTGATCTGCGCGCCGATCGTCTTGACCGGGTTCAGCGAGGTCATCGGCTCCTGGAACACCATGGCGATGTTGTTGCCGCGCACCGCCTGCATCGCCGGCTCCGGCAGGGTCAGCACGTCCAGCATGCCGCTCCCCGCCTTGTCGCGCAGCCGGACGCTGCCGCGCACCTGGCATTGCGGGGCGTCGGGCAGCAGCCGCATCAACGCCAGCGAGGTGACGCTCTTGCCGGAGCCGCTCTCGCCGACCATGGCCAGCGTCTCGCCCTGGTGCAGGCGGAAGGAGACGTCGCTGACCGCATCGGCCACCGCCCCGCGGCTGCGAAAGCTGACGGCGAGGTTGTCCACCTCGAGCAGCAGCTCGCCCGCCATCAGTGGTTCTCCATCAGTGGTTTTCCATGCGGGGATCGAGCGCGTCGCGCAGCCCGTCGCCCAGGAAGTTGAAGCTGGTGACGGCCAGGGTGATGAACAGGCCGGGCAGGATCGCCAGCCAGGGCGCGCTGGTCAGGTAGATCTGCGCGTTGTTCAGCATGTTGCCCCAGCTCGGCGTCGGCGGCTGGATGCCGTAGCCGAGATAGCTGATGTAGGATTCCAGCAGGATCGCCTTGGCCACGTTCAGCGTCGCCGCCACCACGATGGGGGCGACTGCGTTCGGCACCAGCTCGCGGAAGACGATGCGCAGGTCCGAGGCGCCGAGCGCCTCGGCGGCGACGGCGAAGTCGCGCTCCCGCAGGCTGCGGATCTGCCCCTCGACGATGCGCGCCACATCCATCCAGGCGGTCGCCGCGATCAGCAGGGTGATCGAGCCGACGCCCGGGTCGATCAGCGCGGCCAGCGCCAGCAGCAGGAAGATCGAGGGGAAGCACAGCACCGCATCGACGAAGCGCATCAGCGCCGCGCCGACCACGCCGCCGTAATAGCCGGCGATGGCGCCGACCAGGATGCCGATGCCCATGCTGATCACCATGGCGGTGAAGCCGACCGCCAGCGAGATCCGCCCGCCCATCATCAGCCGGGCCAGCATGTCGCGGCCGAGTTCGTCGGTGCCCAGCACATGCGCGCCCGAGAAGGGCGGCGCGAAGCGCTGCATGATGTCGATGAAGGTGTCGTCGAAGGGCAGCAGGTAGGGGCCGAGATAGCTGCCCAGCACCAGCACCGCGATGATGATGGCGCCCGCCATGGCCAGGCGGTGGCGGCAGAAGCGGCGGAAGGCGGTGTTGCGCGGCGGCAGCGGGAGGGCCGCCTCGCGCGCGGCGAAATCGCCCGTCGTGGAGCTCATGGCGGTCTCTCCTCAGCCCAGGCGGATGCGCGGATCGGCCACCGCATAGAGCAGGTCGGCCAGCAGGTTGCCGATCAGCACCATGGCCGCCGAGAACATCAGGATGCCCATCACCACCGGATAGTCGCGGTAGCTGATGCTATCGAGGAACAGCCGCCCCATGCCGGGCCAGGTGAAGACCGTCTCGGTGACCAGCGCGCCGCCGAGCAGGGTGGGCATCTGCAGCCCGGCCACCGTGATCATCGGCAGCAGCGCGTTGCGCAGCGCATGCCGCGTCAGCACCTTGAAGCGCGGCAGGCCCTTGGCGCGGGCGGTGCGGATATAGTCCTGGTTGACCACATCGAGCATCGAGGAGCGCATGAAGCGGCTCCAGATCGCCGTCTCGACCAGGGCCAGCACCAGGGCCGGGGCGATCAGGTGGTGCAGCATGTCGAGCAGCGAGCCGTCGCCCACCGTCTCGCGGTTGCCGGCCGGCAGCCAGCCGAGCTCGACCGAGAAGACGAAGATGGTGACCAGGCCGAACCAGAAGGTCGGGATCGACAGCGCCACCATGGCGCCGATGGTCGCCAGGTAGTCGAAGACCGAGTAGCGCCGGATGGCGCCGAGGATGCCGATCCAGCAGCCGAGGAAGATCGCCAGCAGCGTCGCCGTCAGCATCAGCTGCAGCGTGGCGCCCAGATGCGAGCCGATGACATGCAGCACCGGCAGGCCGTCGCGGTAGGAGCTGCCCCAGTCGCCCCCCAGCATGCGCCACAGCCATTCCGCGTATTGCACCGGCAGCGGCCGGTCGAGGCCGAGCTGGCTGGCGATGCGGTCGAGGTCTTCCTGCGACATGTTGGAGCCGAGGGCGTATTGCGCCATCGGCCCCCCCGGCGCCAGGTGCAGGATGGCGAAGCCGATCATGGAAACCACCAGGAGCAGCAGCACCGCCTGGCCGAAGCGCCGGACGAGATAGGGGGCCATCGGATCTTACGCTTTCATCGCGGACCGGGGCGCGGCGGACCGGGCCTCAGGCCCAGTACCACTCGCGGACGTTCCAGCAGTTCGAGGAGGTGTTGATGTTCGGGCGGAAGCCGGACAGGTTGTCCTTGGTGCCCTCGACCAGCACCTGCTGGAAGATCGGCAGGATGGCGAGCTCCTCGCGGATGATCCGCTGGATCTGGCCATAGGTGGTCTTGCGCGCCGACTGCTCGAACTGGGTGGCGCCGGTCTCCAGCAGCGCATCGACGCGGCTGTTCTCGAACTGGAAGGTGTTCTGGCCGCGCCCGCCCTTGGCCGGGATCGCCTTGCTGCTGAAGCGCGGCGTCACGTCCGGATCGCTGCCCAGCATGTAGTTCACCGAGACCATCACCGAGCTGAACTTCGACTGCTGCCAGAACTCGCCCCAGATCACCGCGGCCGGCATGTTCTGGATGCGCATGGCGGCGCCGACGCCCTTCCAGTCCTGCATCAGCAGCTGCTGCGCCTGCTCGCGCACCGGATTGCCGGCGGTGGTGGAATTGGCAAATTCCAGCCGCACCCCGTCCTTGGCGCGGATGCCGTCCGCGCCGCGCTTCCAGCCGGCGGCCTCCAGCAGCTCGTTGGCCTTGGCCGGGTTGAACTCGTGCTTCGGCAGGTCGGGGTTGATCGCCCAGGACTGCGCCGGCAGGAAGCTCTCGGTCGGCGTCGGCAGGCCGTAATAGATGGCGTCGATCAGCGCCTTCTTGTTCATGCTCATGTAGAGCGCCTGGCGCACCGTCTTGTCGCCCCAGGCCGGGCTGCCGAGGTTCGGCGCGATGCTCTCGACCGAGGCGGTCGGGTTGATATGCACCTTCTTGCCGCGCAGCGCCTGCGCCTCGCGGGCGAAGTTCGGGCTGATGCCGGAGATGCCGGTATAGTCGATCTGGCCGGTGCGGAACTGCGTGTACATCACCGTCAGATCCGGGATGTACTTGAACACCACCCGCTCCAGATACGGGCCGTCGCCGTGATAGGCCGGGTTGGCCACCAGCTGGACATTGTCGCCGGCGGTGCGGCTGCCCCAGCGGAAGGCGCCGGTGCCGACCGGCGCATTGTTGAAGGGCGAGGTGTTCGGGTCGGTCGCCGTCGACAGGATGTGCTTCGGCACCATGAAGGTCAGCGACAGGATCGACAGATAGGGCGCATAGGGCGCGTCCATCCGCCATTCGATCTCGTCGACGGCATTGACCTTGATGTCCTTGACCAGCCCGTGCCCGACCCGGTTGCGCACCCGGAAATTCGGGTTGTTGATCAGCTCCAGGGTGAACTTGACGTCCTCGGCGGTGAAGGCGGTGCCGTCATGCCACGTCACGTTGCGGCGCAGCTTCACCTTCCAGGTCAGCCCGTCCTCGGAGATGCCGCCATTGCTCTGGCTCGGCATCTCGGCCGCCAGGTCGGGCACGAACTTGCCGTCCGGGTCGATGTACCAGAGCGTGCTGAACAGGTTCCACCAGACGCCCTGGTCGACCTCGATGCCCGGCATCAGCGGGTGGAACACCGTCGGCTCCTGGCTGAGGCCGATCACCACCTGGCCGCGCGGCTTCTCCGGCGGGCGGCCGGCGGGGCGGCCCTGCGCCCAGGCCGGGCCCGCGGCCAGGGCCGCGGCCGCGCCGCCGCCGATGGCGAAGAGGCCGCGCCGCGTCGGCGCCAGGATGCGCGACAGGCGCGCGGTGTCGTCTTGCGTCATGGTCTCGTCTCCCGCTCAGCCGGGCACGGCGGCGCAACCGTCATCCGGCTGGTCCAGAAACCGCGCAGGCTTTCCCTTGAAGTCCCGGCTTTTACCGGGATCAAAATTCTTGCCGGTATGTTCACGCTGGTGAAAGCTTGCTGTCAATCGCCTTGTGGCGGCATGACACCCATCGTCGTCGTCCCGGCGCGCGCCCCTGCGCGCCGCGGCGGCAGCCCGCGGCGGGCGGAGGAGCGGACGGATGAAAGATCAGGCAGAACTGACCGCCCGGACCCCGCCCGAGATCGACGAGGCCGCCAGCGACCGCCGCCTGGGCGAGAGCGTCCGCCTGCTGCGCCAGAACATGGGCCTCTCCCTGCAGGAGCTCGGCCGCCGCGCCGGCCTGTCGATCGGCATGATCAGCCAGCTGGAGCGCGGCCTCGCCACCCCTTCGGTGCGGACGCTGCGCCTGCTCAGCCTGGCGCTGCAGGTGCCGATCTCCTTCTTCTTCGAGGAACGCGCCGAAGGGCCCGCGCCGCGCTACATCGTCCGCCGCGGCCAGCGCCGGCTGCTGCGGCTGACCCCCTCGGGCGTGCTGAAGGAAAGCCTGGCGCCGGACGCGCCGGGACAGATGGAGCTCTATGAGCTGACGCTGAGTGCCGGCGGCTCCTCGGGCGCCGACTTCGTCAAGCACCAGGGGGAGAAGGCGGGTTACGTGCTCGCCGGCACGCTGCGGCTGTGGCTGGACCACGAGGCGCATCTGCTGGAGGCAGGCGACAGCTTCCGCTTCCCCTCCACCGTGCCGCACATGTTCGACAACCCGACCGACGCGCCGACGCGCATCGTCTGGATCACCAATCCGGTCGAGACATAAAAAAAGGCCGGGGGAAAGAATTCCCCCGGACCCCCATCTTTTTTCTGACTCACGCGCCCCCCCGCTGGGGGGGGGCGCCAGGCCGATATTACGCCGCTTCGCTGTCGCTGCGGCGGGCGTGCTTCTTGCGCTCATGCGGGTCCAGGTAGCGCTTGCGCAGACGCACCGCGGTGGGCGTCACCTCGACCAGTTCGTCCTCCTCGATATAGGCGATCGCCTGCTCGAGGCTCATGCGGCGCGGCGGGATCAGCAGCAGCGCCTCGTCCTTGCCGGCGGCACGGACGTTGGTCAGCTTCTTCTCCTTGATCGGATTCACGTCGAGGTCGTTCTCGCGCGAATGCTCGCCCAGGATCAGGCCGACATAGACCTTGGCGCCCGGATCGACGAACAGCGTGCCCCGCTCCTGCAGCGAGAACAGCGAGTACTGCACCGCCTCACCGTCGGAGTTGGAGATCAGGCTGCCCTTGATGCGGCCCTCGATCGGACCGGCCCAGGGGCGATAGCCCAGGAACAGCCGGTTCATCATGCCGGTGCCGCGGGTGTCGGTCATGAACTCGCCGTGGTAGCCGATCAGGCCGCGCGACGGGATGTGGAACACCAGCCGGACCTTGCCGCCGCCCGAGGGGCGCATGTCCTGCATCATGCCCTTGCGGACCGACATCTTCTCGACGACGACGCCCGAGAACTCCTCATCGACGTCGATGACGGCTTCCTCGAAGGGCTCTTCCTTCTCGCCGGTCTCCGGGTTGACCTGGGTCAGCACGCGCGGGCGGCCGATGGTCAGCTCGAAGCCCTCGCGGCGCATCGTCTCGATCAGCACGCCGAGCTGCAGCTCGCCGCGGCCGGCCACCTCGAAGGCGTCGACTTCCTCGGAGACCTTCACGCGGATGGCGACGTTGCCCTCCGTCTCCTTGAACAGGCGGTCGCGGATCTGGCGCGAGGTGACCTTCTTGCCCTCGCGGCCGCCCAGCGGGCCGTCATTGATGCGGAAGGTCATGCTCAGGGTCGGCGGATCGATGGGGATCGCCGGCAGCGGCTCGGCCACCTCGGGGGAGGCGATGGTGTCGGGGATGGTGGCTTCCGACAGGCCGGCGATGGCGCAGATGTCGCCCGCCTGCACCTCGTCGACCGGCACCCGGTCCAGGCCGGAGAAGGTCATCAGCTTGGTCAGGCGGCCGGTCTCCACCACCGTGCCATCCTGGCGCAGCACGCGCACCGGCATGTTGGTGCGGGCGACGCCCTGCTCGATGCGGCCGGTCAGGATGCGGCCGAGGAAGTTGTCGGCCTCCAGGATCGTCGCGTTCATCGCGAAGGGCGCGTCGGCCTTCACCGTCGGCTGCGGCACATGGCTCAGGATCAGGTCGAACATCGGCGACAGGTCCTTGCGGGCCCCGTCCAGCGTCAGATCGGCCCAGCCCTGGCGGCCGGAAGCGAACATGGTGTGGAAGTCGAGCTGCTCGTCCGTCGCGCCCAGCGCGGCGAAGAGGTCGAACACCTCGTTCAGCACCTCATCGGCGCGGGCGTCCTGGCGGTCGACCTTGTTGATGACGACGATCGGCTTCAGGCCGCGGGCCAGCGCCTTGGTCAGCACGAACTTGGTCTGCGGCAGCGGACCCTCGGCGGCGTCGCACAGCACGATGGCGCCGTCCACCATGGACAGGATGCGCTCCACCTCGCCGCCGAAATCGGCGTGGCCCGGGGTGTCGACGATGTTGATCTTGACGCCCTTCCACTCGACGGCGGTGGACTTGGCGAGAATGGTGATGCCGCGCTCACGCTCCAGGTCGTTCCGGTCCATGGCGCGCTCGGCCACGGCCTGGTTGGCGCGGAAAGCCCCGGCCTGCTTCAGCAGGTTGTCGACCAGCGTAGTCTTGCCATGGTCGACGTGGGCGATGATGGCGACGTTGCGCAATTCCATAGGCGGGCAGTTCCAAGGGGCTGCGCCGCCTGTGCTCAAAGCCCGGCGACCCCTCCGCAGGGATGCGGCGAGTTCGGGTCGGGCGGGCCTGGCGGCTTGTTGCGGCGCACAGATAGGATGGCTGGCGGCAAAAAGCGAGCCTTTCCGCCATCCGACCCCGGCACGCGGCGCAGGGCAGCCCCGAGCGGAATCCCGCCACGCCAGCCCGAAAGCCGAGCCGCACCAGGGTTTTGCCGGTCCTTCATTGCCGAGGCGGGGGTTTTTTCCGGCGTGGGCCGCCCATCGCCCGCCGCGCTTCGGCAGCCGGCGCTCCGACTCCCCCGCGCACCGCACCGGCTGTCGCCAACTCTTCACCGGCTTCGGGCGGACATGAAAAGGCCGGCACTTCCTGGGGGAAGCACCGGCCTCGAATAGCCAGGGGTCAGAGTCGATAGACGGCCCGCGACGCGCCACCCAGCGGCTGCTGGGGCGAGAAGCGGTCCACCACGCAGAGATGCACCGCCTGGTGCATGGCCGGCGTGGTGGCCGGGTCCTCGGCGTCCGGCAGCGGCCGGCCCTGGCGGTCGGTCGAGCCTTCCGGCTGTCCCTTCGCCTGGGAAACGCGCAGGGGGGTGGCATCCTGGCGGAGCGGCCGGTCCTGCCCCTGCCACGCCACCAGGCGCGGCATGTGCGAGCGGAACAGCGGCGCCGACTGGGCGCAGCCCGGTGCCTGGGCCAGCCCGTTCTCGGGCCGGGCGGCGATGGTCTGGATGCCCGCGGCCTCGAAGCGGGGGGAGGGGAGGCCGGTGGGGCGGACGCCGGCCCGGGGGAGGCCGTCGGCATGAATCTGGTGGTCGGTCGACGATGCGGGGGCTGTCGGCGCCGTAGCCGATGCTCCGATCACGACCAGCCCCAGCAGGGGGAGGATCAGGTTTCGGTGCATGCACAATCAACGAGGCTGGCTCAGCATCGTTGCGCAGAAGGCTGAGCATCGACTTAACACAAAAGCTTTTTTGCAACTGCGGGCTGGCCTGCGCTCTTCGCGTTGCCGTAGCCTGGAGGCAGAGGAGGAGACCCCCCCGATGAGCGACACGTCCCGTGACGAGGATGACGACGGCGAGTTCGACCTGGGCATCAGCCTGGAGGCGGTCGCCACCGTGGTGGACCATATCCGGGCCATCCAGGATGACGAGCCCGGCGAATCCGTGGATGCCGATGATGACGGAGGCGACGACAGCGACGACGACTTCGACGAGGGCACCCTGGCCTCCTTCATCGAGGAGATGAACGAGGACGAGCAGGCGGCCCTCGTCGCCCTGGCCTGGATCGGCCGCGGCGACTACGAGGCCGAGGAATGGGAGGAGGCGCTGCGCCTGGCCAAGGAGCGCGGCGCCGCCGGCGGCGACACCGCCGGCTACCTGCTCGGCATGGACATGGCCGGCGACCTGCTGGCCGAGGGCCTGGCCGCCTTCGGCGCCTCGATCGAGGAGATCGAGCGCTGAGGCGCTGACCGCCGGGGCCTGGCGACGGCCCCGGCAAGCCTTCTCCCGGCAACCCGCCTCAGGCGTATTCCCGCACCGGCCCGGACAGGTTGGCGATCTCGCGGATCAGCTTGCGGCGCACCGCCATGCCGAAGGCCTCGAAATCCTCCGCCGCCACCAGGAAGGCGCCGTCGCCGCCGATCACCGATTCGGCATAATACTGGTCCAGCGGCAGCGACGGGCGGCGGCCGAAGCTCGGGCGGTCGTTCAGGATCGGCAGGCCGTTGATCACCACGCCCTGCGCCACCGCCTGGTCGCGCAGCGGCTCCACCGGCGGGCCGGAATTGTTCACGCCGTCGCCCGAGATGTCGATCACCCGCCGCGTCGCCTCATAGGGCGCCTCCGCCAGCAGGCGCAGGCTGAAATCGATCGCGCCCGAGATCGAGGTCCAGGACAGCGAGGCGCGCGGCGCCTCGGCCAGCGCCGCCGACCAGCTTTCCGCCTCCGCCTGGCTGGCGATGCGGGTCCAGGGCAGCACCTGCCGCTGGTACTCGGCGCCGGCCCATTCGACATAGGCCACCGCGATGCCGCCCAGTGCGCCGCCGCGCAGTGCCTCGACCACCCGCGGATCGGTCATGGCGGCGCGATAGCCCTCGCGCTGCAGCCTCGCCTCGTCCTCGTCCACCGAGCGGGAGACATCGACCGCCAGCACCAGCAGCACGTCGACCGGCTCGGCGGCATGGGCCGGCGCTGCCCGCAGCAGCAGCCCCGCGCCGCCCATCCATCCCGTCGTGGTCGCCAGGCCACCTGCCGCCAGCAAGGAACGTCGCCGCATCCGAGACCTCCTGCCTCGCCGGCCTGTGCGGGGAGCCCTGCCCGCCGCGATCGCCGGACCTTCTGCCCATGCCCCCGGCGCCCCTGGTGGAGATAGGCCGGACCAGGCCCCGGCATGGCGCCGCGGCCCCGGCCCGCCACGGCATGCTGCCGGAAAGCGCGGCGCGGCCAGGCAGCCAGGGCGGGCGGCGCAACAGGCCTCCGGACCCAGGCGCAAAGCCTAGGCCCGCAGGGGTGGCGGATGCGTAAAATAAAGCGCCGCGCCGCGCGGCCCTTGGCAAACTTCCTGTGTGGCCGGCCGGGACCGGCGCTGGATCAGGGCAGCTCGCGCAGCCGGCGCTCGACCACGCCGCGCCAGGGGGCATCCGCCGGCGCCTCGTCCAGCAGCGCGCGCCAGGTGCTGCGCGCATTGGCCGGGCGCCCGGCCTCGGCCTCGGCGAGGCCCGAGAGATAGCGCAGCCGCGGCTCCTTCGGCGCCTCCAGCAGGGCGCGGGCCAGCAGCTTCTGCGCCGGATCGACCTGGCCCTGGTTGATCTGCAGCTCGGCCAGCTCGGCGGCCAGCGGCCCCTCGAAGCGGATCGCCAGCGCCTTCTCCCAGGCGGCGATCGCCGCCTCCGCCCGGCCGCGGCCGCGCTCGGCATTGCCCAGCAGGATCCAGCCCTGCCGCACCGCCTCGCCCTCGGCCGGCGCCTGCGCCAGCCGCGCCCGCAGCTGGCCGAGCAGCGCATCGTCGCGCGCCGCCGCCGCCTGGCGCTCGACGAAGGGCGCCGCCGGGATCTCCGGCTGGCCGCGCCACAGATAGAGGCCGAAGCCGCCGGCCGGCGCCAGGAACAGCACCGCCGCCAGGAAGGCCGCGCTGCGGCTGGCATTGCCGGACTCGGCCGCCGCCGTGCCGGGGGCGGCCAGCAGCCGGCGCTGCACCTCGACGGTGGCCGCCCGATGCGCCTCGGGCGTCAGCCTTCCGATCGCCGCCTCGCGGTCCAGCTCGGCCAGCTGGGCGCGGTAGAGCGCCAGGTCGGCCTCCTGCCGGCCGCGCAGCCGGGCCGGGCGGAACAGCGTCCAGCCGAGCGGCGCCAGCGCCAGCGCCGCCAGCCCGAGGAACATCAGCCAGATCATGAGATGGGCTTGTCTTCTTCTGAGTGCTCGAGCGCCGCCAGCCGGGCGCGCTCCTCGGGCGAGAGCGGCGGCGCCTCGGCCAGCAGCGCGCCCCGCATGCGCCGACGCGACAGGAGGATCGCCAGCACGCCGCCGCCCAGCGCCAGCAGCGGCGCGCCCCAAAGGATGGCGGTCACCGCGTTGAAGGGCGGCCGCAGCAGCACGAAGTCGCCATAGCGGTCATGCACGAAGGCGACCACCTGGGCGTCGCTCTCGCCGGCCGCGACGCGCTCGCGCACGATGCGGCGCAGGTCGCGCGCCAGGCCCGCCTCGCTGTCCTCGATCGACTGGTTCTGGCAGACCAGGCAGCGCAGCTCGCGGCCGATCTCGCGGGCGCGGGCCTCCTGCGCCGGGTCCTGCAGCATCTCGGACGGCAGGCCGACGGCGAAGGCGGGGCCGGCCAGCAGGGCCGCGACCAGGGTCAGGCGGCGCAGCATCAGGCGTGGCGCCGCAGCAGCGGGCGGATGTCCTGCTGCAGCACCTCGGCCGTCACCGGCCCGGGCCAGCGCCAGCGGATGATGCCCTTGCGGTCCAGGATATAGGTCTCCGGCACGCCATAGACGCCCCAGTCGATGGCGACCCGGCCCGGCTCGTCGCGGCCGAGGCGCAGGAAGGGATTGCCGCGCCGCGCCAGGAAGGCGGCGGCATCGGCCGGCTTGTCCTTGTAGTTGATGCCGAAGACCGGCACGCCCTCGCGGGCGAGGGTCATCAGCTGCGGATGCTCGACGATGCAGGGCACGCACCAGCTGGCCCAGAAATTCACCAGGACGGGGGCCGGCAGGTCGCGCAGCGCGGAATCCTCCAGCCCCGGCACGCCGGCCTCGTCGAGCGCCGGCAGCACGAAGGCGGGCGCCGGCTTGCCGACCAGCACGCTGGGCACGCCCTTGGGGTCGTAGCTGCCGGTGCCCATGCCGCGCAGCATGGCGTAGAAGCCGGCGCCGCCGGCCGCCGCCAGGCCGAGCGGCGCCAGCATCAGCAGGCGGCGGGAGGGGGTGGCCATCGGCGTCAGACCTTCACGCTGGCGGCGGCGCGCGGGGCAGGGGCCGCGACCCGCACCCGGCGGTCGGACAGCGACAGCGCGCCGCCCAGCGCCATGATCGCACCGCCCAGCCAGATCCACGGCGCCAGCGGATTGTCATGGACGCGCAGCACGGCCTGGCCGTTCTGCTCCTCGCCGAGCACGGCGTAGAGATCGCCACCGACCGAGGTGCGGATCGCCGCCTCGGTGGTGTTCATCCGGCCGACCGGGAAGAAGCGGCGCTCCGGCGTCAGCACGGTGACCACGGCGCCGTCGCGCAGCACGGTGACGGTGGCGCGGCGGGCGGTCCAGTTCGGGCCGATCACGTCCTCGACCTTGTCGAGGCGCCATTCATAGCCGGCATGGGCGATGCTCTGGCCGGGGGTGACGGCGGCCAGGCGGTCGGTCGCCAGCCCCATGCCCGCCATGCCGAGGATCGAGACGCCGAGCCCGGCATGGGCGACCGCCGCCCCCCAGGCCGCCCGCGGCAGGCCGCGCGCCCGCGACCAGGCGGCGGCGGGGCGGCGGAACAGCGCGATGCGCTCGAAGATGTCCGCCAGCGCGCCCCCGATCAGCCAGAGCGCGGCGGCGAAGCCCAGCGCCGGGCCGATGCGCCAGCCGGCATAGGCGAGGGTGAGTGCGAAGGCGCCGAAGGCGGCCAGTGCCGCCCACCACAGCCGCTGCAGCACCGGCCAGAGCTTCGCCCGCTTCCAGGCCAGCATCGGCCCGGCCGCCATGGCGGCGACCAGGGGGGCGGCCAGCGGCAGCAGGGCGCTGTTGAAGAAGGGCGGGCCCACCGAGATCTTCTGCTGGAACAGCAGGTCGGCGAACATCGGCCAGAGCGTGCCGGTCAGCACCACGGCGGCCATGGCGCAGAGCAGCAGGTTGTTGAGCACCAGCCCGCCCTCGCGCGACAGCGGCGCGAACATGCCCGTGGGTGCCATGGACGGCGCGCGCAGGGCGAACAGGAAGAAGCTGCCGCCGACATAGAAGAGCAGCAGGCCAAGGATGAAGACGCCGCGCTCCGGGTCATTGGCGAAGGCGTGGACGGAGTTCAGCACGCCGGAGCGCACCAGGAAGGTGCCCAGCAGCGAGAAGCCGAAGGCCAGCAGCGCCAGCAGCACCGACCAGACCTTCAGCGCCTCGCGCTTCTCGACGACGATCGCCGAATGCAGCAGGGCGCTGCCGGCCAGCCAGGGAAGGAGGGAGGCATTCTCGACCGGGTCCCAGAACCACCAGCCGCCCCAGCCGAGCTCGTAATAGGCCCACCAGGAGCCCAGCGCGATGCCGAGCGTCAGGAAGCACCAGGCGGCCAGCGCCCAGGGGCGGACCCAGCGGCCCCAGGCGGCGTCGACCCGGCCTTCCATCAGCGCGGCGACGGCGAAGGCGAAGGTCACCGCATAGCCGACATAGCCGAGGTAGAGCAGCGGCGGGTGGAAGGCGAGGCCGGGATCCTGCAGCACCGGGTTCAGCCCCTGGCCATCGGCCGCCGGCGGCCAGACCCGGCCGAAGGGGTTCGACGTCGCCAGGACGAAGCCGAGAAAACCCAGCGCCACCATGCCCAGCACTGCGAGCACCCGCGCCCGCAGCAGCCCCGGCAGGTCGCGGCCGAAGCCGGCCACCGCCCCGCCGCAGAGCGCCAGGATCAGCACCCAGAGCAGCATCGAGCCCTCGTGGTTGCCCCAGGCGCCGGCCAGCTTGTAGAGCATCGGCTTGGCCGAATGGCTGTTCTGCACCACGTTGATGACGCTGGTGTCGTTGACGGCGAAGACTGCCAGCAGCGCCGCGAAGGCCGCTGCCGTGGCGAGCAGCTGCCCGACCGCCAGCGGCGCCGCGGCCGCGACCAGCCGGGAATGACCCCGCGCCGCGCCCCACAGGGGAAGAACCGTCTGGGCGAAGGCCAGCGCGAAGGCCAGGCAGAGGGAAAAATGGCCGAGTTCCGCGATCATCCGCCGCTGCGCTCCGGGGTTGCCGGCTGGCCGGGGGAGAGGGTGTTCCAGCTGGCGGCCGGCGGCGCGGCGCCCTTGGACGGGTCCCAGTGGCCGCTGCGCTTCAGCGCATCGGCGACCTCGGGCGGCATATAGGTCTCGTCATGGCGGGCCAGCACCTCGCTGGCGCGGAACTGGCCGTCGGCGCCGAGCCGGCCCAGCGTCACCACGCCCTGGCCCTCGCGGAACAGGTCGGGCAGCACGCCGACATAGCTGACCGGCACGGTGACCGGCCCGTCGGTGACGCGGAACCGCGCCTCGGGGCGGCCATCGGCGGTCTGGCTGCGCTGCAGGCTGCCGGCCTCGACCAGCCCGCCCAGGCGGAAGGCACGATCCGGGCCCGGATTCTTCGTCGCGATATCCGAAGGGGCGAGGAAGAAAACAAGGTTGTCCTGGAAGGCGGTCAGCGTCAGGGCGGTCGCCGTGCCGAGGCCGAGCCCCGCCAGCACCACCAGCCACATCCGCCGCTGCTTGCGGCTCAGACTCACCCCTGCCTCCTCTCGCGCGGGCCGAGCAGCGCGGTGCGCCGCTTCGCGCTGGCATGACGGCGCGCCGCCATCCAGGCCATGGCCCCGAAGCCGGCCGCGGCCAGCCCCCAGGAAATCGCCACATGCCACCAATGCTGCGTCATGCGGCCTTGCTCCCGGATCCCGCCATGATGTGGGTCAAGCCGAGCCCGCCGTGAAGGTCGCGCGGCATCAGCCGGCCTCGGGGCGGCGCGAGTCGTTCTGGCGCGAATCGTTCTGGCGGGCCTGGGCCAGCTGCAGCTGCCGCAGCCGCTTCTCCATCACCGCCGCGCGCACGCGCGCCAGCACCAGCGCCGCGAAGGCCAGGCTGAAGCCGAGCGCGCAGGTCAGCAGCGGATAGAGGATATCGACATGCAGCCCCGGCGCCGCCACCCGGGTGACCGAGGCCGACTGGTGCAGGGTGTTGAACCAGTCGACGCTCCACTTGATCACCGGCAGGTTCACCGCGCCGACCAGCGCCAGGATCGCCGCCGCGCGCGCGCCGCGCTCCTCCTCGTCGAAGGCGCGGACCAGCGCCGCATGCCCGACCCAGAGGAAGAAGAGGACGAGAACGGAGGTCATCCGCGCGTCCCAGGCCCACCAGGTGCCCCACATCGGCCGGCCCCAGAGGCTGCCGGTGGCCAGGCACAGCGCGGTGACCATGGCGCCCACGGGCGAGAGCTCCCGCGCCGCGATATCGGCCAGCGGATGCCGCCAGATCAGCGACATCAGCGAGGCGATGGCCAGGCCGAGGTAGCCGCCCATGGCCAGCCAGGCCATCGGCACATGGACATACATGATGCGCACCGTCTCGCCCTGCTGCCAGTCGGGCGGCGAGAAGACCAGCGCCCAGGCGGCACCGATGCCCAGCACCAGGCCCGCCGCGGCCCAGAGCCAGGGCAGGACGCGCTCGGTCAGCCGCAGGAAGCGGCCGGGATTGGCGAAGCGGTGCAGCCCGCCGCCAGCGCGCGGCGATGCGGCGGAGCGCGAAGCGGAAGGGGACGCCGGGCGGGGCGCGGGGGGGGTGCTGCTCACGGCCGGCAAACTAGGGCCAGTGGGCCGAGGATTGAAGCCGTCGCCGCACGCGGTTACGTCATGACACAGCCTGGCGCCGCACAGAACTGTGCCGCCCGCGACACGGAGAGGATCCACCCATGCTGTTCGCCATCGTCTGCGAGGACAAGCCCGCCGCCCTCGAGCTGCGCCTGGCCACCCGCCCGACCCATCTGGAATACCTGGACAGCCAGGTCGAGGCGCTGGTCCAGGCCGGCCCGGTGCTGGACGCCGAGGGCAAGCCCTGCGGCAGCGTGCTGATCGTCGAGGCCGCCGACCAGGCCGCGGCCGAGGCCTTCGCCGCCGCCGACCCCTATGCCCAGGCGGGCCTCTTCGCCAAGGTCAGCATCCGCCCCTTCCGCCAGGTCTATGCCGGCGGCCAGCGGGTCGGCTGACATGGCGCGCTGGCTGGTCAAGTCGGAGCCCGATGCCTTCTCCTGGGAGCAGCAGGTGGCCAATGGCGTCGAGCCCTGGACCGGCGTGCGCAACGCCCAGGCGGCCAAGTTCCTGAAGGCGATGGCCCCCGGCGACCGGGCCTTCTTCTACCATTCGAACATCGGCAAGGAGATCGTCGGCATCGTCGAGGTGGCCCGCGCGGCCTATCCCGACCCGACCGACGAGAGCGGCCGCTGGGTCTGCACCGACATGCGCGCGCTGGGTCCGGTGCCGCGGCCGGTGAGCCTGGCGACCATCAAGGCGACGCCGGAACTCGCCGAGATCGGGTTGATCCGGCAGTCGCGCCTGTCGGTGATGCCGGTCTCCGACGCGCATTGGGCGCTGCTCTGCCAGATGGGCGGCGTCCCGGCGAGGCTGGCGGGGTGAGGATCGGCCGCAGCCGGGGCGTTCAGCGCCGGTTGCGGTCGCCGAACCAGGGGGTGCTGTTGCGCGGCGGCGGGTCCTGCGGCTGCGGCGGCGGCGGGGTCAGCAGCGGGCCCGGATCGACATAGACCTGCACCTCCGGCCGGCCGGTCTGCGGCTGGCCGTTCAGCCCGGGCGGCATGCCCTGGCCGCGCGGGATGTCGCGCCGGCCGAGATAGCGCCCCTCGGCATCATAGGAACGCAGCACCCCGCCGCCGGCCGAGCGCTCGGTCGAGCCGAGCAGCCGGCCATCCGCCCCGTAGTAGTTGGTGCGCCCGCCCTGCTGCTCCTGATAGGGCGGCGGCCGGTATCCCGGGGCGCCATAGCCGCGCGGCGCCGGGCCATAACCCGGCGCACCATACCCCGGAGCGCCATACCCCGGAGCGCCATAACCCGGCGGCACCTGGCTGCCGTAGCCCGGGTTGCCGTATCCCTGCGCCCCGTAGCCGGGGTCGCGCAGCACGCTGCCCTGGGCGAGCGCCGTGCCCGGGGCCAGCAGGGCGAGGGCCAGCGCGGCGGCGAGAAGGGCGGAGGGCGGCATGGCTCGGGCTTCCTGGCCGCCGGAAAGGCGGCAGCCTCATGGTGGGGCGGAAAAGATGACCAAATCGTAAAGCGCACAAGGCGCGCCGCGGCGCGGTGGCGGCCGGCTTGATCGCTGCCGGAAGCTGGCCTACCGCATCGGCCCATGTCCGACGAACGCCTGCTCTGCCGCCTGGAAGACATCGTGGATGGCCAGTCGAAGGGCTTCCCGGGGCCCGATGGCAGCTTCATCGGCCTCTTCGCCGTGCGCCAGGGCGAGGCGGTGCATGTCTTCGTCAATTCCTGCCCGCATATCGGCGTGCCGCTGGACATGGTGCCGGACCGCTTTCTCGACGGGAGGGGGCGGATGATCGTCTGCGCCGTGCATGGCGCCTGCTTCCGCATCCAGGACGGCTTCTGCACCACCGGCCCCTGCGCCGGCGACAGCCTGGAGCAGGTGCCGGCGCGGATCGACGGGCAGGGCCGGGTCTGGGTGCCCCCCGATGCCGGGGCCTGACCAAAGCGCCGTCGAAACTGTAGCGATTTGAAGACAGTGGGGGCGCGGTCGGCGTTCCCCGGTCGCCTTGTCCCCCTTGACGCGGATGCGGCCGCCTTGTCCCAATGCGCGGTGAACAAAGCGGCGCCGCCCTGCCCGGGCCAGGGCGCCGAGCGGAGGGACCGACCATGGCCGATGATGCGCTGATCGCAGTGAAGCCCGAACTGGCGGCCGGGGCGAAGATCGACGCCGCGCGCCACCGCAGCATGACCGAGGCGGCGCGCCGCGACCCGGAGGGCTTCTGGCGCGAGGAGGCGAAGCGCATCGCCTGGATGACGCCGCCGACCCGGATCAAGAACACCAGCTTCACCGGCGACGTCTCGATCCGCTGGTTCGAGGATGGCGTGCTGAACGCCTCCGTCTCCTGCCTGGACCGCCACCTGGCGACGCGCGGCGAGCAGACCGCCATCATCTGGGAAGGCGACGATCCCAGCGTCGACGCCAAGGTCACCTATCGCGACCTGCATGAGCGCGTCTGCCGCCTGGCCAATGCGATGCGCCGGCTCGGCGTGCAGAAGGGCGACCGGGTCAGCCTCTATCTGCCGATGATCGTCGAGGCGGCGGTGGCCATGCTGGCCTGCGCCCGCATCGGCGCCGTGCATTCGGTGGTCTTCGGCGGCTTCAGCCCCGACAGCCTGGCCAGCCGCGTGCAGGATTGCGACAGCGTCCTGGTCATCACCGCCGATGAGGGCCGCCGCGGCGGCCGCACCGTGCCGCTGAAATCCAATGCCGACGAGGCGATGAAATCCTGCCCGACGGTGAAGAACGTCATCGTCGTCAGGAACACCGGCAATCCCGTGGCCATGCAGGAGGGCCGCGACCTCTGGTACCATGAGCTCTGCGCCGCCGCCGAGGCCGACTGCCCGCCCGAGCCGATGAGCGCCGAGGACCCGCTGTTCATCCTCTACACCAGCGGCTCGACCGGCAAGCCGAAGGGCGTGCTGCACACCACCGGCGGCTACATGGTCTGGGCCGGCTTCACCCATGAGCATGTCTTCGACTACCGCGAGGGCGAGATCTACTGGTGCACCGCCGATGTCGGCTGGGTCACCGGCCACACCTATATCGTCTATGGGCCGCTGGCGAACGGCGCGACCACGCTGATGTTCGAGGGCGTGCCGAACTGGCCCGGCATCGACCGCTGCTGGCAGGTGGTCGACAAGCACAAGGTCAACATCTTCTACACCGCCCCCACCGCGATCCGCTCGCTGATGCGGGAGGGCGAGGCGCCGGTGAAGAAGTGGTCGCGCCAGTCACTGCGCGTGCTCGGCAGCGTCGGCGAGCCGATCAATCCGGAAGCCTGGATGTGGTACTACCGCGTCGTCGGCGACGAGCGCTGCCCGGTGGTCGACACCTGGTGGCAGACCGAGACCGGCGGCATCCTGATCTCGCCGCTGCCCGGCGCGGTGGACCAGAAGCCCGGCTCGGCGACCCTGCCGCTGCCCGGCGTGCAGCCCGGCCTGGTCGACAATGACGGCCAGATCCTGGAAGGCGCGGCCGAGGGCAACCTGGTCATCCTCGACAGCTGGCCCGGCCAGATGCGCACCGTCTTCCGCGACCACGACCGCTTCATCCAGACCTATTTCTCGACGTTCCCGGGCAAGTACTTCTCCGGCGACGGGGCGCGGCGGGATGCGGATGGCTACTACTGGATCACCGGGCGGGTCGACGACGTGCTGAACGTCTCCGGCCACCGCATGGGCACCGCCGAGATCGAGAGCGCGCTGGTCGCCCACCCGAAGGTCGCCGAGGCCGCCGTCGTCGGCATGCCGCACGAGATCAAGGGCCAGGGCATCTATGCCTATGTCACGCTGAAGAGCGGCGAGGAGCCGTCCGACGCGCTGAAGAAGGAGTTGGTCACCTGGGTGCGCAAGGAGATCGGGCCGATCGCCTCGCCGGATGCCATCCAGTGGGCGCCGGGCCTGCCGAAGACCCGCTCGGGCAAGATCATGCGCCGCATCCTGCGCAAGATCGCCGCCAACGAGACCGACAGCCTCGGCGATATCTCGACCCTCGCCGATCCGACCGTCGTGCAGGAGCTGATCGGCAACAAGGTCGGCTGACGCGGAACCTCCGGGGGGCTTCCGGGCCCCCCGGCCGTCAGGGAAGGCCGACGGGGCCGTCCAGGACCAGCCGCAGCTGGCGGCTGAGCTCGAGGCGGCCATAGGGCTTGCCGATCATCGCGAATTCCAGCGGGCGGCCATCCTGGCCCCCGGCGGTGGCGGCCCCGGCATAGCCGGTGGTCAGCAGCACCTTCAGCCGCGGCCGCCGCCGCCGTGCCTCCCGCGCCAGCATCACCCCGTTCATCGGCCCCGGCATGACCAGGTCGGAGAACAGCAGGTCGATGCCCTGCGCCCCGTCCAGCACCGCCAGCGCCGCCTCCGCCTCGGCGGCCCGCAGCACGCGATAGCCCAGATCCTCCAGGATCTCCTGCGCCAGCTCCGCCACGTCGGCGCGGTCCTCGACCAGCAGGATGGTCTCTTGGCCCGGCATCCCGGCAGCCGGCAGGCTGCGCGGGGCGACCGGCCGCGCCGCCTCCGCCAGGGCCGGGAAGACCAGCTGCAGCACCGTGCCCTCCCCCTCGACCGAGCGCAGCCGCAGGCCGCCACCCGACTGCCGGACGAAGCCATGCACCATGGAGAGGCCGAGCCCGGTGCCCCTGCCCACCTCCTTGGTGGTGAAGAAGGGGTCGAGCACGCGCGCCAGCACCGCCGGCGCCATGCCGCAGCCATTGTCGGAGACCTCGAGCAGCACATGGGGCCCGGGCTTCAGCTCGGCGTCGAATCCGGCGGCCGTGGCGGCATCGAGCTGCAGATTGGCGGTGGCGATGCCGATCTCGGCGCCGCGGCCCGGCACCATGGCGTCGCGCGCATTGATCAGCAGGTTCAGCAGCGCCATCTCCGCCTGGGTCGGGTCCAGCCGGCAGGTCCAGAGCCCCGGCGCCGGCCGCAGCCGCAGCGCCACCGCCTCCCCCAGCGTCCGCCCGGCCAGCTCGCGCATCCCCTCGACCAGGCTGTTCAGGCTGAGCGGCCGGCCCTCCAGCGGCTGCCGGCGCGTGAAGGCCAGCAATTGCTGCGTCAGCTGCCCGGCGCGGTGGGCGGCGCCGCGCACAGGCTCCAGCGCGCGCCGCAGCCGCGCTGCGTCCGGTTCCGGCTTGTCCAGCCCGACCGCGATCAGCTCCAGATAGCCCTGCATCACCTGCAGCAGGTTGTTGAAGTCATGCGCGATGCCGCTGGTGAGCTGGCCCAGCGCTTCCATCTTCTGGCTCTGCCGCAGCGCCTCCTCGGCATCCCGCCGGCGGCTGACATCGAGCTGCGAGCCGAAGAAATAGGCCAGCTCCCCCTGCTCGTCATAGACCGGGGAGACGAACAGCGCGTTCCAGAAGCTCGAGCCGTTCTTGCGGTAGTTCAGCACCTCCAGGGCGATCTCGCGCTCCTCGGCGATGGCGCGACGCAGCGCGGCCAGGGTCGCCCGGTCGGTCTCGGCGCCCTGCAGGAAGCGGCAGTTCCGCCCCAGCACCTCCTCCGCCGCATAGCCGGTCATCCGCAGGAAGGCGTTGTTGGCATAGATGATCGGCTGGTCCGACGCCCGCGCATCGGTCACCACCATCGGCATCCGCGTCGTCTCCATCGCGGCGTGGAAGATCTCGCGGTAGCGCGGCGGCGCGGGAGGGTGGATCGTCTCCAGCGCCGGGAGGACCTGCTCCGGCGGGCGCGGCCGGGCGCATTCACTGTCTGGCATCGGCAGCTTTCCCCGGACCGGCACGTCTCACATGTCTCAGTTATTGATGAACGTCCCGTTACCGGCATTCTTGAGCGTGACAGTCCGGTCCCGGCAAGGAGAATTGGCAACCAATGTCGCCCCCATGGCCTCTCCCCGCATGACCGCCCCCCAGGCTGATCGCCACCGCATCACGGCCGGCCCGCTGGCCGCCACCATCCAGGCCGCCGGCGCCGAGCTCGTCAGCCTGCGCGACCGGGCCGGCGCCGAATATCTCTGGCAGGCCGGCCCCGCCTGGCGCCGCCATGCGCCGCTGCTCTTCCCGATCGTTGGCCGCCTGGCCAACGACACCCTGCGGCATGGCGGCAGGAGCTACCGCATGACCCAGCACGGCTTCGCCCGCGACCGCCGCTTCGCCTGGGTCGCGCGCGCGGCCGACCGCTGCCGCCTGCGCCTGGTCGACGATGCCGAGAGCCGCGCCCTCTACCCCTTCGCCTTCCAGCTGGAGGTCGAATACCGCATCGAGGGTGGCCGCCTCGCGGTGCGCAGCCAGATCGCCAATACCGGGAAGGCGCCGCTGCCCTGCAGCTTCGGCGCGCATCCCGCCTTCCGCTGGCCGCTGGTCGAGGGCGCGCCCAAGGACGCCCACCGGCTGACCTTCGCCCAGGCGGAAACCGGGCCCTCGCTGCGGCTGGAGGCTGGCCTGCTCGGCGACCCCGAGCCCAACCCGGTCAGCGGCCGCGAGCTCGCATTGAAAGAAGACCTGTTCGCGCGCGACGCCCTGATCCTGCCCGGCATCGCCAGCCGCGCGCTCCGCTACGCGGCGCCCGACGGCACCGCGCTGCTGATGGAATGGGAGGGCTATACCGACCTCGGCCTCTGGTCGAAGCCGGAAGGCGCCGGCTTCCTCTGCATCGAGCCCTGGTCAGGGATGAGCAGCCCCAGAGGCTGGGACGGCGAGTTCGCCGACAAGCCGGGGCTGCTGCACATCGCGCCCAACGCCAGACGCGACTTCACCTGGACGATAGAAATCAAGCATGGGGGCGCCGCCCCCATACCCCCGCCGGGGGGATAGGATCCCCCCGGACCCCGCCGTCAGAGGCCGGCGATCAGCGCGTCGCAGACGCGATCCAGCTGCGCCTCGTCCAGATAGGGGTGCATCGGCAAGGCAAGAATGCGCTGGCTGACCTGCTCGCTGACCGGCAGCGGCGGGCCCTGGCGCAGGCCGTCCCGATGCGCGGCCGCATAGGCCGGCTGGTGGTGCAGCGGCTTCGGATAGTAGATCGCGCTGGGCACGCCCTGCGCCTGCATCGCCGCCTGCACCTTCGAACGGGTCGCGGCATCCGGCAGCAGCACCGAATACAGGCCCCAGGCCGACTGCGCGCCCTCCATCTCGGTCGGCACCACGACATGGCCGGCCAGGCGGCGGTTGTAATGCGCGGCGACCCGGGCGCGGTCCTTCAGCTCCTGCTCCAGCAGCGGCAGCTTGCACAGCAGGATCGCGGCCTGGATGCTGTCGAGCCGGCCGTTCATGCCGGTGCGCTCGACCTCGTAGCGGGTCTTGCCCTCGCCATGCGTGCGCAGCATCCGGTACAGCTCGGCCCGCGCCGGGTCGTTGGTCAGGATGGCGCCGCCATCGCCGTAGCAGCCCAGCGTCTTGGTCGGATAGAAGCTCAGCGCCGTCGCATCGGCCCAGTTGCCCAGTCGCTTGCCATGCAGCGCGCCGCCGAAGGCCTGCGCCGCGTCGTCGAGGGCGAACATGCCCTCGCGCCGGCAGATCTCCTGCAGCCTCGGCCAGTCGGCCGGGCGGCCGAACAGGTCGACGCCGACCACCGCGCGCGGGCGCAGCCGGCCCTCGGCCTTCACCAGGGCGATGCGGTTCTCGAGATCGGCCAGGTCGATGTTGAAGCCGTCCTCCTCGACATCGACGAAGACCGGGGTGGCGCCGAGCACCAGCGGCACCTCGGCCGTCGCGGTATAGGTGAAGGCCGGCAGGAACACCGCGTCGCCGGCACCGATGCCCTCGGCCATCATGGCGATCTGCAGCGCGTCGGTGCCGGAGGAGACGCCGACCGCATGCGCGACGCCGGCGAACTCGGCCAGCTTCTGCTCCACCTCGCGCACGTCGGGGCCGTTGATGAAGGCGCCGCTGTCCAGGATGGCGGCGATGCGGCGGTCGATCTCCGGACGGATCAGGGCCTGCTGCGCCTTCATGTCGAACAGGCCAATCGGGCGCGTGGTGGTCTCGGCGGTCATCAGGATCAGCTCCGTGCGTCGGGCCGGCCCGGCCGGCCCGCGGACCGGCGCTCAGGCCTGGATGACGGCGTGATAGGCCCGTTCACCCTGCAGAGGGAAATCACCGCGCGTTTCAAAGGGCAACGTGGGGGGCAAGGTGGGGGTGACGGCCGCGTCCCGGTACACGCCCCGCGTGTCGACGATCAGCCGCGCATGCCGGCGCAGGGCCGCGAAATCGATGCCCGGCTGCGGCGTGACGATGAGCACGGCATCCTGCGCCGCCAGCAGCGCCGGCGTCAGCGCGACGCTGGCCAGCCCCGGCGCCCGCCCCAGCCGCCGCGTCGCCGGGAACTGCGCCACCAGCGGGTCATGGTAGGAAATCTCCGCGCCCCGCTCCTCCAGCAGGGAGAAAATTTCCAGGGCGGGGCTTTCGCGGGTGTCCGGCACGCCGGGCTTGTAGGCCAGGCCGATCAGCAGGATGCGCGAGCCCCGCAGCGCCTTCCCCCGCGCATCCAGCGCGTCGCGCAGCCGCCCGACCACATAGGCCGGCATGGCGTCGTTCACCCGGCCCGCGAGCTCGACGAAATCGCTGGGCACGCCGAGCTCGCGCGCCTTCCAGGCCAGGTAATAGGGATCGACCGGGATGCAGTGGCCGCCGAGGCCGGGGCCCGGGCGGAAGGGCATGAAGCCGAAGGGCTTGGTGGCGGCGGCGTCGATCACCTCCTGCACGTCGAGGCCGAGGGCGTGGCTGATCCGCTTCAGCTCGTTGACCAGGCCGATATTCACCGCCCGGAAGACGTTTTCATACAGCTTGGCCAGCTCCGCCGCGCGCAGCGAGGACAGCGGCACCACCCCGCCCGCGACCGGGCCATACAGCGCCATGCCGACTTCCAGGCATGCCGGCGTCGCGCCCGCCAGCAGCTTGGGGATGCGGCCGACGGTGCCCTCCGGGTTGCCGGGGTCCTCGCGCTCCGGGCTGTAGAGCAGGAAAGCGTCGCGCCCCGGCTGCAGCCCGGCCGCCAGCAGGGCCGGCAGCAGAAAATCCTCGGTGGTGCCGGGATAGGTGGTGCTTTCCAGGGCCACCACCTGGCCGCGCCGCAGATGCGGGGCCAGCGCCGCCACCGTCTCCTGCACCGGGCCCAGATCGGGCTCCTTGTGCGGCCCGATCGGGGTGGGGACGCAGATCACCAGCACGTCGCATGCGGCGGCGCCGGCGGACAGGTGCTGGTGCGGGGTGATCTTCGCGCCCGCCACCCGGGCATGGTCGATGCCGTGGATCGGGCTCAGCCCGGCCTCGACCGCGGCGATCTTCTGCGGGTCGATGTCGAAGCCGGTGACGGGAAAGCCGGCCTCGGCGAAGCGCAGCGCCAGCGGCAGGCCGGCATAGCCCAGGCCGATCACCCCGATCCGCGCCTCGCGCCGGGCGAGCCGCGCCAGCATCCAGGCCCTGACATCCACGGCAATCCCCGGCGCCTCCAGCGCCTCGGGAAAGCCGGCGGCGGCGATCCAGGGAAGGCTTTCCCCGGTGCCGGTCAGGGCCTGTGGCATGCGCTATCCCCCTGGGTTGTGGTCGAATTCCGGCACCAGCCGGGCGAGCTGCGCCAGCGCCGGGGCGGCGGCCCCGGCCCGGGCCTCGGCGGCGATGGCGTCGATCGCCTGGCCGACCTGGTCGGCATCGGTGGTCCGCGGCGTCGCCACCAGCAGCCCCGCGAACTGCGTCGGCCGCGGCGGCTCCTGCCCGTGGAACAGTTCCTCGAACAGCTTCTCGCCGGGGCGCAGACCGGTGAAGCGGATCTCGATATCCTCGTCCGGCCGCAGCCCCGCCAGGCGGATCATGCGGCGGGCCATGTCGACGATCTTCACCGGCTTGCCCATGTCGAGCACGAAGATGCCGCCATCGGCCAGCTCCGGCGGCTGGTCCTGCCGGTCCTCGGCGCCGATCACGCTGGCCTGCAGGACGAGCCCCACCGCCTCGCGCACCGTCATGAAGTAGCGGCGCATGTCGGGATGGGTCACGGTCAGCGGCCCGCCGCGCTCCAGCTGGCGGCGGAACAGCGGCACCACCGAGCCGGTCGAGCCCAGGACGTTGCCGAAGCGCACGGTGACGCAGCGCATGCCCCCCCCCTGGCCGCCGTCAGCACCATGCCGCGCCTGCTTGTCCAAGGCCTGGCAGTACATCTCGGCCAGCCGCTTCGACGCGCCCATCACGCTGGTCGGGTTCACCGCCTTGTCGGTGCTGATGAAGACCATGGCGCGGCAGCCGACGGCGCGGGCGGCGTCCGCAATGATGCGGGTGCCCAGCGCATTGGTCTGCAGCCCTTCCAGCGGGTCGTTCTCGACCATCGGCACATGCTTCAGCGCGGCGGCGTGGAAGACCAGCTCGGGCCGGACCTCCTGCATCAGCCGGGCGATGCGGGCGGCATCGCGCACATCGGCCAGCACGGCGCGGCGCGGCACGCCGGGATGCGTCTCCGCCAGCTCCAGGTCGATGCCGTAGAGCGCGAATTCGCCATGGTCGAGCAGCGTCAGATGGGACGGGCCCAGCGCCGCCACCTGGCGGGCCAGCTCGCCGCCGATGGTGCCGCCGGCGCCGGTCACCAGCACGCGGCGGCCCTGCACCAGGCGGGCCATGCCCTCGCGGTCCAGCGGCACCTGCGGGCGGTCCAGCAGCTCCTCGATGGCGACCGGGCGCAGGTCGAAGCGGCGCGTCGCCTGGCTGCGCGGCGCCGGGTCCAGCGCGGTCAGCCGCGGCGCGCGCTTGACCAGCACCCCGTGCCGCTCGGCGATGTCGAGCATTTCTTCCAGTTCCGGACCCTGCAGGTCCGGGTCCGCGAGGACGAGCGCGGCCGGCAGCCGGCGCTCCTCGCGCAGCCGGTCGAGCACCTCGCCGGCCTCCTCGAAGCCGCCCAGGATCGGATAGCCATGGATGCGGCGGCCGGCGGCGCGCGGCCGGCGGGCCAGGATGCCGGTGACGCGGTAGCCCGGCGCCCGCTGCTGCAGCAGCGCGCGGATGAACAGGTCGGCGGCATCGCCGGTGCCGACCAGCAGCACCGGCTGGGCCGGCGCCTCGCTGGCCGAGCCGACCCGGTGCGCCTGTTTCAGCCGGCCGATGATGCGCGGCGCCAGCAGGGCGGCGGCCAGCGTCCCGGCATGGATCAGCGGGAAGGCGGCATTGGGCGGCATCCAGGCGCCGAAGACCAGCAGGCCGAGGCCGAACAGCAGCGCGGCCCCGATGCCGGCGCCCAGCACCCCCATCAGGTCGCGCAGCGCGGCGAAGCGCCAGTATTGCTGCGGCAGCCGCACCGGCAGCCCGGCCAGCAGCAGGGCGGCGACCGCCCCGGGCAGGGCGGCGGCCCACCAGAGCGGCGGCGGCCAGGCGCCGGGGGCGGCCAGCCAGACGGCGAGCGGCAGGGCCAGGGCGGCGAGCAGCGCGTCCAGGCCGATGTTCAACAGGATGCGGGTGAGGGCCATGAAGGCCGCGTATAGGCGCGCAGCAGGCGAGGGTGAAGCTTTGCCGCCATGCGGCGCCATCAAGCCCCTGCCATGCAGCGCGCGCCCGCTCACCGGATCGGCGCCAGCTCGCGGTAGAGATCGACCAGCCGCGCCGCCTCGGCGGCCCAGCCGAAGCGGCCCTGCGCCGCCTCCCGCCCGCGAGTCGCCATCAGGCTGCGCCGCGCCGGCGAGGCCAGCTCGGCCACCGCGCCGGCGATGGCGGCCGGGTCGGCGCTGTCGACCAGCAGCCCGTTGCCGGCGCCGTTGACGATGCCGGCGACCTCGGCGGCGAAGGCGGGGGCGATCACCGGCAGCCCGGCCAGCATGCAGTCGAACAGCTTGTGCGGCAGCGCCAGGCGGTGGTTCTCGATCCCCGGCTGGAACAGCACCAGCCCGATATCGGCGGTCGCCGCCTCGTCCAGCGCCAGCGCATGCGGCAGCCAGCCACGGATTTCTATCCGATCGCCCAGGCCGAGCTTTTCCACCTCGGCGCGGAAGGCGGCTTCCGACCCGTCGGTGAAGCGGCCGACCAGCTTCAGCCGCGTCCCCGGCGGGCAGAGGGCGAGGGCCTGCAGCATGGTGAAGGCGCCGCGCTCCCGCCCCAGCGCGCCCAGATGCAGCAGGGTCAGCGGCCCTTCCGCGTGCCGGCGCGGCGCCACGGCGAGGCCGGCGGCATAGTTGCGCACGGGCACGCAGCGCGGCGCGCCGGCATAGTCGGCGGCCAGCCCGTCCTTGGCCAGCACCACCGCATCGGCGCGCCGGGCCATGGCGCGGCAGGCCAGCCGCAGGGCGAGGCGGGCCAGCGGCCGCAGCGGCGCCGGCAGCCGGCCGTCGAGCCGCGACGGGTAATGCTCGTGCACGTCCAGCACCACCCGCGCCCGGCCGCCACGCGCCGCCCAGAGCGCCGCCAGCCAGGCATCCGGCTCGTTGGCGTGCAGCACGGCGGCGCCGGTCTCCCGCGCCCGCCGCGCCAGGGCGCCGATGCCGAGCAGCCGGCCGCGCCAGCCGGCGGCGCGGCGATAGGGGCGGATGGTGACGCCGGCATGCTGCTCGGGCGCGGCGCTGCCGGGGCAGAGATGCAGGACGCGCCAGCCGGCGGCGGCGAGTGCTGCGCCCTCCTTGCCGACCACCCGCAGGTCGGTCGGCGGATGCGCGGCCGAGAGCAGGCAGACCAGCGGCGGCGGCGCCAGCATCGCCGGCTGCCGCGGCCGCGGCGGGAAGGCGATCGGGTCCGCGGGCGGCCGGGCGGGCATCACGCCGCGCTCCGCTGGCGCCGGGCTTTGCGGCTGGCCGCGCCATCGAGCGCGGCCCCGGACAAAAACTCGGCCAGGTGGGCGACCATGCGCGGCCCGGCGCGGCCGTCCCAGAGCGGGATCGGCCGCGACGGCGGCCAGGCGCCGGCCAGGATTTCCTCCACCGCCCCGGTCAGCGAATCCGGCAGGCTGGCGGGCGGGATCAGCCGGTTGCTGCCGCAGTCCAGCGTCACCGGCCGCTCGGTCGAGGGGCGCAGCGTCAGGCAGGGCAGGTCGAGCAGGCTGGCCTCCTCCTGCACCCCGCCGCTGTCGGTGGCGACCAGCCGGGCGCGGCTCATCAGCCCGAGGAAATCGAGATAGCCCAGCGGCGGCAGCAGCCGGATGCCGGGCGGCACGCGCAGCCCGGCCGCCTGCAGCCGCGCCGCGGTGCGCGGATGCAGCGGCCAGACCAGCGGGATCCGCGCGGCGGCGCGCTGCAGCGCCGCCAGGATCGGGGCGAGGGCCGCCGGATCGTCGACATTGGCGGCGCGGTGCAGGGTGACGATGCCATAGGCGCGCGGCAGCAGCCCCTCCGGCAGCGGCCGGGCGCGGGCGGCGGGCAGCCGGTCGAGCAGCGTGTCGATCATGGCGTTGCCGACGGCGCGCACCGCGCGGGCGGGGTGGCCCTGGCGCAGCAGCCGGTCGGCCGTCGCCTGGTCCGGCGCCCAGAGCAGGTCGCTGATGGCGTCCACCGCGCGGCGGTTGATCTCCTCCGGCATGTCGCGGTCGCCGCAGCGCAGCCCGGCCTCCAGATGCGCGACGGGGATGCCCAGCTTGCGGGCGGCCAGCGCCGCGGCCAGCGTCGCATCGACGTCGCCCGCCACCACCACCAGGCCAGGGCGGCGCCGGGTCCAGGTCTCGGCGCAGGCCAGGAGGGTGCGGGCGGTGGTGCCGGCATGGCCGTCGCCGCCGGCGACGCCCAGCGCGATCTGCGGCGCCGGCAGGTTCAGCTCGGCCAGGTGCCGGCCGAACATGGCGTGGTCGGCATGCTGGCCGGTGTGCAGCAGCACCGGGCGGCAGAAGGCCGGGCGGCCGCTGGCCTGGTGCGCCGCCAGGGCGTGCCAGAGGGCCGCCAGCTTTGGCAGGTTGGGCCGGGTGGCGGCGACCAGGTGCAGCTCGGGCAGCGGATGCGGGCCGCGGCCGGGGCGCTCCTCCTCCCGCCGCAGCAGGCCGGGCGGCGGCGCCAGCGGCGGCAGGCCGGGAAGCGGCCGTTCGGAACGGTAGCCGTCGGGCGGGGTCATGCCGGCACCAGGGCGGTTGCGGGGGCGGGGCGCGCGGCGGCCAGCCGCACGATCTCGGTGAAGCGGGCCGCCTGCAGCCGGCGGTCCCAGCAGCGCACCGCCTGGTCGCGGGCGGCGCGGCCCATGGCGGCGCGCTGCGTCGGATGGCTGGCCAGCCAGGCCAGCGCGTCGGCCAGAGCCCCGGCCACCGCCGCGGCATCGCCCGGGGGGGGACGATGCCGCAGGGGCCCTCGGCGAGCAGTCGTCCTGCCCGGCCGTGGAGGGTCGAGACCACCGGCAGCCCGGCTGCCAGGTAGTCCATCAGCTTGTTCGGCGCGGTCCATTCGGCGAATTCCGGCACCGCGGCCAGGCACTGCACGCCGATCTGGCAGCCGGCCAGCAGGGCGGCGAGCTGCCGCTTCGGCATCGGGTCGAGGAAGCTGACATTGGCCAGCCCCCTCTCGCCGGCGCGCGCCACCAGGCGCGGCTTCTCGGCGCCGTCGCCGACCAGCAGCAGGCGCAGCCGGTGCTCGCCGCGGGCCTGCAGCAGGGCGGCCGCGTCGAGCAGCTGGTCGAGGCCATTGGCCCGGCCATGCGCCCCGGCATAGACCGCCAGCGCCTCCCAGGGCGCCGCCCCGGCCGGGCGCCAGGGCGTGACATGCGGGCCGAACAGCTCGAGGTCGCAGCCATTGGGGACGACATGCACGCGGCCCGGCTCGGCGCCACGGGCCAGCGCGGTCTGCGCCATCCCCTCGGACAGCGCGACGACGGCGCTGGCCTGGCGGCAGGCGGCATCGGCCAGCCGGCCCATCGCCGCCAGCACCGGGCGCGGCAGCCCGCCGAGTGCCGCCGGCAACTCCGGCCAGGGGTCGCGGATCTCGAAGAGGAAGGGCGTGCCGCGCAGCCGCTGCGCCAGCAGCGCCGGGATGGCGACCGTCAGCGGGGTGGAGCTGGCGATCACCAGGTCCCAGTGCTGCGCCAGCACCAGCCGGGAGGCCTGCGCGGCATAGCGGGCGAAGGCCGCCGTCCGCGCCGCCAGGCCCATGGCGTTGTCATAGGGGATGTCGAGCTCGACCAGCCGGATGCCGCGCAGCAGGCCCTCGCGCCGGCCGCGGCTGTAGCCGCCGATCAGCCCGGTCACCGCGCCGGCATAGCGGCCGCAAAGCATGGTGACGTGATGCCCCTGGCGCTGCAGCGCGCTGGCCATGGCGTGGCTGCGGGTGGCCGTCGCGCCCTGGGGGCCGGAATAATGCTGGTGCAGGTAGAGGATGCGCATGGACCTTACCCCCTGGCGGCGGCGCGGATGATCTCGATGACGCGGTCCTGGTCGGCGCCGCTCATGGCGCCGCTCGGCAGGCAGAGGCCGCGCTCGAACAGGCGCGCCGCCTGGCCGGGGCCGTGGCAGCGGGCGCCGCGGAAGGCCGGCTGCATGTGCAGCGGCTTCCAGACCGGGCGGCTCTCGATATTCGCCGCCTCCAGCGCGCGCCGCAGTTCCTCGGGCGTCGCGCCGAAGCGGGCGGGGTCGAGCTGCAGCACGCTCAGCCAGCGCGTCGCCTGGGCCCAGCCGGGCTCGGGCATCAGCGTCAGCCCGGGCAGGTCGGACAGCGCCTCGGCATAGCGGGCGAAGACCAGGCGGCGGGCGGCGACGCGGGCGCGCAGCGCGCCGATCTGCGCCAGCCCGACCGAGGCCAGCACCGAGGACAGGCCATAGGAATAGCCGGTGGTCTCGTGCTGGTAGTGCGGCGCCGCCTCCTTGGCCTGGGTCGCCAGGTGCCGGGCGCGGGCGATCAGCGCCGGGTCGTCCGAGCACAGCGCGCCGCCGCCGCCGGCGGTGATGATCTTGTTGCCGTTGAAGGAGAAGGCGGCCAGGGCGGCGCCCTTGCCGACCGGCCGGCCGCGGTAATGCGCGCCCAGCGCCTCGGCGCTGTCGCAGAGCACCGGCACGCCCCAGCGGCCGCAGATCGCCAGGATGGCGTCGAGATCGGCCGGCTGGCCGTAGAGATCCACCGGCACCACCGCCCGCGGCAGTTTTCCGCGCCGCGCGGCCAGCCGGAGTTGGGTTTCGAGGACCTCGGGGTCCAGCGTCCAGCTTTCCGGCGCGACGTCGAGGAAGCGCGGCTTCGCCCCCATCTGCACCGCGGGGGCGATGGTGGCGACGAAGGTCAGGCTCTGGGTCCAGACCTCGTCGCCGCGCTCGACGCCGAGCACCCGGTAGGCCAGGTGCAGCGCCGCGGTGCCGGAGGCGACGGCGGCGGCATGGGCGAAGCCGGTGGCGGCGCCGAGGGCGGCCTCGAAGGCCGCGGGCACCGGGCCGGCCGGGGCGATCCAGCCAGCGGTCAGCGTGCGGCTCAGCGCCGCCAGCTCGCCGCCCACCAGGCTCGGCGGCGAGAGATGCAGCCGGGGGTGGAGCGAAGGCGCGGCCCGTGCCCGCTCCGGGAAGCGCAGGATCCCGCCTGCCGCCACCCCTGCCATGCTGCCCGCCCCGTTCTGGATCGCTGCCATGGTCGATGCTCGCTCTTGCTCGCAGACCACTCACGTTTTTGTGAGCGCACCCGCAGGCAAGCAGCCTCGGGATGAGTTTGCAAGCAGCAAATCAACCGGAAGTGTTTAAATCTTCCTCAATCCGTTCAGCCACTTGTGCGGGAGCGGCGTCGAAGCGCGGCATGGTGGCGTGGCCCGGCGCGCGCACTCCCTGGCCGATCAACAGGATATGAATTGT
This sequence comes from Roseomonas sp. USHLN139, assembly GCF_037145735.1. Classification (NCBI taxonomy): domain Bacteria; kingdom Pseudomonadati; phylum Pseudomonadota; class Alphaproteobacteria; order Acetobacterales; family Roseomonadaceae; genus Roseomonas; species Roseomonas sp. USHLN139. Next base: position 152,453 of record NZ_JBBCWY010000004.1, on the reverse strand, counting down.
TCCTAAAGCGGCATGAAAATCGCCGGCGAGGCAGACGTGCTCGGCATAGGTTGCATCGCATTCAAGCCGCTCGCGCCAGGGCAGGGCATTGCGCCCGGCGGCCTGCGCGGCGCCGGCCAGGCCCGGCCGCACCGCCAGGCGGGAGCGCTGCCGGCGGTCGAAATGCGGCAGATAGGCCAGCGGCAGCGGCCGCGGTCCGATCAGGCTCATCTCGCCGCGCAGCACCTGCGCCAGCTGCGGCAGCTCGTCCAGCGCCGTCGCCCGCAGCACCCGGCCGAAGCGGCCGAGCCGCGCCGCGTCATCGCCGCCCCCCTCGGCCATCGAGCGGAATTTCAGCAGCAGGAACGGCGCCCCGTAGCGCCCCGCCCGGACCTGGCGGAACAGCACCGGCCGGCCCAGGGCGAGCCGGACCGCCAGCGCCACCGCCAGCAGCAGGGGCGACAGCAGCAGCAGCAGGGCGGCCGCCACGAGGAGATCCAGCGGGCGCTTCAGCCAGCGCGCATAGCGGGTCTCAGCCATCCGGCGCTCCGGGCCGCCGCCGGCCGCGGTCACGCCGCGCGACGATGCCGAGCGACAGCGCCAGGCCGAGGGCGAACCAGACCATCCGGTTGCCCAGATCGGTCGAGACCAGCGCCGCCAGCGCCACCGGCAGCACCAGGGCAGCGATCCGCGCCACCCGCGCCGGGGCGGCGTGGCGGGCGCGCAGCAGCAGCAGCAGCGCGCCGCCGCCGAAGCTGGCCAGCCAGAGCAGCAGCCCCGGCAGCCCGGCCTCGGCCAGCGCCTCCAGCGCGTGGTTGTGCGGGTAGAGGCCGCGCCGCTCGCCATGCCCGGCGGCGATGGTGAAGCCGCCGGTGCCGAGGCCCCAGGGCAGCGTCTCCCCGGCCCAGTCCAGCGCCGCGCGCCACAGCGCCGGCCGCGCCGAGGCCTCGAGGCCGGATGCGGTGAAGCGTTCCAGGGTGCGCAGCCCCTCGGTCTCGGCCAGCCGCAGCAGCAGCAGCAGCAGCGCCGCCAGGGCGGCCAGCGCCGAGAGCGCCAGCCAGCCCAGCGCCGCACGCGGCCGCCCGGCCGACCAGCAGCGCAGCGCGGGGACCAGCAGCACCGCGGCGACCAGCGCGATCAGCCCGAGCCGCCCGCCCGGCAGCAGGGCGGCGACCGCCAGGGCGAGGACATAGCCGGCCCAGAACAGCCGCGCCCGCAGCGGCCGCGACTCGATCAGCCGCACCGCGCCCAGCCCGGCGGCGCAGGCGATCGCCTGGCCGGCCAGCTGGTACTGCACGCGCAGCAGGTCGGGCTGCGCCATGCCCTCCGACGGGCCGCCCAGCACCACCTGGCCCTGCGCCAGGCCCCAGGCGATGCTGGCGGCGACCAGCGGGCCGATCGCCAGGGTGGCGGCGGCGAAGGCGCGGCGGGCGGCGGCATCGGCGCCGATGGCGAGGCCGGCCAGCAGCATCGGCGGCCCCAGCAGCAGCACATCGGCCAGCTTCTGCGGCAGCACCGTATGGCTGGCGCTCCACGCCCCGGCCAGCACCAGCCAGAGCCAGAGCAGGGAACTGGCGGCGAGCGGCGGGCCGACCAGCGGGTGCAGCCGCCAGCGCCGGGTCAGCAGCAGCAGCGCCAGCAGCGGCAGGGTGGCCATCCCGGCCAGCAGCGTCAGGTCGAGCGGCAGCCGGGCGCCGGCCGGCGTCGATTTCAGCGCGCCGGCGAAATGCAGCGCCGCGGCGCTGGCGCCGGCCAGCGAGGCCAGGCTGGCGGTGTCCAGCCGCCAGCGGGCCAGGCCGGGCCGGATCGCCAGGATCGTCACGGCCCCCATCATGGCCCGGGCCCGCGCAGCAGCACCCAGCAGGCGGCCATGAACAGGCAGGCCATCGGCGCGGCGAGGCCGAGCAGCAGCAGCAGCAGCGGCCGGTTCGGCACCGAGGGCCGCAGCTCGACGCTGGGGCCGGAGACCAGGCGCGAGGCCAGGGTCGATTCGGCCGCCACCACCAGGGCGGCACGCTGGTGCTGCGCCAGCAGCTCGAACAGCGGGGTGCGCAGGTAGAGGTCGCGCTCGGTCGCCAGCCGGCCCTCGAGGGCGATGATGCGGCGGCGGGTCAGCAGCGCCAGATCCTCGCGCACCCGCGCCTCGGCGAAGCGGTGCAGCCGCTCGAGGATCTCCAGCGCGGTGTCGCGCGAGGGATGCGCGATCTCCAGCGTCCAGGTCACCGAGGCCAGCGACTGGGTGACCGAGAGGTTGCGCTCCAGCCAGCGCTGCGCGTCGTCGCCATCCGGCGGCCGCTCCATCCCCAGCAGCGCGCGCAGCGGCGCCAGCGGGCTGTCGGCCCGCGCCACCGCCAGGGCGTCCAGGAGCGAGGTATCGCGCAGCAGCATGGCGGTGGCCTCCGGGCTGCGCAGCGCCGCCAGATAGACCGCGAAATTGCCGCCCGGCCGGGTGTCCAGCAGCGAGCCCGGCGCCAGGCTGCTGGCGGAGATCAGGCTGGAGGCGGCCATGCCGGTGGTCTCGGCCGGTGCCACCACCGCCTGGGCGACATAGGCGCGCGGCCAGGCCAGGATCAGCGTGGTGCCGGCGGCCATCAGCAGCAGGGCGGCCAGCGCCACCAGCTGCCGCAGCCGCCAGACGCCCCTCAGCAGCTGGTCGAGCGGCATGGCGCCTCCGGAGCCGCGGCGAGGGGCGGCAGCAGGATGCGGGTGAGCAGGCAGCGCAGGGGCGCCTCGGCCTCGGCGGCGAGCACCCGGCAGGGCCGCACCTGGCCATAGGCCGGGCTCTCCCAGCCGCGTTCCAGCCGCAGCGTCAGCGGCGCATCGGCGGTGATCCGCAGCCGCGCCGGCCCGGCCACGCCATCGGCCTGTAGCGCCCAGTCGCCGGGGCCGAGCCGCCAGCGCAGCACCGCGCGCGCGAACTCTCCCTCGACCAGGTCGGTGACCAGCCAGTGGCGGCCCTCGGCGCAGATCTGGCGGCGGTGGCGGCGGCCGAAGCGGTCGGTGACCATGGCGCCCTGCGGCAGCGCCGAGACCCGCGGCCAAGCACCGAACAGGAAGCGGCCGAGCCGCGGCATCGGCTCCTGCCCGTCGAACTGGATGGTGTTGTGCGCCGCCTGGGCCGGGAAATAGTCCAGCCACCAGCGCGCGCCGGGCGGCGGGTTGTAGGCGCCGGTGCCGGCATCGGTCAGCAGCGGCGTGTCGCCGTCCCAGAACTCGCAATGCAGCAGGTCGGCCTGGCCGGGGCGGAAGCGCAGCGGGCCAGTGCGCAGCAGGGCGCGGGCGCCGGCGACCGCCCAACCGCGGCTGCCGGTGGCGGTCCAGCTGGCCGCGCGCGGCAGCGGCGGCGCCGGGCCGAGGCCCAGCCAGGCGCAGCCCGGTTCGGCCTCGGTGAGCGAGAACCCGGCGAAGAGGCGAAGCGCCCGCTCGACGCTGCCGCGCGCATCGCCGGCGCCATGGGCGCCGAGATCGGCGAGGGCGGAGGAATCCTGGTGGCCGAGGCGGGGCAGGGCGCCGCCGGGGGCCATGACGCGCGCCAGCCAGACCGCCGCCGCCGCCGCCCGCGCCGGGATCGGCGCGGCCAGCGCCGGGCGCCCGAGATGGCGGCGGATCGCCTCCAGCGCGCCCAGCGTGTCGAGCAGCAGCCGGTGATAGCCGGTGGAGACCGGCGCGAAGCCGCCATCCGCGGCGACCAGCCGCGCCATCGCCGCGGACAGCGCCTGTTCAGCCCGCGCCGCCCCGGCCGCGTCCTGCAGCAACCAGGCGGCGGCGAGCAGGCCGGCCGGCTCGCTGATGGCGTGGTTGTTGTCCTGGGCGCGGGCATAGCTCGCGGTCGCGGCGATGCGCGCGGCATGGATCCGCAGGAAGGCGCGGGCGGCGGGCGAGGGCGGCCGCCCGGCCAGCACCAGGGCCAGGCCGAGATGCAGGATGCGGAGCGCCGCCTCCTGCCCGCAGGCCCAGTTCGGGCCGAAATAGGGCGGGTTCGCCGCCCACCAGGCCTGCCAGCTGCTCTCCAGGGCGGCCTGGTGGCCTTCCGCCGGCCAGAGGCGGGCGGCCTGCACCCGCAGCGGCAGCCAGGCCAGGCGATTCGCCTCCCAGACCGGGCGGATGTCGCCCGGGCCGAAGAGGTCGAGGCCGAGGGCCGGTGCCGCCGCGTCGAAACCGCCATGGCGGACCGGGCCAGGCAGGGCCGCCAGCGCCGCGCGCAGCCGCGCCTTGGCAGCCGCGTCAAGCGCCGGCGGGGCGCCGGAAAAGCCGTCCGGAAACAGGGGCGTGTCCGGCAGCGCGGCGGGCGAGGACAGCGCGCGCTGCGGCAGGCCGGCGGCGAGGCGCAGCCGGTGCCAGCCATAGCGGGCCAGCGGCAGGGGGCCGAGTCGGGCTCCGGTCCGCAGCCAGAGCCAGGCCCGCCCTGGTTGAAGATTGCGTGCTTGGATCGCCATTGAGGTTTTGATAAAGCAATAATCACGATTACGCGAGCATTCTGAACCGTCCCCCTTTTCCCGGGTGATCGCCGTGTCGAAGCCGCTGCCGCGCCGCCCTGTCCTGCCTGCCGCCGTACGCCCGGCGCGGCTGCTGATGGCCGCGGTGCTGGCGCTGGGCCAGGTCGCTCCCGGCTTCGCCCAGCCGGCGCCGCCGCCGGCGGCCACGATGCCGCCGCTGGCCCTGCCGCCCGTGGCCTCCCCGCCGGGCGGGGCGATGCTGGGCACGCCGCCGCTGCCGCTGACCCTGCCAGGCGGGCTGCCGCTGCCCAGCCTGCCGCCCGCGGTGCAGCAGGACATCCTGCAGCGGATCCTGGAGGCCAGCGGCAATGGCCGCGCCCCGGCGCCGCTGCAGCCCGCCGCGCCCGCCATCCCGCCGGCCTCGACGGCGGGGCTGCCCGGGGGATTGCCAGGGGGGCTGCCGGGGGGGCACGGCCTGCCGCATTATCCGATGCCCGCCGCGCCGGCCCCGCCCGGCGAGCCGCTGTCCCAGGCGGAGGCGCATTTCGCCGCCCGCCTCGAGGGCGCGGTGCTGCGCCAGTTCGGCTACGACACCTTCAAGGAGCTCGGCGCCGCGCCGCCCGGCCAGCCGCCGATGGCGCAGGTGCCGGACGACTACATCCTCGGCCGCGACGACGAGGTGCTGGTCAGCATCCGTGGCCGCAGCCAGCAGAACCACGCGCTGCGCATCCGCCGCGACGGCCAGCTGCTGCTGCCCGAGCTGCCGCCGATCTCCGCCGCCGGCCGGCCGCTGGGCGATGTCCGGGCGGAGATCGAGTCGCGGGTGGCGCGCGAGCTGGGCGGCTCGGAGGCCTTTGTCAGCCTGGGCCAGCTGCGGCAGATCGGCGTCTTCATCGCCGGCGAGGTGCTGCGGCCCGGCCTCTACCCGCTGCCGGCGCTGGCCTCGGTGCTGGACGCGCTGGCGCTGGCCGGCGGCGTGAAGAAGACCGGCAGCCTGCGCGCGATCCGCGTCGAGGGGCCGCGCGGGCCCCGCCTCGTCGACCTCTACAGCGTCATCGGCAGCGAGGCCGGCACGCCGGACCTGGCGCTGCGCGAGGGCGAGCGGATCGTCGTGCCGCCGCTCGGCGCCGCCTTCGCCATCGCCGGCGAGGTGACGCGGCCCGGCATCTTCGAGATGCCGCCGGGCGTGGAGCAGATGCCGCTGGCGACCCTGCTGCGGCTGGCCGGGCAGCCGCTGCGCCCGGCCGGCCAGCGCTTCCTGCTGCAGGGGACGGATGCGCAAGGCCGGCGCAGCCTGTCGGAGATCGGGCCGCAGGGCCGGCTGCGGCGCGGCGACGCGCTGCTGGTGCAGCCGGGCAGCGACGTGCTGGCCGGCCAGGTGCGGCTCGCCGGGCATGTGGCGGCGCCAGTGCTGCGGGCGGCGGGGGCCGGGGGCCTGCGCGGGCTGCTGGCCGATCCGCTGCTGGTGAAGCCCGACCCCTATCTGCGGCTGGCGATCATCTGGCGGGTCGATCCGCAGACCCGGGTGCGACGCTTCATCGGCTTCGATCTCGGCCGCGTGCTGCAGCGCCAGGCCGACCTGCCGCTGCGCCCCGGCGACGAGATCCTGCTGATCGCGCAGGCGGATATCCTCTGGCTGGCCAGCCCCTCGGTGCAGCGGGCCCTGCGCGGCGAGGCCGCCACCGACTGCCCGGCGCTGCAGGCGCTGGCGGTGGCCGCGCGTTCCTCGCCGGTGCGCTTCGCCCATGTGCGCGGCGCCGGCTTCCCCGATCTGGGCGCGCCGCCCTGCCCGGCGCTGTTCGTCGACTATCCGGCGCTGCTGCCCTACCTGCTCGACCAGGCGGTGCTGCTCTCGGGCGAGGCGCGGCTGCCCGGCCTCTATCCGATCCTCGACGATACCGGGCTGGACCAGGTGCTGGCCGCCGCCGGCGGGCTGACCGACACGGTCGACCTCTCCGCCGTCGAGCTGTCGCGCGAGCCGCTGGAACAGGCGGGCGCCATCCCGCTGTCGCGCACCCTGCTGGATCTGCGCAGCGGCAATTTCGCCGCCATCCGCCTGTCGCCGCGCGACGCGGTGCGGCTGCCGCGCGGTTTCGGCGACCGCGACAGCGGGCCGGTGACGCTGGTCGGCGAGTTCCTGCGCCCCGGCATCTATGACATCCGCCGCGGCGAGCGGCTGTCGGAGCTGGTGGCGCGCGCCGGCGGGTTGTCACCCCAGGCCTACCCTTACGGCGCCGTCTTCACCCGCGAGAGCGTCCGCCAGCGCCAGCAGGAGGGCTTTTCCCGCAGCGCCCGCGAATTGGAGCAGAGCCTGATCCAGGTCGCCGCCGGGCAGGCGATGGCGGGCGGGCGCAACCAGGGCGGCGACCTGGGCGGCGCCATCACCGCGGGGCGGGAGCTGGCGGCCTCGCTGCGCGAGGCGCGCGCCGCCGGGCGGATGGTGGTGGAGGCCAATCCGGTGATCCTGGCGGCGCGGCCGGAGCTCGACGTGCTGCTGGAGCCGGGCGACCTGATCGCCATCCCGAAGCGGCCGAACGAGGTCACCGTGGTCGGCGCCGTGCTGAATCCGGGCAGCCTGCAGTTCAGCAGCGGCTGGCGCGCCGCGGATTACGTGCGCGCCTCGGGCGGCACGCAGCGCTTCGCCGATGGCGGGCGGGCCTTCGTGGTGCTGCCGAACGGGCAGTCGGCGGCGGCCGGCCTCGGCGCCTGGCAGGCGGGCGGGCCGCCGGTGCCGCCGGGCTCGCTGGTGGTGGTGCCGCAGGACCCCAGCCCTTACGAGACCTGGGGCTTCATCCGCGACCTGACGCAGACGCTGGGCCAGATCTCCATCAGTGCCGCGGCGCTGGCGGTGATTGCCAGGCAGGCCAAATGACGGGAGGTTCGTTCTTTCTGACCTGTCTGGAGCGGTGGCTGATGCGTGGCTTGGAGATTGCGCGGGCGGAGAGCGACGCGGCGCGCGAGGCTTGTTTTGCCATCCGCCGCGAGGTGTTCATCGACGAGCAGAAGGTGCCGGAAGCCGAGGAATACGACGCGCTGGATGGCACGGCGCTGCATGTGCTGGCGCGGCGCGGCGGCGAGCCGGTGGCCACCGCGCGGGTGGTGCTGAAGGAGGAGGGCCGGGTCGCCAAGATCGGCCGGGTCGCGGTGCGGCGCCTGGCGCGCGGCACCGGCGCGGGGGCTGCCGTGATGCGCTGGATCGAGGGCGATCCGGCGGTGGCCGGGGTGCGCGACTTCGTGCTGGAGGCGCAGGTGCATGCCGTGCCGTTCTACGAGCGGCTGGGCTATGTGGCCGAGGGCGACGAATTTCTGGACGTCGGCATCCCGCATGTCTTCATGCGGAAGTCTGTCTGACAAAAATAGAAGGGGGCCTGGGGGAATACCTTCCCCCAGCCTTGCTGGCTTTCTTTAAGCCTTCTGGAACGTAATCGGCTTGTTCCCATCCCACAGCACCGACCGGCAGACCTCAGCCAGCTTGTCGAGGTCGCCCTTGATGGTCAGGAAGTGGTTCCCCGCCAGCTGGCCGGCCTTGCTGGCGAAGCAGCAGGGCCCGTAGGCGACCAGGATCTCGGTCTCGCTCATGCCGCCCGGATGGACGATGACCTGGCCCGGCGCCGGGTAGGAGGTGGCGTTCTCGTAGCCGATGCCGAGGTCGCGCTCGCCCATCGGGATCCAGCAGGCCTCGCCCGACCAGCGGACATGGATGATGCGGTCCTTGTAGGGCAGCAGGGTGCGGAAGCGCTCGACGGTGCGCGGCGCCGCCTTCTCCTCGAAATCGGCCAGGAAGATCTCGCCGCCGATGTCGATCGCGATGTCAGCCATTCTCGTCTCTCCTTCCTGGGTTCAGTCGGCTTCGGCGATCTGGCCGAGGCGGTAGGGATGCGCGGGATAGGTGCCGAGCACCTTCAGCTCGCGCGAGAAGAAGTCCAGCTCCTCCAGCGCCCGCTTCAGCCCCGGATGGTCGGGATGGCCGTCGACGTCGCAGAGGAACTGCGTCGCGGTGAAATGGCCGTCGAGCATGTAGCTCTCCAGCTTGGTCATGTTCACCCCGTTGGTGGCGAAGCCGCCGAGCGCCTTGTAGAGCGCGGCCGGGATGTTGCGGACGCGGAAGACGAAGGTGGTGACCGTGTTCACCGCGTCGACCGGCGGGCGCGTCGCCTGGCGCGACATGACGTAGAAGCGCGTGGTGTTGTGCGCCGCGTCCTCGACATTGTGGCGCAGGATCTCGAGGCCGTAGATCTCGGCCGCCAGCGAGGAGGCGATGGCGCAGTCCTCAGGATTCGGATGCTCGGCGAGCAGCTTGGCGGCGCCGGCGGTGTCGGCCTCGATCACCGGCTGCAGCCGCATGTCCTTCAGCAGGTTCAGCACCTGGCCGAGCGCCACCGGATGGCTGTGCGCGCGCTTCAGCCCGTCGAGCGTCGCGCCCTTGTTGGCCAGCAGGCAGTGCTCGACGCGCTGGTAGTGCTCGCCGACCGCGAACAGGCCGGAATCGGGCAGCAGGCGGTGGATGTCCGGCACCCGGCCGGCCAGCGAGTTCTCGCAGGGCAGCATGGCGAGCCCGGCGCGGCCGTCGCGCACCGCTTCCATGGCGGCCTCGAAGCTCGGGCAGGGCAGGGTGGTCCAGCCGGGATAGGCACTGCGGCAGGCCAGGTCCGAATAGGCGCCCGGCATGCCCTGGAAGGCGATCACTCCGCTCATTCTGGTCTCGTTTCCATCTGGCAGGATCCGCCCCTTCCGCGAGGCGGAAAGGCCGGGAAGAACGGCGGCCGCAGCCGGCGGCGCGACCCCCCGCGCTGCCGTCCGGGAAGGGCGCGGGCGCTTTCGTCCCGGCGCCGGAGCGTCCCGGTGGGGCAACGGGTTGAAGCGCCCGGCCTCTGCCACTATGGTCCGACCGCTTCTAGTCGAGGCCCCTGCCGCGCGCAAACGCGCTCCCTCGCTAGTCGAGTCGCATGGCTTTTGGGATGGGATGGATCGGCAGCATGAGCTTGGAGGTCAACAAGGCGTTCGCAGCCGTTCTGACCGCTGGTATCGCCTTTATGGTGGCGGGGCTGGTGGGCGAGACGGTGGTGCATCCGCACCGCCTGGATAAGCCGGCCATCACCATCGAGGGCGTCGGCCAGCAGGCCGCGGCCCCCGCAGACAGCGCCCCGGCGCTCGAGCCGGTCGAGCCGCTGCTGGCCGCCGCCAGCGCCGACACCGGCAAGCAGGTCGCCGGCCGGCTCTGCGCCTCCTGCCACAGCTTCGAGCAGGGCGGCGCCAACAAGGTGGGTCCGAACCTGTATGGCGTGCTGGGCAACCACCATGCCCATCTGGACAATTTCAACTACTCGCCGGCGATGAAGGCACTGTCCGACAAGCCGTGGGACTATGCCGCGCTGAACGAGTTCCTGGCCGGCCCGGCGCGCGCCATCAAGGGCACCCGCATGGCCTTCGCCGGCATCCGCGACGTGAAGCAGCGCGCCGACGTCATCGCCTATCTGCGCTCGCTCGACGCGAATCCGAAGCCGCTTCCGTAATGGAGGCGTTCATCGCGGCGGCCGAAGCGGCCGCCGAGGCGGCGGGGGCGGTCATCCGCCCCCTTTTCCGTTCCGCCCTGCTGGTCGAGGCCAAGGGCGATGCCAGCCCGGTGACGGAAGCCGACAAGGCCGCCGAGCGCACGATCCGCGCCCTGCTGGCCGAGCGCTTCCCCGATCACGGCGTGATCGGCGAGGAATACGGCGCCGAGCGGTCGGACGCCGATTATGTCTGGGTGATCGACCCGATCGACGGCACCCGCGCCTTCGTCACCGGCCGGCCGCTGTTCGGCAGCCTGATCGGGCTGATGCACAAGGGCCGCCCGATCCTCGGCATGATCGACCAGCCGGCGACCAACGAGCGCTGGCTGGGAGTCGAGGGACAGAAGCTGCGGTTCCGCAGCCCGATGGGCGGCACGCCGCGCATCCGCGCCTGCGCCGCGCTGTCGGACGCGGAACTCTCCTGCACCAGCCCGGACATGTTCACGGCCGACCAGGCGCCGCGCCACGCCAGGCTCCGCAAGGCCGTCCGCCGCGTCACCTGGGGCGGCGACTGCTACGCCTATGGGCTGATCGCGCTCGGCCTGGTCGATGTCATCGCCGAGGGCGACCTGAAGCCCTGGGACTGGGTGGCGCTGCAGCCGGTGCTGGAAGCCGCCGGCGGCAGCCTGACCGACTGGCAGGGCCGGCCGCTGCGCCTCGACGGCCCGGGCGAGGTGATCGCGCTGGGCGACAAGTCGCTGCTGCCCGGGGTCATCGCCGCGCTCGCCTGAGACGGCGGGGGGAAGGCCGGCTTCCCCCCCAGCGGCTTCCCCCTGCTGCGGCCCCATGCCAGTCTGGTCATCAGACAAGCAAGAGGGAGCCGTCATGGTGCAGGCCTTCGACAACGAGACCCCCTGGGAACCCAGCCAGCGCTACCCCGAGCCGCGCTTCCGTGCCTTCGACCCGTCCTTCCTGCGCTTCCGCGCGATGAACGGCACGGTGGAGAAGCTGGCCGGGGGCTGCCGCTGGGCCGAAGGGCCGGTCTGGTTCGGCGACCAGCGCGCGCTCTACTGGTCGGACATCCCGAACGACCGCATCCTGCGCTGGGACGAGGCCACCGGCCAGGTCGCCACCTTCCGCCAATCCTCCAACTTCGCCAATGGCAATACCCGCGACCGCCAGGGCCGCCTGGTCACCTGCGAGCACCTGACCCGCCGCGTCACCCGCACCGAATACGATGGCAGCATCACCGTGCTGGCCGACCGCTATGACGGCCGCCGGCTGAACTCGCCCAACGACGTGGTGGTGAAGTCGGATGGCAGCATCTGGTTCACCGACCCGCCCTTCGGCATCGCCGGCTATGTCGAGGGCGAGAAGGCCGAGGCCGAACTGCCGCAATCGGTCTATCGCATCGACGGCCAGACCGGCGCGGTGACCCTGGTGACCGACAGCCTGGCTGGCCCCAACGGCCTGGCCTTCAGCCCCGACGAGACGATTCTCTACGTGGTCGAAAGCCGGGCGGAGCCGCGCCGTATCGTCGGCTTCGAGGTCGGCGCCGGCGGCAAGGTGTCGAAGCAGCGCGTGGTGGTGCAGGGCGCGCCCGGCGACACGCCCGACGGCTTCCGCGTCGACACCGAGGGCAATCTCTGGTGCGGCTGGGGCATGGGCGGGCCCGAATTCGACGGGGTGCGGGTGTTCAATGCCGAGGGCACGCCGCTCGGCCATATCGACCTGCCGGAACGCTGCGCCAATCTCTGCTTCGGCGGGCGGCACCGCAACCGGCTGTTCATGGCGGCCTCGCGGTCGCTCTACAGCATCATGGTGAATGCCCAAGGCGTGGCGGGGGGCTGAAGACAGGGGCAGGCCAGGGGAATGAATTCCCCTGGACCCCTTCTTTTTTCTGTCGGACTGCCGTGTCCAGGTGAAGACGGGACGTGGCCCGGCCCGGCCGAAGCCCCCTAGCGCCTGACCGCCTCGACACCGCCGGGCGCGATGATCCCGTTCCGCCGCAGGCATTCGCGATAGGCGCGCAGCTCGGCCAGGCGCGTCTCATGCGCCAGGCGGTTCTGGTTGGCGAAGTTCAGCGGGTTCATCTGCTGGGTCAGCGCGACCACCGAGGGGTCGTCGCGGGCCTCGCTGCGGCAGGCGGCATGGGTGGGCGAGAGCGGCGCCTCGGCCAGGGGCGACGGCGCGGGCGTGCCGGAGGCGCAGGCGCCGAGGGCCAGCAGCGCCAGGCCGAGCGTGGTGGTGCGGATCATCATTCGGCCTCCAGCCAGTCCTCGATCAATCGCCGGGCGATCGAGTCGAGGCGCGGCAGGCCGAAGCCGTGCTTCTCGTTGTCGCGGATCTCGGCCCGGGTGAACCAGCGGGCGTCGCGCAGCTCCTCCGGATCGATGGTGATCTCCTCCGACAGCGCCTCGGCGTGGAAGCCCAGCATGATCGAGGCCGGGAAGGGCCAGGGCTGCGAGGAGTGGTAGTGCACGGCGCCGACCTTGACGCCGACCTCCTCCAGCACCTCGCGGCGGACGGCTTCCTCCAGGCTCTCGCCCGGCTCCACGAAGCCGGCCAGCGTCGAATACATGATGCTGCTGGGGAAGCGGGTGGAATGGCCGAGCAGGGCGCGCGGCCCGTCAGTGACCAGCATGATCACGGCCGGGTCGGTGCGCGGGAAGTGCTGGGCGTTGCAGGCGGTGCAGGCCATGGCATTGCCGGCGCTGCGCGGCTCGCAGCTGCCGCCGCAGACGCCGCAGAAGCGGTGCCGGACGCGCCAGTGCATCAGCCCGCGGGCATGCGCCAGCACGCTGGCCTCGCCGGGCGGCAGCAGGCCGGCGACGGCGCGCAGGTCGGTGAAGCTGCCCATGTCGGGCGGCAGCAGCGGCAGCGGGTCCTCGGCGGCGGAGCAGTCCACCGCGAAGACCGGGCGTTCTTCCCAGAGGCCGAGGAAGGCCCAGGGGCCGCCGGCCATGCGCACCGACTCCGCGGCGCGGGCGGTCAGCAGCACGGCTTCGGGCGTGCCCGCCTCGACCCCGCGCATCAGGCTGCGGCTGCGCCAGACGGGGGCGAAGACCACCTCGGGCGAGGCCAGGCAGGCGGCGATGTAATCGGCGTCCTCCCGCCGGGCCGAGGCGCGGTCGAGAGGGCTGCCGGTATAGGCATTGGGTCGGGAGGCCGGGATGGACAGCATGCGGGGCTGAGCCTGCCATGCGGGCGCCAGCACGGCAACTGAGGCCGGTTTTGCCCCTGGCTTCCGGGCGGCCCCTTGCCTCGGAGGGGGGGCGGCATGATATGGTGCCCTCGGAAGGTCGGCGGCGGACAGGCGCCTTGCCAACCCGGTCAGGTCCGGAAGGAAGCAGCCGCAGCGAGTTTCCGCTTGGGTCGTTCCGTCGGTCTTCCACCCCAAAGCCTCGCTGCACCCACTGGCCCGCGCCGGGCCGCCACCCGGATCCGCCGCGCGCATGCCCAGCGACAATCTCAGCGACCCGCTCGACCCGCCGCCGCCCGAGGGTCCCGGCCTGTTCGGCGACCCGCCGCCGCCGGAAGGGCCCGGGCTGTTCGGCGAGGCGCCCGCGGCGGCTGCCGCCCCGCCTCCGGTCGTCGATGCGCCGGCCACCCCGTATCGCGTCCTTGCCCGCAAATACCGCCCGCAGAGCTTCGCCGACCTGATCGGCCAGGACGCTTTGGTGCGGACATTGAAAAATGCCTTCGCGCAGAACCGGGTGGCGCATGCCTTCATGCTCACCGGCGTGCGCGGCGTGGGCAAGACCACCACCGCCCGCATCATCGCCCGCGCGCTGAACTGCGTCGGTCCCGACGGGAATGGCGGCCCGACCGCCGAGCCCTGCGGCGTCTGCGCCGAATGCCAAGCGATCCTGGCCGACCGCCATCCGGACGTGCTGGAGCTGGATGCCGCCTCCAACAACGGCGTCGACAATATCCGCGAGCTGCGCGAGGCGGTGCGCTACCGCCCGGCCCGCGCCCGCTTCAAGGTCTATATCCTCGACGAAGTGCACATGCTGTCGACGGCGGCCTTCAACGCGCTGCTGAAGACGCTCGAGGAACCGCCGCCGCAGGTGAAGTTCCTGTTCGCCACCACCGAGATCCGGAAAGTCCCGGCGACCATCCTGTCGCGCTGCCAGCGTTTCGACCTGAAGCGCGTGCCGCAGGAGCAGCTGCGCGCCCATTTTGCCCGGATTGCCGCGGCGGAGGGTGTCCCCGCTTCGGAGGCGGCCCTGGCGATGATCGCCCGCGCCGCCGACGGCTCGGTGCGCGACGGGCTGTCGCTGCTGGACCAGGCCATCGCCCAGACCGCCGGCAGCCCTGAAGGCGTCGAGGCCGGGCTGGTCCGCGACATGCTGGGCCTGGCCGACCGCTCGCTGCTGTTCGACCTGCTGGAAGCGGCCTTCCGCGGCGACATCCCGGCCGTGCTGGCGGCGATGGATGGCGGGCATGAGCGCGGCGCTGATCCCGGCGTGGTGCTGGCCGACCTGCTGGAGCTGACCCACACCCTGACCCGGCTGCGCGCCGTTCCGGCGCTGCGCCAGGACCCCTCGCTGCCGGAGCAGGAACGCGTGCGCGGCACGGCGCTGGCCGAGAAGCTGACCATCCCGGTGCTGGGCCGCGCCTGGCAGGTGCTGCTGAAGGGCATTTCCGAGGTGGCCGAGGCGCCCGACCGCCGGGCGGCGGCCGAGATGGTGCTGATCCGCCTGGCGCATCTGGCCGAGATGCCGACGCCGGGCGAGCTGGTGAAGCGGCTGACCGAGAATGGCGCCAGCCTGGCCGCGCCGCCCGCCGCCCCCTCCGGCGGTGGTGGTGGCGGCAGCCGGGCCATGGCCGGCGGCGGCGGGGCGGCGATGCTGGCGGCGAGCCCGGCGCCGGCCGCCATCGCCCAGCCGCGCAATTTCCGCGAGGTGGTGGCCCTGGCCTCCGGCCGCGCGCCGATGGTGCATGCGCATCTGCTGCACTCGACCCATCTGGTCGCCTTTGCCCCCGGCCGCATCGAGATCCGCCAGACCCCGGCGGCGCCGCGCGACCTGGCGGCGCAGCTGGCCGCCCTGCTGCTGGAGCAGACCGGCAGCCGCTGGACCATCTCGCTCTCCAACGCCGAGGGCGAGCCGACCATCGCCCAGCAGCGCAGCCACGTCGCCAGCGAGCGTCTGGAGATCGCCCGCGCCCATCCGATGGTGCAGGCGATCCTGCTGGCCTTCCCCGGCGCCCAGGTCGAGGCGCTGCGTGACGACAGCCTGGACGCCTATGGCCTGCCGCCGGCGCCCGAGGCGCTCGACGGCCCCGAGGCGCCCGAGGACGGCCCGGATTTCGCGCCGCTCGACGCCGAATTCGCCGATCTCGACGACCTCGACTCGTAAGTTTCCCCTCAAGTCTCCCGCGGAGGTCCCATGAAGAACCTTGCCTCGATGATGAAGCAGGCCCAGCAGATGCAGTCCAAGATGGCCGAGATGCAGGCCAAGCTGGACGCCATGACGGTCGACGGCGCCGCCGGCGGCGGGATGGTGAAGGTGACGCTGTCCGGCAAGGGCGACCTGAAGAAGCTGACCATCGACCCCTCCCTGGTCGACCCGGAGGAGCGCGAGGTCCTGGAAGACCTGATCGTCGCCGCCCATGCCGACGCCAAGCAGAAGGTCGAGGCCATGATGGCCGAGGAAATGCAGAAGGCGACGGCCGGGCTGAACATCCCGGGGATGGGCGGCGGCGGCCTCGGCGGCTTCAAGCTGCCGTTCTGATCGGCCTCTGATGCGCGGTCCCGATCAGGTCGAGCGCCTGGTGGCGATGCTGGCGCGGCTGCCCGGCCTCGGCCGGCGCAGCGCCCGGCGGGCCGCGCTGAAGCTGCTGCAGGATCCCGGCGGGCTGATGCTGCCGCTGGCCCAGGCGCTGCACGACACCGCCGAGTCGGTGCGGCCCTGCCGCATCTGCGGCAACCTCGACACCGAGGACCCCTGCCGCATCTGCGCCGACCCGCACCGCGACCAGGAGATCGTCTGCGTCGTCGAGGGCGTCGCCGATCTCTGGGCGCTGGAGCGCGCCCATGTGCATCGCGGGCTCTACCATGTGCTGGGCGGCGTGCTGGCGGCGCTGGCCGGCGTCGGCCCGGAAGACCTGCGCATCGAGCCGCTGCTGGAACGCGTCGCCGCCGGCGAGATCCGCGAGGTGATCCTGGCGCTGCCGGCCACCGTCGATGGCGCGACCACCGCGCATTACCTGGCGGACCGGCTGGCTGCCTCGGGAGTCAGCGTCACGCAGCTGGCGCAGGGGGTGCCGATGGGCGGGGCGCTGGATGTCATGGATGACGGGACGCTGGCGGCGGCGCTCAAGGCGCGAAGGCCAGCTTAAGCAAGCAAGCGCCGGGGGCATTGAATGCCCCCGGACCCCCACATCCATTTTCAGCCGCGCTGGTGGCGGGCGCGCGCGTCCAGCACGTCATAGGCCGCCTTCACCGCGTCCGCGCCATATTCCCGCTCCAGGCGGCGGACGCAGAAATGCGCGCGGGCCAGGCTGCGGAAATGCTCCAGGAAAGCCAGGTTCACCGCGGCGCCGGCGGCGGCGCCGATCACCGGCGCCGCCTGGGCGCCCAGCTTCAGCAGCACCGGCCCGGTGAAGCGGGCGGCGATCGCCGCGATGAAGCCGGGCAGCAGATTGGCGCCCATGGTCGGCAACACCTGGGCCAGCGCCAGGCGGGTGGCGAAATAGCCGGTCTCGGCGGCGTCATCGGCCGGGTTGTTGCCGCTCAGCGCGAAGACCTTCAGGCATTCGGCGCCGGTCTCCGGCTGGGTCGGGTCCTCGCCGGCCGCCGCCGCCTCGGCGCCGATCTGGCGCAGCAGCAGGGTTGTGGAAACTGGCAGCTCGACCAGCGTGCCGGCCAGGCCGAAGGCGCCGCCGGCCGCCCCGCTCGCCGCCGCCAGCCCGCGATGCAGCCAGTCGGAGGAAACCCCCGGCAGGCTGCGCCCGGGCTCGCTGCGCATGGCGGCGGACAGTGCCTTGGACAGCGCCGTCTTCACCGCGCTGTCCACCATGCCCTGGGCGACGCCGGGCAGGCGGCGGCGCAGCGCCTCGATCGGCGTGCCGGCCATGCCGGCCAGCCGCGCCGCCAGCGAGCTTTCCTCCAGCACCCGGCGCGCCTCGGCGAGCTGGGCCTCGGCTTCGGCCGGCAGGGGCAGGGTGGCCGGCAGGGTGGCGGGAAGGCTGTCGCTCATGGCGCGGCGGGCTCCGGGTTACAGGATGAAGCGGCTGAGATCGGCACTGGCGGCGAGCGGCGCCACCTTCTCCTTCACATAGGCCGCATCGACCTTCACGGTTTCACCCTGGCGGTCGCTGGCGCTGAAGGAGATCTCTTCCAGCAGCTTCTCCAGCACGGTCGCCAGGCGGCGGGCGCCGATATTCTCCACCCGCGCGTTGATGTCGGCGGCGAGGTCGGCCACCGCGTCGATCGCATCCTCGGTCAGCTCCAACGTGATCCCCTCGGTGCCCAGCAGCGCGACATACTGCTTGGACAGCGAATGCTCCGGCTCGGTCAGGATGCGGCGGAAGTCGTCGCGGGTCAGCGCGCCCAGCTCGACGCGGATCGGCAGCCGGCCCTGCAGCTCCGGCAGCAGGTCGGAGGGCTTGGCGATGTGGAAGGCGCCCGAGGCCACGAACAGGATATGGTCGGTCTTCACCGGCCCGTGCTTGGTGGCGACCGTGGTGCCCTCGATCAGCGGCAGCAGGTCGCGCTGCACGCCCTCGCGCGAGACGTCGCCGCCGCGGCCGCCGCCATCGGTCGAGCGGGCACAGACCTTGTCGATCTCGTCGAGGAAGACGATGCCGTGATTCTCGGCATGCGCCACCGCGTCGCGGGTCAGCTTCTCCTGGTCGAGCAGCCGGTCGGCCTCGTCGAGCGTCAGCGCCGTGCGCGCCTCGGCCACGGTCAGCTTGCGCGGCCGCGCCTGGCGGCCGAACATCTTGCCCATCATCTCCTGGATGCCGGCCATCTGCTGCGGCGGCATCCCCGGCACTTCCATGCCGGCGGCCGGGCTGGCCGGCTCGGCCACCTGCACCTCGACCTCCTTGGTCTCCAGGCTGCCCTCGCGCAGCATGCGGCGGAACTTCATCCGGGTCTCGCCGGACGCGCCCTCGCCGACCAGCGCGGTCACCAGCCGCTCCTCGGCCGCCAGCTCGGCCTTCGCCTGGACGGCCTTGCGCGAGCTCTCCCGCAGGCGGGTGATGGAAATCTCGACCAGGTCGCGGATGATGCTGTCGACGTCGCGGCCGACATAGCCGACCTCGGTGAACTTGGTCGCCTCGACCTTGATGAAGGGGGCATCAGCCAGCTTGGCCAGGCGGCGGGCGATCTCGGTCTTGCCGCAGCCGGTCGGGCCGATCATCAGGATGTTCTTCGGCACCACCTCCTCGCGCATCGCCTCCGGCAGCTGCTGCCGGCGCCAGCGGTTGCGCAGCGCGATGGCGACGGCGCGCTTGGCCTCGTTCTGGCCGATGATGTAGCGGTCGAGCTCGGAGACGATCTCGCGCGGCGAGAGGTTGACGGCGTCGGCGATCAGGGACTCGGACATGGGTCAGAGCGTCTCCAGGACGTAGCGGCCATTGGTGTAGACACAGATGCCGGCGGCGATGCCCATGGCCTTCTTGGCGATCTCCTCGGCGGAGATGCCCTCGATGTCGATCAGCGCGCGCGCCGCGGCCAGCGCGTAATTGCCGCCTGAGCCGATGCCGATGATCGAATCCTCCGACTCCAGCACGTCGCCATTGCCGGTGATCAGCAGCGAGCGGTCCTTGTCGGCCACCGCCAGCAGCGCCTCCAGCCGGCGCAGGTAGCGGTCGGTGCGCCAGTCCTTGGCGAGTTCCACGGCGGCGCGCTCGAGCTGGTCGGGGAAGCGCTCCAGCTTGGCCTCCAGCCGCTCCAGCAGCGTGAAGGCATCGGCGGTGGCGCCGGCGAAGCCGGTCAGCACCTTGCCATTGGCAATGCGGCGCACCTTGCGCGCATTGCCCTTCACCACGGTCTGCCCGAGGCTGACCTGGCCATCGCCGGCCATGGCGACCTTCCCATCCTTGCGGACGCAGAGGATGGTGGTGCCGTGCCAGCCGATCGGATCGTGCGATGAGACGTTCATGCCGGGGCAGATGGCATCGGCCAGGCGCCGCAGCAAGCGGGGGGCGCCGCGGCACCGCCTGTCACGTCTCCGCTGGCTTGCTCCAGGTTAACTTCCACGGGGCGAAAAACCGCGCGACACGGCTGCCCCACCGCGACCCCTGGGCAAGCCGGGTCCCCCGGTCTAATCAGGCGCCATGCAGCCCGCGCCCCGCACCGCCGAGATCGTCCGGACCACCAGCGAGACCGACATCCGCCTGCGCCTGGACCTGGATGCCGGCCCCGAGGCGGGCGCCGGCCGGATCGCCACCGGCATCGGCTTCCTCGACCACATGCTGACCGCGCTGGCGCGGCACGGCATGCTCGGCCTGGACGTCGAGGCCAAGGGCGACCTGCACATCGACTTCCACCACACCACCGAGGATGTCGGCATCGTGCTCGGCCAGGCGGTGAAGCGCGCGCTCGGCGAGAAGCGCGGCATCCGCCGCTACGGCCATGCCGTGGTGCCGATGGACGAGGCGCTGGCCGAGGCCGCCATCGACATTTCCGGCCGCCCCTTCCTCGCCTGGAGCGTCAGCTTCCCGCGCGACAAGGTCGGCGAGATGGACACCGAGCTGTTCGAGGAATTCTTCCGCGCCTTCGCGATGAATGCGGGGATCACCCTGCACATCGTCCAGCGCGCCGGCACCAACGCCCACCACATCGCCGAGGGCGTGTTCAAGGCGGTCGCCCGCGCCTTGCGCCAGGCGGTCGAGCCCGATCCGCGCGCGGCGGGGGTGATCCCCTCGACCAAGGGCGTGCTGGAGGGGTGATGCGCGGCTGGACCGTCCACCTGCCGGCCGGCATGGCCGCCATGGCGGCGACGCCCCCGCGCTCCTCCGTGCCCGCGACCGGCGCGCTGCCGCCCCAGGCTGGGTCGCCGGGGCGCGGCCTGGACCTGGTGCCCGAGGGCTTTTCGCTGGGCGCCTTCCTGTTCGGGCCGCTCTGGCTGCTGCGGCACGGGCAATGGCTGGCGCTGCTGCTCTGGCTGGCGGTGGCGGTGGTGCTGGCGCTGCTGATGCCGGAGGCGCTGCGCGGCCTCGGCCTCGGCCTGCTGGCGCTGCTGACCGGGCTGCAGGCGCAGGACATCCGGCGCTGGACGCTGGCGCGGGCCGGCCGGCCGGTCGCCGGCGTGGTGCTGGCGCGCGACGCGGATGCCGCCCTGGCCCGCGCCCTGCAGGGCCGCCCCGACTGGGCGGCGGCGGAGCGGGCGGTGGCGGAGCGGGCGGCCGCCGGACGGGACACTCTTCAGGGGAGGCCGGCATGAAGGTCGCGGTGGTTGATCCGGGTTCGGGCAATCTGGCCTCGGTGCTGCGGGCGCTGACCCGCGCGGCGCAGGATGCCGGCGTCGAAGCCGAGATCACGGTGGAGACCCGGGCCGAGGCGGTCGCCGGCGCCGACCGCATCGTCATGCCCGGCCAGGGGGCCTTCGCCGCCTGCCGCCGCGGGCTCGACGCCATGCCCGGCATGATCGAGGCGGTGGAGGACGCGGCGCTGCGCCGCGCCGTGCCGTTCCTCGGCATCTGCGTCGGCATGCAGCTGATGGCCGGGCACGGGCTGGAGCACGGGGTGACGCCGGGCCTCGGCTGGATCCAGGGCGACATCGCGCCGATGGACCCGCAGGATGCCGAGGGCCGGCCGCTGCCGCTGCCGCAGATGGGCTGGAACGCCCTCGACTTCACGCCGGGCCATCCGCTGATGGCGGGCGTGGCGCCGGGCGACCACGCCTATTTCGTGCATTCCTATGCCCTGACCGGCGGCCTGCCGGGGGAAACCCTGGCGACCACCGATTATGGCGGGCCGGTCGCCGCGATCATCGGCCGCGACAACCTGTTCGGCACCCAGTTCCATGTCGAGAAAAGCCAGTTCACCGGCCTCCGCATGCTGGCCAACTTCATGACCTGGCGCCCATGACCATGCCCACCACCCAGCACGAGCTGCAGGTCGAACGCGCCGAGGCCCTCGACGACGCCGAGCTGGCCGATCTCTGCGAGGCGACCGACGCGGCCATCATCGAGGGCGGCGGCTTCGGCTGGGTCGAGCCGCAGGGGCGCGAGGCGCTGGCCCGGCATTTCCGCGGCGTGCTGCTGGTGCCGGCCTGCGAGCTCTTCGTGGCGCGGCTCGACGGCGTGCCGGTCGGCTCGGCGCAGCTGATCCGGCCGCCGCGCAACAACGAGGCCCAGGCCTTCGGCGCCCAGCTGACGCATGCCTATATCGCCCCCTATGCGCGCGGCCATGGCCTGGCGCGGCTGCTGGTGCGGCGGGTCGAGGAACGCGCTGCCGCGCTCGGCCACCGGGTGCTGAACCTCGACGTGCGCGAGACCCAGAACACCGCCATCGCGCTGTTCGAGACCCTGGGCTACACGCGCTGGGGCACGCATCCGGCCTATGCCCGGGTGAAGGGGCGGACGGTCTCCGGCCACTACTACTACAAGCTGCTGGAGCCGCCGCACGGCCGCACGCTGGACCTGCGGCGGCCGGGCTGAGGCGTCCCGGCCGCCGCTGTTTCACTGGCCATCCGGGGCGCCCGATGCTGGCCGCGCGGCGGTGGCGACGTCCCGCCTCCGAACAAGATGGCGGCAGCCTGCAAGAAAGGTTGTCGGGGTGGGGGGATGCCTCCATCTTGGGGGCATGCGCCGTCGCGACCTGCTCACCTCCGGTTTCCTCCTCGCCACTGCCGCGGCCATGCCGCGCGCCTTCGCCCAGGCGCCTGCCGCGCCGGCGCCGGCCGGCACCGCCGCGCCGCCCGCCGAGGCCGGGCCGCCGCCGCGGCGGGCGCATGCGCTGTCGCTGCTGGGCGAGCCGGCGCTGCCGGCGGACTTCCCGCACTGGCCCTGGGTCAATCCGGCGGCGCCGAAGGGCGGCCAGCTGGTGCTGTCGACCATCGGCAGCTTCGACAGCTTCAACCCCTTCATCCTGCGCGGCGCCCCGGCGGCCGGCAGCAGCAGCCTGATCTACGACGCGCTGATGGTGCCGAGCAGCGACGAGGCCAGCTGCGAATACGGCCATGTCGCCCAGGCGGTGGAGCTGCCGCGCGACAACCGCGGCGTCACCTTCATCCTGAACCCGGCGGCGACGTGGCATGACGGCAAGCCGATCACCGCCGCCGACGTGGTCTGGAGCTTCGAGACGCTGCGCGACAAGGGCCGCCCCTTCTACCGCGCCTATTGGGGCGACGTGTCGGAGGTGGCGGCCGAGGGCGACCACCGCGTCACCTTCCGCTTCAAGACCGCCGACAACCGCGAGCTGGCGCAGATCCTCGGCCAGCTGACGGTGCTGCCGAAGCACTGGTGGGAAGGGCGCGACTTCGCGGCGCCGCTGCTGACGCCGCCGCTCGGCTCCGGCCCCTACCGGCTGGAGAGCTTCGAGGCCGGGCGCAGCGTCACCTACCGCCGGGTGGCCGACTACTGGGCGAAGGACCTGCCGACCCGCAAGGGCACCAACAATGTTGACGTGATGCGCTACGAGTATTTCCGCGACAGCACGGTGGCGCTCGAGGCCTTCAAGGCCGGGCAGGTCGACCTGCGCTCGGAGAATGTCGCCAAGGACTGGGCCACCGCCTACGACTTCCCGGCGCTGCGCCGCGGCCTGGTGAAGAAGGAGGAGATCCGGCACGAGCTGCCGACCGGCATGCAGGGCTTCCTGATGAACCTGCGCCGGCCGATGTTCCAGGACCGCCGGGTGCGCGAGGCGCTCGGGCTGGTGTTCGACTTCGAATGGATGAACGCCAACCTGTTCTACGGCAGCTACACCCGGACCACCTCCTACTTCTCGAATTCTGAGCTGGCCTCCAGCGGCCTGCCCTCGGAAGGCGAGCTGATGGTGCTCTCCGCCTTCCGCGGCCGGGTGCCGGAGGAGCTGTTCACCACCGCCTACCGCGTGCCGACCTCGGATGGCAGCAATGCCAACCGGGAGAATGCCCGCCGCGCCCTGGCGCTGCTGAAGGAGGCCGGCTGGACGGTGAAGGACCGCCGCCTGTCGAACGAGAAGGGCGAGGCCTTCAGCTTCGAGATCCTGCTGGAGGGCCCGACCTTCGAGCGGGTGGCGCTGCCCTATATCCAGGCGCTGCAGCGGCTCGGCATCGAGGCGCGGGTGCGCACCATCGACCCGGCGCAGTACCAGGTGCGGATGGATGCCTTCGACTACGACATGACGATCGACGTGATCGGCCAGTCGCTGTCGCCCGGCAACGAGCAGCGCGACTACTGGTCGTCGGAGAAGGCGAGGGAGCCGGGCAGCCGCAACCTGATCGGCATTGCCGACCCGGTGGTCGATGCGCTGGTTGAGCTGGTGATCGCCGCCCCCGACCGGCAGGCGCTGATCGACCGGACGCGGGCGCTGGACCGCGTGCTGCTCTGGGGCTTCTACGTCATCCCGCACTGGCACAGCCGGACCTTCCGGGTGGCCTGGTGGGACAAGTTCGGCCGGCCGGAGCGCAACCCGCGCTACGCCCTGGCGCTGGACAGCTGGTGGGTGGACACGGCGCGCGACCGGGCGCTGCCGGCCGATCGCCGCCAGGCCGGCTGACGGGGGCGGGATGCGCGGACGCGGCGCGGCGCGGCGGGAGGGCTGAGGCTTGGGTGCCTATCTGCTGCGTCGGCTGGCGCTGCTCGTGCCGACGCTGTTCGGCATCATCCTGATCAATTTCCTGATCGTGCAGGCGGCGCCGGGCGGGCCGGTGCAGCAGGCGCTGGCCGAGCTGCGCGGCCAGGCCGGCAGCGCCGTCGGCCGGCTGACCGGCGAGAGCCAGGGCGAGATCCGCGCCGCCGCCGGCAGCGGCGGCGAGGGGGCGTCGGGCACCTATCGCGGCGCGCGCGGCATGGACCCGGCGGTGATCCGCGACATCGAGCGGCAGTTCGGCTTCGACCGCCCGCCGGCCGAGCGCTTCATGAAGATGCTGAAGGGCTACCTGACCTTCGACTTCGGCGAGAGCCTGTTCCGCGGCCGCCGCGTGATCGACCTGATCTGGGAGAAGCTGCCGGTCTCGATCAGCCTCGGCCTGTGGTCGACGCTGCTGATCTACCTGATCTCGATCCCGCTCGGCATCCACAAGGCGGTGCGCGACGGCAGCCGCTTCGACGTCTGGAGCTCCGGCGTGGTGCTGGTGGGCTATGCCATCCCCGGCTTCCTCTTCGCCATCCTGCTGGTGGTGCTGTTCGCCGGCGGCTCCTTCCTGCAGATCTTCCCGCTGCGCGGCCTGGCCTCCTCCGGCGCCGCCGACTGGCCGCTGTGGCAGCGGGCGCTGGACTATGCCTGGCACATGGTGCTGCCGACCACGGCGATGGTGGTGGGCGGCTTCGCCGGGCTGACCATGCTGACCAAGAACTCCTTCATGGACGAGATCGGCAAGCAGTACGTGCTGACCGCGCGCGCCAAGGGGGCGGGCGAGGGGCGGGTGCTCTACGGCCATGTCTTCCGCAACGCCATGCTGCTGATCATCGCCGGCTTCCCCTCGGCCTTCATCGGCATCTTCTTCACCGGCGCGCTGCTGGTGGAGATCGTCTTCACCCTGGACGGGCTCGGGCAGCTCGGCTTCGACGCGGCGATCCGCCGCGACTATCCGCTGATGTTCGGCACGCTCTACATCTTCACCCTGCTGGGGCTGGTCATGCAGATCGTCGGCGACCTGACCTACACGCTGGTCGATCCGCGGATCGACTTCGAGGCGCGGCGATGAGCCCGATCACCCGGCGCAGGCTCGCCAATTTCCGCGCCAACCGGCGCGGCTGGTGGTCGATGTGGATCTTCCTGGCGCTGTTCCTGGTGACGCTCTTCGCCGAGCTGGTGGCCAATGACCAGCCGCTGCTGGCCCGGGTCGAGGGCCGCTGGTACGTCCCCGTCGCCGTCGAATATGCCGAGAGCGACATCATCCCCGACGGCTTCCCGACGGCGGCCGTCTGGCGCGACCCGGCGCTGCTGGAGGAGATCGCAGCCAAGGGCGGCTGGGTGCTGTGGCCGCCGCTGCCCTTCCGCTACGACACCATCATCAAGGATCTGGGGCGGCCCTCGCCGGCGCCGCCCTCCTGGCGCAACCCGCTCGGCACCGACGACCAGTCGCGCGACGTGCTGGCGCGGGTGATCTATGGCTTCCGCATCTCGGTGCTGTTCGGTTTCGCGCTGACGCTGACGGCCTCCGTCATCGGCGTCGCGGCGGGGGCGGTGCAGGGCTATTACGGCGGCTGGGTCGATCTCGGCTTCCAGCGCTTCATCGAGATCTGGGGGGGAATGCCGCAGCTGTTCCTGCTGATCATCCTGTCCTCGATGATCGAGCCGGGCTTCTGGACGCTGCTCGGTTTTCTCCTGCTGTTCTCCTGGATGACTTTGACGGGGGTAGTGCGGGCCGAGTTCCTGCGTGGCCGCAACCTGGACTATGTCCGGGCGGCCAAGGCGCTGGGCGTCTCGGATGCTGCCGTCATGTGGCGCCACATCCTGCCCAATGCCATGGTGGCCACGCTGACCTTCCTGCCCTTCCTGCTCTCCGGCAGCGTGACGGTGCTGGCCAGCCTGGACTTCCTGGGGTTCGGGTTGCCGCCGGGCTCGCCCTCGCTGGGCGAGCTGGTGACGCAGGGCAAGAACAACCTGCAGGCCCCCTGGCTCGGCTTCTCGGCGTTCTTCGTACTGGGTGGCGTGCTGACCTTGCTGATTTTCGTGGGCGAGGCGGTGCGCGATGCCTTCGATCCCCGCAAGCTGCCCGGGGGTGAGGCATGACGCTGTCTGATGTCGGGGTCCGGGGGGACACTGTCCCCCCGGCGGGGTCCAGGGGCAGCGCCCCTGGCGCTCTTCTTTCGGTTGACGGCCTGAGTGTCGGGTTCCGCGGCCGGGTTGTCGTCGAGGATGTGTCCTTCGACGTGATGCCCGGCGAGACGGTCGCGCTGGTCGGCGAGAGCGGCTCGGGGAAGAGCGTCACCGCGCTGTCCTGCCTGCGCCTGCTGCCCGCCGCCGGCGCCAACCCTTCCGGCCGCATCGTGCTGGACGGGGTCGACGTGCTGAAGGCGAGCCCGGCCGAGCTGCAGCGGCTGCGCGGCGGCGTCGCCGGCATGGTGTTCCAGGAGCCGATGACCAGCCTGAACCCGCTGCACAGCGTGGGGCGGCAGGTGTCGGAGGCGATCCAGCTGCACCGCCCGCTGCGCGGCGCGGCGTTGCGCGCCCGCGTCATCGAGCTGCTGGAGCGGGCCGGGCTGCCCGACCCGGCGCAGCGGCTGGACGCTTTCCCGCACCAGCTCTCGGGCGGGCAGCGGCAGCGGGTGATGATCGCGGCGGCGCTGGCCAACGACCCGAAGATCCTGATCGCCGACGAGCCGACCACGGCGCTCGACGTCACCATCCAGGCGCAGATCCTGGCGCTGCTGCAGGAGCTGAAGCGGCGCTCCGGCATGGCGCTGCTGCTGATCACCCACGACCTGTCGATCGTCCGCGCCCATGCCGACAAGGTGGTGGTGATGCGGCATGGCCGCGTCGTCGAGCAGGGGCCGGCGGCCGAGGTGCTGCACAACCCGCGGCACGACTACACGAAGATGCTGCTGGCGACCGAGCCGCGCGGCCAGCCGGCGCCGGTCGCCGCGGAGGCGCCGGTGCTGCTGCAGGCCGAGCGGGTCAATGTCGAATTCCCGATCCGCCGCGGCCTGCTGCGCCGCCAGGTCGGCGCCATCCGCGCCTGCCAGGATATTTCCTTCGACCTGCGCGAGGGGGAGACGCTGGGGCTGGTCGGCGAGAGCGGCTCGGGCAAGACCACGCTGGGGCTCGCCCTGCTGCAGCTGGAGAGGAGCACCGGCGGCATCCGCTTCGAGGGCCAGCCGATCCAGGGGCTGACGCGGCAGCAGCTGCAGCCGCTGCGGGCGCGGATGCAGATCGTCTTCCAGGACCCCTATGGCTCGCTGTCGCCACGGATGAGCGTGGCCGAGATCGTCGGCGAGGGCCTGGCCGTGCATGCCCGCGGCCTGTCCCGCGCCGAGCGGCAGGGCCGGGTGGCGGCGGCGCTGCAGGAGGTCGGGCTCGACCCGGCGACGGCCGAGCGCTACCCGCACGAGTTCAGCGGCGGGCAGCGGCAGCGCATCGCCATCGCCCGCGCCCTGGTGCTGCAGCCGCGGCTGCTGGTGCTGGACGAGCCGACCAGCGCGCTGGACGTCTCGGTGCAGGCGCAGGTGGTGGAGCTGCTGCGGGATTTGCAGGCGCGCCACCGCCTGGCCTATCTGTTCATCAGCCATGATCTCCGGGTGGTGCGCGCGATGGCGCACCGGATCATGGTGCTGAAAGGCGGCCAGGTGGTGGAGGAAGGGGAGGCGGCCAGGGTGCTGTCCAACCCCCAGGCCCCCTATACCAAGGCGCTGATGCGCGCCGCCTTCAACCCCGGCGGCGAGGGGAGTGAAACGAGCGCCGCATGAGCGAAGAGTTCGAGACGCTGAAGGAGCTGGTCCGGCAGGACCGGATCAAGCTCGGCGTGCATATCCGCAAGATGAACACGCCCGGTTCGCCGGTCTACCGCCCGGTGGAGACGCTGTGGATGCCGGTGCTGATCCTGGTGGTCAGCTTCCTGGGCGCGCGGATCATCAACATCCATATCGGCGCGCTGCTGCTGCTGGCGGGCATCACCTACTGGCTGTGGAAGGTGCAGCCGAAGGTGAAGGACGGCGTCTTCGTCCGCACCACGGAGCTGGCCTTCTCGGATGAGCGGCTGTTCGACGGGCTCTGGGCCAAGGGGGCGCTGACCCTCTATGCCACGCTGCCGGACGGCACGCCGAAGGCCGCCACCCGCAAGCACAGCTGGCGCGACTTCACGCGCGAGATCGCCAGCGCCTATTGAAGCCGCTTCAGCCAGGCGAGGACCCGCTCGGCGATGGCGGGCCAGCCCGGCTCCCGCATCATCAGGTGGCCGAGGTCGGGCAGGAAGCCGGGTGCGGCGGCGCCATGCCAGAGGGCGCAGCGCCCGACCGCATCGGCCGGGATCAGCCGGTCGCCGCCGGCGCCCAGCACCAGCACCGGGCGGCGGTGCAGCCAGCCATGCGGCACCGGCTGCGGCGCCTGCGCCTCCCACAGGGCCAGCCGGCTTTCGCCGCCCATCCGCGCCAGGCAGGCGCGGGCCTCCGCCTCCGGCATGCCGGGGCCGAAGAGGCTGTCGGCCAGCTCGGCCGGCGCGCTGCCCGGGGGCGCGTCCATGCGCGCGGCCTCGGAGAAGAGGATCGGGTCGGCGAAGGCCAGGCGGGCGGCGGAGAACCACAGGCCTTCCGGCGGCACCGGGCAGAGCAGCGCGGCGGCGACGAGGCGCGGCTCCAGCAGCAGGCGCTGCGCCACCAGGGCGCCCAGCGAATGGCCCACCGCCACCACCGGCCCGCCGGTCGCCGCCAGGGCGGCGCGTGCCTGGGCGACATAGTCGCCGAGCCCCGCCTCGCGTCCCTGGGCCTGCCGGGTGAAGTCCAGCACCTCCACCGGATAGCCGGCCTGCTGGAAGGCATCGGACAGGAAGTCCCAGACCCAGCCGCCGCAGCCGGCGCCGTGCAGCAGCAGCAGGGTCGGGCTGCCGGCGGCCGGGCGATGCGCCAGATGCGGCCGGGCGAGCGGGCCCTCGGCGCTCATGCCGCGACCTCGCCGGGCATGCGGGCGCGCAGCACGTCGACGGTGGCCTGCGCGGTGGAGGCCGGCACGCCCAGCCGCTGCAGCGCGAAGTCGGCCATGCCCAGCGCCACCTCGCGCTCGCCCATGACGGCCAGGCCGACGCCCCCCTCCTGGCGCAGCCAGGCGATCTCGTCGTCGTCATGGGTGCGGACGGCGACCTCGATGGCCGGGTTCACCGCGCGCACCAGCGCCATGACCTGGCGCGCCTCGTAGGCGCCGGGCAGGGCCAGGATCAGCAGCTTCGCCTGGCGCGGCCGGGCGGCGTTCAGCACCTCCTCGCGGGCGGCGTCACCCCAGATCACCGGCAGGGCGTCGGCGCGGGCGCGGTCGGCGACATGGCGGTCCTCCTCGACCAGGACCAGCGGCAGGTTGTGGCGGCGCAGCGCCGCGGCGATGGTACGGCCGACGCGGCCATAGCCGACCAGGATGGCATGGCCCTGCAGCCCGGGGAGCGCCGCATGCGGCGGCGGCCGGCGGCCGGCCTCGCGCCAGCGGGAGAGCTGCGGCTGGGTGGCCAGGCGCTGCGCCGCCCAGGCCAGGGCGCGGAAGGTCAGCGGGGTCAGCAGGATGGTGCCGAAGGCGCCCATCAGCACCGGGCCGCGCACCGCGGCGGGCAGCATGCCCTGGCCGATCGCCAGCTCGGCGAGCACGAAGGAGAATTCGCCGATCTGCGCCATGGCGGCGGCGACCACGCCGGCGGTGGCGGGGGGCACGCGCAGCAGCAGCAGCAGGGCGAAGGTTGCCCCGCCGATGCCGACGAGCACCACGAGGACCGCCGCCGCCGAGGCCCAGGGCGCCGCCGCCAGGTTGGCCGGATCGAGCAGCATGCCGACCGAGAAGAAGAAGATGGCGGCGAAGACGCGCTGCAGCGGCACGGTCTCGGCGGCGGCCTGGTGGCCGAGGTCGC
The DNA here is from genome assembly GCF_037145735.1 of Roseomonas sp. USHLN139. Classification (NCBI taxonomy): domain Bacteria; kingdom Pseudomonadati; phylum Pseudomonadota; class Alphaproteobacteria; order Acetobacterales; family Roseomonadaceae; genus Roseomonas; species Roseomonas sp. USHLN139. Next base: position 122,897 of record NZ_JBBCWY010000004.1, on the reverse strand, counting down.
TCTCGCCCAGCACCATGCCGGCGAAGAAGGCGCCGAGCGCGAAGGAGACGTGGAACAGGATGGTCGCGGAAAACGCGACGCCCAGGGCGGCGACCACCACGGCGAGGGTGAACAGCTCGCGCGAGCCGGTGCGGGCGACGCGCTTCAGCGCCCAGGGCAGCACCCGGCGGCCGGCCAGCAGCATCACCGCCATGAAGGCGATGAGCTCGCCCACCGCGCGCAGCATGGCCAGGCCCAGCCCCTCGGCCGCCGCGCTGCCCTGGCCGCTGGCCAGCGCCGGCAGCAGCACCAGGCCGAGCACCACCACCAGGTCCTGCACCACCAGCCAGCCCAGCGCCAGCCGCCCGGCCTCGCCGGAGAGGCGGCCGCGCTCCTCCAGCGCCCGGGTGGCGACGGCGGTGGAGGCGATGGAGAGCGCCAGGCCGAAGGCCAGCGCGCCGGGGCCGGACAGGCCGAGCAGCGCGATGCCGGCGAGCCCGCCCAGCGTGCCGCCGATCGCCACCTGCGCCAGCGCGCCGGGCAGCGCCACGCGCCAGACCGCCAGCAGGTCCTCGGCGCGGAAATGCAGCCCGACGCCGAACAGCAGCAGGCCGACGCCGACCTCGGCCAGCGTCGCGGTGAAGCCCAGATCGGCGGCGAAGCCCGGCGTGTGCGGGCCCACCAGGGCGCCCGCCACCAGGTAGCCGACCAGCGGCGGCAGCCGCAGCAGCCGCGCCGCCAGGCCGAAGACGAAGGACAGCGTCAGGGCCAGCACCAGGATGGCGAGCAGCGGGGGCGCGTTGTGCATGGCAGGGGGGCACCGGCAGGACTGAGCCGCCAGAGTAGGAGCGGGCTGCAACCAGCGATAGCCATTGGCGCTTACCGGGCGTTACGCGCCTCACCCTGGTGTGACTGCCCAGCTTGTCCCATCTGTCTGCCATCTCCACTCGGAGCTTCGCGCCGCAGCGTCCGAGGGTGTAAGGGGAGCCGGCCATGGCACCGAATGACCTCCGCGCCGACCGTCCTCTGGTCGGCGACCGCGCGCCCGCCGCCTCCCACCCTGCCGGCCAGGAGCCCGCGGCGGCACCGCCCGGCCGTCCGCCACGCCCGCCGCGCAAGACCGGCAAGAAGGGTGGCGGCGGTGGCGGCGGCAAGCGCGGCGGCGTCGGCCGCTTCATCGCGCGGCTGGCCGGCTTCGGCCTGGCGATCGGCCTGGCCGGCGTCGCCGTCGGCGGCATCGCCGGCTACGGCTTCTACCGCCAGGCGACCGCCGACCTGCCGGAGCATGCCTGGCTGGCCGACTACCAGCCACCGCAGATGAGCCGCATCTACGCCGCCGATTCCAAGCTGATGGCCGAGCTCGCCCTGGAGCGCCGGGTCTTCGTGCCGATCGGCGCCATCCCAAAGCGCGTCCAGGCCGCCTTCACCGCCGCCGAGGACCAGCGCTTCTGGGAGCATCACGGCGTCGACCCGATCGGCATCGCGCGCGCCATGCTGACCAATGTCGAGGCGCTGGCCTCCGGCCGCCGCGCGGGGGGTGCCTCCACCATCACCCAGCAGGTCGCCAAGAACATGCTGGTCGGCAATGACCGCACCATCATGCGCAAGGTGCGCGAGGCGATCCTGGCCTTCCGGCTGGAAAGCGCCATGCCGAAGGACCGCATCCTCGAGATCTACCTGAACGAGATCTTCCTCGGCGCCCAGGCCTATGGCGTCGCCTCGGCGGCGATGAACTATTTCAACAAGGGCCTGGACGAGCTGACCATCGGCGAGACCGCCTTCCTCGCCGCCCTGCCCAAGGCGCCCAACAACTACAACCCGAACCGCTATCCCGAGGCGGCCAAGGCGCGGCGCGACTGGGTGATCGACCGCATGGCCGAGGATGGCGTGATCACCCGCGCCGAGGCCGAGACGGCCAAGCAGGAGCCGATCGTGGTGCGCGGCCGCGCCCGCCCCGACCTGGTGGCGACCGGCCAGTATTTCACCGAGGAGGTGCGGCGCGAGCTGGTCGCCCGCTTCGGCCAGGACCAGACCACCATGGGCGGCCTCGTGGTCCGCACCAGCATGGAGCCGGGGCTGCAGGCGGCGACCGAGGCCGCGCTGCGCGACGGGCTGCTGTCCTATGACCGGCGCCGCGGCGGCTGGCGCGGGGCGGTGACCAAGATCGCCACCGGCCCGACCGAGTGGATGCCGGCGCTGGAAGCCGCGACCCGCCCGCCCGGCGCGCCGGCGGAATGGAAGCTCGCCGTGGTGCTCGGCGTCGAGAACCGCGAGGCCCGCGTCGCCTGGGTCGAGCGCCCGGCCGACCGCAGCACCCCGGCGCAGCCGCGCCAGGCCACGCTGGACTTCGAGGCGGTCTCCGGCTGGGCCCGCCCGGTCGGCCGCGACGGCCGGCTCGGCGCCGCGCCGCGCCGCATGCAGGACGTGCTCGCCGTCGGCGACGTGGTGCTGGTCGAGCCGACCGCCGCCACCCCCGCCCAGGGCCGCACCCCGGCCCGCCCGGCGCGGCTGGCGCTGCGCCAGGTGCCGCAGGTCGAGGGCGCCGTCGTCGCGCTCGACCCGCAGACCGGCCGCGTCCTCGCCATGGCCGGCGGCTTCTCCTTCGAGAAGAGCTGGTTCAACCGGGCGACCCAGGCGCTGCGCCAGCCCGGCTCCTCCTTCAAGCCCTTCGTCTACCTGCCGGCGCTGGAGATGGGCATTCCGCCGAACCAGCGCCTGCTGGACGGGCCGATCGAGGTGCAGACGCCGCAGGGCGTCTGGCGCCCCGGCAACTACAGCGGCAATTTCAACGGCTGGGTGACCATGCGCACCGCGCTGCAGAAGTCGCTCAACCTGGTGACGGTGCGGCTGGCGCAGGAGATCGGCATCGACCGCGTCGCCGAGACCGCCAGTCGCTTCCACGTCATCCCCAACATGCCGCGGGTGCTGTCGATGTCGCTCGGCGCCGGCGAGACCACGGTGATGCGCATGGCCGCCGCCTATGCCGCCTTCGCCGCCGGCGGCAAGGAGGTGACGCCGACGCTGATCGACACGGTGCAGGACCGTTTCGGCCGGCTGGTCTGGCGCGCCGACAACCGCCGCTGCGAAGGCTGCGGCAATGGCCCGAATGCCGAGCCGCCGCGGCTGGTGGACGAGCGCAAGCAGCTGACCGACCCGATCGCCGCCTATCAGATGGTCTCGCTGCTGCAGGGCGTGGTGCAGTACGGCACCGGCAACCGGGCGGGCGCCGGGCTGAACCGCCCGGTCGCCGGCAAGACCGGCACCACCAACGACTACAACGACAACTGGTTCGTCGGCTTCACCCCCGACATCGCGGTTGCCGTCTGGATCGGCTATGACGAGCCGCGCAGCCTGGGCAGCGGCGAGACCGGCGGCGGCAATGCCGCCCCCGTCTTCCACGACGTGGTGGCCGCCGCCCTGCAGGACAGCCCGCCGGTGCCGTTCCGCGCGCCGCCGGGCGTGGCCCTGGTCCGCGTCCAGCTCGACAACGGCCAGACCATCCTCGAGCCCTTCCGCCCCGGCACCGAGAACGCCGCGCGGCCGCCGGTGGAGAACAGCGTCATCTCCTCCGACACGCCGGCCGGAGTCGACAGCAATCTGGGCGGGCTCTACTGACCCGGCGCCGCCGGCCAGGCGTTTCCTCGCAATGAAATAATGCAGCGCCGTCTTTCCTTCAGGAGAGACGGCGCTGTCGTTTCTGCAGGTAAATTTTTCTTCCAGGTTGAAAAAATCAACTAAAAGGATGGGTGTTTGAAAATACTTGAAGTATAGGAACCAATAAAATCCTATGCTTTCTCGCATTCATGGGCGAAGCTTCATCTCGGCTCAACAAATCCAGCATGTCGAGAACTGTCCATGTCCCGTCCCATCATCGCCTCCTCCTCGAAGATCGCCGGCACGCCGGGCGACGACCGGATCATCGGCTCCGCCCGCAACGAGGACATCTATGGCGATGCCGGCAATGACTGGATCCAGGGTGCCGGCGGGTCGGACTACATCGATGGCGGGCCGGGCTATGACACCGCCTATTTCGCCGGCGCCTCCACCCTGTACAGCGTCCAGACCCGCGGCGGCGTGACCCTGGTCGAGGAGCGCGGCACCGGCGCGGTGAGCTGGATGGTCAATATCGACCGCCTGGCCTTCGACGGCGGCAGCATCGACCTCTCCGGCGTGCCCGCCTTCAGCCCGCAGCGCTACGTCGCCTCGCATGCCGACCTGATCCAGGCCTTCGGCCTCGATTCCGCCTCGGCCGCCTGGCACTACGCGCAGAGCGGCTTCGCCGAGGGGCGCAGCTTCACCGCCTTCAACGGGCTGGACTACATCGCCGCGCATGACGACCTGCTGGGCGGCTTCGGCGCCGATGCCGCCAAGGGCTACAGCCACTACATCGCCTATGGCTTCGCCGAGGGGCGCGACACCAGCGGCTTCAACGGCCTGGTCTATATCGCCAGCTATGACGACCTGATCGACGGCTTCGGCGCCAACCGCGAGGCGGGCGCCACCCACTACATCACCTATGGCGCCCGCGAGGGCCGCGAACGCGGCGCCTTCAACGGGCTGGAATACATCGCCTCCTATGGCGACCTGATCGAGGGCTTCGGCGCCGACTACGACCGCGGCGTCGCCCACTACATCAGCAACGGCCATGCCGAGGGTCGCGCCCGCGACAGCTTCGACGCCGCCGCCTACCTGTCCAACTATGCCGACCTGCAGGCCGCCTTCGGCACCGACTATGACGCCGCCACCGCGCATTTCATCACCAACGGCTACCGCGAGGGCCGCACCGACGAACTGCTCGGCTGAGCCTCCGGGCGACGGCACTGGACAGCGGGGTGGGCGGGATAGTATCCCCGCCCACCCCGTTGCCGTTTCCGCGCCTGCCTCTCCGCGGGGCCTTCTCCGCCCTGCCGGGCGGATGAACCGGTGTCCGGGCGGGCGGACCCTGTGCGAGCGAAGGAAGACACGATGCGCGCCGATGCCGAGGCCCTGCGCGGCCAGATCGAGGATTCCATCGCCCTGCTGCGCCGGCACCTGGACTGGGACGTGGCGCTGCGCCGGCTCGACGAGGTCAATGCCCGCGCCGAGGACCCCACCCTGTGGGAGAAGCCCGACGAGGCCCAGGCCGTCATGCGCGAGCGCGGCCGGCTGGCCGACCAGGTCGAGGGCGTCAAGAAGCTGGAGCAGGACGTCAAGGACGCGCTCGAGCTGATCGAGATGGCCGAGGCCGAGGGCGATGCCGCCACCGCCGATGCCGCCGTCGGCGACCTGAAGGGCTTCGCCGCCGAGGCCAAGCGCCGCGAGATCGAGAGCCTGCTCTCCGGCGAGGCCGATTTCCGCGACTGCTTCGTCGAGGTGAATGCCGGCGCCGGCGGCACCGAGGCGCAGGACTGGGCGCAGATGCTGCTGCGCATGTATTCGCGCTGGGCCGAGAAGCGCGGGCTGAAGGTGCAGCTGACGGAGGAATCCGAAGGCGAGCAGGCCGGCATCAAGTCTGCCACCATCCAGGTGACCGGGCTGAACGCCTATGGCTGGCTGAAGACCGAGAGCGGCGTGCACCGCCTGGTGCGCATTTCTCCGTTTGACGCCGCGGCGCGCCGCCAGACCTCCTTCGCCAGCGTCTATGTCTTCCCCGTCATCGACGACAAGATCGAGATCGAGATCAACCCGGCCGACCTGAAGACCGACACCTTCCGCGCCTCGGGCGCCGGCGGCCAGCACGTCAACAAGACCGAATCCGGCGTGCGCTTCACCCATATCCCGACCGGCATCGTCGCCGCCTCGACCCAGGACCGCTCGCAGCACCGCAACCGCGTCATCGCCATGGATATGCTGAAGGCGCGCCTCTACGAGCTGGAACTGCGCAAGCGCGAGGAAATCACGGCGGGAATCGAGGCCGGCAAGACCGATATCGGCTGGGGCCACCAGATCCGCTCCTACGTCCTGGCGCCTTACCAGCTGGTCAAGGACCTCCGCACCAACGTCGAGAAGGGCAACCCCGACGCGGTGCTCGACGGCGAGCTCGACGACTTCATGGCCGCCGCCCTGGCGTCGCGCGTCGGCACCACCCGCAGCGAGGCGAGCGCCAACGCGCGGTGAAGGCCAGGGCAAGGCCAGGGGAATGAATTCCCCCTGGACCCCCTTCTTCTTTCTGCGGTGACTGCCGTGCCGGCGTGGTCACGCGGGACACGGTACTGAACCCGCCACGCGACCTGTCAGCGAGCGCCGATGGACGACCTCTTCCCTGATTCGCTCCGGCCGCAGGACCGGCACGATCCCGGCGGCAAGGTGCGGCTGGCGGTCAGCGGCGACGTGGTCAGCCGGGCCGAATTCTCCGCCTGCGGGCGCTACCGGACCTTCCTGGAACGGCGCTGGGACGGGCAGCCCTTCGGCAGCCCCGGCATCGTCGCCTGGATCATGATGAACCCCTCGACCGCCGACGAGCAGGTCGACGACCCCACGGTCCGCCGCTGCCGCGACTTCACCCGGCGCTGGGGCCACGGGGCGATGGTGGTGCTCAACATCTTCGCGCTGCGCGCCACGAAACCGGCGATGCTGCTGGAGGACGCCGATCCGGTCGGGCCGGGCAATGACGCGGCGATCCGGCACTGGGCCGGGCAGGCCAGCCGGGTGATCGCCGCCTGGGGGCTGCCGCCGAAGCCGCTGCGCGCGCGCGGCCGGGCGGTGGCCGCCATGCTGGCCGCCGAGGGCGTGACGGTCGAGGCGCTGAAGGTCACCCAGTCCGGCGAGCCGGGCCACCCGCTCTACATCGCCGGCGACACGCTGCCGGTCGCCTGGGCGCCAGTGGCCTCGACATCGGTCGCCTCGACACCGGTGGCCCGGCCGGGATGAGCCGCTCGGCCCGGCTGCTCGGCATCCTGCAGGCGATGCAGGGGCGGCGGCGGCCGGTGACGGCGCAGGCCCTGGCCGAGGCGGCCGGGGTGTCGCTGCGCACCCTCTACCGCGACATCGAGACGCTGCGCGGCCAGGGCGCGGCCATCGAGGGCGAGGCGGGGCTGGGCTATCTCCTGCGCCCCGGCTTCTTCCTGCCGCCGCTGGCCTTCGACGAGGAAGAGGCGGAGGCGCTGCTGCTCGGGCTGCGCTGGGTGGCGCGGCGGGGCGATCCGGATCTGGCGGAGGCGGCGGAAAGCGCCTTCGGCAAGCTGGCTGCCATCCTGCCGCCGGCGGTGGAGGCGGCAGCCTCGGGCAGCGGGCTGGTGCCCGCCGCGGGGCCGGGGCAGGTCGCGCCTCTGGCGGCGCTGCGCCAGGCGATGCGGCAGGAGAGCAAGATCCGGCTCGACTATGCCGACAAGGCGGGGGTGGCGACGCGGCGGGTGGTCTGGCCGCTGGCCGTGGGCTTCTTCACCGGCGCCGAGGTGCTGGCCGCCTGGTGCGAGCTGCGCCAGGACCACCGGCATTTCCGGCTGGACCGGATGCAGGCGGTGGCGCTGCTGCCGGACCGGCTGCCGCGGCGGCGGGCGGTGCTGCTGGCCGAGTGGCGGCTGGCGCAGGCGATCGAGGCTCCTGACAGGAACTGACAGCGGGTCGCGGCAGTCTGCGGGCCTCAACCAAGGGGCCGCGGCCTATGACCGAATTCCGCCTGATCATCCTCTATGTTTCCGACGTGGCGCGCAGCGCCGCCTTTTATGGCGCGCTGCTGGGCGCGGCGCCGCTGGAGCAGACCGAGGGCTTCGCGATGCTGCCGATGGGGGTGGGCGCGCGATTGGGCCTGTGGCGGCGCGAGGCGGTGGCGCCCGTGGCCGAGGCGGGATCGGCGGGCAGCGAGCTGTGCTTCCAGGTGGCCGACGTGGCGGCGCAGCATGCCGCCTGGCAGGCGCAGGGGCTGACGATCCTGCAGCCGCCGGTGGCGATGGATTTCGGCGAGACCTGCCTGGCCCTCGATGCCGATGGCCACCGCCTCCGCGCCTATATCCCTGCCCCGAACTGACAGGGGAAAGAGGGGGCCTGGGGGAATTCCTTCCCCCAGCCTTGCCTATGCTTTCGTGAGGATCTCGCCGATCTCGTCGAGGATCAGCGGATCGTCGATGGTCGGCGGCACGGTGTAGCTTTCCCCGTCCGCCAGCTTGCGCAGCGTCGCCCGCAGGATCTTCCCCGACCGCGTCTTCGGCAGCCGCTGGACGATGCTGGCCCGCTTGAAGGCGGCGACCGGCCCGATGCGCTCGCGCACCAGGGCGACCAGCTCGGCTTCCAGCTTGGCCGGGTCGGGCTGGCTGCCGGATTTCAGCACCACCAGCCCCATCGGCACCTGGCCCTTCAGTGAATCGCGAATGCCGATGACGGCGCATTCGGCGACGTCGGGGTGGCTGGCCAGGACTTCCTCCAGCGCGCCGGTCGAAAGGCGGTGGCCGGCGGTGTTGATGATGTCGTCGGTGCGCGACATCACCCAGACATAGCCCTCGGCATCGATCATCCCGGCATCTCCGGTGTTGTAGTAGCCGGGGAAGGCCTCGAGATAGGCCTGGCGGAAGCGGTCATTGGCGCGGAACAGGCTGGGGGCGCAGCCGGGCGGCAGCGGCAGGCGGATCGCCAGGCTGCCGGTCTCGCCGGCGGCGACCGGCCGGCCGTCATCGCCCAGTGCCTGCACGTCGTAGCCCGGCGCGGGCTTGCCCCCCGAGCCGGGCCGCATCGGGAACAGCCCGGCGCCGCGGAAATTGCCGGTGATGCACCAGCCGGTCTCGGTCTGCCACCAGTGGTCGATCACCGGCCGGCCGCCGAGCAGCCGCTCCGCCCAGAGCGCGGTGTCGGGGTCGCAGCGCTCGCCGGCCAGGAACAGCGCCTCCAGCCTCGACAGGTCGTGCCGGGCGAGCTGCGCCCCCTCCGGGTCCTCCTTCTTGATGGCGCGCAGCGCGGTGGGGGCGGTGAACAGCGTCTTCACCCCGTATTCGGCGCAGACCCGCCAGAAGGCGCCGGCATCGGGGGTGCCGACCGGCTTGCCCTCGTAGACGACGCTGCTGCAGCCGGCGAGCAGCGGCGCATAGACGATGTAGGAATGGCCGACCACCCAGCCGACATCGCTGGCGGTCCAGCAGGTATCGCCCGGCTGCAGCCCGTAGAGCAGCGGCATGGAATGGGCGAGGGCGACGGCATAGCCGCCGGTGTCGCGCAGGATGCCCTTGGGCTTCCCGGTCGTGCCGCTGGTGTAGAGGATGTAGAGCGGGTCGGTCGCCGCGACCTCGACGCAGGGATGCGGGGCGGCGGCCTCGATGGCGTCCAGCAGGTCCTCGTCGCGGCCGGGAACGAGCGTGCCTGGCGAGGCCTCCCGGCGGAGGATCAGACAGAAATCCGGCTGGTGCGGCGACAGGCCCAACGCGGCGTCGAGCAGCGGCTTGTAGGGCACGATGCGCCCGGGCTCGAGCCCGCAGGAGGCGGCGATGACCGCCTTCGGCGTGGCATCGGCGATGCGGGCGGCGAGCTCGGCCGCCGCGAAGCCGCCGAAGACCACGGAATGCACCGCGCCGAGCCGGGCGCAGGCCAGCATGGCGATCACCGCCTCGGGCACCATCGGCATGTAGAGGACGACGCGATCGCCCTTCTGCACGCCGCGCGCGGCGAGCGCGCCGGCCAGCCGCGCGGTGCGGTCGAGCAGCGCCGCATAGGTCAGCCGGGATTTCTGCCCGCTGACCGGGCTGTCCCAGTACAAGGCAACCTGGTCGCCACGGCCGGCGGCGACATGGCGGTCGAGCGCATTGTGGCAGAGGTTCAGCCGGGCATCGGGGAACCAGCGGCCATAGGGCCCCTGGTCGGGATCGAAGATGCGGCCCGGCGGGGTGGACCAGTCGATGGCGGCAGCCGCGCGGGCCCAGTAGCCCTGCGGGTCGCGCTGCCACTCGGCATGGACGGCGGCATGCCCGTTCGGCATGGCGGTGACCTCCCTTGGCGTTCTTGTCCGTGGCCAGCTTGTCGGTGGCCAGCTTGTCTGTGGCCAGAAAAGCGCAGGGGGGCGCGAGGCCCCCCTGGTCAGTCAGGCGCGGCGACCCGGCAGGGTCAGCGGCGCAGCGTCGCCGGGCGGGCGCTGGGCACCGGCGCCGCGTCGTCGGCGAAGATGTCGCGGTCCTTCGTCTCGGGGACGAAGAGCGCGCCGATCACCACCGTCACCAGGGCGATGACGATCGGGTACCAGAGGCCGAAATAGACGTCGCCGGTCTGCGCGATCATGGCGAAGCTGGTCGCCGGCAGCAGCCCGCCGAACCAGCCATTGCCGATGTGGTAGGGCAGCGACATCGAGGTGTAGCGGATCCGCGTCGGGAACAGCTCCACCAGGGCCGCGGCGATCGGCCCGTAGACCATGGTGACGTAGATCACCAGCACCGCCAGGACCAGGACCAGCACGCCGGTCTGCTCGCGGAAGATGTCGAAGGGATGCGCCATCTTCACGACGGTCGGATTGGCCGCCGCCGGGTAGCCGGCCGCGGTGATGGCCGCGCCGAGCGCCTGCGGGAAGTTCGGCACCGTGGTGGAGACGGTGGTGCCGGCGATATTGACCACCGCCGGGCTGCCGGCGGGCGCGTCCTCGACGCGGTAGTTGACCGAGAGCCGGGCCAGCGCCGCCTTGGCGATGTCGCAGCTGTTGGTGAAGCGCGCCGTGCCGGTCGGGTTGAACTGGAAGGAGCAGTTGGCCGGGTCGGCCTGCACCGTCACCGTGATGTTCTGGTGGGCGGCGTGCAGGGCCGGATTGGCCTCGGCGCTCATCAGCTTGAACAGCGGGAAATAGGTCAGCGCGGCGAGCAGGCAGCCACCGAGGATGATCGGCTTGCGGCCGATCTTGTCGGACAGCCAGCCGAAGAAGACGAAGCCGCCGGAGCCGATCAGCAGCCCCCAGGCGATCAGCAGGTTGGCGCTGTAGCTGTCGACCTTCAGCACGGTGCCGAGGAAGAACAGCGCGTAGAACTGGCCCGTGTACCAGACCACCGCCTGGCCGGCGACCAGGCCGAGCAGCGCCAGGATGGCGATCTTGGCGTTCTTCCACTGGCCGAAGGCCTCGGTCAGCGGCGCCTTCGAATGGGTGCCCTCGGCCTTCATCTTCTTGAAGGCGGGGCTCTCCTCCATCTGGGTGCGGATCCAGACCGAGATCGCCAGCAGCACGATGGAGACCAGGAAGGGCACGCGCCAGCCCCAGTCGCGGAAGGCGGCCTCGCCGGTGATGGCCTGGGTGCTGAGGATGACGATCAGCGACAGGAACAGGCCGCCGGTCGCGGTCACCTGGATGAAGCTGGTGTAGAAGCCGCGCCGGCCATGCGGCGCATGCTCGGCCACATAGGTCGCGGCGCCGCCATACTCGCCGCCCAGCGCCAGGCCCTGCAGGCAGCGCAGCACGATCAGGATGATGGGGGCGGCGATGCCGATCTGCTCGGCGGTCGGCAGCACACCGACGATGAAGGTGGAGGCGCCCATGATCACGATGGTGATCAGGAAGGTGTATTTGCGGCCCACCAGGTCGCCGAGGCGGCCGAAGACCAGCGCGCCGAAGGGCCGCACCAGGAAGCCGGCGGCGAAGGCCAGCAGGGCGAAGACGTTGCGGGTCGCCTCGTCGAAGATCGGCCTGCCATCCGCCCCGAGGACGGTGAAGAACTTGGCGGCGATGAAGATCGCCAGGGAGCCGTAGAGGTAGAAATCATACCATTCGAAGACGGTCCCGAGCGAGGAAGCCAGGATCACGCGCTTTTCCTCGCGCGTCATCGGCCGATTCGCCGCCTCTGTCCGTGGAATCGCGGATGCCATTGTCGAACCTATTCCTGCCCTGGACAGCGCGATGCCGTCGCGCCGCCACTTCTTGTTGATCTGCCGCGTGCTTGGTCACGCGGGTTGGTCGCGGCATGGACCGCCGCCCCCGGCCTGTTGCGCTCTCGGGGGGCGGGCCACGAAGGGCATGGGCAGCGGCAGGAGGCGCCGCGGCCCGACTTCCGGCACGCGTGGAGGGACCTCCACCCGCGCCGCGTCTCCGCTGTCAGCCTGCGCGAAGACGATCGGAAACGGCAATGGAATTTTAGAGGTTTTGCGCCGCGCGCGCGGCAAGGGGCGGCCTCCCTGCCGCAGCCTTGCGACAGGGGGCGCCGGCGGGGCCGGCGGCGCGGCAGGGCTGGCCGCGCGTGCAACCGCTTGGCGCCCCTGACCGTTGGCCCCATATGGAGATGGCGGCCGCTTCCCGCTCGCCCGGAGCCCGCCGCCGATCCCCTTGATCGCCCCTCGGCCCGCCCGGAGAGACCATGGCCCTGCCCCCCGCCGCCCCTCCGATCCGGCCCGATCGCGCGCCGTGTCGCGGCCGGCGTGAAAAGCGGCTGGAATCTTGCCCGGCGGCGCGTCAGCATGGGGAGGGAAGGAAGCCTTGATGGATACGATCCGCACACTGGCTGACCATTCGATCCGCCGCGTGCTCAGCGCGCTGGCGCTCGGCATCGCCGTGGTGATGGCGGTGCTGGCCGCCGAGCCGCCGCTGGCGGTGCAGAGCGGCGCGCTGCTGACCGCCGCCGTCTGGCTTGGCCTGTGGGGCGCGGCGCTGCGGGTGCCGCACATGGACCTGCGGCGGACCTCGCTGTGGCGCCAGCTCTCCGTGCTGGCCGGCGAGGGCGCGCAGCGGCTACGCGGCGGGCGCGGCCAGCGCCACCTGGCCGCCGTGCTGGCCGAGCGGCTGATGTGGCATGCCGACCGCACCGCCCTGGCCGCCCTCGGCCTGGGCAGCCTGGCCCTTCTGCTGCACGGGGCGCGCCTCCTGCACAACTGACCCGGCGCGCGGCCCGGCGCGCGACCGGACCGGCCCCGCCCGGCGGAACCATCCATCGGAACCTGCGGGCGGAACCTGCGGGCGGAACCATGTTGACGGGGGCCGCCGCCGGCGCGACATCTTGGGTGCAGCGCAGCGCAACCCGTGCCGCGCCCAGGGGGAAGGTGAGGGGCCATCAACGACCGCGACATCACGCTGCTCCTGGACGCCATGCGTGGCCAGAAGGCAGCACCTCCCGTGCCCCCCGTCACCTACAGCCTGGACCAGTCGGTCGGTCATCTGCTGCGGCGCGCGCATCAGCGCCATGCCTCGCTGTTCCAGGACCGCGGCGCGGTGGGCGGGCTGACGCCGACGCAGTTCGCCACGCTGCTGAAGCTGGGCGAGCTCGGCCGGGCGACGCAGAACGCGCTGGGCCGGGCGGTGGCGCTCGATCCGGCGACGATCCAGGGGGTGGTGGCGCGGCTGCGCGACCGCGGCCTGGTCGAGGCCAGCCGCGATCCGCTGGACCGCCGCACCGTGGTGCTGTCGCTGGCGCCCGCCGGCGAGACGGTGCTGGCCGAGGCGGTGGGCCAGGGCCGCCGCGCCAATGAACAGCTGCTGGCGCCGCTGACCGCCGAGGACCGCCAGGACCTGATCCGCCTGCTGCGCCGCATCCTGGGCTGAGCTCCGGGATGACCGGCAAGGCCCGCGCCGGTTGACGCGGGCGCCGCGCGCTGGTCTGCTGGGGCCGGCCTATGGGGGAGCGATCCGGGGCCGCCGTGTCCGCGGAAAGGGCTGCGCCCACACCCCCTGTCTGGATGCCCCGGTTCCCCCGTTGCACCCTTTCCGGCCTGACCGGCGGACGCAGGCCCGAGGAAGGGGCGTCCCTTGTCCGATCCGTTCCGGCTGAATCTCGAGCAGCAGCGCAAGCGCGCCAAGGCGCTGCTGGCCGCCGCCCGCGCCGGCGAGGCCGAGGCGCTGGCGCGCTTCCGCCGCCACCATCCCGCCGCGCCGTCAGAGGGCCCCCTGCCACCGCGGCTGCTGCGGCTGTCCGAGGCGCAGCTGGTCATCGCCCGGGCGCTCGGCCTGCCGAGCTGGCCGCGGCTGTCGGCGCATGTCGCCCTGCTGGACCGGCTGCGGGCCGACATCGCCGCGGGCGGCGCGGCGCCGGATGCCGGGATGCCGACCCTGCATATCCGCTGCGGCAGCGACATCGCCCCCTCGCTGCGGCAGGCCGGCTTCCGTGGCGAGTTCCTGGAAGTGTCGGACCCGCTCTGCCTGGGGCCGGTGGTCGCGGGCGAGGACTGGCAGGAACGGCGGATCGACTTCCTGAGCCAGGCCTTCGGCGGCGCCCTGGGGCTGGACCGCGCGGCGATCGCGGCGCGGCAGGCAGCGGCGGAGGAGGGGCTGGCACGGGCCGGCCGCTTCTCCCGCGTGGTGCTGTGGTTCGAGCACGACCACTACGACCAGCTGATCCTGGCGCGCTGCCTGGCGGCGCTGGCGGCGGCGCCGCCGCCGCGGCTGGAGATGGTCAGCGCCGGGGCCTTCCCGGCGATCACCCGCTTCATCGGGTTGGGGCAGCTGGCGCCGGAAGCGCTGCTGCTGCTGTGGCAGCAGCGGCAGGCGGTGACCCCGGCCGCGATCGCCGAGGGCGTGGCGGCCTGGACAGCCCTGCGCGCGCCGGACCCGCGCGGGCTGGCGGCGCTGGCGCGACGGCCGACGGTGCTGGGGCGGGCGCTGCGGCGGCATTGCCAGGAGCTGCCCTGGCGGGAGGACGGGCTGGGGCTGACGCAGCGGCTGGTGCTGCAGATCCTGGCCGAGGCGCCGCGCCGCTGGGCCGAGGTCTATGCCGTGCTGATGCGCGAGCGCGAGCCGCTGCCCTGGCTCAGCGACCTGATGTTCCTGTCGGTGGTTGAAAGCCTGGGGGCGCTGGTGACCGGGGAGGTCGCCTTTCCCGAGCAGGCCGCGCTGTCGCCGCTGGGCCGTGCCGTGCTGGAAGGGCGCGCGGCCTTTGCCGGTCCGGCGCGCTGGGTCGGCGGCGTCGCCGCCGGCTGGTGCTGGGACGACGCACAGGGCGAGACAGTGCCTGTTGGCACGCGGCAGCCCTGACAGAAATAGAAGGGGGCCTGGGGGGATACCTCCCCCCAGCCTTGCCTTCTCTTACTTACGGCGCCCCTTGAAGTAGCCCAGCAGAACCCCGAGCAGCGGCGAGCTGGCCACCCCGCCGATGAGCGGCAGCAGGCCGAAGCTGGCGCGTGCCTGGGTCAGCGCCGTGTCACGCAGGATGCGGGCCTCGATTTCCGCCGTGGTCGGCCGGTCGCGTGCGGCGATGAGCAGCAGCACCAGCCCGATCAGCAGGTCGGCACCCAGCAGGATGCCGGCGCGGCCGAGCGGCCCGACCTGTGGCGTCAGCGCCAGCCAGGCCAGCACATGCAGCATGGCGAAGGCGCCGATGAGGAAGAGCGCGGCGGCAATGCCATAGACCAGGCGCCACAGCAGGCGCTGGCTGAACAGGCCGAGGCGGACGCGCTCCGCCTCGAGCGAGGCCGTGGCGAGGCGGAGGGCGCGCATCGCCGGCTAGCGCTTCAGCAGCTTGGCGAGTAGGAAGCCAATGCCGACGGCCACCGCGATGGTGGCCACCGGGCGGTCACGCACCATGGTGGCGACCTGCTGGGCCTCGCTGCGGGTGGAGCTGCCGAGCTGGCTGGCCAGATCCTGGGCGCGGCTGCCGGCCCGGCTGAGGGCAGGGTTGATCTGCTCCTCGACCAGGGCGTCCAGGCGCTGGCGCAGGTCGGCGATACGGTCCTCGACGGAGCCGGTGTCGAAGGGAACGGAGAAACGGCGCATGCGGGGCCTCCTCGGGAGGTTTCGGTCAGGATCGCGCGTCGGCCGCCGGGCTGCAACCAGTCGAGGCTGCCGCCGGGGCCGTCGCGCGTGGCGGATCAGTTGGTGGCGCGGTCGATGCTGCGGCCCAGGCGCTCGCCCGGACCCTTCGGCGGGTCGACGGCGTCGCGCACATTGGCGGCGGCATTGTCCAGGCTGCGGCCCGCGCGCTCGGCCGGGCCCTCGTTGCAGGCGGCCAGCGCCAGCGGGGCGGCGAGCAGCAGGACAGGCAGAACAGCCTTGATCATCTTGGTCATGCGCGAGGGCTCCTTCACCGTGCTGCCAGGTCAACGCCGCGCCCAGGCTCGGGTTGCGGCGGAAGTCCTGCGCGGGACGCGGTTCAGGGGCGGGGCGTGGCGGCGGAGGGCGGCGCCTCGTAGCGGGCGGGGGCCTTGGGCTCCGGCTCGCGCTGGCGCAGCGGGAAGCGCAGCAGCATCTCGGTGCCGCCCTGGCCCTGGATCTCGATCTCGCCGCCCAGGTGCTGGGCGAAGCCGCGGATCAGCGTCAGGCCGATGCCCTGGTTGGCGCCCTGGCCGGGTTCGTCGTCGTTCAGGCGCAGGCCGATGCCGTCGTCATGCACGCGCAGCACCACCTGCTCCTCCGCCTCGCCTTCCTCCCCGGCCGGGCGGGATTCGCCGCGCACCGAGATGGTCAGCGTGCCGCTGCGGGCATCGGCGAAGCCGTGCTTGATGGCGTTGGTCACCGTCTCGGTGATCAGCAGGGCGAGCGAGACGGCCTGGTCGGTGACGATCTCGAGCTCGTCGGCCTCGATGGAGAGGGTGATGCGCTGGCCCGGCCGCTCGCCGAGGGCGGCGAAGAGCTGCTGGGCGAGCTCCTCGAGGAAGGGCCGCAGCGCGATCACCTCGAAGGTCTGGTTGGTGTAGAGATGGCGGTGCAGCGTCGCCAGCGCCTGGACGCGGTCGCGGGCGGTGGCGAATTCGGCGCGCGCCTTCGGGTCGCGCAGCCGGCCGGCCTGCAGGTTCAGCAGGCTGGCCACGATCTGCAGGTTGTTCTTCACCCGGTGATGGATCTCGGCCATCAGCAGGTCGCGCTGGCGCAGCGCGGCGCGCAGCTCCTCCTGCCGGGCGGAGATCGCCGAGGCGGCGTCGATGAAGGCCTGTTCGAGGGCGCGCACCTCGTCGGGCTCGCCGCGCAGCGCGCGGCCGCCGAAGGGGGCGCCGGGCCGCCAGGCGCGCACCCGCCAGGCCAGGCTGCGCAGCGGGCGGGCGATGGCGATGTCGGCGCCGAGCACGATGATGACGAGGCAGGCGAGCAGGAAGGCGGCGAGCTCGGCGGCGCGGCGGGCGAGGACGGTGTTGGCCGCGCGCCGGATCTCGCCGGTGGGCAGGCCGACCAGCAGGCGCAGGCCGGATTCGAGGCGGGTGCTGGCATAGGCGAACTCGGCGCCACCGCGGGCCGGGATCTCCAGCGTGCTCGATCCCGACTCGCCGTGCAGGCGCTGCAGCACGGCGGGATCGGGCAGCTCGGCGACGGCAGCGGCGGTCAGCGGCAGGGCGGTGGCCTCGCGGTCGACCAGCCAGATCCGCTGCGCCTCCCGCTGGCCGTTCTGGCCGTCGCTGCGGGTCTCGGCCTGGACGAAGTAGTTCAGCAGCAGGCTGGCGGCGACCACGCCGCGCAGCTCGCCCGCCACCCGGATCGGCAGGGTGGCGGTGACCACCGGCTGGTCGCTGGCACGGCCGCGCCGGAAGGAGCTGAGGGCGAAGCCCTCGATGGCCAGGCTGCTGCGGAAGGCGGGGTCGCGGCCCAGCACATTGGCCGCCGGCCCGGGCAGGGCGCTGCAGCGGGTGGTGCCATCCGGCTCGGCGACCCAGATATTGCCGAAGCGACCGCGATAGATGCCGGCCACCGCCGCGACCAGCGCGTCGCAGGCGTCGCCGGCGGTCAGCACGCGGGGATCCAGGGCCAGGCCGTTCAGCGTGTCCTGCAGCAGCTCGACCGCGGCGCCGTGGCGGGCGGCCGCGACGTCGCCCAGGATGCGCGCGGTGCGGCGGCCGGCCGCGAGCTCGGCCTCGTAGCTGAGGACGGCATTGGCGCCGGCGATGCCGACGACCGGCACGCTGGCGGCGAGCAACAGAAGGAGCATGCGACCGCGGACGCCCCGCAACATGCGGCGCAGCGGGAAGTGGCGAATCAGGAAGCCGGCGGCACCGCTCCGCCGGGGCGGGGGTGACACCGGACCTGATGCCGGAGCAGCGGCAGCGGCCGCTGCGGGGCGAGCCGCCTCACCCGTCTCGTTGGCCGGAGCCGGGCTTTCCCCCCGATGATGGGTCGGGGGAAGAGGGTTTGTTGGCAGCACCGGAGCGGTCCTGTTCGATCAGACGCAGCAACTCGTCCGGAATGGGCTCATTCGCAACGCCATCATACATCGCATGGAGCCCGCGCTGGAGCCAGAGGTCGAAGGCAGCATCGGGCGCGCCGGGCCGGGCGTGCCGTGAGCCAGAGCGGCTGGCCTCCACGGCCGGTTCCGCCAGCATGCGCTTGTCTGCTCGATCGTCCATCACATTTCCGGATGCAGTGCCCGCACCTCACTGGCACGGCCAGTACCGCGCAAGGTAACATTTCCGCGACCGGCTGCGCTAGAGCTCGGCTGTGCCTTCGTCTTGCCCTCGGCCTTGCTGCTGGCAGCGGCCTTGTCGGCGCCGCGCCGCGGGGCCTGCTTCTCGCCCATTAGCCAGGCTTCGAGCTGGCGGCGCGCCCGGAAGACGCGGCACTTGGCGGTGCCGACGGCGCACTTCATGACGCCGGCGGCCTCCTCGTAGGACATGCCCTGGACGGTCACCAGCAGCAGCGCGGTGCGGTGATCCTCCGGCAGGTCGGCCAGGCGGCGGCGCAGCTCGCGCAGCGCCAAGCTGTCTTCCTGCGCGGCCGGACGGGCCAGGGCCTCGGCCGGGGCGCTGTCCATCTCGCAGGTGTCGCGCTTGCGGCGGATGTCGGAGAGGAACCGGTTGCGGAGGATGCGGAACATCCAGGCGCCGAAATTGGTCCCGGGGGTGAAGCTGTGCTGCGCCGCCAGCGCGTTGCTGACCGCAGCCTGCACCAGATCATCGGCATCGGCGCGGTTGCGGGTCATGGAGACGGCCTGCACGCGCAGCCGCGGCAGCAGCGCCACGAGCTGATCGTGGAAGCTCGGGCCCTCCTGCGAGGTGCTCTTGGGCGCGGCATCGGCCTGGATCGGGGTGACGCTGGTCATGGTGCTGTGCTCGCCTTGCATACCCAACCAATGCGCCAGGCAGGCCCGCAGTTGCATGAGGGGGATGAATAAAACGCATACCTGCCATGCATTTTCCCTGGAAACCCTAACCCCGGCCAGGCTTTCGATTCTGCGTATCGATGTACCGACCTGAATCCTCCTGCCGCGGCACCGCCAGCCTCCCCTGGACTGCCGGTTCTGTCGAAGCCGCCCGCGCATTGCGCCGGGCGCCGTTTCTGGCTGCCCGCCCTCAGGCGGGCGAGCCGCTTTCCGTCCAGTTCTGCGCCAGGGCCATGCGGGCCCGCGCGACACGGGCCTTCACCGTGCCGACCGGGACGCCGACCACGGCCGCCGCCTCCTCATGCGACAGCCCGTGCGCGCCGACCAGGATCAGCGCCTCGCGCTGCGGCGCCGGCAGGGCGGCCATGGCGCGCTGCAGGTCGGCGACCTGGCCGCGGGCCTCCTGCTCCGAGGCGGCCGGCATGGCCGGCGGCGGCAGCCGCTCCAGCGCCCGCCGTTCGGTGCCGCGACGCCGCAGCTGTTCCAGAAAGGCGTTCCGCAGGATATGAAACAGCCAGGCTCTGAGGCTGGTGGCAGGATCCCACTGGGCTTCCGCCCGCAGGGCCCGCAGGATTGCCTCCTGCACCAGGTCGTCCGCCTGTGCCGCGTCGCGCGCCAGGAAGCGGGCAAAGGCCCGCAGCTCCGGCAGCAGGCCGGGCAGCAGCCGGCGCAGCGGGTCGGCCTGCTGCGGCACGGCCGGCTGCGAAGCGGCCGGCTGGGGGTTGGCCGGATCGGAACCGGCGCATCGGTTATCGTCGGGATGCATGACCATCTTCAGTCCAGACGCAGTTTAGCTTCAGCAACCAGGATGGATACGAGGGCCAGCACATGAACGCCGTTAGCCAAGCCGAGCTCCTCCGAAGCCTGCCGCCCGCCCGGCGCTATGCCCGCGCGCTCAGCGGCAGCCAGGCGGCGGGCGACGCCCTGGTCGCGGCCGCGCTGCGCGAGGGGCTGCCGGACCTGCCGGCCAAGCTCGCCCTTTATGCCGGGGTGACCCGCATCGCGCCGCCGCCCGCGCCGGGCCCGGGCGCCAATCTCACCGCCCGCCAGCGCCAGCTGCTGCTGCTGACCGCGCTGGAGGAGCTGGTGATCGCCGACGCCGCCACCGTGGTCGGCGTGCCGCGCGACGTCGCCGAGACCGAGCTGGACGCGGCGCGCGAGGCGCTGCGCAGCGCCGCGGCGACCGAGATCCTGGTGATCGAGGACGAGCCGATCATCGCCATGGACGTCCGCCAGCTGGTCGAGGCCTGCGGCCACCGCGTGGTCGGCGTCGCCGCCACCGAGGCCCAGGCGGTCGCCATGGCCAAGCAGAAGCGCCCCGGGCTGATCCTGGCCGATGTGAACCTGGGCGCCGGCGGCGACGGCATCAACGCGGTCAACCGCATCCAGCGCGAGGTCGAGGTGCCGGTGATCTTCGTCACCGCCTATCCGGAGCGGCTGCTGACCGCCGAGCAGGTCGAGCCGGCCTTCGTCATCAGCAAGCCCTTCGAACCGCTGGCGCTGGCCATCGCCACCTACCAGGCGGTCTCCTCCACCGTGCCGATCGGCTGAGGCGCAGCCTGTCCTGGCCGCCATCCTGGCGGCGGCCAGGAGGGCGGCGTCCGGCAGGGCGGCGTTCGGCAGGGCGGCGGGGCCAGGCCCGGCCGGCCGCCCGGCGGAAAGGTGACAGCGGGACCGGCCGCCTGAAACCGGGGCTGGAACACTGCGTTGCAAAGCCGATGCCGCCGAAGCGGCCTCGGCTTTTTCTTTCCCCGGTCCAAAGGAACAGGAACCCATGCTGTACTGGACGCTCATCTTCCTGGTGGTGGCCCTGGTGGCCGGCGTGCTCGGCTTCTCCGGCGTCGCCTCCGCCGCCAGCGGCATCGCGAAGATCCTGTTCGTCATCTTCCTGGTGCTGTTCCTGGTCTCGCTGGTGGCGGGGCGCGGCTGGGTCTGACCCCCGGCCGTCTCACCAGGCCCGCCTTACCCGGACTTGCCTGAACCAGCCCCGCCGGAGCGATCCGGCGGGGCTTCTTGCTGCCTGCGGCGGCGGCCAGCCCATAAAAAAGCCCCCGGGACCGAAGTCCCGGAGGCGAACAGGGCAGGCTGCCGCCTACACGGCCGCGCTTACTGGCGCGGGCCGTTCTGCGGATAGGCGCCCGAGGTGTTGGAACCCGTGGTCCGGTCATAGGCGCGGGTCGCCGCGGTGCCCGGCGGGTTGGCGCGGGTGCCATCCGACTGGGAGGGATAGGCGCCCGAGGTGTTGGTGCCGGCGGCGCGGTCGACGGCGCGGGTGGCCGCGGTGCCCGGCGGGTTGCCCGGCATGCCGTCCGACTGCATCGGATAGGCGCCCGAGGTGTTGGTGCCGGCGGCGCGATCGAGCGCGCGCTCCGGGGCGGTGCCGGTCGGGCTCGAGCTGCAGGCCGCGAGGCCCATCAGGCCGGCCGACATCAGGATGGCAAAACCGATCTTGCGCTGGCGCATTCTTCCTCGTCCTTCATGCTCGACAAGCCGGCCCCTCAGTGGGGCGGTCTGCCAGGCTGAACGCCAGGGCGTGGCACGGGTTACACGCCGTTGCCGGAAAAAACGTGGCGGTGACGGTGCCGGTAGCCGGGAGGGGGTCGCCGGCAGGGAGCGGGAGAGGGCCCTCAGGCGGCGGCGCGGCAACCCCGGCCGGCATGTGGCGTTGCCCAGGCCGAGAACACCGAGACCGAGGACCGGAAGAGAATGCGCTCGATCCTGCTGTGGCTGCTGGGCATCCCCATCCCGATCATCATCCTCCTGCTGCTGTTCGGCGTGATCTGACCGTCTCGGCCCCCCTCCGTGAGGGGGGCGTCACGAGCGGCGGGACCGGACGAACAGGTGCCAGAGATAGGCGCCGACCAGCCCCGCCACCACCAGATAGCTCAGCGGCTCGAGGGTATCGGCGACGCGCTGGTACTGCTCCTGCAGCAGGAAGCCGGCGCCGGCCAGCACGGCGACCCAGACCAGCCCACCGAGGCTGGTCCAGAAGTAGAAGACGCCGCGCGGAATCCGCACCAGCCCCGCCGGGATCGAGATCAGGGTGCGGATCGCCGGCAGCATGCGGCCGAAGAACAGCGCCACCGGCCCGTGCCGGCGCAGCACACCCTCGGCGCGGTCGAGTTCCGCCGGGCTGACCGCGAACCAGCGGCCATGCCGCGCCACCAGCCCGCGCAGCCGCTCGCCGCCGATCCGCCGGCCGATCTCGTACCAGACGCCATTGCCGATCAGCGAGCCGGCGGCGCCGGCCAGCACCGCCAGCCAGAGCGGCATCCGCCCCTCGGCCGCGGCGAAGCCGGCCAGCGGCATGATCAGCTCGGAGGGGATCGGCGGGAACAGGTTCTCCAGGAACATCAGCAGGAAGACCCCGATGGGGCCGGCGTCGCCGACGATGTCCGTGACCCAGTCGATCATGCGCGCTCCAGCCTGAACAGCCGCAGCAGCAGGCGGCGGCCGCGGGTGTAGTTGTAACCCCCGACCTCGCCCACCGGCTGCAGCACCAGGTTCAGCCGCTGCGCCTCGGCCTGGAAGCGCGCCAGGTCGCGGTCGCCGATGGCGACGACGCGGCCCGGCGCCGCGGCCAGGTAGTCGGCCGCCGCGCTGCCGTCGCGCAGCAGCGCGGTGCGGGTGCCGGTGGCGAAGACCAGCGAGGGCTCGTGGTAGCCAACGATGCCGAAGCCCTCGCCGCCCGGCTTCGCCAGCCCCTGCGCGGCCAGCGTCTGCGCCACGCGCGGGCCGATCCAGGGCGCCTCCAGCCGTGGCAGCAGCCCGCCCAGGATGCCGGCATAGAGCGGCACCGCCAGGATGGCGGCGGCCAACGCGGCGCGGCCGGGAGCATGGGCCTTCAGGCAGGCGAAGACCGCCCAGAGCAGCAGCAGGCCGAAGGGCAGCACCAGCAGCGAGACCGGGTCGATCCGGTGGTCGGCCAGCCAGGGCAGCACCGCCGCCGCCACCCCCAGCGCCACGGCGACCACCGAAAGCAGCCCGGCGCCGAGCCAGGCCAGCCAGCGCGGCGCCGGGCGGCGCAGCGGGTCCATCGCCCAGGCGGCGCCCAGCAGCATCAGCGCCGGGAAGACCGGCAGGGTATAATGCGGCAGCTTGGTCGCGACCGCCTCGAACATCAGCCAGCTCGGCGCGATCCAGGCGAGAAGAAAACGGGTGCCGGGGTTCAGCCGGTCGCGCCAGGCGGCGGGCAGCGCGCGCAGCACCAGGAAGCCGGCCGGGAAGGCGCTGAGCGCGAAGGTCAGCAGGTAGTAGCCCGGCGGGCCGCCATGCGCCTCCTCGCCGGAATTGACCTTGTTCAGCATGTCGCCGCCGACGGCATCGGCGAAGAAGCGGCCCTCGGTGGCGATGCCGATGGCGACGAACCAGGGCGCGGCGACGGCCAGCATCAGGGGCACGCCCCAGCCCGCCTTCAGCGATTTGAGCCAGGCGCCGCCGCGGTCGGCGGCGGCCAGGGTGACGACGGCCAGCAGCGCCACCAGCGGCCCGATCGGCCCCTTCAGCAGGATCGACAGGCCGAGCACCGCCCAGAACCCCGCCGCCTGCCGCGTGGTGAAGCTGCCCGGCGACAGATAGGCCCGCCCCAGCAGCCCCATGGCGACGGCCACGGTGCCGAGCAGCGCCGCGTCGGTCTTGGCGATATGCGTCTCGACCACCAGCACCGTGCTGGCGGCCAGCATGGCGGCGGCGGTGAAGGCCGCGCGACGCCCGACCAGCGCCCTGCCCCAGTGGAAGGTGGCCAGCACCGCCGCCAGCGCCCCGAGCAGGGAAGGCAGGCGATAGGGCCAGATCTGGTCGCGGGAGCCGATGCCCAGGGTTTCCGCCCCATGGACGGAGGCCGCCTGGGCCCAGTGGATGCCGGCCGGCTTCTTGTTGCGCTCCTCCTCGCCGAAGCGGATGCGCACGTAGTCGCCGGATTCCACCATCTGCCGGCTGGCCTGGGCGAAGCGGCTCTCGTCGCGGTCGCCCTGCGGCAGGCTGGCGAAGCCGGGCAGCCAGAGCGCCAGGCAGAGCAGCATCAGCCAGAGCCGCGGCCAGCGCGTCTCCGGCAGGCGATCGAGGAAATCGGCGGCGCGCGGGGGAAAGCTCGGCAGGGGCATGGCGCCGGGCTGTAAAGCCTTTTGGCCGCGGAAGTATAGCGTCAATGCGAGACGCCCGCTCCGCCCTCGACAGGGCACCGCCTTCCGGCCCATAGCATCCCGGACATGAAGCCGCCCGCCGACCGCCGCCCCCGTTCCGACGCTTCCCGTGGCCCCCGCACCGGGGGGGACCGCGCGCCCGCGCCCCGCCGCAACCCGACCCGGTCGGCAGCCCTCGCGCTGCTGACCGCCGTGCTCGACCGGCATCGCGGGCTGGAGGAGGCGCTGGACGCCCTGCCGCCCGGCGAGGCGCGCGACCGCGCCGCCGCGCACCGCATCGCGGCGGCCGTGCTGCGCCGCCTGGGCAGCATCGACGCCGTCCTCGAGCCCTCGCTGCGCCGCGAGCCGCCGCCGGAGGTGCGCCAGGTGCTGCGCATCGGCGCCGCCGAGCTGCTGCTGCTGGAGACGCCGCCGCATGCGGTCGTCTCCAGCTGCGTCGACCTGGTGCCGCGGCCCTTCGCCGGGCTGGTCAATGCGGTGCTGCGCAAGGTCGCTGCCGCCGGCCCCGCCGCGCTGGAGGAGCTGGATGGCGAGCGGCTCGACACGCCGACCTGGCTGTGGAGCGCCTGGCACGCCGCCTATGGCGCCGGCGTGCGCGCCATCGCCCGGGCGCATCGCCTGCCGGCGCCGCTCGACCTGTCGCTGAAGCCGGGCGCTGGCTTCCCGGAAGGCGCCCTGCGCCTGCCGACCGGCACCGCCCGCTTCCCCGCCGGCACCCGCATCACCGAGCTGGGGAGCTTCATCGCCGGCGAGGCCTGGGCGCAGGATGCCGCCGCCGCCCTGCCGGCGCGGCTGCTGGCCGCCCGGCCGGGGATGTCGGTCGCCGATCTCTGCGCCGCCCCGGGCGGCAAGACCGCGCAGCTGGCCGCCGCCGGCGCCGAGGTGGTCGCCGTCGAGCGCGACCCGACCCGCCTGCTGCGGCTGCGCGAGAACCTGGCCCGGCTGAATCTCGGGGCTGAGACGGTGCAGGCCGATGTGGCGCAGTGGCAGCCCGGCCGCCGCTTCGACGCCATCCTGCTGGACGCGCCCTGCTCGGCCACCGGCACCATCCGCCGCCACCCCGACGTGCCGCATCTGAAGCGCCCGGCCGATATCGGCACGCTGGCGGCGCTGCAGCGGCAATTGCTGGAGGCTTCGGCGAAGCTGCTGGCGCCGGGCGGCCGGCTGGTCTTCGCCACCTGCTCGCTGCAGCGGGAGGAGGGCGAGGCCCAGGCGGCCAGCCCGCCCGCCGGCCTGCTGCCCGACCCGATCCGGCCCGAGGAAGTGCCGGGGCTGGAGGCGGCGCTCTCGCCCGAGGGCTGGCTGCGCACCCGGCCCGACCTCTGGGCGCCGGAAGGCGGCATGGACGGCTTCTTCATGGCCCGCTTCCGCGCCGCCTGACGCCGGCCGCCGTGCCTCCCGCGGCCTGCCGCGGGGGGACGGCTTTTTATTGTTTTTTGCTGCCGAGAGGTCCGGTTTCTCTAGATTTACTGATGACAAGCCGGGCGCGACCTGCTCCGTCTCAGCTTGTTCTGCACCCGCGCAGAAGGCATAACATCCGTCGTGACACGTCCGGTCAAAATCGCCCCGTCCCTGCTGGCTGCCGATTTCGCGCGGCTGGGTGAGGAAGTCGCCGCCATCGATGCCGCCGGCGCCGACTGGCTCCATCTGGACATCATGGACGGGCATTTCGTGCCCAATATCAGCTACGGCCCCGCCGTGCTGAAGGCGCTGCGCGGCAAGACCGCCATGTGCTTCGACGTCCATCTGATGATCGCGCCGGCCGATCCCTATCTGGCGGCCTTCGCCGAGGCCGGCGCCGACCGCATCAGCCTGCACCCCGAGGCGGGGCCGCATCTGCACCGCTCGATGCAGACCATCCGCGCCCTCGGCAAGTCGCCGGGCGTGGTGCTGAACCCGGGCACCCCGGTCGCCGCCATCGAGCATGTGCTCGACCTGGTCGACCTGGTGCTGGTGATGACGGTCAATCCCGGCTTCGGTGGCCAGTCCTTCATCGAGAGCCAGCTGCCGAAGATGGAGACGCTGCGCCGCATGATCGACGCCACCGGCCGCGACATCGCGCTGCAGGTCGATGGCGGGGTCACCGCCAAGACCGCGCCGCTCTGCATCGCCGCCGGCGCCGACGTGCTGGTGGCCGGCACCGCCGTCTTCGGCGCGCCGGACTATGCCGCCGCCATCGCGACCCTGCGCGGCTCTCCCTCGAGGGGCACCGCCTGATGTCCGACTGGCTGCGCGGCGCCCGCCGGGTAATGGCCGGGCTGAAGCCGGTGAAGGTGCCGGAGGCGCCGGCCCGCGCCTTCCGCGACCTCTGGCCCGGCGATGCGACGCGCGGCCACCGGCTGCTCCGCGGCGAATGCGAGGTCAGCGGCACCAGCCGTCCGCTGATCACCGCCGAGGAAGGCGGCCAGGGCTGGGGCGAGGGCAGCGGCTCCGCGCTCTGGCGTGCCGCCGTGCACGGCTTCTGCTGGCTGCGCGACCTGCGCGCGCTGGGCACCGACGGCGCGCGGCTGCGCGCCCGCGACCTCACCGCCGACTGGCTGGAGCGCGGCAGCAGCGAGGTGATCGCCGCCGCCCCCGAGGTCGCCGGCGCCCGCCTCTCCGCCTGGCTCGGCCATTGGGATTTCCTGGCCGCCACCGCCGAGGACCAGTTCCGCCGCGCGCTGATGGTGCGGCTGGCCCAGGATGCCCGCGTGCTGGTCGCGACGCTGCCGGCCGAGGCGCGCCACCGCGGCGGCCTGGCGGCGCTGAAGGGCGCCATGGCGGCCTCCGTCGCGCTGAACGAGGAACCCTGGATCGCCCGCTGCCTGCGCGTCCTGCCGCAGGAGATCGAGCGGCAGATCCTGCCCGACGGCGCGCATGTCGAGCGCTCGCCCGGCCAGCTGCTGCTGGCGGTGCAGGACCTGATCGAGATCCGCAACCTGCTGCATGGCGCCGGCCTCGAGGCGCCGCCGCATCTGGCGCTGGCGCTGGACCGCGCCGCCCCGGCGCTGCGGCTGTTCCGCCATGGCGATGGCGGGCTGGCGCTGTTCAACGGCACCCGCGACGAGGGCGCCGCCCTGGTCGACCTGGTGCTGACCCAGGGCCAGGCGCGCGGCCGCGCCCCGCTGATCCTGCCCGAGGCCGGCTTCCAGCGGCTGCAGGCCGGCCGCACCCTGGTGATCGTCGATTGCGGCCCGCCGCCCGAGGGCCGCGCGACGCTCAGCCCCGCCGGCCTGCCGCGCCAGGCCGACCGCTTCCACCATGCCGGCACGCTGGCCTTCGAGATGTCGGTCGGCCGCGACCGGCTGATCGTCAATTGCGGCGCCGCCACCGCCGCCGAGAGTGCCTGGCGCGACGCGCTGCGCGCCACCGCCGCCCATTCCACCCTGGTGCTGGCCGATACCAACAGCAGCGAGCTGCGCGAGGAGGGCCTCGGCCGCCGCCCCGAGACCGTCGAGGCGGAGCGGCAGGAGGCCAATGGCGCCCAGTGGCTGGATGCCAGCCATGACGGCTACAAGCGCGGCTTCGGCGCGCTGCACCGCCGCCGCCTCTATCTCTCCGAATCCGGCGACGACCTGCGCGGCGAGGATTCGGTCGAGGCGGAGAACCCCGCCGCCTACGAGATCCGCTTCCACCTGCATCCCGGCGTCGTCGCCAGCCCGCAGGCGGAGGAGAATTCGGTGCTGCTGCGGCTGCCCTCCGGCGCCTCCTGGCGGCTGCGCGCCAGCCGGGCGAAGCTGGCGGTGGAGGAGAGCGTCTTCATGGCCGGCGAGCCGCGCCGCACCAGCCAGGTCGTGCTGCTGGCCGAGCCCGGCACCGCCTCGGTGCAATGGGCGCTGAGCCGGGTCAACCTGCCGACCCCCGGCATCGTCGAGGAAGGCTGAGCGGCCTCTCGCGCGCCATGAAGATCGCCGAGGTCTGCAACGTCGACTTCTCGCTGCGGCATTTCGTGCTGCCGGTGATGCGCGGCGCCCGCGCGCGCGGCCACGAGGTGGTCGGCATCTGCGCCGAGGGCCCGCTGCTCTCGGTCGCCCGCGCCGAGGGCTTCCGCATCGTCCCGGTGCCGATGGCGCGCAGCCTGAACCCGGTCGCCCAGCTGAAGGCCTTCCGCGCGCTGCTGGAGGTGTTCCGGGCGGAGAAATTCGACCTGGTGCACGCGCATATGCCGATCTCCGGCCTGCTGGCGCGCGCCGCCGCCAAGGCCGCCGGGGTGCCGCGCATCGCCTATACCGGCCATGGCTTCCTGTTCAACCAGCCCGGCCCCGCCTGGCGGAAGAACCTGGCGCTCGGCCTGGAATGGCTGGGCGGCCGCGCCACCGACGTCTTCCTGACCGTCAGCCAGGAGGAGGCGGCCGATGCCCGCCGCCTGGGCATCGCGCCGCACGCGGTCGGCATCGGCAATGGCCGCGACCCCGGCCGCTTCCGCCCGGACCCGCAGGCCCGCGCCCGGCTGCGCGCCGAATTCGGCGCCGCGCCGGAGGACTGCGTCGTCGTCATCGTCTCCCGGCTGGTGCGCCACAAGGGCCATGTCGAGCTGCTGCGCGCGCTGGAGGAGGTCCCCGGCGCCACCCTCTGGGTGGTCGGCGAGCGCCTCGCCTCCGACCACGGCCCCGACATGGCCGAGGATTTCGTCCGCGCCGAACGGCTGCTTGGCCCGCGTCTGAAGCGCCTGGGCTATCGCGAGGATGTCGGCCAGGTCCTGGCGGCGGCCGATGTCTTCTGCCTGCCCAGCCATTTCGAGGGCCTGCCGATGTCGGTCATCGAGGCGATGCTGACCGGCCTGCCGGTGGTCGCCACCGACATCCGCGGCCCGCGCGAGCAGGTGATCGACGGCGAGACCGGCTTCCTGGTGCCGCCCCTGACCGTGGCGCCCCTGGCCGAGGCCCTGCGCAGGCTGGCCGCCGATCCGTTGCTGCGGGCGCGCTTCGGTGCTGCCGGGCGGGAGAGGGCGCTGGCGCTTTTCGATGAAGCGAAGGTCATCGGGAAGACCCTCGATTTATTAGGTCTTTAGAAAAGAGAGGACAGGAGAAGGCCAGGGGAATGAATTCCCTTGGACTCCATCTTTTTTCTGTCAGGCTGCCGCTGCCTCCCGACCAGGCGGGACACTGCACTCGACCCGCCGTGACACCCTGGTATCACTGCCGCTGTGGTGCCTGGGGACAAAATGGCCGATGGAAAGAAATTCATTCCCCCAGCCTTGTTCCTCCAAGCCTTCTCTTTCCCGCCTCTCCGCTCCACTATCCCTTCATGAGCGAGACCATGCTGGACGTGCAGGGCCTGACCTGCCCCTTGCCCGTGCTGAAGGCCAACAAGGCCCTGCGCAGCCTTCCTCCCGGGGCGCGGCTGGTGGTGCTGGCCACCGATCCGGCCAGCGTGAAGGACTTCCAGGCCTATAGCCGCGAGACCGGGCATGCCCTGGTCGGCTTCAGCGAGCAGGCCGGGCAGTACCGCTTCACGCTCCGCAAGCGCGACGCCGAGCCCGTGGCCGAGGCATGAGCCTGCTGCTGGTCACCCACCGGGCCTGCCTCGGCCATTCCAATGGCGAGGGCCATCCGGAGGAGCCCGGCCGGCTGCGCGCCGTCCTCGCCGCGCTGGAGGGCGAGGAATTCGCCACCGCCATCCAGGAGCAGGCGCCGCGCGCCACCGAGGAACAGCTGCTGCGGGTGCATCCGCGCCACCATGTCGAGGGCATCCTGGCGATCCGCCCCGAGGGCGATGACATCGTCATGCTGGATGGCGACACCGGCATGAGCGCGGGCAGCGCCGAGGCCGCGCTGCGCGCCGCCGGCGCCGGCATCGCCGCGGTGGATGCGGTCTGCCGCGGCGAGGTGAGGCGCGCCTTCTGCGCCGTCCGCCCCCCCGGCCACCATGCCGAGCCCGACCGGCCGATGGGTTTTTGTCTGTTTTCGAATGCGGCGATCGCGGCCCGCCATGCCCAGGCGGCGCATGGGCTGGGGCGCGTCGCCATCCTGGATTTCGACGTCCACCACGGCAATGGCACCCAGGCGGTGGTGGAGGCGGACCCGACCATCCTGTTCCTCTCCTCGCACCAGTCGCCCTGCTATCCGGGCACCGGGTTGGAGAGCGAGACCGGGGTGGGCAATGTCATCAACGCCACGCTGCCGCCCGGCGCCGATGGCGAGGCCTTCCGGGCCGCCTGGCGCGACCGGCTGCTGCCGGCGCTGGAAGGCTTCGGACCGGAGCTGATCATCGTCTCGGCCGGCTTCGATGCGCATGCGCGCGACCCGCTGGCGCAACTCCGCGTGCGGGAAGCGGATTTCAACTGGCTGACCGCCGAAATCTGCCGGATCGCCGACCGGCTCTGCGGCGGGCGGGTCGTCTCCACGCTGGAAGGCGGCTATGATCTGGAGGCGCTGGCGTCTTCGGCCGCCGGCCATGTGCGGGCGCTGCTCTGCGCCTGATGCCGCTTTCCGCCACCCCCTGAGGTGCCTGTCATGTCCGAGACGCCCCACCAGGACGTCGCCGCCCTGTCCTTCGAGGCCGCTCTGGCCGAGCTCGATGCCATCGTGAAGAAGCTCGAGGGCGGCCAGGCGAAGCTCGAGGAGGCGATCGCCGATTATGAGCGGGGCGCCGTGCTGCGCCGCCATTGCGAGGCCAAGCTGGCCGAGGCGGAGCAGAAGGTGCAGGCCATCGTCGCCGGGCCGGGCGGGTCGCCGATGGGCGCCACCCTGCGCGACCTGCCGTGACCGCCGCCCCGATGCTGCCCGAGGCGCTGCGCGCCGCGGCGGGCGAGATCGAGGACGCGCTGGACGCCCTGCTGCCGATGCCGGAGGGGCCGGAGGCGCGGCTGTTCGCTGCCATGCGCCACGCCTGCCTGGGCGGCGGCAAGCGCATGCGCGGCTTCCTGGTCGTGGAAGGCGCGGCGCAGTTCGGGGTCTCCAAGACCTCGGCGCTGCGGGTCGCCGCCGCCATCGAGATGCTGCACGCCTATTCGCTGGTGCATGACGACCTGCCGGCGATGGACAATGACGACCTGCGCCGCGGCAAGCCCACCGTCCACCGCGCCTTCGACGAGGCCACCGCCATTCTGGCCGGCGACGCGCTGCAGGCCCAGGCCTTCGCCGTGCTGGCCGCCGAGGACACCCATTCCGATTCCGCCGTCCGCGCCGAGCTCTGCCTGCGCCTGGCGCTGGCCGCCGGCCCGCGCGGCATGTGCGGCGGCCAGATGCTGGACATGCTGGCCGAGGACCAGAGCCTGGCCGGCAGCGTGCCGATGGGCGAGGCCGCCATCGGCCGCCTGCAGATGCTCAAGACCGGCAAGCTGATCGAGTTCTCGGCCGAGGCCGGGGCGATCCTCGGCAAGGCGCCGGGCCAGCAGCGCCAGGCGCTCTGCTTCTATGGCCGCGAGCTCGGCGCCGCCTTCCAGATCGCCGACGACATCCTCGACGCCACCGGCAGCGCCGCGGAGACCGGCAAGGCCACCGGCAAGGACGCCACCGCCGGCAAGGCGACGCTGGTCGGGCTGCTCGGGCTGGAGCGCGCCCGGGTGCATGCGGAAAGACTGGCCGCCCAGGCCCGGGCACACCTCGACAGTTTCGGTCCTCGTGCCGATCTCTTGCGCATGCTGGCCGACTATACCATCGCCCGGAGGTCCTGATGGCGACACCCCCCCCCGCCGGGACCTCTCCCGCCGCCCCGCCCGCGACGCCGCTGCTCGACCGCGTCCGCGTGCCGGCCGACATGCGCAACTTCTCGGCCGACCAGCTGAAGCAGGTGGCGGAGGAGCTGCGCGCCGAGACCATCCACGCGGTCAGCCAGACCGGCGGCCATCTGGGCGCCAGCCTGGGCGTGGTCGAGCTGACGGTGGCGATCCACGCCGTCTTCGACACGCCGCGCGACCGGCTGATCTGGGACGTCGGCCACCAGACCTATCCGCACAAGATCCTGACCGGCCGGCGCGACCGCATCCGCACGCTGCGCCAGGGGGGCGGCCTCTCCGGCTTCACCCGGCGGTCGGAGAGCGAATACGACCCCTTCGGCGCGGCGCATTCCTCGACCTCGATCTCCGCCGGCCTCGGCATGGCGGTGGCGCGCGACCTGAAGCGGGCCATCCCCGGCGAAGCCCGCGACGACCGCAACGTCATCGCGGTGATCGGCGACGGCGCGATGAGCGCCGGCATGGCCTATGAGGCGATGAACAACGCCGGCGCCATGCGCTCCCGCCTGATCGTGGTGCTGAACGACAACGACATGTCGATCGCGCCGCCGGTCGGCGCCATGTCGGCCTATCTGTCGCGGCTGATCTCGTCGCGGCCCTTCCTCTCCCTGCGCGAGATGATGGCCAAGCTGGCCCGCCGCTTCCCGGCGCCGCTGGAACGCGCCGCCCGCCGCGCCGACGAATATGCCCGCGGGTTGCTGACCGGCGGCACGCTGTTCGAGGAGATGGGCTTCTACTATGTCGGCCCGATCGACGGGCACAGCCTGGACCACCTGCTGCCGGTGCTGCGCAACCTGCGCGATGCCGAGGACGGCGCGCCGATCCTGCTCCACGTGGTGACGCAGAAGGGCAAGGGCTACGCCCCCGCCGAGGCCAGCGCCGACAAGTACCACGCCGTCTCCAAGTTCAACGTGGTCACCGGCACCCAGGCCAAGGCGCCGCCGGGCCCGCCGACCTATACCAAGGTCTTCTCCCAGGCGCTGATCGCCGAGGCCGAGGCCGATCCGCGCATCGTCGCGGTGACCGCCGCCATGCCCTCCGGCACCGGGCTCGACGCCTTCCAGAAGCGCTTCCCCAAGCGCACCTTCGACGTCGGCATCGCCGAGCAGCATGCGGTGACCTTCGCCGCCGGCATGGCCACCGAGGGCATGAAGCCCTTCGTCGCCATCTACTCGACCTTCCTGCAGCGCGCCTATGACCAGGTCGTCCATGACGTGGCGCTGCAGAAGCTGCCCGTTCGCTTCGCCCTCGACCGCGCGGGCCTGGTCGGCGCCGACGGCGCCACCCATGCCGGCGCCTATGACATCGCCTATCTCGGCTGCATCCCCGAGATGGTGCTGATGGCCGCCGCCGACGAGGCCGAGCTGGCCCATATGGTCGCCACCTGCGCCGCCTTCGAGGAAGGGCCGACCGCGCTGCGCTTCCCGCGCGGCGAGGGTTTCGGCCTGGTCCCGGTCCCCGCCCGCGGCACGCCGCTGGAGATCGGCCGCGGCCGCATCCTGCGCGAGGGCAGCAGCGTCGCCATCCTCAGCTACGGCGCCCGGCTGCAGGAATGCCTGAAGGCGGCCGACGAGCTCGCCGCCCGTGGCCTGTCCTGCACCGTCGCCGATGCCCGCTTCGCCAAGCCCCTCGACACGAAGCTGGTCGAGCAGCTGGCCCGCAACCACGCGGTGATGATCACCATCGAGGAAGGCTCGGTCGGCGGCTTCGGCTCGCTGGTGATGCAGCACCTGGCCTGGCAGGGCCTGCTGGACGGCGGCCTGAAGTTCCGCCCGATGGTGCTGCCCGACGTCTTCACGGACCATGACTCGCCGAAGGCCCAGTACGAGCAGGTCGGCCTGTCCGCCGCCGCCATCGCCGCCCATGCCGTGGCGGCGCTGGGGGCCGGGGACGCGCTGAAGCCAGTCAGGGCCTGAAGAGAAGGCAGAAATAGGCCAGGGGAATGAATTCCCCTGGACCTCTTCTTTTTCTGTCAGACTGCCGTGTCCACGTGGTGACAGGACGTGAAACGGCCCCGCAACAGCGCGACCTGTGATCGAGTACTGATTTTACAACCGCGTCCCGCCGCGATGCCCTGGTGCCGCCTGAGAAGGGGTGCTGGTCTGCGAACGGCCGGTGGACAGAAAGAAGATGGGGGTCTGGGGGAATTCATTTCCCCAGCCTGCCCAGCTCCCTTTCCTTAAAAGAGACTTTCCAAAGATGCCCAAGCAGCGTGCCGATGTCGCCCTCGTCGATCGGGGCCTGGTCGAGAGTCGGGCCAAGGCGCAGGCGCTGATCATGGCGGGCAAGGTGTTTTCCAACACGAGGCGCGTCGACAAGCCGGGGCAGCCGGTCTCCGAGGACACGCCGCTGGAGGTGAAGGGCCAGGAGCATCCCTGGGTCAGCCGTGGCGGCATGAAGCTCGGCCATGCGCTCGACTTCTTCGGGCTGGATCCGGCGGGGCGGGTCGGCGTGGATGTCGGGGCCTCGACGGGGGGCTTCACCGACGTGCTGCTGCACCACGGTGCGACGCGGGTCTATGCCGTCGATGTCGGGCATGGGCAGCTGGCCTGGAAGCTGCGCAGCGACGAGCGGGTGGTGGTGATGGAGAAGACCAATGCCCGGCGGCTGGACGCCACGCTGATCCCCGAGGCGCCGGGGGTGGTGGTCTGCGATGCCAGCTTCATCGGCCTGGCGACGGTGCTGCCGGCGGCGCTGGGGCTTGCCGCCCCGGGGGCCTGGGCGGTGGCGCTGATCAAGCCGCAGTTCGAGGCGGGGCCGGAGAAGGTGGGGAAGGGTGGCGTGGTGCGCGACCCGGCGGTGCACCAGGAGGTCTGCGACCGGGTGCAGGCCTGGTGGTCAGGCCTGCCCGGCTGGACCGTGCTGGGGGTCGAGGCCAGCCCGATCCTGGGACCTGAAGGGAATCGCGAGTTCCTGATCGCGGCGCGAAAGGCCTGAGGCCTCAGGCGGCGCGCGGCATCGCCTTGCTGGCGCCCGAGATTTCCTGCAGCAGCGACCAGACGCGGTGCGGATCCATCTGCACCTCGGGATCGTTCAGCAGCCGGTCCAGCTCCAGCAGCTTCGCTTCCATTTCACGCTCAGACATTTCAGTCGACCCTGGCCGCAGCGGTTGTGGAGAACGTTGCAACGCAGCATGCAGGGAAAAGTGGCAGTTCGGCGACGAAACTTTGCCGTCAGGAAGGCTTCAGGAAGCTCACAATCAGTTCAGTCGCGAAAACTGTTTCGGGCCGCTTGCGCCTCAGGTGAAGGAGGCGATGGCCGGTTGCAGCGCGGGTGAACCGGCCTCGGGATGGCCCTGGTTGCGGTAGCGCAGCTCACCCTGCTCGGCGGCCTCCGGCGGTGCCAGGCCGAACAGCTCGAATCGGCTGCTGCAGGCGGCGGCGGCCAGGCGGGCGGCGGCCGGCGTGGTGAAGAAGCGGCGGACCGCGCCTTCCAGCTCCAGCGTGTCGCGCAGGGTGCGCCACTCGGCCCGTTCGACCTCCTCCAGGAAGATCGAGACGATGCCGGGGTGCTGGCCGGTCAGCCGCCCGGCGGCGGCCGTGGCCAGGTGGCGGACGACGGTGGCGGCCAGGGCATTCTCCCGCCCGGCATGGGCGGCCATGACGAAGACGCTGCCGCCGGCCGGGTCGCCGGTCACCGCCAGATGCGCGTCGGGGCCGAACATCTCCCGCAGCCGGCTGGGCAAGGCAGTGGCGCTGGCCGCCTGGATGCCGCCCAGGGTCAGCGGGTCGAGCTTAAGGATGGCGGCCTCGGAGGCATCCTGGCGGCGCTCGCTGGCCAGCAGGCTGCTGACCTGGCGCTGCAGGCTGTCGCGCTCGGCGGCGGACTGGATGCCCTCGGGCAGGGTCATCTTCAGCAGGTAGCGGCCGGGATGCGCGGCCAGCCAGGTCTGCAGGTCGGGGTTGATGCCATCCACCAGGGCGAACCAGTCGCCGCGCGGCAGGTGGCGGCCTTCCTCGGCCGAGACGGTGTGGCAGGCCAGCTCGGCGACGGCGCCGTCGCGCTCGAGCCGCAGGTCGTAGGGCGCATCCTCGGCGAGGCCGGCGAAATGCACCGCGAAGCCGCGGGCGCGCTGGCGGCTGGCCTCGCGCAGCAGGTGGAACAGCGGGATCAGCGTGGCCTGGCCGGTCAGGCCGTCCAGCAGCCGCTCGCGCAGCCGGGCGCGCGGCCGCTCGGGCAGGGTGTCGGACAGGCGCACGGCCTCGCGCGCCAGGGTCAGCACCTGGGCCTCGGCGCGGGTCAGGCGCGGGGTCTGGCTTGGATCGGCCAGGCGGGCCAGCAGCAGTTCCAGCGCGTGGCGCTGCTGCGCGGCACGGCCCTGCCAGGAGCGGGGCCGGGCCCGCCGCGCCAGGTCCGCCATGCGGTGGCGCCAGACGGCCTCGCCGGCCAGGGCCAGGAAGCCACGGGCGCTGGCGGTGTCATCCTCGGCCGCGCCGGAAGGGGAAGGGTCCAGGAACATCAGGCCGCGCCTCGCGCCGATTGCGCATCAGCCTATCCGGAGGTGTCACGATTTAGTCAAGGCTGACGGCAAGCTACCGGGGTGTGAACCTCTGATCAATTCCTTGTCAGGGTCAGTTCCGGGGCAGGCGCGGGGTCAAGGGCGCCTCCGGATTCTGCGCGCGCTGGCGCAGCAGGTGATCGGCCAGGACGCAGGCCAGCATCGCCTCGCCCACCGGCACGGCGCGGATGCCGACGCAGGGGTCGTGGCGGCCCTTGGTCAGCACCTCGACCTCCTGGCCGAAGCGGTCGACCGAGCGGCGCGGCACCAGGATCGAGGAGGTCGGCTTCACCGCGAAGCGCACCACCACCGGCTGGCCGGTGGAAATGCCGCCCAGGATGCCGCCGGCATGGTTGGAGAGGAACTCGACCAGGCCATCGGCGCCCATGCGCATCTCGTCGGCATTGCCCTCGCCATCGAGGGCGGCGCTGGCGAAGCCCTCGCCGATCTCGACGCCCTTGACCGCGTTGATGCTCATCAGCGCGGCGGCCAGGTCGGCGTCCAGCTTCCCGTAGAGCGGCGCGCCGAGGCCGACGGGCACGCCCTCGGCCACCAGCTCGACCACGGCGCCCAGGCTGCTGCCGGCCTTGCGGGTGGCGGCCAGCTTCTCCTCCCAGGCGGCGACGGCGGTCGGGTCGGGGCAGAAGAAGGGATTGCCGTCCACCGTCGCCCAGTCGAAGCGGGCGCGGTCGATGCCGAGCGGCCCCATCGCGACCATGGCGCCGCGGATCACCACGCCCTCGCCGAGCACCTTGCGGGCGATGGCGCCGGCGGCGACGCGCACCGCCGTCTCGCGCGCGCTGGAGCGGCCGCCGCCGCGATAGTCGCGCACGCCGTATTTCAGGTGATAGGCCAGGTCGGCATGGCCGGGGCGGAAGCGGTTCTTGATGTCGCCATAGTCGCGCGAGCGCTGGTCGGTGTTCTCGATGATGAAGCTGATCGGCGTGCCGGTGGTCAGCCCCTCGAAGACGCCGGAGAGCAGGCGGACCTCGTCGGCCTCCTGGCGCTGCGTCACGAACTTGCTCTGCCCCGGGCGGCGCTTGTCCAGGAAGGGCTGGATATCGGCCTCGCTCAGCGCGATGCCGGCCGGGCAGCCATCGACCACGCCGCCGATCGCCGGGCCGTGGCTCTCGCCCCAGCTGGTGACGCGGAAGAGATGGCCGAAGCTGTTGTGCGACATGGGGGGACACCGGCGGCGGGAATGGGCCGCCGGTTATGCTCGAAGCCGCGGCAAAAGGCCAATCGCGGCGCGGGTTATTCCCCGGATTGCGCCGGCTTGCGCTGCCGGCCGGGGAAGACGTCGACCGGCCCGCCCAGCGTGCTGGCCAGCTCGTTCATCTCGCCCGGCTGCACCTCGCCCGGTGGGATCGGGTTCTCGACGCTACCACTGGCGCGCTCCTGCGGCGCGGGGGCTTTGTCCTTCGGGGATTTGTCGGCCATGGGCTGTCTCCTTGCTGTGCGGGGAGTCAACCCGGGGTGGGGGACGAGGTTGCGGGACAGCAGGGGCCGCGCGGCCGACCGGCCGATGGAGGATGATGGGCCGCGCCGCGCCGCCCTATTCCCAGAAGGCCTTCCGGGCTTCCTGAGCCGCTTCATGCGGCGTCAGGCCAATGTCGCGCAGCCGCTCGGGCGGCAGTTCCGACAGCCAGGCGCGGCTGGCCGAGCGGCGGTGCCAGAGCACCAGCCGGGCCCAGAGGCGCGGCAGCGGCGCCCGGGGCAACAGATTGATCCGATCAATTCGGAAAATTGCTCCGAGCATTGGCGGGGCTTCCTGGTGTTATGTGAGGCAATCAATTGCATGCCCCGAGATTTCGCTTCAACCGAAGCATTGCTCTCGGTACAATTATCCGCATGACCGATTTCCGCGACCTGGCTGACGGCCTGATCTCCGAGCTCACCGCCGATCTGGTCGCCGGGCGGCGCCGGCCGGGCGAGCGGCTGCCGCCGAGCCGCGACTATGCGCATGCCCGCGGCATCGCGCCCTCCACCGCCAGCCGGGTCTATGCCGAGCTGGTGCGGCGCGGCGTGACGGTGGGGGAGGTCGGGCGCGGCACCTTCCTGCGCGCCGGGCTGAGCGCTGGCGCCGGGCCGCTGCCGGGCCTGCCCGGCCTGCCGGCGCGGGAGACCGAGCCGGCCGGCATCACCGACCTGGAGGTGAATTTCTCCGTCCTCGCCGGGCAGGAGGCGCTGTTGGCGCCGGGCCTGGCGCGGCTGGCCGATCCGGCGGCGCTGCTGGACGCCTTGCAGCGCGGCGAGGCGCGCGGCACCGGCGCGGCGCGGCAGGCGGTGGCCGGGCTGCTGGCGCGCGACGGCTGGGCGCCGCAGCCGGAGGACCTGCTGTTTGCCGGGCGCGGGCAGCAGGCGCTGGCGGCGGTCTTCGCCGCGCTGCTGCGGCCGGGCGACCGGCTGGGGATGGAGGCGATGACCTATCCGCTGGCCAAGGGCATGGCGCTGCGGCTCGGGCTGCAGCCGCAGCCGATCGCCATGGACGAGCACGGGCTGCGCCCCGATTCGGTGCTGGCGGCGCACCGGGCGCATCCCTTCCCGCTGCTCTACCTGCAGAGCGAGCTGCACAACCCGCTGGGCCACAGCATGCCGGTCGGGCGCCGGGCGGAACTCGCCGCGGTGCTGCGCCAGCTCGACATCCTGGCGGTGGAGGATGCGGTCTACAGCTTCCTCGCCCCCGACGCGCCGCCGCCGCTGGCCGCGCATGCGCCGGAGCGGGTGGTGCTGGTCGACAGCCTGTCGAAGCGGGTGGCGCCGGGGCTGACGCTGGGCTTCCTGGTGGCGCCGCCCGCGCTGCGGATGCGGCTGGCGGCCTCGCTGCGGCTGGGCGGCTGGACGGCGGGCAGCTTCGTGCTCGCCGTCGCCACCGCCTGGCTGGAGGATGGCAGCATCCGCGAGCTGCAGCGCCGCAAGCAGGCCGATGGCGCGGCGCGCAACGCGCTGGTGCGCGCGGTGCTGGGCAGTGCCGGCCTGGCGCTGCAGGGCGATCCGCGCGCCTATCACCTGTGGCTGACGCTGCCCGGCCATTGGCGGGCGGAGACCTTCGTCGCCGCGGCGGCGCGGCGGCGCATCGCCGTCTCGCCGGCCGCCGAATTCGCCGTGGTGCCGGGGCATGCGCCGGATGCGGTGCGCCTCGCGCTGGCCTCGCCGCCGGAGACGGCGCTGCGCCCGGCGCTGGAGCTGCTGCGCGACCTGGCGCTGGCCGGGCCGGAGACCGGCGCGATCGGCTGAGCGGCCCCTTGCCGCCGGTCAGCCGCGGCGGCAGTGTCCGGCGCCATGCGCATCGGCATCGATCTCGGCGGCACCAAGACGGAAATCGTGGCTCTCGACGACGGGGGCGCGGTGCGGCTGCGCCGCCGCACGCCGACGCCGGGCGATTATGACGGCATCATCGCCACCCTGGCCGGGCTGGTCGAGGCGGCGTCGGGCGAGCTCGGCCTGCCGCTGCCGCGGCTGGGCGTCGGCATTCCCGGCAGCCTCAGCCCGGCCAGCGGCCTGGTGCGCAACGCCAACACGCAATGCCTGAACGGCCGGGCGCTGGACCGCGACCTCGCCGCGCGGCTCGGGCGCCAGGTGCGCGTCTCCAACGACGCCAATTGCCTGGCGCTGTCGGAGGCGGCGGATGGCGCCGGCGCCGGATACGGCACGGTCTTCGCGGTGATCCTCGGCACCGGGGTCGGCGCCGGGCTGGTGGTGCAGGGCCGGCTGATCGAGGGGCTGAACCGCGTCGCCGGCGAATGGGGCCATACCCCGCTGCCCTGGTCGATCCCCGGCGAGGAGCATCCCGGCCCGCGCTGCTGGTGCGGATTGCAGGGCTGCCTGGAGACCTTCCTCTGCGGTCCGGCCCTGGCGGCCGACTGGAAGGGAGAGGGCCAGCGCGACGCCGGCGGCATCGAGGAAGCGGCGGCGGCCGGCGATGCGCGGGCGGCGGCGGCGCTGCAGCGCCATGCTTCGCGGCTGGCGCGCGCCCTGGCGGCGACGGCCAACCTGCTGGACCCGGAGGTGGTGGTGCTGGGCGGCGGCCTGTCCAACCTGCGCGGGCTCTATGCGACGGTGCCGGCGCTGCTGCCGGACTATGTCTTCGGCGATGTCGCGCGGATCCGGCTGGTGCCGGCGCGGCATGGCGATTCCTCCGGGGTCTTCGGCGCGGCGCGGCTCTGGGAGGCCGGCTGAGCCGGCGCGCCGTCAGCCCGCCGGCTGGCGGCGCGGGGACAGGCCGCGGAGCAGGCGGCTGAACAGCGCGGCGCTGCCGCCCCGCAGCCGCTTCAGCGCGCGGTCCTGCAGCGCCTCCGGTTCGGAGGGCGGGCGCGGCGCCAGGTCGCAGGCCTCGACCTGGTAGCCGCGGCGCCGCAGCAGGGCGGCGGTGGCTTCCGCATCGGCCGGGCGGGCCTCGGCCAGGACGTGGCGCAGGGCCGGATCCTGGGCCAGATCATGGGCGAAGCGGGCGATCTCGGCACGCGACATGGGCAGCTCCGGCGGGACGGCGGGGCGGGTGGTTAATGTTTCTTATACGTATCGAAAAAACGCAAGGGGGGTCGGCTGCGCTATGCTGGCGGCGCCATGACCGCGCTGTGCCGCGACTGCCTGCTCCACGAGGCGACCCTGCCGCCTGCCTGCCCGCGCTGCGGCAGCCGGCGGGTGCTGCGGCATGATTCGCTGGCGCGGCTGTCGATCGCCCATGTCGACTGCGACGCCTTCTTCGCCAGTGTCGAGAAGCGCGACCGGCCCGAGCTGCGCGCCCGCCCGGTGATCGTCGGCGGCGGCCGGCGCGGCGTGGTGGCGGCCTGCTGCTACCTGGCGCGGATCCGCGGCGTGCGCTCGGCCATGCCGATGTTCAAGGCGCTGGCGCTCTGCCCGGATGCCGAGGTGATCAAGCCCGACCACGCCAAGTACAGCGCCGCGGGACAGCAGATCCGCGCGCTGATGGAGGCGCTGACGCCGCTGGTGCAGCCGCTGTCGATCGACGAGGCGGTGCTCGACCTGTCGAGCACCGAGGCGCTGCACAAGGCGCCGCCCGCCGCGGTGCTGGCCGGCTTCGCGCTGCGGGTCGAGAAGGAAATCGGCGTCACCGTCTCGGTCGGGCTGGCGGCGAACCGGCTGCTGGCGAAGCTGGCGGTCGAGCGCGACAAGCCGCGCGGCTTCGCCGTGATCGGCGCCGAGGAGGCGGCCGCCGTGCTGGCGCCCGAGCCGGTCGGCGTGCTGCCCGGCGTCGGCCCGGTGCAGGTGCGGCGGCTGCAGGCGCTGGGTTTTCTCACCCTTGGCCAGCTGCAGGGGCTGAGCCCGCGCGAGGCCGCCCGGCGGCTGGGGGAGGAGGGTCCGAAGCTCGCCGCGCGGGCCCGCGGCGAGGATGACCGGCCGGTGCAGCCGGGGCGCGAGGCGCGCTCGGTCAGCGCCGAGACCACCTTCGACCAGGACCTGTCCGATGTCGCGGCGCTGGAGGCGCCGCTGTGGCGGATGTGCGAGAAGCTGGCGCGCCGGCTGCAGGCGCAGGACCTGGCCGCCGGCGGGGTGGTGCTGAAGCTGAAGACTGGCGGCTTCGCGATCCGCAGCCGGCACGTCCGGCTGGCGGCGCCGAGCCGGCTGCCCGACACGCTGTTCGCCGCGGTGCGGCCGCTGCTGGCGCGGGAGGCCGATGGCACCGCCTTCCGGCTGATCGGCATCGGCGCGCAGCCGCTGCTGCCCGGCGCCCAGGCGGACCAGGGCGACCTGGTCGATCCCGAGGCGCCGAAGCGCGCCGCGCGCTGGGCGGCGGTGGAGGCGCTGCGCGCCCGCTTCGGCGACAAGGCGGTGATGCGCGGCCGCAGCCTGAAGAGCTAGAGGATCACCATTCCGCGCTGGCGCGGGGGCGGAAATAGGGGGCGGCGGTCATGGTCAGCCGCAGCTCCAGCTTCACGCCATGCTCGGTGACCTGCAGGCTTTTCGCCGCGCTGGCCGGGATCGGGATGCCGGCGCCGATGCAATAGGCGATCAGCGTGGCGCCGAGGCCGGGGGTGGTTACCACCACCTCGCCGCTGCGGCCGCCGGGGCCGAAGCGGAAGCGCACCGACTGGCTGTCGGTCAGCATCTCGGCGCCGGTGACATCCTCGATCGGCAGGCGCAGCCGGTCGCGGCCGCAATGGTGCAGCGCCTGGCAGAGCAGCGTCGGATGGAACAGCAGCACGCGGTGCTCGCGCAGCAGCGGCGGCTGCCGCGGCTCGGCGGGCAGGCCGTTCAGCGGCACCGGCGGCGGCAGGGCCGCGGCGGGCGGGGCAGCGCCGCGGGAATTGGCCAGGCCGGCGCCCTGAGTCACCCCGGGCTGGGCATTGGGATTGGGCAGGCTGGCGCCCTGGCGCAGGGGCTGGTTCGGCGCGGCCGCCAGGCCGGCCGGCCCGGCCGTCGCCGGCCGGGGCGGCACCAGGATGGCGGTGTCGGCGCCGCCGGACGTCCCCGCCCCGTTGTCGAGGGAGAGTTCGGGCCCGAAGGCCGTCGTCGGCGCGGCGGACGCGGCAGCGGCCACCGCGGCGTCGTCGGGCTGCAGGGCCCAGCGTCGCGGCCGGCCTGAGGGCGGAGCGGGAGGAAGGTCGGTCACGGCGAGCGGAGGCTCAAGTGGTGATGTAAACGAATTGTTAATTACGGCCGGCGGAGGCGGCAAGGCCCGTTCACATCACCGATAGACGATATTCTGGTAAGATGTATGATGACCTGACAGCCGGCAGGTCTCTGCCGGCGCCACGGCAGGAGGAGAAGAAGACCCATGCCCCTGATGACCCCGGACGCGATGGCAAAGCAGATCGGCAGCGGGCTGCTGTCCTTCCCGGTGACGCATTTCAACGCCGAGCTCGGCTTCGATGAGGCGCGCTATCGCCAGCACGTGTCCTGGCTGCTCGAGCATGGCCCGGCCGGCCTGTTCGCCGCCGGCGGCACCGGCGAGTTTTTCTCTCTGTCGCCGTCCGAGGTGTCCACGGTGGTCAAAGC
Organism: Roseomonas sp. USHLN139; assembly: GCF_037145735.1. Lineage (NCBI taxonomy): Bacteria > Pseudomonadati > Pseudomonadota > Alphaproteobacteria > Acetobacterales > Roseomonadaceae > Roseomonas > Roseomonas sp. USHLN139. The sequence goes on along the minus strand of NZ_JBBCWY010000004.1, from coordinate 79,793 downwards.
GGCAGTGGCCGAGACCGCCGGTCGGGTGCCGGTGATCGCGCCCTGCGGCATGGCGACGCCGATCGCCAAGGAGCTGGCGCAGGCGGCCGAGGCGGCCGGCGCCGACGGGCTGCTGCTGCTGCCGAACTACCTGGTCAATTCCGAGCAGGCGGGGCTGGCCGCGCATATCGAGGCGGTGTGCCGAAGCACGAAGCTCGGCGTCATCGTCTACAACCGCGACAATGCGATCCTGAACGAGGACACGCTGGCCGGGCTGTGCGAGCGCAATCCGAACCTGGTCGGCTTCAAGGACGGCGTCGGCGATATCGAGCTGATGACGCGGGTCTATGCCAAGCTGGGCGACCGGCTGACCTATGTCGGCGGGCTGCCGACCGCCGAGACCTTCGCGCTGCCCTATCTCGAGATGGGCGTGACCACCTATTCCTCGGCGATCTTCAACTTCGTGCCGGCTTTCGCCATGGAGTTCTACAAGGCGGTGCGGCGGCAGGACCGCGCGGCGGTGTATCAGGGCCTGCGCGATTTCGTGCTGCCCTATATCGCCATCCGCAACCGCAGGAAGGGTTATGCGGTCTCGATCGTGAAGGCGGGCTGTGCCGCGGTGGGCCGTCCGGCCGGCCCCGTGCGCGCGCCGCTGGTCGACCTGGCCCCGGCCGAGCTGGCCGAGCTGGAGGCGCTGATCGCCGGCGTTTCCGGTGGCCTGCGCGCCGCCGCTTAACGGATGTGGGGGTCCGGGGGCATTCAATGCCCCCGGATTCTTGCCTAGCCTTTGGCGGTCGCCACGGCCGCGCGCGCGGCCGTCAGCATCAGCCCCGAATCGTTCATGATGGTGACCAGCTTGAAGCCCATGCCGATCATCCGCTTGGCATAGGGGGCCGAGCCGTTGTGGATGCCGACCGCCTGGTTGCGCTTGCCGGTTTCCTTCAGCAGGCGCTCGTAGATCTTCAGCACTTCCGGCTCTTCCCGGTCGAGCTTCGGCGCCAGGCCGAGCGACAGGCCGAGGTCGGAGGGCCCGACATAGATGCCGTCGACGCCCGGCGTGTCGAGGATGGCTTCCAGGTTGTCCAGCGCCTGCTTCGTCTCGATCATCGGCAGGACGGCGATGTCCTTGTTGGCCGTGTCGAAATAGGAGCCGGCCTCGCCATAGATGCCGGCGCGGATCGGGCCGAAGGAGCGGGTGCCCTCGGGCGGGTAGCGGCAGGCGGAGACCAGGGCGGCGGCCTGTTCGGCGGTGTTCACCATCGGGCAGATCAGCCCCATGGCGCCGGCGTCCAGCACCTTGCCGATGATGCCCGGCTCGTTCCACGGCACGCGCACCATGGGCGTCACGCCATGCGGCTGCATGCCCTGGAAGCAGGCGACGGCGGAGAGGTAGTCCTGGACGCCATGCTGCATGTCGACGGTCAGGCTGTCGAAGCCGGACTGGGCCATGACCTCGGCGCTGAAGCCACTCGGGATGGCCAGCCAGCCATTGACCACGGCGCGACCTTGCGCCCAGGCCTCTTTCACCTTGTTCACCATTGTAATTCCATTTCCTCCGGACGGGCGGGAGGGAAACGCTATGCCTGTGCCCGGGGGGCGTCAACGCAAGGGCCGGCGGTTTTCCGGGGGGCGGCGGCCCTCACGACCCCTGGCTCCGCGCCCGCGGCAGGCGTAGTTTCGCGGCATGTCGAACTGGCGCGTCGCTTCCGAAACCGGGGTGCTCACCGAGGTGCTGGTCTGCCCGCCGGACCATTACCGCTGGATACCCACCAACAGCATCGTCCGCCGGACCCTGTCCGAGGCGCGGCAGGGCCCGGCGCTGCCGCACCTCCAGGCGCAGCATGCCGAGCTGGTCGCGGCCCTGGAGCAGGGCGGCGCGCGGGTGCACCGGCTGACGCCGGCGCCGCATCTGCCCTACATGGTCTATACCCGCGACAGCGTGGTGGTGACGCATCGGGGACCGGTGCTCTGCCAGCTGGAGCGCCCGCAGCGCCGCGGCGAATATGCAACGCTGATCGACTTCCATGCCGGGCATGACAGCGCCTTCTGGCGCAAGTCGGATGCCGGGACGCTGGAAGGCGGCGACATCCACATCATCCGCCCCGGCCTGGCGCTGATCGGCCATTCGGGCGGCCGCACCGACGAGGAAGGCGCCGAGCAGCTGGCCGGCTGGCTGCGCGGCGAGGGCTGGGAAGTCCGCCTCGAGGCCTTCGACGAGCATTTTCTGCATCTGGACGTGCTGTTCTGCATGGCCGCCCCCGGCCTGGCCGTCGCCTGCGTCGAGGTGCTGGACGACGACTTTCTGGCCTGGCTGAAGCGGCACGGCATCCGCTGCCTGCCCGTCTCCTACCGCGACGCCATGCAGCTCGGCTGCAACATCATCGCGCTCGGCCGCGACCGCGTCGTCTCGGCCGCCGGCAGCACCGCGCTGAACGCCGCGCTGCGCGCCGAGGGGCTGACCGTGCTCGACCCCGACCTGTCGCTGTTCACCCTGGGCGGTGGCGGCCCGCATTGCCTGACCTGCCCGCTGGCGCGGGAAGAGGAACACCCATGACCATCGACACTCCCCCGCTCGACGCCGTGCTGGCCGCGGCCCGCGCCTTCCTGGGCGACCGGCTGACCACCAACGCCGCCATCCGCGAGCAGCATTCCAAGGGCGAGGACGCCAACCCGCCGGTGCTGCCCGATGCCGTCGCCTTCGTCGAGACGACCGAGGAAGTCTCCCGCCTTCTGGCGCTGTGCAACAGCCATGGCATCCCGGTGACCCCCTTCGGCGCCGGCACCAGCCTGGAGGGCCACGTCGTGCCCGTGCAGCGCGGCATCAGCCTGGACCTGTCGCGCATGACGGCGATCCTCGAGGTCAATGCCGAGGACATGGACTGCCTGGTCGAGCCGGGCGTCAGCCGCCACCAGCTGAACGACTACCTCCGCGACCAGGGGCTGTTCTTCCCGGTCGACCCCGGCAGCCATTGCAGCCTGGGCGGCATGGTCGCCACCCGCGCCAGCGGCACCAACGCCGTGCGCTACGGCACCATGCGCGAGGCGACGCTGGGCCTCGAGGTGGTGCTGGCCGATGGCCGCGTCATCCAGACCGGCGGCCGCACCCGCAAGTCGGCCAATGGCTATGACCTGACGCGCCTGTTCGTCGGTTCCGAAGGCACGCTCGGCGTGGTGACCAAGGTGCGGCTGCGGCTGCAGGGCATCCCGGAGGCGACCACCGCCGCCGTCTGCCAGTTCGACAGCCTGGCCGCCGCCGTCGAGACGGTGATCATGACCATGCAGGCCGGCATCCCGGTCGCCCGCATCGAGCTGGCGGATGCCGACCAGATGCGCGCCTCCATCGCCTATTCCAAGCTGGCCTTCGCGCCGCTGCCGACGCTGTTCCTGGAATTCCACGGCAGCCCCAGCGGCGTGCGCGAGCAGGCCGAGGCGGTCGAGGCACTGGCGCAGGAGATGGGCGGCCGCGGCTTCGCCTGGGCCGAGGACGCGGAAGCCCGCAGCAAGCTGTGGAAGGCGCGGCACGACGCCTGGTGGGCGGCCAATGCGCTCTATCCGGGCTGCCGCGGCATCACCACCGATGTCTGCGTGCCCATCTCCCGCCTGGCCGAGGCCATCGTCCATGCCAAGGAGACGGCGGTGGAGATGGGCCAGAACACCTGCATCGTCGGCCATGTCGGCGACGGCAATTTCCACTGCGTCATCCTCTTCCCCGCCGACGACCCGCAGGGGCTGCAGAAGGCCTGGGAGCTGGACCGCCGCATCGTGGCGCAGGGCCTGGCGCTGGGCGGCACCTGCTCCGGCGAGCACGGCATCGGCCTGGGCAAGCGGGAGTTCCTGGTCGAGGAGCATGGCGCCGACGTGCTGGACGTGATGCGCGGGCTGAAGGCCAGCCTGGATCCGAAGGGCATCCTGAATCCCGGAAAGCTTTTCTTCAACTGAAGAGAAGAGAGGGACAGGCCAGCGGAATAGACGGCCCGACGGCCGCGCGACCTTCGAGGTCGCGCCTGATGTGGCTCGTGGCGATGCGCTGGTCCCGTCACGGCCGGTGATAAGAGAAGATGATGGGGGTTTGGGGGAAGAATTCATTCTTCCCCCAATCTTGGCTGGAGCAGCCGTTCTCCTGAACTATCGGTAACGAATCATCCCCCTCCCGGCAACGTTCCGCGGATGACAAACCCTTGGGGTTGCCGGAAAATGCCGCCATTCCGGGGCGGCAAGCCGCCGGAGGTCCAAGGGAGCCAAGGATACCGATGATCCGTCGCCGTTTGCTGGCGGGGGGTGCCGTCGCCGGCACCACCGCCCTGGCTGCCAGCCTGTCCACTCCCGCCATCGCGCAGACGGCCCCCGAGGTCCGCTGGCGCCTGGCCAGTTCCTTCCCGCGCTCGCTCGACACCATCTGGGGCGCCGGCGAGCATGTCGCCAAGCGGGTGGCGGCGCTGACCGACAACAAGTTCCAGATCCGCGCCTTCCCGGCCGGCGAGCTGGTCCCCGGCCTGCAGGTGGCGGATGCCGTGCAGAACGGCACCATCGAATGCGCCCATACCGCGTCCTATTATTTCGTCGGCAAGGACCCGACCTTCGCCTTCGACGGCGCGGTGCCCTTCGGCCTGAACATGCGCCAGACCAATGCCTGGCTGCAGCAGGGCGGCGGCCGCGACGTGATGAAGGACTTCTTCGCCACCTACAACATGGTCTCCATCCCGGCCGGCAATACCGGCGCGCAGATGGGCGGCTGGTTCCGCAAGGAGATCAAGACCGTCAAGGACCTGGAGGGGCTGAAGTTCCGCGTCGGCGGCTTCGCCGGCAACGTGCTGCAGAAGCTCGGCGTGGTGCCGCAGCAGATCGCCGGCGGCGACATCTATCCGGCGCTGGAGAAGGGCACGATCGACGCCGCCGAATGGATCGGCCCCTATGACGACGAGAAGCTGGGCTTCAACCGGGTCGCCCCCTTCTACTACTATCCCGGCTGGTGGGAGGGCTGCCTCAACCTGTCGCTGTTCGTGAACAAGGCGAAGTTCGAGGAGCTGCCGCCGCTCTACCGCGAGGTGCTCGAGAGCGCCTGCCGCGACGCCACCATCGAGACCATGGCCAAGTACGACGTGCAGAACCCGCCGGCGCTGCGCCGGCTGATCGCCGCCGGCACCCAGCTGCGGCCCTTCCCGCGCGAGGTCATGCTGGCCAGCTACAAGGCCGCCTTCGAGCTCTATGACGAGACCGCGGCGAAGAACCCGACCTTCAAGAAGGTCTTCGAGCACTGGAAGGCCTTCCGCGAGGTCCAGTACGGCTGGTTCCGGGTGGCCGAGAATTCCTTCGACCAGTTCGTCTACGGCATGTACGGGCAGGAGGCCCAGACCAGGCGCTGAGGCCGCCGCGGCGACGTCACCAGGGTGACGTCCTGGCGGTGAGATCCTGGCGGTGACATCCTGACAGGCGGGACCACGGCCTCGCGATCCTGCCTGTCATTCCGGCGCGGCTTTGCTAAAAGCGGCCCGCCCAGGGCCGTCCTGGCAATAATCGGTGGCGGGGCCGGCCCCGCCGCCGCCTTTTCTTTCTCGTACCCCTTGGGAGGACCCCGACGCATGGGTGCCCTGCTTGGCTTCAGTCGGGTGATGGACCGGATCAGCGGCGTCTTCGGCGTCATCGCCTATTGGCTGGTGCTGCTGGCCTGCGTGACCAGCGCCGGCAATGCCGTGGTCCGCTACGGCATCAGCTACTCCTCGAACGCCTGGCTGGAGGTGCAGTGGTACTTCTTCGCCGGCATCGTCATGCTCGGCGCGGCGCCGACCCTGATGCGCAACGAGCATGTCCGCGTCGACCTGGTCTTCGGCAATCTCTCGCCGCGCGCGCGGCTCTGGGTCGATGTCTTCGGGCTGGTGCTGTTCCTGCTGCCGGCCATGGGGCTGATGGCCTGGATGACCTGGCCCTTCTTCCTCGACAGCTGGCAGCGCATGGAGGAGTCCTCCAACGCCGGCGGCCTGATCCGCTGGCCGGTGAAGCTGGTCCTGCCGATCGGCTTCCTGCTGATCTGGCTGCAGGGCCTGGCGGAGCTGATCAAGCGGGTCGCCCTGTTGCGCGGCATCCAGCCGGCTTCGGAAGTGGTGGTCGAATACCACCGCCCCGACCAATGATCCGCAACCGCAAGCCGGAAGTCTCCCTCTGATGATCACCCTCGAGATGATGCCGCCGCTGATGTTCGGCGGCCTCGTCGTGTTCCTGCTGATCGGCTTCCCGGTGGCCTTCTCGCTCGCCGCGGTCGGGCTGTTCTTCGGCTTCCTGTCGATCGAGCTGGGCTTCTTCACCTCGGCCTATCTGGGCAACCTGCCGTTCCGCGTCTTCGGCATCATGTCGAACGAGCTGCTGCTCTCCATACCCTTCTTCACCCTGATGGGGGCGGTGCTGGAACGCTGCGGCCTGGCCGAGGACCTGCTGGAAGGCACCGGCCAGCTGTTCGGCAAGATCCCGGGCGGCCTGGCCGTCGCCGTCGTCCTGGTCGGCGCGGTGCTCGGCGCCATCACCGGCACGGTCGCCGCCTCGGTCATCGCCATGGGCATGATCTCGCTGCCGGTCATGCTGCGCTACGGCTACGACATGCGGATCGCGACGGGCGTCATCGCCGCCTCCGGCACCATCGCGCAGCTGATCCCGCCCTCGCTGGTGCTGATTCTGCTGGGCGACCAGCTCGGCAAGAGCGTCGGCGACATGTATGCCGGCGCCATCGGCCCCTCGATGCTGCAGATCTCGCTGTTCCTGCTGTTCATCGCCGGCGTCGCCATCTTCCAGCCGCACCGCGTGCCGCCGCTGCCCGCCGAGGCGCTGGGGCCGCGCGGCTGGCCGCTCTACTGGCGCGTCGCCAAGGGCATGGTCCCTTCGATCGTGCTGATCTTCCTGGTCCTCGGCACCATCTTCCTGGGCCTGGCGACGCCCACCGAGGCCGGCGCCATGGGCGCCTGCGGCGCCATCCTGCTGGCCGCCATCAACCGCCGCCTGACCTGGTCGCTGATGCGCCAGGCCATGGAGAACACCATGCGGCTGACCGCCATGGTGATCTTCATCCTGGTCGGCTCCACGGTGTTCAGCCTGGTCTTCCAGGGCGTCGACGGCTCGATCTGGATCGAGCACCTGCTGTCGCACCTGCCGGGCGGCCAGACCGGCTTCCTGATCTTCGTCAACATCTTCATCTTCTTCCTGGCCTTCTTCCTCGATTTCTTCGAGATCGTCTTCATCGTGGTGCCGCTGCTGGCGCCGGTGGCCGCCAAGCTGGACATCAACCTGGTCTGGTTCGGCGTGCTGCTCTGCGTGAACCTGCAGACCAGCTTCATGCACCCGCCCTTCGGCTTCGCGCTCTTCTACCTGCGCGGCGTGGCGCCGAAGGAAGTGCGCACGGCTGATATCTACTGGGGCGCCATCCCCTGGGTCTGCATGCAGCTCGTGCTGGTCGCGGTGGTCATCTTCTGGCCGGAAAGCGTGACCTACTGGCTGGACAAGGGCACCGGGGTGGACCCGAGCAGCGTGGTCATCGACGTGCCGATGCCGGACATGCCGTCAGACGACGCGCCGCTGATCTTCAAGTAAGCCCTGGGGAGGCGCTGCCTCCCCAGACCTCTGCGCCGGGGGCCCTGAAGGCCCCCGGACGCCCGCGTCAGCCGATGCCCCGTGAGGCTTCGGCGACAGGCAGGGCCCGGCCGGCGGCCCAGCCGGCGCGCGACAGCCGGTCCTCGCCCCCCACCGCCAGGCCGAGCAGCGGGCCGAACTTGAAGCCATGGCCGGAGAAACCGCTCATCACAAGGGCGCGGTCGCCGAGCGGCTCGAGGATGAAGCGCTCTTCCGGCTCGACATCGTAGTAGCAGGCGCGGGCGCCGAGGATGCGGTAGTCCGCCGCGTCGCGCAGCCGCGGGCGGACCAGCGCCATGATGCCCTCGATCTCCGCGGGGGTGGGCGTGCGGGAATCGCGCTCCGCATCGCCCTGCCGGGAAAACCGGTGGTCGCCGACCTTCAGCGCGGTGCCGGCGACGGGGGGCACGGCGTAGAAGCCGCCATCGGTCGCGAGATCCAGCACCATCGGCGCGGCGTCCCAGCCGGCGCGGTGCGCCGGCGGCGGCTCCAGATAGACGACGATCTGGCGGGAGGCGGTGACGCGCCCGGCGAGGCCGGGCAGGAAGCGCGGCGTCCAGGGGCCGGCGGCGATGACCAGCAGGTCGGCGGCCATCTCGGTGCCGTCCTCCAGCGTCAGGCGGGCGCGGGCGGGGTCGGCCTCCGTCGCGCGGCCGCGGCGGAAGGTGACGCCGCGCCGCCGCAGCAGCGCGGCCAGCGCGGCGACGATGCGGTTGGCGAGCAGCACGCCGCCGGTTTCCATGTGGAAGGCGTCGCCCACCCCGCCGGCGCGCAGCATCGGGAAGCGCGCCTCCAGCGCCGCCGCGCCGAGATCGGCGAAGGCATGGCCATCCCCGGCCAGGCTGGCGCGGCTTTCCGGCAGCCAGCCGCCGCCGGCATCGCCCAGCGCCAGCACGCCGGTGGGCACATAGAGCCGCTCGTCCAGCTCGGCCCAGAGCAGGTCCCAGGCGGCATAGGCCTCGTCCACCATGCGCATGTAGCCGCGCTCCGCCCCATAGGCGTGGCGGATCAGCCGGTGCTCGTCGACGCTGGCGCCGCGCGGGTTGGGGATGTCGTCCTGCTCGACGACCGTGACGGACCAGCCGGCGCGGCTGAGCCCCCAGGCGGCGGAGAGGCCCATGATCCCGGCCCCGAGGACAAGCGCGTGTTTCATGGCCCGACAGTGTGGCGCCGGAGCTTCCCGACGCAAGCGTCCCGCGCCCGAGTGTCAGCGCGCGGCAGCACGGACAGAAGGAAGAAGGGGTCCAGGGGAATTCATTCCCCTGGCCTTGCTTCGATCGTGATCCGTCCTGCCAGGGTCTGGCCCGGCTGAACGACGTGCATCCGCCCGAAGTCGGGCCGGTTGATGGCGTTGGGCGGGTGGCTGACCGGCTCGAGGCAGAGCACCGGCGTCTCGTTCGGCGCGAAGAGCTGCAGGTTGCGCGACCAGGCGCCGGTGGCGGCGAGGGTGATCGCGTGGTCGGGCGTGGTGAAGCGGGCCGTGCCGGTCCAGCCGGTGAAGTGGCGGTCCTTACCGAGCCAGTCTTCCGGCCGTGCCGGCGCGGCGGCGACGGGCAGGCCGCGCCGGTCGGTGACGAGCTGGCTGTCGGCCTGCAGCGCCAGCCGCGTGCCGGGCGGGCGGTGGAACCAGGGGTGCCAGCCGATGCCGAGCGGGCAGGGGCGGTCGCCGGTGTTGCGGAGCGACAGCGCCAGGGTGACGCCGTCCCCGGCCAGCGCGATGTCGAGGCGGGCGGCGATGTCGAAGGGCGCGGCCCGCAGCGACTGGGTCAGCACCGCATGGGAGGGGCCGGCATCGGCCAGGTCCCAGGGGTTCTCGCGGAGCAGGCCGTGCAGCGCATTGCCCTCGTCCGGCCGGTTGATCGGGAAGCGGTGATCCGGCCCGAAGGCGCCGCCATCGAGGCGGTTGGTCCAGGGCGCCATCCAGAAGGCGCCGGCGCGGGTGGCATTGGGGTCGGCGCCTTCCAGCGGGCGCAGCACCGGGCGCCCGTGAAAGTCGAGCCGCGCGAAGGCGGCGCCGCGCCCGGGCAGGATCAGGGCGGACCAGGGGCCCGCCCGGAGGAGCAATTCGCTCAATCGAGCGCGAAGGCGTCGCGCGGGCTGGGCTTGGCGCGGCTGTAGTCGTTGGCGCAATAGGCGCCGCCCTGGTAGCGCTCGGCGACCGGGTTGCCGGAGAAGATCTTGCCCACCTTGTGGCGGAAGGCCTCGGCGGTATCGACCGGCTCCCAGCCGATGCGGGCGCGATGGTCGGCACCCCAGTAGCTGGCCGGGTTGTTGCTGGCGCCCCAGACCACGGCATGGCCGATCTTCGGCGCCTCGAGGAAGGCGAGGCAGAGCCGCGCCAGGTCGTCGAAGGACAGCCAGGTGGAGAGCATGCGGGCGTCGACCGGCTCGGGGAAGCAGCTGCCGATGCGGACGTTGAGGTTCTCGATGCCGTGCTTGTCCCAGTAGAGCCGGCCCATCAGCTCGCCATAGGCCTTGGACAGGCCATAGAAGCTGTCGGGGCGGAAGGAGCCGGGGGCCTCGAGCTTCGGCTCGCCCGGCGCAGGGCGGCTGTGGAAGCCGATGCTGTGGTTGGAACTGGCGAAGAGCACGCGGGCGCCAGCGCGGCGGGCGGCCTCGTAGACGTGGTAGAGGCCGCGGATATTCGGGTCCATCACCTCCTCGAAGGGGCGGTCGACCGAGATGCCGCCGAAATGCAGGATCGCCTGGCAGTCATCAGCGATGCGCAGCATGGCGGCCTCGTCGCCGAGGTCGGTGGTGACGAATTCGGCGCCGGCCGGCAGGTCGTCCGGGAAGGCCTTGATGTCGGACAGGCGCAGCCGGTAGCCGCGCGCCGAGAGGGCGGCCGCCAGCATGCGGCCGAGATTGCCGGAAGCCCCCGTCACCAGGACGGGTTTTTTCGAGACGGTCATGATGGCGGTCCGATCCTCGGGGTCATAGCCGCGGCTATTGGCCGTAGCCCAGCAGCAGCCGCGGCAGCGTCAGCGAAACAGCAGGCCAGTAGGTGGTCAAGGCCAATGCCACCAGGATTGCGCCGTAGAAGGGCCAGATGCCCTTCATGGTCTGCTCCATGCGGATCTTGCCGATGGCGCAGCCGACGAAGAGCACGGCGCCGACCGGCGGCGTGGTCAGACCAAGGCCCAGATTCATCATCATCACCATGCCGAACTGCACCGGGTCCATGCCCAGCGCCTGCACCACGGGGAGGAAGATCGGCGTGGTGATCAGGATCAGCGCCGCCATGTCCATGACGCAGCCGAGCAGCAGCAGCGCCAGGTTGATCAGCAGCAGGATGACCACCGGGTTGTCGCTGATCGCCAGCATGCCCCGGGTCAGCATGTCGGCGAAGTTGTAGAGCGCCAGCAGATAGGCGAAGGCGGTGGCGGTGCCGACCAGCAGCATCACCACGGCGGTGGTGCGGACCGAGGCGGCCAGGGCGATGCGGAAGCTTTCCCAGGTCAGGCCGCGATAGACCAGCAGCGTCGCCAGCACCGCCCAGATGGCGCCGAAGGCGGCCGATTCGGTGACGGTGAAGACGCCGCCCAGCACGCCGCCCAGGATGATGACGCCGGTCATCAGCCCCGGCAGGGCGTCGAGGAAGGTCATGAAGAGGTGGCGGAAGCCCTGCCAGGGCTCGGCCGGGTAGCCGCGCCGCACCGCCAGCACATAGGCGGCGACCGCCAGGCAGGCGCACATGATGATGCCGGGCACGATGCCGGCGAAGAACAGCGCCGAGACCGAGATGCCACCGCCCGCCGCCAGGCTGTAGAGGATCATGTTGTGGCTGGGCGGGATCATGATGCCGGCGATCGAGGCGGTGACGGTCACGTTCACCGCATAATCGGTGTCGTAGCCCTTCTGCTTCATGGCCGGGATCAGCACGGTGCCGAGCGCCGAGGCATCGGCCACCGCCGAGCCGGAGATGCCGCCGAACAGCATGGAGGCGGCGACATTGACCATGCCGAGGCCGCCGCGCATCCAGCCCACCATGCCGGCGGCGACCGCGATCAGCCGGCGGGCGATGCCGCCATGCATCATGATCTCGCCGGCGAAGATGAAGAAGGGGATGGCGAGCAGGGAGAACATGCTCATCCCCGCGGTCATCTGCTGGAACACCACGGCCGGGCTGATGCCTTCCCAGAGGAAGCCGGCCAGCGCCGCCAGCCCCAGGGTGAAGGCCACCGGCACGCCCATGATGATGCCGCCGAAGAAGACGGCGAAGAGGATGATCAGGCCAAATTCCACGCGGGCTACTCCAGGGACAGCGCCGGACGCGCCTCGGTATGGTCTCGGCGCAGCGCCAGCAGCGCCTGCTCGACCGCGAAGAGGAAGGTGAGGGCGCCGCAGACCATCAGCGGCACGTAGCTCCAAACCTGGCTGATGCCGAGCAGCGGGATGCGGATGCCCTGGCTGGTCTGCACCAGCTCCCAGGACCACCAGGCCATGGCCAGGCCGAACAGGCCGACACCGATGTCGGAGGCGATCTCCACCACTCGGCTGAGGCCGGGCGGCATCGCCTCGCGGAAGCCGAGGACGGAGAGGTGGAAGCGCTCGCGCACGCCGACGGCGGCGACCGGCAGCACGATCGAGACCACGATCAGCGTCGCGGCCCGTTCCACCCAGGTCGGCGTGTCGTTCAGGACATAGCGGCCGAAGACCATCCAGCCGGTGATGGCGACCAGCCCCACCATGGCAATGGCCGCCAGCAGGATGACCAGCCTGGCCAGCCCGTCCAGCAGGCGGGAAAAGCTTCTCATGGGCACAGGGCTCCGGGCGCGGCACGCGCTGGGCAGAAGGGCATGCGGGAGAGGCGGCGGGCCTGCGGCGCGGTGGCCGCACGCCCGCCAGGTCGGCTCAGCTCAGCGGGTCTCGCGGATGCGCGCCACCAGCGCCGCCATGCGCGGATCGGCGGCGTACTTGTCGTAGACCGGCTTCATCAGCGCGGCCCAGGGGGCGCGGTCGGTGACCTCGGTGACCACCGTGCCGGCGGCGACGACGCGGTCGCGCGACTGCGTCTCGCGCTCGGCCCAGAGCTGGCGCTGGAAGGTGGCGCTCTCCCGCGCGGCGGCGCGCAGCATCGCCTTGTCGGCGTCGTTCAGCCGGCGCCAGCGCGTGGCGGAGACCGCCAGCACCTCGGGCACGTTGGAGTGCTCGGTGGTCAGGTAGTACTTGGCGACCTCGAAGTGGCGGGCGCTCTCATAGGTCGGCCAGTTGTTCTCGGCCCCGTCCAGCACGCCGGACTGCAGGCTGGTATAGACCTCGCCATAGGGCAGCGGCGTCGGGTTGGCGCCCAGCGCCCGGATCAGGTCGATCCACAGATCCGAGGTCTGCACGCGGATCTTCATGCCGCGCAGGTCCTCGACCGCGCGCACCGGGCGGCGGGTGTAGAGGCTGCGCGCGCCGGCGTCGTACCAGGCCAGCGGCACGATGCCGACCTTCTCCAGGTCGGCGGCGATCTCGTCGCCGATCGGCCCGTCCAGCACGGCGTGCAGATGCGCGACGTCGCGGAACAGGAAGGGCAGGGTGAGCACCTGGGTCGAGGCGGCCAGGTTGTTCAGCGGGCTCAGGTTGAACTCGGCGAAGTCGATCGAGCCGAGGCGCATCTGCTGGATGGCCTCGTCCTGCTGGCCGAGCTGCGCCGAATGGTAGGGGCGCAGCCGGATGCGGTTGTTGCTGCGCTGCGCGACCAGCTCGGCGAAGCGGTCCAGGCCGCGCGAGACCGGATAGTCGGGCGGATGGATGTTCCAGCCGCGCCATTCCTGCGCCTGGGACGGGGTGGCGGTCCAGCCGAGCACCGCCATGGTGGCCGCGGCCACCCAATTCATAAGACGTCGGGTCATCATACCTCCCAATTCGTGCTTGTTCGTTTCGCCAAGCCTGCGCCCGAAGCCCGGCGGCTGTCAAACGCTCTGTCGCCCGCCGGTCCGCGGGCGCCGGGCCGGGCGCCCTTGCCGAGCGGCGAGCCGCGCCGCAGCATGGAAGCCGCTTTTCTGCCAGGCCGGATGCCCCATGTCCCAGATCGATCCCTCCTCGCTGCCCGCCGCCGCCAGGGCCCTCGCCGCCGGCCAGACCAGCGCCGTCGCCCTGGCCGAGGCGGCGCTGGCCCGCATCAACGACCCGGCCGGCGAGGGCGCCCGCGCCTTCGTCGCCGTGCAGGCCGAGGCGGCGCTGGCCACGGCGCGCGCCATGGACGCGCTGCGCGCCGTGGGCCGGGCGCCGAGCCCCTGGGCCGGCATCCCGATCACGGTGAAGGACCTGTTCGACCAGGAAGGCATCCCCACCCGCGCCGGCGCCGCCGTGCTGGCCGAGGCGCCGCCGGCGACCGCCACCGCGCCGGCGGTGGCGCGGCTGCAGCGCGCCGGCTTCGTCGTGCTGGGGCGCACCAACATGGTGGAATTCGCCTTCAGCGGGCTGGGGGTGAACCCGCATCACGGTACGCCGCGCTCGCCCTATGACCGCGCCACCGGCCGCCTGCCCGGCGGCTCCTCCTCCGGCGCCGCGGTGGCGGTGGCGGACGGGATGGGGCTGGCGGGGCTGGGCTCGGACACCGGCGGCTCCTGCCGGGTGCCGGCGGCGCTCTGCGGCATCGTCGGCTACAAGCCGACCTCGAAGCGGGTGCCGCTCGCCGGCGTGCTGCCGCTGTCGCCGAGCCTCGACAGCATCGGGCCGCTGGCCAACAGCGTCGCCTGCTGCAGCGTGCTGCACGCGCTGATGGCGGGCGCCGAGGAGGCTTCCCCCCCGCCGGTGCGCCCGGTGGCGGGGCTGCGCTTCGGCATCCCGGAAGGCACCTTCCTGTTCGACGGGCTGGAGCCGGCGGTGGCCGCCGCCTTCGAGCGCGCGGTGTCCCGCCTGGCCGCGGCCGGCGCCTTCATCGAGCGCTTCGCCTTTCCGGAACTCGCCGAGATTCCGGCGGCGAATGCCAAGGGCGGCTTCGCGGCGGCGGAATCCTATGCCTGGCACCGGGCGCTGATCGCCAGGGCGCGGGACGGCTACGACCCGCGGGTGCTGTCGCGCATCCTGCGCGGCGCCGAGCAGGATGCCGCCGACTACCAGCAGCTGCTGGCCAGCCGGGCGCGGATCATGGCCGCGGCCGTGGCGCGGACGGCGGGCTACGACGCCGTGCTCTGCCCGACCGCGGCGCTGACGCCGCCGCCGATCGCGGCGGTGGCGGAGGAGGCGGAGTATGGCCGCATCAACCTGCTGCTGCTGCGCAACACGGCGGCCTTCAACTTCCTCGACCGCTGCAGCATCAGCCTGCCCTGCCACGCGCCGGGCGAGGCGCCGGTCGGGCTGATGCTGAGCGGCGCCTTCGACGGTGACGCCGCGCTGTTCGGCGTGTCGGCGGCGGTGGAGGCCGTGCTGAAGGGCTGATGCCCCGACGAAGCGACGGCCAGGGGCGGGTCGCGGGCTCGCCCCCCGTCGCGCCGGGCAGGGTTAGGCCCGTTTTCCGGGGCTTCCCATCCCGCCCGCATCCGGGTAAAGAAGCCGGCGGCGAGGACCCGTAGCTCAGCTGGATAGAGCGTTGCCCTCCGAAGGCAAAGGTCGTACGTTCGAATCGTATCGGGTCCGCCAAATTTTTCAGTGACTTAGCCGCCTCAATCGCTCTCCTGACCAGAGTCACCGGAGAGTCACGAGATGAGGGGCGTCACCGCAGCGGCCCTTCGCTGCCAATCCACCTTTCCGCGAATCGTCCCAAGCGGCCCGCGCGCCGTTTCAGGCTCCAGGCTTGCCAGGCGTCATGGCGGGCCGGACCGATGGCCGTGCGGTGTCCTTGCTCCTGCCAGCATGGCCACTTTGAACCTTGGTGCTGCTGGTGTCCTGTCCGGAACGGGCGCAAGCCTGTTCGGCGTCACGGCAGCGTCGCCGCCTCGCGCTGTTTCGGGGGTGAGGCGGGCGGTTTCCGCCCGCGAGGGGAAGGGCGGCATCTCGAACGGCACAGAGCTCAGATCCCCCGCGTAGGCGGTGCCCCTGCCTGCCGAGCCGCGCTGCCTCAGCCGCCTCGAAATTGAGGTCATCCCGGAGAACGGGGAGGGGCCGGCGTCCGGCCAGGGCAGCCTGGTCAGCCCGGCGGCCAGGCATCCCCTCCGAGCTGCGCCGCGACGAAGGGCAGCGCAGTCAAGACAAAAGCGGAACTGGCGCGGCTTACCCTCTAGCGTTGCCGTGCCTTTCGGGCAGCATAGCGGGCATCCCGAGCCGCCTTCTGCTCGGCGGGCAGGGCAGCAGCGCGCCGCGCTGCGGCCGCGGCCTCAGCAGCCTGGGCAGCGGCAAGAGCGATCTTCTCCTGCTTCGCAGCGGCCTTTTCAGCGATCGCCTGCGCCGCCTGGGCCTCGCGGGCGGCCTGGCGCTCAGCGTTCCGGATATCACGGGCGTCGCTGATCGCCTTGCGTTCGGCCTGCTGCTTCAGCAGAGCGGGGTCATCGGCATTCCGCCGGCTGCGGAAGCGCTCCAGCATTGCCACCTTCGCCTTGGCCGCAGTTGCAAGGCGATCGACATAGCCACTGGCGTGTTCTGGATTCATGCGGACAACTTATATGCAAAGCGCCGCGATTGATAGAAAATGATGAATAATAGTGAATTGCCGTTGTTTATATTGAATAATATTAGAAAATAAAGCTTAGCAAAAGTTGCCTGGGCGCAGGAGACTCTGGCTTGAGCCCCTTTCCGTGCCCAAGGAGGATGGCCGTCCCTGAAGCCCTGGCTGCGGAAGTCTCGTCGGCGCTGCCCTTCCGCTCCGGCCGGCGGCTTCCGCCGTTTCGATGCCCGCCGGCATCCAGGTTCAGACCTGGCCTTGGCCACATTGACGTCCCCTGGCCGCGCGTGAAACGCTGATCGCCGCCCGGCCGGACGTGGCCGGCAGGGCCGCGGCTGCCCCATCCACGCCGGAGATCGCACCGATGGGCATCCTGCCGGGCCGCGCCGCCGCCGCCCTGCTGCTGGCGGCAGCCCTGGCCCCGCCGGCACGGGCGGAGGAGCGGCTGCACCGCTTCGCCGCCGCGGATCGGCCGGCGCTGCAGGCCGGGGCGGCACCGCCACCCGGCATCGCCTGCATCGAGGGCGAGGCTATCCCGCGCGACCGGCAGGGCCGCCTGGCGGCGTCGCGCCGGTGAGCGGCGGGTCCCCACTGTCGCGCCGGCTGCTGCTGGCGCTGCCGCTGCTCGCGCCGCTGGCCCCGGCCCGGGCGGCGGGGCCGCTGCAGCTCCGGCTGCGCCCCGGCGCGCCGCCGCTGCTGGTGCGCAGCCATCCCGAGGAGGCGCCCGAGCGCCTGGTGCGCCTCCGCCTGAGCGGCCCGGGCGCCCCCTCCGAGGTGATCGTGCTGCCAACGCGCTATGGCGGGGACACCCGGCTGACCCGGCTGCCGCTCGGCTGGCGGGACATCCTGCTGGCGGAGATGGATGGCGAGGGCGGCACCGGGGTGTCGCAGCGCCTCGGGGTGCTGATCGCCCTGGATGCGGCGGGCCGGCTGAGGGTCATCGGCATCGAGAACCTGGAGATCCAGGAAGCCGCCACCTGCGAGAGCGAGGCGCGGCTCCGCGGCCGGCTCTCGGCCGGCCCGGCCGGGCTGCGCCTGGCCGGCGCGTTCCGGCGCCTGCGGCTTTCGCTGGCGCGGGCGGCCGCAGCAGGAGGCCTGGACCGAGACCCTAAACTGGGACGGCCAGGGCGCCGTGCAGGGCGCCGCGCCGCCGCGCGGGGCGGGGCCGGTGCAGCGCGCCACGGCCGAGGCGCGCCGCCGCGTGGCCGGGCTGCTGGCGGCGCCGGTCACCGATCTGCGCGGGGTGCCGCTGGAACGGACCGGCCTCTTCGCGCTGGCCTCGCCGCCGCAGGCGCCGGCACGGCGGTGACCCGTCCCTGACGGCGGCTGATGCCCGGGCCCGGCTCGACCATGGCCCCGGGGCGGCGCATGCTGGCGGCCTCGCAGGAGAGTTGCATGGCCATCGATGCCCTCACCGCGCTCTGGACCGGCCAGGGCCTCGATCCCGCGGCGCTGCGGCGTCTCGCCATGACCGGCGAGGATCCGGCGCTGCCCTCCTCCTTCGCCATCGGCAGCCTGGCGGCGGCCAGCATCGGCGCCGTCGCGCTCGCCGCCGCCGAGATCCACCGGGCGCGCGGCGGCCCGGCGCAGGAGATCGCCATCGACCGCCGCGATGCCGCCATCGAGTTCCGCTCGGAACGCTATCTGCGGCTGGGCGAGGGGCCGGCGCCGGAGCTGTGGGACGCCATCGCCGGCCTCTATCGCTGCGGCGACGGCTGGGTGCGGCTGCACACCAATTTCCCGCATCACCGCGACGGCATCCTGCGGCTGCTGGGCGTGCCGCATGACAAGGCGGCGGTGGCCGCGGCATTGGCCGGGCGCGACCCCCTGCAGTTCGAGCAGGAAGCGGCCGAGGCCGGGCTGGTCGTCGCCGCGCTCCGCGACACCGGCACCTGGGACGCCTCGCCGGCCGGACAGGCGCTGGCGGCCGAGCCGCTGGTCGCCGTCACCCGCATCGGCGACGCGCCGCCGAGGCCGCTGCCGCCCGGGCCGCGCCCGCTCTCCGGCCTGCGCGCGCTGGAGCTGACCCGCATCATCGCCGGCCCGGTCGCCGGCCGGCTGCTGACCGCGCATGGCGCCGAGGTGCTGCATCTGGCCGCCCCGCATCTGCCGCAGGTGCAACCGCTGGTGATCGACAGCGGCCGCGGCAAGCGCAGCGCCAGCCTCGACCTGCGCGAGGCCGGCGACCTCGACCGCTTCCACGCCCTCGCCGCCGGTGCCGATATTCTTCTCCAGTCCTACCGGCCGGGCACGCTGGAGCGGCGCGGGCTGGGCGCCGAGGCGATGGCCCAGCGCCATCCCGGCCTCATCCATGCCTCGCTCTCGGCCTATGGCTTCGAGGGGCCCTGGGCGGGGCGGCGCGGCTTCGACAGCCTGGTGCAGACCGCGACCGGCCTCAACCTGGCCGAGGCCGCCGCCGCCGGCAGCGACACGCCGCGGCCGCTGCCGGCCCAGGCGCTCGACCATGCCGGCGGCAGTCTGCTGGCCTTCGGCATCCTGGTGGCGGCGCTGCGGCGGATGACCGAGGGCGGTTCCTGGCGGGTGCGCGTCTCGCTGGCCCGCACCGGCCTCTGGCTGCGCAGCCTGCCGCGTGTCGAGCGCGGCTTCGAGGGGCCCGACCCCGGCTATGACGAGGTGCAGGACCGCATGGAGTCGGTCGACAGCCCCTATGGCCCGCTGCGGCTGACCCGGCACGCGGCGCGGCTCTCGGCGACGCCGGCCCAGTGGGCGACGCCGCCGGTGCCGCTGGGCACGCACCCGGCCGCCTGGGGCTAATCCCCCCGCCGCGCCGCCTCGATCAGCGCGGCGCGCAGCGGCGGCGGCAGGCGGTCGAGCTCCGCCTGCATCTGCCGCAGCGCCCGGCGCATGCCGTGCAGCTGGTCGAGCAGGCCAAGCGCCACATCCACCCCGGCCTCGTTGACGCCGAGCTCCTCGGTCAGCGCCTGGATCAGCGCGATGCGGGCCAGCTCCGCCTCGTCCGGCGCCGCGTCGCGGCCGATCCAGCCCTCGGCGATCCAGGCCTGCAGCCGCGCCTCGCCCAGCCCGGCCTGGAGAAAGATCGCGCGATGCGGCATCACCCCCTCCCTTTCCGCGGGTCGTAGCCACGGCCCGCCCAGTTGCGCAGGAAGTCTTCCAGCGCTGTGTCGGGCTGCTCCGGCAGCACCAGCACCAGCGTGGCATAGAGGTCGCCGCGGCTGCCATCGGCGCGCGGCACGCCGCGGCCGCGCACCCGCAGCCGGCTGCCGGCATTGCTGCCCGGCGGCACGCTCAGCATCACCGCGCCGGCCGGCGTCGGCACCTCGACCTTGCCGCCCAGCACCGCCTCGGCGATCGAGACCGGCAGCTCCAGCCGGATGTCGTCGCCCTCGCGGGTGAAGCGCGGATGCGGCGCGACCGACAGGGTGACCAGCAGGTCGCCCGGCGGCCCGCCGCCCCAGCCCGGCGCGCCCTTGCCGCGCAGCCGCAGCACCTGGCCATCGGCCGAGCCCGGCGGCACCACCACGTCGACCGCCCCGTCCGGCAGGCCGAGCCGGCGCGTCGTGCCGTTCACCGCCTCCAGGAACTCGATCCGCAGCTCGCCGGCCAGGTCGTGGCCCTTGACCCGCAGGCCGGCGCGGCGGCCGCCGCGGCTGAAGAATTCCGACAGCACGTCGTCATCATCGGCGAAATCGGCGAAGCCCGAATCGGAGGCGTAGCTGTCGCGCGCGCTGCCGGCATGGTCGCGCCAGCGCCGCTGGCTCGGGCGCTCCTGGCCGCTGGCATCGATCTCGCCACGGTCGAAGCGCGCCCGCTTCTCGGCATCCGACAGCAGGTCATGCGCTGCCGAGATCTGCTTGAAGCGCTCCTCCGCCGTCTTGTCGCCGGGGTTCAGGTCGGGGTGCAGCTTGCGCGCCAGCTTGCGGTAGGCGCGCTTGATGTCGTCCGCCGAGGCGTCGCGCCCGACGCCGAGCCGGGCATAGGGATCGTCGCTCATGCCGCCGCCTGTCCTCCCGCCTTCTGGCGCGCCCAGGCAGCGATCTGCCCGGCGGCCAGCGCCCCGGCCTGGCGTGCCACTTCCCGCCCGCCGCGGAACAGCAGCAGGGCCGGGATACCGGTGATGTTGAGCGACTGCGCCAGCGCCGGGGCTTCCTCGGTCGAGACCTTGGCCAGGCGGAACTGCGGCTCCAGGCTGCGCGCCGCCGCCTCGAACTGCGGCGCCATGGCGCGGCAGGGGCCGCACCAGCTGGCCCAGAAATCGACCAGCAGCGGCACGCCGTCATGCGCCAGGTGGCGGCGGAAGCCGGCCTCGTCCAGCGCCAGCGGACGGCCTTCGAAGACCGCCTGGTGGCAGGCGCCGCAGCGCGGCCCGGCGGCAAGGCGGTCTGCCGCCAGCCGGTTGATCGCCGAGCAATGCGGGCAGACCAGGGTGATCGGGGCGGCATCCATGCCAGGGACTCCCTCTCGCAAGCGCGACTGCTTAGATCGGCAGCCAGCATGACGCCGGGAAGGGGTGTCTTGCCAGGGGGACGGCATGGCGGGCATGCATTGCCCGGCGGGCCACGCTCCGTGATAATGCAAATCATTCGCGATTGAGCCCGCAGCGGGAGATGCCGATGCCGACCGAAGCCCCCTCCACCGCCGACGCGGTGCTGGACAGCCTGACCGCCCGCCGCTCGATCGGCCTGCTGCAATCGCCCGGGCCCGAGGGCGGGGAACTGGACAGGATCCTGCAGACGGCGATGTCGGCGCCGGACCACGGCAAGCTGCGGCCCTGGCGCTATGTGCTGATCCGCGGCGCGGCGCGGATGGCCTTCCTGCAGGTCATCACCGAGGCGATGCGCGCCCGTGACCCCGAGGTGACCGAGGCGATGCTGGAGAAGCAGCGCGCCCGCATCCACCGCACGCCGCTGATCATCGCCATCGGCGCCGCCATCCAGGCCGGGCACAAGATCCCCGAGGTCGAGCAGGTCCTGACCGTCGGCGCCGGCGCCATGAACCTGCTGAACGCCCTGCATGCCAGCGGCTATGGCGCGGTCTGGCTGAGCGGCGCCAATGCCTATGACCCGGCCGTGTCGGCGGCGCTCGGCTTCGAGGCGTCCGAGCGCCTTCTGGGCTTCTTGTATGTCGGCACGCCGGTCGAGCCGGTTGCTCCGGCGCCGCCGCGCCCCGACGTCCAGAAGTTCACGCGGGAATGGCGCCCCGCCTGAGTCACGCCACGGCGCGGCTCATGATGACGCTGCGGTAGTTGGTGTGCGACCACTGCGCCGTCTCGACGGCGCGGTAGCCGCTGCGGGCATACCAGGCGACCAGATGCGTCGCCGGCTCGGCGGTGTCGAGGGCGATTTCCGCCGCGCCCTCCGCCGCCGCCCGCGCCTCCGCCCAGCGCATCAGCCGGGCGCCGAGGCCGCGCGACTGCAGCCCGGGCTCGACCGCCAGCTGCGCCAGGCTGGCCACCTCGGCGCGGTCCAGCCAGGGGCTGCCACCGGTGCGCGCCGCCGGGCGGTAGAGGATGCTGCCCACCAGCCGGTCCCCGTCATAGGCCAGCAGGCATTCGCCCTCCGCCACGCGCCGCGCGGTGACCTCGGGCGGCTGGTGGGTTGCCATGAAGCGCAGATCCATCGCCGCCAGCCGGGCATAGGCACGGTGCAGCAGGGCGGTCAGCGGGGCGATCTCCTGCGCATCCGAGAACGGCCGCAGCAGCAACCCGTCGAGCATCGTCATCGTCATCCACAGCCTTCTTCCTGACGCGCAGGCTGACGCAGCGCGCCGCCCGACAGAAGAAAATCTTTCTTATGCGGCGCATCGGAATAAGCTGCGCTGATGCGCGCCCCGACCCTCCGCCAGCTCCGCACCTTCCTGTCGGTCATCGAGCAGGGCAGCGTCACCGAGGCGGCCCGCGCCCTGGGGCTGACCCAGCCGGCCGCCAGCCAGCAACTGCGGGAACTGGAGCGCATCACCGGCACCCGCCTGCTGGAGCGCGCCGGTGGCCAGGTGCTGCCCACCGCGGCCGGCCAGGCGCTGCTGGAACCCGCCCGCCGCGCCCAGGCCGCCGCTGAGGACGCCCTGGCCGCCACCGCCCCGCACCGGTCGGGCGAGACCGCCCTGGTCCGCATCGGCACCGGCGCCACCGCCTGCATCTTCTTCCTGCCCGCCGTGCTGGCGGCGGCGCGGCAGGCGATGCCGGGGCTGCAGATCACCGTCACCATCGGCAATACCGCGACGCTGGTCCCGCGGCTGCTGGCGGGAGAGCTGGATCTCGGCCTGCTGACCCTGCCGGCCGAGCCCGCCCGCGGCCTGTCGGTCACCCCGCTGCTCGAGGATTCCTTTCTCGCCTTGCTGCCGGAGGCGCTGGCCGGGGCGAAGAAAAGCATCACCCCCGAGGCGCTGGCCGCCCTGCCGCTGATCGCCTTCGAGGCCGGCAGCCACACGCGGGCGATCGGCGATGCCTGGTTCCGTGCCGCCGGGCTGCAGCCGGCGCCGGCGATGGCGCTGGGCAGCGTCGAGGCGATCAAGCCGCTGGTCGGCGCCGGGCTAGGGGCGGCGCTGCTGCCCGGCATGGCGCTGCGCCCGCCGCCGCCCGGCACCCGCGCCCTGGCCCTGAAGCCGGCCCTGTCGCGGCAGATCGGCACCGTCCTGCGGCGGGAGAAGGTGATCGACCGCGGCCTGCGGCTGGTGCTGCAGGCGCTGGAGAAGGCCGCCCGATAGGCGGGCCCGTTGCGATGGCGTATGAAGCTTTGGTCATCGCCTGGACAGGATCGCCCATGCTCCGCCTGCCTCTCGCGGCCGCCCTCGGCCTGCTGCTCGCCGGCTGCGCCACCTCCGCGCCGCCTCTGGCCGCCCGGGCGCCGCAGCCGGAATGCGTCTTCACCGATGCTGGCCTGGTGCCGCTGCAGGGGGCGGGCGGCCTGGCGGTGGCCGGCGCCATCAACGGCACGCCGCTGCGCTTCGACGTCAACACCGGGCTCGGCATCACCGCGCTGCTGCCCGGCGTCGCCAACCGGCTGGGCCTGCCCACCGATCCGCGCCGGCAGTCCAGCTTCTCCGACAGCGGCGGGGTGGCGCAGCGCAACCTGCTGGCGCGCAGCATCGTCGCCGGCGGCCAGGAGTGGAGCGACCGCAGCCTGGCCGTGCGCAGCTACCGCAGCGAGGGCGACGCGCCCTTCGACGTCATGCTGGCCGCCGACCTGCTGCGCGAGACGGAGCTGGAATTCGACCTGCCCGGCCGCCGCCTCGGGCTGCACCGCCGGCAGGACTGCCAGGGCGGCGGCCCGGGCTGGACGCCGGCCGCCAGCCTGCCGGTGGTGCTGGCCGAGCACAGCGTGCCGGTGCTGGCCCTGCGGGTGAACGGCCAGCCGGTGCGCGCCGCGCTGCAGAGCGGCAACAACCGCACCCTGCTGAGCCGCCGCGCCGCCGAGCGGCTGGGCCTGCTGCAGAACGCGGTGCGTGGCAGCACGACGCGGGCCTCCGGCACGTCCTCCGAGACGGCGCGCGGCCAGGAATACATCCTCCGCGAGTTCGCGTTCGGTGAGGTCGTGCTGCGCGACTTCCCGGTCGTGGTGCTGCGCGACTCCGTGGGCTCGGAGGAGATGGTGCTCGGCCATGACTGGATGCGCGACCGGCGGGTCTGGCTGTCCTATGCCTCGCGCCGGCTGTTCATCGCCGCGCCCTGAGGCCGCTCGCGCAGGACCTGAAGAAAGGCGTCGCGGGCCGGGCTGTCGCGCCCCGGCATCCAGGCGACGCCGAGCATGGCCTCGGGGCGGGCGGGCGCCGTCTCGGCCAGCGGGCGATAGACCACGCCGGGGCGGCGCAGCTGCGCCGTCCAGTCCGGCACCAGCGCGACGCCGAGGCCGGCCGCCACCAGGTTGACGATGGTCTGCTTCTCCGCCGCCTCCTGCCCGCCCTGCGGCAGGGCCAGCCCGGCATCGGCGAAGGCATGCGCGACGAGCGCGAAACTGTGCGGCCGGCTGCGCTGCGGCGGCAGGATCAGCGGCTCGGCGGCCAGCGCCCGCAGCGGGATGCGGCGGCGGCTGGCCAGGCGATGGCCGCGCGGCAGGGCGGCCAGCAGCACCTCCTGGCGGATCGGCAGGAATTCCAGGCCGGGGCTGGGCGGTGGCGGGCGGATGAAGATCAGCTCCAGCCTTCCGGCCGCCAGCATCGGCAGCAGCCGCGCCGATTTCTCCTCCCACAGCCGCGTCTCGACCTGCGGATGCGCCTGGTGGAAGGCGTAGAGCAGCGGTGGCAGCAGGCCGGAGGCGGCGCCGTCGATGGCGCCGATGCGCAGCGGCCAGGTCTCCGCCCGGGCGGCGGCGCGGACGCGGGCCGCCGCCGCCGCCGCCTGCTGCAGCAGGGCGCGGGCATCGGGCAGCAGCGCGGCGCCGGCCGCGGTCAGCGCCACCTGCCGGGTCGAGCGGCGGAACAGCGGCGCGCCGAGTTCTTCCTCCAGCAGCCGCACATGGCGGCCGAGCGCCGAGGGCAGCATGTGCAGCCGGGCGGCGGCGCGGCCGAAATGCAGTTCCTCGGCCACGGCGAGGAAACAGCCGAGCTGCCGCAGCTCCATGGCGCGATCCCCCTTTGGCCGCAGGATTATAGCGATTTCTTGTATAATTCTATGCCTGCATCCAGGGCGGTGGCACGGGTCTAGGCTGGCCGAAACAGCCAAGGACGCCAGGCTTCATGCGCCAGCACGCGATCGCCGCCATCCCCGCCGACGGCATCGGCCCCGAGGTCATCGCCGCCGGGCTGCAGGCGCTGGAAGCCCTGGCCCGCCGCAGCGGCGAATTCGAGCTCAAGGTCGAGGTGTTTCCCTGGGGGTCGGACTACTACAAGCAGCATGGCGTGCTGATGCCGGATGACGGGCTGGAGACGCTGAAGGCCTTCGACGCCATCTATTTCGGCGCCGTCGGCGCGCCGGACGTGCCGGACCACGTCACCCTCTGGGGCCTGCGGCTGCCGATCTGCCAGGGTTTTGATCAATACGCCAATGTCCGGCCGACCCGGATCCTGCCGGGCGTCACGCCGCCCTTGCGCGACTGCGGGCCGGGCGACCTCGACTGGGTGATCGTCAGGGAGAATTCCGAGGGCGAATATGCCGGCCATGGCGGCCGCGCGCATCGCGGCCTGCCGGAGGAGGTGGCGACCGAGACCGCCATCTTCACCCGCGTCGGCGTCACCCGGATCATGCGCTATGCCTTCCGCCTGGCGCAGTCGCGGCCGCGCAAGCTGCTGACTGTGGTCACCAAGTCGAACGCCCAGCGCTTCGGCATGGTGATGTGGGACGAGATCGCCGCCGAGGTCGCGAAGGACTTCCCCGACGTCACCTGGGACAAGATGCTGGTGGACGCCATGACCATGCGCATGGTGCTCAAGCCGCAGAGCATCGACACCGTCGTCGCCACCAACCTGCATGCCGATATTCTCTCGGATCTGGCGGCGGCCTTGGCCGGCAGCCTGGGCGTGGCGCCGACCGGCAATATCGACCCCGAGCGGCGCTTCCCCTCGATGTTCGAGCCGATCCATGGCTCGGCCTTCGACATCACCGGCAAGGGCATCGCCAATCCGATCGCCACCTTCTGGAGCGGCGCGCAGATGCTGGAGCATCTGGGCGAGGCCGAGGCGGCGAAGCGGCTGATGCGGGCGGTGGAAAAGGTCTCGGGCAGCGGGCTGGTGACGCCCGACCTGGGCGGCACCGCCACCACCCAGCAGGTGACGGATGCGGTCTGCGAGGCGATCCGGTCCGAGAATCTGTGACCGGCGCGGCGCGGGGCTTTCCCCCCCGCGCCGTGCGGGCGTGCCTTGCTGAACACGCTTTGCTGAACATGGGGCGAGCCGGACGAACCGGCCGTCGACCAAGGAGGTTCCGTTCATGCCGATCCGCCGCCGCGGCCTGCTGGCCGCCACGCTCGCCACGCCTCTGGCCGCCGGCCTCGCCGCCCCGGCCCTGGCGCAGGCCGATTTCCCCAACCGCGCCGTGACCATCACGGTGCCCTTCGCCGCCGGCGGCCCGACCGACGTGATCAGCCGGCTGGTGGCCGAGGGCATGGCGCGCGATCTGGGCCAGCCGGTGGTGGTCGAGAACGTCACCGGCGCCGGCGGCACCATCGCCGCCGCCCGCGTCGCCCAGGCGCGGCCGGATGGCTACACGCTGCTGATGCACCATATCGGGCTGGCCAGCACCGCCACCCTGTATCGCAAGCTGCCCTTCAGCGTGCTGGAGAGTTTCGCGCCGCTGGGCCTGGCCTCGGACGCGGCGATGACGCTGGTGGCGCGGCCGGATTTCCCGGCCACCGACCTTGCCGGCTTCATGCGGGCGATCCGCGAGCAGGGCGACAAGCTGAACCTGGCGCATGCCGGGCTGGGCGGCGCCAACCAGCTCTGCGGGATGCTGCTGCAGCATGCGGCGGGGAAGGCGGTGACGACGGTGGTGTTCCGCGGCAGCGCGCCGGCGATCACCGACCTGATGGGCGGGCGGATCGACATCTTCTGCGACCAGGCCACCAACACCGCCAATTTCATCCGCGAGAACCGGATCAAATCCTATGCCGTGACCAGCGCCGGGCGGGTTCCCGGGCTGGAGCTGCCGACGACGGCCGAGGCCGGCGAGCCGAGCATCGCGATGAGCACCTGGCACGGCCTCTACGCGCCGGCCGGCACGCCCGAACCGGTGCAGCAGCGCCTGTCCGCCGCCTTGCGCGCGGCGCTCGGCGAGGCGCGCCTGAAGCAGCGCTTCGCCGATCTGCTGACCGAGCCGGCCTCGCCCGACCGTGCGCGCCCGGAGTTCCACCGCCAGTTCCTGGCCGATGAGGTGGCCCGCTGGCGCCCGGTGATCGAGGCGGCGGGCGTCTATGCTGACTGATGTGGGGGTCCGGGGGCATTCAATGCCCCCGGCGCTTACTTGCCTTCCTTGAACCACACCCCCGAGGCGATGCTGCCCGCCACCAGGGCGCCATAGACCACCAGCCCCGCCGCCAGCGTGACGAAGACCCAGTCCAGTGACCCGGTGATGGCGAAAGCCGCCCAGCCGCCGAGCACGGCGATGGCGAGCCGCAGCATGCCGGCCGCCAGCGGCCAGAACAGCTTCCCCGCACCCTGCGAGGCGAAATAGAGCGACAGGCCGAGGCCGAAGAAGCCATAGGCCGGGCCGACATGCTGCAGATAGGCGGTGCCGGCCTCGATCATGCGCGGGTCGTCGCCGAACAGGCCGAGCCAGGCCGTGGGGAAGAAGGCGGCGGCCAGGCCGAGGCTTTCGGTCACCGCGAAGGCCAGGGCGCCGCCGGTCAGCGCGATGCGCAGCGCCCGGGCGCGCTGGCCGGCGCCGACATTGGTGCCGACCATGGCGACCAGCGGCGCGCCCAGGCCGAAGACCAGCGGCACCAGCAGGTATTCCAGCCGCGAGCCGGTGCCGTAGCCGGCCACCGCATCCGCCCCGCCGGCGCGGGCGACCAGGGCCGTGGTCATGGCCACCGTCAGCGTGGTCTGCAGCGTGCTGATCGAGGCGACCAGCCCGACCTTCAGGATATCGGCGAACAGCGGCCAGCGCAGCCGGGCGGCGCGCAGCCGGGCCAGGCTGCGGCCCGACAGCACCGCCCAGGCCAGCACCATGGCGGTCAGGCCCGAGCCCGCCACCACCGCCCAGCCGGCGCCGGCGATGCCCAGCGCCGGGACGGGGCCCCAGCCGAAGATCAGCAGCGGCGAGAGCGGGACCAGCACCACCACGCCGGCGATGATGGCGGTGGCGGGCAGCAGCATGTTGCCGCCGCCGCGCAGCACGCTGGCCAGGGCATTGCCCAGCCAGACCAGCAGCGAGCCGGCGAAGACGACATCCGAATAGCGCAGCGCCGCCTCCAGCGCGGCGCCCTCGCCGCCGAGCGCCCGGTAGATCGCCTCGCCTTTCGTCAGGAACAGCGCGCTGGCGGCCAGGCCGAGCAGCCCGTTGATGACCAGGGCGTGCAGCACCAGCGCATCGGCCTGCTCCTGCTTCCCGGCGCCGAGCGCGCGGGCGATCGCGGAAGCGATGCCGCCGCCCAGCGCGCCGTTGGACAGCATCTGCATCATCATGAAGCCGGGGAAGACCAGCGCCATGCCGGCCAAGGCGTCGCTGCCCAGATGGGCGACCCACCAGGTCTCGATCAGCCCGACCGAGGCCTGCGCCAGCATCACCAGGGTGCTGGGCCAGGCCAGGCGCAGCAGGGTCGGCAGGATCGGGCCGTGCAGCAGCAGCCGGGTGCGCGGGTTCATCGCCGGCGTGGCGGCGGTGACCGGCGGCGCGGCGGCGGGGGCGAGGGCGTTCACGGGTTCAGTCCAGCCGCTCGAGGGCGATGGCGGTGGCCTCGCCGCCGCCGATGCACAGCGCCGCGACGCCGCGCTTCAGCCCGTGGCGCTGCAGCGCGTGCAGCAGGGTGACGATCAGCCGCGCCCCGGTGGCGCCGATCGGATGGCCCAGCGCGCAGGCGCCACCATGGATGTTCACCCGCCCGGGCGGCAGGCCGAGCGTGCGGATCGCCGCCATGGCGACCACGGCGAAGGCCTCGTTGATCTCGACCAGGTCGAGATCGGCGACGCCCCAGCCGACCCGCTGCAGCAGCTTCCCGATCGCCGGCGCCGGGGCGGTGGTGAACCAGTCGGGCGCCTGGGCGTGGGTGGCGTGGCCGCGGAGGGCGGCGAGCACCGGCAGGCCGGCGGCCTCGGCCACCGAGCGGCGGGCCAGCAGCAGCGCCGCGGCGCCATCGGCATTGGCGCTGCTGGCGGCGGCGGTGATGGTGCCGTCGGGCGCGAAGGCGGGCTTCAGGCTCGGGATGCGCTCGGGCTTCAGGCGGGGCGGGATCTCGTCGGCGGTGACCTCGCCCACCGGCACGGTCTCGGCGGCGAAGGCGCCCTCGGCCAGGGCCGCCTGGGCGCGGCGCAGCGTCTCCATCGCATAGGCGTCCTGCGCCGCGCGGTCGAAGCCGTCGCGGGCGGCCAGCGCCTCGCCGAAGCTGCCCATCGAGCGGCCTGCGGCATAGGCATCCTCCAGCCCGTCCAGCAGCATGTGGTCGAGCAGCCGGCCATGCCCGGCACGGTAGCCGGCGCGCGCCCGGTCGAGCAGATAGGGGGCGTTGGACATGCTCTCCATGCCGCCGGCCACCACCAGCCGGGCCGAGCCGGCCAGGATCGCGTCGTGCCCCAGCATCACCGCCTTCATGCCGGAGCCGCAGACCTTGTTCACCGTGGTGGCGCCGACCGCGTCGGGCAGCCCCGCCGCCCGGCCGGCCTGGCGCGCCGGGGCCTGGCCCTGGCCGGCCGGCAGCACGCAGCCCATCAGCAGCTCGTCCAGCTGGTCCGCGGCCAGGCCGGCCCGTTGCAGCACGGCGCCGATGGCGGCGGCCCCCAGCTGCGGCGCCGGCACGCCGGCCAGCCCCCCCATGAAGCGGCCGAGCGGGGTGCGGGCGGCGGCGGCGATGACGACGGGATCCGGATCGGGCGACATGGCAGGGCCTTTATTGATGGCGGCCGCCATGATTATCGGTTCAGATGGCGGTCGTCATCAAAAAATCCCGCAGGGTCGCGGGGCGTGCTATGCGCTGGCCTCGAAGGAGTGAGGCCGATGAGGGTGTCGCGCGCGAAGGCGGCGGAGAACCGCGAGAAGATCCTGGAGGCCGCCGGCCGGCTGTTCCGCGAGCGCGGCCTGGGCGCGACCGGCGTCGATGCCCTGGCCGAGGCGGCCGGGCTGACGCATGGCAGCCTGTACAGCCAGTTCGGCTCGAAGGAGCGGCTGGCCGAGGCGGCGGTGGCGGCGATGATCGAGGCCCGCGCCGGCCGCAGCACCCCGCGGGACGGCGAGACGCCGCGCCAGGCGCTGGAACGCTTCGCCACCGGCTATCTCTCGGCCCGGCACCGCGACGCGCCGGGGCAGGGCTGCGCCATCGCGGGGCTGGGCGGCGAGGTGCCGCGCCAGGGCGAGGGGGTGCGGCAGGCCTATACGGCGGGGGTGAAGGGGATGGCGGGCCGGCTGGCGGCGCTGCTGCCCGAGGGGGAGGAGGCGCTGGCGGCGGTGGCGCTGCTAACCGGGGCGCTGACCCTGGCGCGGGCGGTGGATGATCCGGAACTGTCGGATCGGATCCTGTCCAGCGCGCTGAAGCAGATTCTTCAGGAGAAGTAAGAATCCGGGGGCATTGAATGCCCCCGGACCCCCACATTCATTTTTGTCCCGCCTCTGGCCTCCTGGCGCCCATTGAAGGCGGGGTCCGGGGGGATACTATCCCCCCGGCCTTCTCTTACTCTGCTGCCACCACCTGGCCTGTCTTCTTCTCCCGCCCCGCCATGGCCCGCGCCACGACGTAGAAGAGCGGCGTGAAGGCCAGGCCGAAGATGGTCACGCCCAGCATGCCGGCGAAGACGGCGGTGCCCAGGCTCTGGCGCATCTCGGCGCCGGCGCCGGTGGCGATGGCCAGCGGCAGCACGCCCAGGATGAAGGCCAGCGAGGTCATCAGGATCGGCCGCAGCCGGGTGCGGGCGGCGGCCTCGGCGGCCTGCCAGCGGGTCATGCCCTCCTGCTCCGCGCTGCGGGCGAATTCGACGATCAGGATGGCGTTCTTGGCGGCGAGACCCACCAGCACCACCAGGCCCACCTGCACCAGCACGTTGTTGTCGAGCCCGCGCCACAGCACGCCGGCCAGCGCGGCCAGCACCGACATCGGCGCGATCAGCACGACAGCCAGCGGCAGCAGCCAGCTCTCGTAGAGCGCCGCCAGCAGCAGGAAGACGAAGACCACGGCCAGGCCGAAGGCGATCGGCGCGGTGTCGCCCTGCGTCGTCTCCTGCAGCGCGATCTCGGTCCATTCATAGGCGAAGCCGTCCGGCAGCTTCTCGGCCAGCAGGCGCTGCATGGCGGCCAGCGCCTGGCCGGTGGAGACGCCGGGCTTGGCCGCGCCCTGGATCTCCGCCGCCGGGTAGAGGTTGTAGCGCGGCATGCGATAGGGCGCGGTGCCGTCGCTGAAGCTGGCCAGCGCGCCGATCGGCACCATGTCGCCATCGTCGTTGCGGGTGCGCAGCAGGGCGACGTCGCGCGGCGTCAGGCGCTGCGCCTCCTCGGCCTGGGCGGTGACCCGGTAGGTGCGGCCCAGGATGTTGAAGTCGTTGACGAAGGCCGAGCCGAGATAGACCGACAGCGCCTCGGAGACGCGCGACAGCGGCACGCCCAGCATCTCCGCCTTGCTGCGGTCGACCTCGGCATGCAGGGTCGGCGTCGCGGTGTTGAACAGGGTGAAGGCCATGGCGATCTCGGGCAGGCCATTGGCCGCGCCGACGATCTCGTTGGTCGCCTGCTCCAGCGCGCGGGGGCCCTGGCCGCTGCGGTCCTGGACGTAGAGCTTGAAGCCGCCGCCGGTGCCGATGCCGCTGACCGAAGGCGGCGGGATGACGAGCGCCATGGCCTCGCGCTCCTCGCCGAGCTTGGCCTGCAGCTGGCCGAGGATGGCGCCGTATTCGATGTGCTGGGCGATCCGCTCCTCGAAGGGCTTCAGGGTGACGAAGATCACGCCCGAATTCGGCGCGTTGGTGAAGGTGGCGCCGTCGAAGCCGACGAAGGCGACCGCCCCCTCGACGCCGGGGACCGTCATCACCGTCTCCGAGGCGCGGCGGACCACCGCGTCGGTGCGGGCCAGGCTGGCGCCCGGCGGCAGCTGGAAGGCGGCGATCAGGTAGCCGCGGTCGAGCGGCGGGATCAGCCCGGTCGGCGTGGTGCGCACCGTCTGCCCGGTCAGCACCAGCAGGCCGGCGAAGAGCACCAGCATCACCGCGCCCAGCCGCACCAGCCGCCGCGTCAGCGCGCCATAGCCGTTCGACATGGCGTCGAACATCCGGTTGAAGCCGCGGAAGAACAGGCCGACCGGGGCGCCGAGCACGGCACGCCAGCCGGTCGGCTTGTGGTGGCTGTGCGGCTTCAGCAGCAGGGCGGCGAGCGCCGGCGACAGGGTCAGCGAGACCAGCGCCGAGATCAGCGTCGCCACCGCGATGGTCACCGCGAACTGCCGGTAGAAGGCGCCGGCGATGCCCGAGATGAACGACGTCG
This sequence comes from Roseomonas sp. USHLN139, assembly GCF_037145735.1. Taxonomy (NCBI): domain Bacteria; kingdom Pseudomonadati; phylum Pseudomonadota; class Alphaproteobacteria; order Acetobacterales; family Roseomonadaceae; genus Roseomonas; species Roseomonas sp. USHLN139. The sequence goes on along the minus strand of NZ_JBBCWY010000004.1, from coordinate 47,649 downwards.
GCACGAAGACGGCGCAGAGCACCAGCGCGATAGCCAGCAGCGCGAAGCCGACCTCGTCCATGGTGAGCTCGGCCGCCTTCTGCGGCGTCATGCCCTCGGCCAGGTGGCGCTCGACATTCTCGACCACGACGATGGCGTCGTCGACGACGATGCCGATGGCCAGGATCAGGCCGAACATGGACAGCGTGTTCAGCGACAGGCCGAGCATCGACATGGCGGCGAAGGTGCCGACGATCGAGACCGGGATGGCCAGCAGCGGGATGACGGCGGCGCGCCAGGATTGCAGGAACAGGATGACGACGACGACGACCAGCAGGATCGCCTCGATGAAGGTGTGCAGCACCGCCTCCATCGACTGGGCGATGAAGCGGGTGGTGTCATAGACGATGCTGTATTGCAGACCCGGCGGGAAGCGCTGCGACAGCTCCTCCATGGTCGCGCGGATGCCGTCGGCGGTGGCCAGCGCGTTGGAGCCGGGGCGCTGGAAGATCGGGATCGCCGTCGCCGTCTGGTTGTTCAGGTAGGCGTTGACCGTATAGTCCTGGCTGCCCAGCTCGACGCGGGCGATGTCGCGCACCCGCACCGGCGCGCCGCCGGGATTGGTGGCGATGACGACCTCGCCGAACTGCTCGGGCGTGGTCAGCCGGCCCAGCGCCTCGACATTGACCTGGAAGGCCTGGCCATGGCCGGCGCCGGTCGGCGGCTGGTTCAGCCCGCCGGCGGCGACCTGCAGATTGGCGCGCTGCAGGGCGGCCACCACCTCGCCGGGCGTCAGGTTGCGGGCGGCGACCTTGGCCGGGTCGAGCCAGACCCGCATCGAATAGTCGCGGGCGCCGAAGATCTGCACGTCGCCGACGCCATCGAGCCGCGCCAGCCGGTCGCGCACGTTCAGCGTCGCGTAGTTCGAGACGTATTGCTGGTCGCGCGAGCCGTCGGGCGAGAGCATGTGCACGACCATCAGCAGGTCGGGCGAGGCCTTGCGCACCTGCAGGCCGAGGCGGCGGACCTCCTCCGGCAGCCGCGGCTCGGCGACCGCGACGCGGTTCTGCACCAGCACCTGCGCGGCGTCGACATCGGTGCCCTGGCGGAACACCACGGTCACCGTCAGCCGGCCGTCACCGGTCGATTGCGAGCCGAGATAGAGCATCCCGTCGACGCCGTTGATCTCCTGCTCCAGCGGCGTCGCCACCGTCTCGGCGATGGTCTGGGCAGAGGCGCCGGGATAGGTCGCGGCGACCGTCACCGTCGGCGGCGCGATCTCGGGATATTCGCTGATCGGCAGGCCGAAGCCGGCGATGCCGCCGACCAGGGTGATGGCGATCGAGATGACGGCCGCGAAGACCGGCCGCTTGATGAAGAATTGCGCGAAGCGCATGGGGAATGTCCCGCTGGAAGGGGGTTCGGCTCAGCGCGCTTCGGCGAGCCGCGAGGGGGCGCCCGGCTGGGCCGGCGCGGTCTCGGCCGTCACCTTGGTGCCGGGGCGGGCGCGGTGCAGGCCGGCGACGATGACGCGGTCCTGCGCGGTCAGCCCGCTGCGCACCACGCGCAGGCCATCGACCACCGGGCCGAGCGCCACCGGCTTCGGCACCACCGTGCCGTCGGCGGCCACCGTCATGACGATGCGCGCGGCCTGGTCGGCGGCGATGGCGGCATCCGGCAGCAGCAGCGCCTCGCCCTCGCCGGCGCGCAGGCGCAGGCGGGCGAAGCTGCCCGGCGTCAGGAACATGTCGGCATTGGCCAGCAGCGCGCGCGCCCGCATGGTGCCGGAGCGCGGATCGATGGCGGTGTCGACGAAGTCGAGTTTTCCGACCCGCTCCCAGTTGTTCTCATCCGCCAGCCGCAGCGAAACCCGCGCCCCCTCATTGCCGGCCTGCGTGATCCCGGCGCGGGAGAGGCGCAGGAAATCGGCCTCGCTGATGTCGAAGGTGGCGTAGATCGGGTCGAGCGCCAGGATGGTGGTCAGCAGCGTGCTGCCCTGCTGCACCAGGTTGCCGGCATCGACCCGGCGGTCGGAGACGCGGCCGCCCTGGGGGGCGCGCACCTCGGTCCAGCTCAGTTCGAGTTCGGCCTGGCGCAGCTGGGCGCGGGCCGAGGCGATGGCGGCCTGGGCGTCGCGCTGCGCCGCGCGGCGGGTGTCCATCTGCGCCTGCGGGGCGATGCGGTCGCGCACCAGCGGCGCGGTGCGGTCGATATCCTGCTGCGCCAGGTCGAGCCGGGCCTGCGCCTTGGCCAGCTCGGCGCGGGCGCTCTCGACGGCGATCTCGAAGGGGCGCGGATCGATGGTGAAGAGCAGCTCGCCCGCCTTCACCACCTGGCCGTCGCGGAAATGCACCTGCTCGACCTGGCCGGAGACGCGGGCGCGCAGCTCGACCCGGGCCGAGGGCTCGAGCCGGGCGATATGCTCCTCCCATTCGGTGACGCGGCGCTGCACCGGCTGGGCGACGGTGACCGAGGGGGCGGGCTGGGCGAAGACAGGGCTGGCGAGGGAGAGCGGGGCCGCCACGGCGAAGGCCAGCAGCGGAAGGGTCTTGCGGAAGGGGGTCGGCATGGCCAATCTCCGGGGCCGGATGATACCGACCGGTTCGTCCCTATTGATACGAACCGGTCGGTATCATTGCAAGACCCCCTCGATCGGGGTTTCTTCGCAATTGCGAGAATGACAGCCAGAGGAGACCAGCCATTGGCCGATGCCCCGGGAAAATGGCCCAGCGAATCGCCGGTGGTGCTGCCTCCCGACCTGTCGCCGGCGGAGCAGCCGGGGACCGACCGCCCCTTCGGCGAGCCGCGGCCGCGCCCCTCGCCTGCGACTCGCGACCCGCGCCCGGCGGCGCAGCGGGTGCGTGACGCGGCCAAGGAGCTGTTCTACCGCCAGGGCATCCGCGCCACCGGGGTGGAGGAGGTCTGCCGCGTCGCCGGCACCACCAAGATGAGCCTCTACCGCGCCTTCCCCTCGAAGGACGCGCTGGTCGAGGCGATCCTGATGGAGGATTGCGAGGCCGAGGCCTGCTGGTACGCCAATGCGCTGCACCCCTCGGTGCCCGCGCGCGAACGGCCGATGGCCTATCTGACCGCGGCCGCCGCCGAGCTGCGCGCGCCGGGCTTCCGCGGCTGCCCGACCGGGCTGGCCATCGTCGAATTCCCCGACCCCGAGCATCCGGCGCGCAAGGTGGCCGATGCGCGCAAGCACCAGATCCGCAGCCTGCTGCGCCGCATCTGCGCCGAGGCGGGCGGGCCCGAATGCCTGGGCGACGGCCTGCTGCTGCTGATGGAGGGGGCCTTCGCCGCGGTTCCCTATCTGGGCGGCGAGGCCACCGCCGCCGCGCTGGAGGAAGCCGGCCGCACGCTGATCGAGGCGGCCATCCCGCCGGCTGCCTGATTCTCCCCGATCACTGTCCTGGACAGCCGGAATGTGAAGGCCGTCGCGCCGCGGAACCGCCGCGGCGCCGCTTTCCTTGAACCAGGCCCGGCCCTGGGTCAAGGCAAAAATGTTCTTGCTATGTTCCAGGTCGTCGGGTTGATTTGGCCGATGCCCCGACCCTCCCACCCCCCCCGTCCCGCCCGCTGAGGCGGCCTCTCCCCCCGAGGCTGTCCCATGTCCGTGGCGCTTGCCGATCTGCGGCTCCGCCTGGCCCGGCTGGAAGGCCATGGCCGCCAGACCCGGCCGGGCGATGCCATGCCCGGCGCCCTGCCGCTGGCCGGCCTGCCGCTGGCCGCCGGCGGCCTGGCCCGCGCCGCCTTCCACGAGGTGCTGGCCGATGCCCCCGGCAGCGGCGCGGCCTTCTGCGCCACCCTGCTCGGGGCGAGCGGCGGCAGGGTGCTGTGGATCACCGCCGGCAGCGGCGCGCTGCAGCCCTGGCCCCCCGGCCTGCTCGGCTGCGGCCTGCCGCCGGAGCGGCTGCTGCTGGCTCAGGCGCCGCACTGGCCCGACGCGCTCTGGGCGATGGAGGAGGCGCTGCGCTGCCCGGGGCTGGCCGCCACCCTGCTGGTGGCCGGCTGGGACGGCGAGCCGGCGCCGCTCGACCTGACCGCCTCCCGCCGGCTGCAGCTGGCCGCTGAGGCGGGGGGCGGCATCGGCCTGCTGCTGCGTCCCGTGCCGCGACAGGCAGGGGAGGGGATGGGGCAGGGCGTGCTGCCCGGCCCCTCGGCCGCCACCACCCGCTGGCGGGTGGCGCCGCGGCCTGACGGGTTGGCCAGCCCGCGCTGGTCGCTGACCCTGCTGCGCCAGCGCGGCGGTGCCCCCGGCGGGCCCTGGCCGGTGGCCTGGCATGGCGCCGCGGCCGGGCTGGTGCGCGAGCCATGACCTCCTCCCAGGACGGCCCCGGACTTCCCTTCGAGGGCGGCCGCCGCTTCCTGGCGCTGCACCTGCCCGAGCTGCCCACCGACCGGCTGCGCCGCGCCCGGCCCGAATGGCCGCGCGACCGGCCGCTGGCCGCCTGGGAGCGCCAGGGCAGCCGCCGCCTGCTGACCGCGGTGGATGCCGCCGCCGCCCGCATCGGGCTGCTGGCCGGCCAGGCTTTGGCCGATGCCCAGGCGATCTGCCCTGGCCTGCTGCTGCATCCCGCCGATCCGGCGGCCGATGCCGCGGCGCTGGAGGCGCTGGCGCTCTGGGCGCGGCGCTGGACCCCGCTGGCGGCGGCCGATCCGCCGGACGGGCTGCTGCTCGACATCACCGGCTGCGCGCCGCTCTTCGGTGGCGAGCACGCCCTGCTGGCGGAAGCCTGCGCCCGGCTGCGATCCGCCGGCATCGCCGCGCGCGGCGCGGTGGCGGGGCAGCCGGGCAGCGCCGGGGCGCTGGCCCGTGCCCGGCGCGACAATCCGGTGATCCGCTCCGGCCAGGAGGCGCGGATGGTCGCGCCGCTGCCGATCGGCCCGGCGCTGCGGCTGGAGGCGGGGCTGCAGGCGGCGCTGTCGCGCCTCGGCCTGCGCCGGCTGGACGATCTGCTGAACCAGCCGCGCGCCCCGCTGCAGCGCCGCTTCGGCCTGCCGCTGCTGCAGGCGCTGGATGCCGCCACCGGCCGCCGCAGCCTGCCGCTGACCCCGGCCGTGCCGCCGCCCGACCTGCGCGTCACCCTCTCCCTGCTCGAGCCGGTGCTGACCCGGAGCGGGATCGAGGCGGTGCTGGAGCGGCTGCTGGCCGCCCTCTGCGCGCGGCTGCACGAGGCGGGGCTGGGCGCGCGGCGGCTCGGCCTGACCGCCTGGCGCGGCGACGGCACGCTGCAGGCCCTGGCGATCGGCACCGGCCTGGCGACGCGCGAGCCCGCGCATCTGCGGCGCCTCTTCGCCGAGCCGCTGGGCAGCCTGCGGCCGGAGCTCGGCTTCGAGCGCATGGCGCTGGAGGCCTGGGCCCCCGATCCGCTGTCCATGGGCCGCCAGGCCGGGCTGGGGTTGGGCGTGCGTCTGGGCGAGGTGGACGACGCCGCGGCGGCGGAGGCGCTGGCGCAGCTGCTCGACCGGCTGGGCCAGCGGCTGCGGCTGCGCCGCCCCGGGCCGCAGCCCAGCCACTGGCCGGAGCGGATGCAGCGCGCCCTGCCGGTCCAGGCCGCGACGCCGCCGCGCCCGCCCGGCTGGGGCGCGGCGCCGGCGCCGGTGCTGCTGCGGCGCGAGCCGTTCCCGCTCGACCTGCCCGCCGGTCTGCCGCCCGAGCTGCCGCTGCAGCTGCCCTGGCGCGGCGGGCTGCAGGCGGTGGCGGCCTGGCAGGGGCCGATGCGGCGCGAGCCCGAATGGTGGCGCGCGCCGCCCGGAACCGCCGCGCGCGACTATCACCGGGTCGAGCTGGCCTCGGGCGAACGGCTCTGGCTCTGCCGGGCCGGCGGGCGCTGGCTGCTGCACGGGCATCTGCCGTGACCTATGTCGAGGTCGCGGCGCGCTCGAATTTCTCCTTCCTCGACGGCGCCTCGCATCCGGACGAGCTCGTGGCGACCGCCGCCGCCTATGGCCATCCCGGCATCGGCCTTTGCGACCTGAACGGGCTGCCCGGCGTGGTGCGCGGCCATGTCGCGGCCAGGGAGGTCTCCAAGAAGCAGGAGATCGGCTTCATGCCCGGCTGCCGGCTGCGGCTGCTGGATGGCAGCGAATGGCTGGCCTGGCCGGCCGACCGCGCCGGCTATGGCGCGCTGACCGCGCTGCTCTCGGCCGGACGCATGGCGGCGCCGAAGGGCGAATGCCATGTCACGCTGGAGCAGATGGTGGCCGCCGCCGGCGAGAATCCCGGCGGCTGGGCGCTCGCCGCGGTGCCGCCCGCCGATCCGGACGCGGCCTTCGCGCGGCGGCTGAAGCTGGTGGCCCGCGCGCTGCGCCGCCGCCTGGTCATGCCGCTGTTCCTCTACGCCAGCTGCCCTTTCGCCGGCGACGATGCCGCGCGGCTGGATCGTCTGGCGACACTGGCCGAGGGCGCGGGGGCGCGGCTGCTGGCCGGCAACGACATCCGCTATCACGCGGCCGGGCGGCGGCCGCTGGCCGACCTGCTGAGCGCCATCCGGCTGCGCACCACCGTCGACGCGCTGGGCCTGGCCGCCGAGCCGAATGCCGAGCGCCGGCTGAAATCGCCGGCCGCCATGGCGCGGCTGTTCGCCCGGCATCCGCGCGCCATCGCGGCGACGGTGGAGCTGTTCCAGGCGACGCGCGGCTTCTCGCTCGACCAGCTGCGCTACGAATATCCGGACGAGGTGCTGGATGACGGGCTCGACGCGCAGCAGAGCCTGGCGCGGCGGGTCGAGGCGGCGCTGGCCCGCGACTTTCCCGGTGGCGCCTCGGAAAACCTGCGCGGCCGCATCGCGCATGAGCTGCGGCTGATCGGCGAGCTCGGCTATGCGCCGTATTTCCTGACGGTGCATGAGATCGTCCGCTTCGCCCGCAGCCGGGTGCCGCCGATCCTCTGCCAGGGGCGCGGCTCGGCGGCGAATTCGGCGGTCTGCTACGTGCTCGGCATCACCGCCATCGACCCGGCCGAGCACGACCTGCTGTTCGAGCGCTTCGTCTCCGCCTCGCGCGGCGAGCCGCCCGACATCGACATCGATTTCGAGCATGAGCGGCGCGAGGAGGTGATCCAGCATCTCTACGACCGCTATGGCCGCGACCGCGCGGCGCTCTGCGCCACGCTGATCCGCTACCGCCCGCGCAGCGCCATCCGCGAGGCGGGCCGCGCCATGGGGCTGAGCGAGGATGTCACCGCGCGGCTGGCCAAGGCCAGCTGGGGGCCGGGGCGGGAGATGTCGATGGCCGGGCTGGCGGCGGAGGAGAAACTCGACCTCGCCGATCCCCGCCTGGCGATGACGCTGCAGCTCGCGGAAGAACTGCTGGATGTTCCGCGCCACACGGCGACCCATGTCGGCGGCTTCGTCATCACCCGCGGGCCGCTGGTGCGGCTGGCCGTGGTCGGCCGCGCCGCGATGGACGGCCGCACCGTGCTGGAATGGGACAAGGACGATATCGACGCGCTCGGCATCCTGAAGGTCGATGTGCTCGGCCTCGGCATGCTCTCCTGCCTGCGCCGCGGCTTCGACCTGCTGCGGCGGCATCACGGGCGCGATCTGGATCTCGCCAGCCTGCCGAAGGATTGTCCGCGGACCTACGCCATGCTGCAGCGGGCCGACAGCCTGGGCGTCTTCCAGGTGGAAAGCCGGGCGCAGATGAACATGCTGCCGCGGCTGAAGCCGGCGAAATTCTACGACCTGGTGGTGCAGGTGGCGATCGTGCGCCCGGGCCCGATCCAGGGCGACATGGTGCATCCCTATCTGCGCCGGCGGCAGGGGCTGGAGCCCGTCACCTATCCAGGGCCGAAGGGCGGCAACCAGCGGGAGATCTTCGATGTCCTGAGCCGGACGGAAGGCGTGCCGCTGTTCCAGGAGCAGGCGATGCGCCTGGCCATCGTCGCCGCCGGCTTCTCTCCGGAGGAAGCCGACCAGCTGCGCCGTGCCATGGCGACCTTCCGCGCCGATGGCAGCATCGACCGCTACCGGGAGAAGCTGGTTGGCGGCATGGTCGGCCGCGGCTACGAGGAAGACTTCGCCCTGCGCGTCTTCGAGCAGATCCGCGGCTTCAGCTCCTACGGTTTCCCCGAGAGCCACGCGGCGAGCTTCGCCAAGCTGGTCTATGCCTCGGCCTGGATGAAATGCCACCATCCCGGCCTCTTCGCCTGCGCCCTGCTGAACAGCCAGCCGATGGGCTTCTACGCCCCCGCCCAGATCATCCGCGATGCGCGCGAGCACGGGGTGCTGACCCGGCCCGTCGACGTCAATGCCAGCCTCTGGGACTGCGCCATGGAGGATGCGCCGGCCAGCCGCGACGGGCTGGCGCTGCGGCTCGGGCTGCGGCTGGTGCGCGGCCTGGCGGAGGCGGAGGCGGCGCGCATCCTCGATGCCCGGCTGGCGCGCAACGGCGCCCCCTTCGCCAGCGTCGAGGAACTGGCCTGGCGCGCCGGCCTCGGCCGCGCCGCGCTGGTGGCGCTGGCCGGGGCCGATGCCTTCGCCGGGGTCGGCCCAGGGGGTGGCCCAGGGGGCGGATTTGGGCGGCGGCGCGCCGCCTGGGATGCGCGCGGTGTCGGCAGCGGGCCAGGGGAATTGCCGCTGTTCCGCGCCGCCCATGCCGGCGGCGTGCTCTCGGGCGAGGCGCCGCTGCTGCCCGAGCCGCAATCCCCGCTGCCGGAGGAGGATGAGGGCGAGGCCATCGTCGAGGACTACGTCGCCACCGGCCTGACGCTCCGCCGCCACCCGCTGGCGCTGCTGCGGCCGGCGCTGCAGGCGCTGGGCTGCGCCGACATGCGCGCGCTGCGGCATGCCCGGCATGGCAGCCGGCTGCGGGTCGCCGGGCTGGTGCTGATGCGGCAGCGGCCGGGCTCGGCCAAGGGGATCATCTTCCTGACGCTCGAGGACGAGCATGCCGAGGCCAACCTGGTCGTCTACACCGATGTCGCGGCGCGCGACCGGGCGGCGCTGGTCGGCGCCCGGCTGCTGCTGGCCGAAGGCCGGGTCGAGCGCGAGGACGCCCATTCGGCCGTGCCGATCATCCACCTGCTGGCCAGCCGGCTGGAGGACCGCACGGCGCTGCTGGACGGGCTGATGCTGGGCGAGACCGCGGACGGCACCCGCCACTGGGATCCCGGCTGGGCCGACCGCAATCTCGGCCCCGGCGACGAGGTGCGGTCCGGCGGCCCCCCCGATCATCCGCCGCGCCGCCCGGGGAGGGCCCAGGGGAGGGTCCAGGGGAGGGTCCAGGGGCCGGAGGGCGCCCGCCTGCCGCGCAGCCGCGATTTCCGCTGACACCGATCCAGTTGCATCACCCTGGCTGATGATAGACATCAGGATTGCAAGTTTCCCGTTGATCGATCGCGGTGCCATCTTCTGGTCAACCGCAGGGCAGGCCCTGCACCATGACGCATGAGGATGCTGACCATGACCAAGATCTCCGCCCTTCTGGTGGCCGCCGGCCTGGCCCTTGCCCCGGGCCTGGCGAGCGCCGCCGACCTCTACGAGAACACCAACAACGCCTCGGCCGTGGGCAGCCCCTTCGCCTATGCGATGCCGGTGACGCAGAGCGCCGAGGCCGGCCTGCCGCTGCGCGTCGGCAATTCGGCCGGCGCCTCCCGCCTGGCGCAGGCGGAGGCCGCCCCGGCGACGGCCAGCCGGGCGCATGGCAGCCTGCCGCTGGTGGTGGGCAATTCGGCCTCGGCCTTCGGCGGCCCCGGCACCGGGCCTGCCGGCAGCATCCGCGGCTGATATCCGCGGTTGATCCTGGCGCCGCCGCCGGATCGGTGGCCCGATGCCGGAACCCTCGATCCACGCCCCGCTGGAGAGCCAGCGGGGCGTGGCGCGTTTCTGGGCCCTGGGACGACGCAGCGCAGCCGGCAGCACCTGCATCTCGCCCGGGATGCCGCCGTTCTGCCGGGGGCAGCGGCTTCATCCGGCTGCTGCTGGCCCGGCGCCAGCCAGCGGCGCGTCGAACCGGCCTGCGTCCAGGATCACCTCAGATAGGCGCGGATCGCCTGGACAAGGCGACGCCAGAAGCCGGGCCGGTCGTCATCCGGCTCGGGGCCACCGCCGCCGTGCCGGCGCACCTCGAACTTGACCTCGATCTTGATGCGAGGGATGCGGAAGCGAGGACCGCCATCGAGGGTGCCTGCGTGTGCCATTGCCGGTTTCCAGATGAGGGGACCTGTCGTCAGGGCCGGCGGGATTGCGGGCATCCCGGCCCTTCCGCTGCCATTCGCCGTTGTGCCCTACGAGCCGCTGGCCAGGGCGATCAGATGCTGCGCCACCGCCGCCGGCTGCTCCTGCTGCACCCAGTGGCCGGCGCCGGGGATCAGGTGCAGGCCGCGGAAATCGGCGCAGGCCTCCTGCTGCATGCGGGTCAGGGCGAAGGGCGCCTGGTGGATGCCCCAGTCGCTGCTGCCGGCGATGAAGACGGCCGGCACCTCGATCCGCCGGCCGCCGAACAGGGTCAGGTCCGCGGCATTCGCCCCGCTGGTGTTGCAGCGATAGGATTGCAGGCCGCCGGCAAAGCCGGTGCGGGCGTATTCCGCGGCATAGACGGCCAGTTCCGCATCCGGCAGCCAGGGCGCCTCGGCGGCCGGAGGGTGCGGCGCCACCGCCTCCGGCATCGTCGCCCCCAGGGGCATGACGTAGTAGTCCGGCAGCTTGGCCAGCTCATCCGCGGTCCAGCCGGTCAGCGGGAAGGGCCGGTTGTCCGGCCAGTCGGCGCTCTTGTGGTGGTAGTAGGCGCGCAGGAAGGCGTGCAGCCCCTGCGGCGGATGGTCCATCTCGGCGGCGGCGTGCCGCTCGGCATAGTACCACTGGTAGTGCTTACGCGGCGGCTGCAGCGCGGCCAGGCCGGCATCCGGATTTCCCGCCGGCGCCACGCCGAAGCGCGGCGGGCCGGCGAAGGGCGCGCTCATCATCGCCAGGCGCCGGAACACGTCGGGGCGGATCAGCGCCGACCAGGCGGCGACCGACGAGCCATAGTCATGCCCCACCACCATCTCGACCTGCGGCAGCCCGAGCGCCTGCAGCAGGGCCAGCTGGTCGCGCACCATGTTGAGCATCTGGAAGGGCGCCAGCGGCGCGTCGTAGGCGGCGTTCCAGCCGGTGGTCCGGCCATAGCCGCGAAGGTCGGGCGCGATGACGTGGAAGCCGGCCGCGGCCAGGGCGGGCATCACCTTGCGCCAGGAGAAGGCGAGCTCCGGGAAGCCATGCAGCAGCAGCACAGCGGGCTGCCCGGCCTGGCCGGCCTCGAGCAGATGGACCGCGAGGCCGTTCACCCCGTCGAGGAGGCGGCTGCGGAGGCCGGCAGGCAGCAGGGCAGCGTCGAGAGGCGTCACGATTCGGGGTTTCCTCACGGGGTTCTTGGTTGTTCTCGGGCATCGCGGCGGCATGGCGCCGCCTGCCGGTCGTCGGCCCCGCCCGCGATGCCGGCAGGCGCGGACGCGCCTGTCGCCACGGCCGGGGCGCCGCGCGGCGATCCTGAACGGCGCGACGCCGGATGCAAAGCCCGGCGCCTGGCCGTGTCGCCCTGCCCGGCTCGCGGCGCGAGCCCTCGGCCCTGCCCAGCTCTCCGGCCTCGGCTTGCCGCAGGCCAGGCACGGACCATATCCGGGGTCATGGCCATTCCTTCGCCCCGCGCCCTGCCGCCGGATCCGGCGCAGGCCCTGAAGTCCGCCATCAGCGCCCGGGTCGTCGCCCTGTTCAACGACCGCGCGCGCGGCGAGGCGCCGGTGGTGCGCCGGACCGACGGCCTGTTTGGCCCGCAGGCGGTGGCCTGGCGCGTGCACGGCGATGTCGCCGCGATGATGGTCGGCGGCATCGCCTCGCTGCTGCTGCAGATGCTGCACCCGGCGGTGCTGGCCGGCGTCTGGGACCATTCCAACTTCCGCGCCGACATGCAGGGCAGGCTGCGGCGCACCGCCCGCTTCATCGCGCTCACCACCTATGGCGGGCGCGCGGAGGCGGAGACGGTGATGGCGCGGGTCCGCCAGATCCACGAGCGGGTGCGCGGCACCCTGCCCGACGGCACGCCCTATGCCGCCGGCGATCCGGCGCTGCTCGCCTGGGTGCATGTGACGGAGGCCACCAGCTTCCTGGCCGCCTGGCGTCGCTATGCGGAGCCCGGCATGTCGCTCACCGACCAGGACCGCTATTTCGCGGAAATGGCGCAGGTGGCGCGCGCCCTGGGCGCGGCGCCGGTGCCGTGCAGCCTGGCAGAGGCGCAACGCCTGATCGAGTCCTACCGGCCGCAGCTGCGCGCCGATGCCCGCACGCGGGAGGTGCGCCGCCTGGTGCTGCAGCCGGCCGACGCCGATCGCGTGACCGCCGGGATGCAGGTGCTGGCGAACCAGGCGGCGATCGACCTGCTGCCGGGCTGGTCCCGCCGCCTGCACGGGCTGCCCAATCCGCTGCTGGGCCGGCCGCTGGTGCGGGCGGGAACGCTGGGCGTCGCGCAGACCCTCCGCTGGGCCTTCCGCTGACCACAAGGGGAAGCGCCCCATGACCGAGCCGGCAACGGCGTTCAGCGTGACGCAGCAGAGCCCGGGGGACGGCCCGGCCGGGGCGACGGCCCACTTCCCCTATGACCGCATGACGGTGGAACGCTTCCGCGAGGCTTTCCCCCAGGCCCGTTGGCGCGACGATCTGGGCGCCTGGTTCGTTCCCGGCACGCAGGCGGAACGCCGCCTGACGCGGTGGATGGGCCGCGAATGGTCCGGCGTGCTGGCCTATGCGGATCAGCGCGGCCGCGATGCCTTCACCTTCGAGCCGATCGCCAGCCCCTATCTGGAGGTCGCCGACGACCTCCTGGTCCGCACGCCCTATTCCCGCACGGTCATCACCGAGCTGCGGGAGGTGCCCTGGGCCCGCTGGGACGGGACATCGAGGGTCTGGCGCGTGCCCTTCCTGTCATTCGAGACGCTGCAGAAGCGTTGGCCCGCTATCGAGGCCGCTGCCCGCATGGCCGAGCCCGAGGCGCGGCGCCAGCGCGCGGAGAGTCGCAGGACCGCCCCCGAGGCGGCGGACCGGCGTGCCGAGGCCGCCGAGCGCCGCCGCAACCGCTATCCCGTGGCAGCCGATGCGCCGCCGCCGCTCGATCGCGTGCTGATGACCCCTCTGGGATGCGTGGTCTTCGAGGCGCTCACCGGCGAGCTTGCCGATCCCGCGACGCTGGCCCGCTTCTACCCGGGCATCGCCACCGACTCCGCCACGCCGATCTGGGCGACCTGGCGCCGGCCGAGCCACGCCGAGCTGGTCCAGGCCTGGCCCGCCCGAGCCGGGGTCGCCCCCGCCGAGCTGGCGCGCAGCTGGTGGCAGCCGGATATCACGGTGCTGCGGGAGGAACGCCGCCGGGCGGCCGCGCTGGAACGGGCAGCAGCGACGCGGCAGGCCAGGCGCAGCGGGCTTGAGGCAGCAGGCTCGGAGAGCTGAGAACCCTGTCCATGCCGCCAGCCGGGCCGGAAGGGGCCGTCGGGCAGAACCGGCCGCGCCTTCAGCGGCGTGAAGGCCCGCTGCAGGACGCGGCCTTGGGGTTCGCGCGCTGTGCGGAAGAGCACGAGGCCGCGCAGCCACGCCGAATGGCGGGGCGGGCTTCATCGCCGGTGCGGAACTCTGCGACGAGGGCGGGATGCCGCAGGTCCGATCGGGCGAGCGACGGCGCAGGCCACGGCAGGGGCGCAGGGCCGCGGCTGATGCGCCCCGATCCGCGGCGGCCCGCCTGGCGCGCCTAGAGGCATTCCGAGGCGATGACCGTCGGCAGTCCGGTGACAAGGGTGGCGCCGCAGCCCGCCAGGGCCGAGGCCAGGCCCAGGCGCCGCTGCAGCCCCGCGGGCATGCGCGCCGCCACCAGCACCACGGCCAGCCCGCCGGCGCAGAAAGTCAGCCAGGTCCCGACCAGGACCAGGCGGAACAGCGAGACGCCGGCGCCACCGACGTCCTGCCAGCCGAGGGCGCAGCCCAGGCCATGCAGACCGTAGAGCAGCGAGAAGCCGAAGGCCCAGACCAGCAGGCCGGCCGAGGCGCGGGCGAGCAGCCTCATGGCAGCAGCGCCGGGGCGAGCACGCAGGCCAGCACGATCAGCACCGCCGCCGCCGCGTAGTCGTTGAACAGCCGCGCCACCGCCGGCTCCAGCCCGCAGCCCGGGCGGATATGGCCGGAGGCCAGGCGAGCCCGCACGAAGGCCGCGAGCAGCGCGGCAAGCAGGGCATGGAGCGCCGCATAGGCCAGCAGCGCCCAGGAGGCCGCGGCATAGGCGTGGCTGTCGGGCGGCGGCAGGCCGGCGGCGCCCAGCCAGGCCAGCGCGGCGGCGGCCAGCAGCTGCGCGCCTGCCGCCGCCGCCGCCGCGCGCCGGGCTGCCGGCTGGCGCCCGGCCTGGCCCGCCGCGGCCGCGAGGCGCGCCAGCAGCGTGCCGGCCGTCGCCGCCAGCGCCGCCACCAGTGCCGGGGCCCAGCCGCCCTGGATCATCGCCGGCGGCGGCCAGTTCGGTGCCACCACCCAGAGGAAGGCATAGCCGAAGAGCAGCGAGCCCAGCAGCGTGGCATCGGCGACCAGCAGGAAGACGCTGCCCCACCAGCCCGGCGCGCCGGCGGCCTCGCGATGCGTCGGCGCGGTCTGGCCAGGGCGGATCGACACCGGGCCGATGGCGGCGCGCCCGCCCAGCACCCAGGCCCAGCGCCAGGCCAGCGCCGCCACCGCCACCACCGGCAGCAGCGCCAGCCAGTAGAGGCCGGCCAGCAGCGCCAGGAAGAAGCTGCCGGTGACCAGCGCGGTCAGGATCGGCAGCCGGGTGTTGCCCGGCAGCAGGACGACGTGGTCGACCGCGCCGCTGCCCATGTCGACGGCCATGGTCTCGCGCCAGCCGTGGCGCGCCTCGGCCAGGTAGCCCTCGCCGCGGGCCAGCCGCTGCGGCAGGCCAGGATCGGCGGCGAGCGGCCCGTCATGCGGCGTGTCGTCTGCCAGATGCGGCTGGCTGGCGAAGTTGTAGGCCGGCGCCGGCACCGGCATCGCCCATTCCAGGCTGGCCGCACCCCAGGGGTTGCGGCGGCTGCGGCGGCCGAGGAAGACCTGCAGCGCCACGTCGATCACGAACAGCGCGAAGCCGAAGGCCATGATGAAGCTGCCGACCGAGGAGAGCAGGTTCAGCCAGGTCCAGCCCATCTCCTCCGGATAGGTGTAGATGCGCCGCGGCATGCCCAGCAGCCCGGTCAGGTGCATCAGGAAGAAGGTCAGGTTGAAGCCGACCAGGATCAGCCAGAAGGCCGCCTCGCCCAGCAGCGGCACGCGGGCGCGGCCGGTGAAATGCGGCAGCCAGTAATAGGCGCCGGCCAGCATCGGGAAGATGAAGCCGCCGACCAGCACGTAATGCAGATGCGCCACGACGAAATGCGTGTCGTGCGCCTGCCAGTCGAAGGGCACCATCGCCAGCATCACCCCGGTCATGCCGCCCAGCACGAAGACCAGGAAGAAGCCGAGCAGGTAGAGCATCGGCAGGCGGAGCTGCGGCCGGCCCTGCCAGAGCGTGCCGATCCAGGCGAAGATCTGCAGCCCGGTCGGCACCGCCACCAGCGCCGAGGCGGCGGAGAAGAAGCCCAGCGCCATGTGCGGGATGCCGGTGGTGAACATGTGGTGCACCCAGAGGCCGAAGCTGAGGAAGGCCAGGGCCAGCAGCGCCGCGACGATCCAGCCGTAGCCGAGGATCCGGCTGCGCGCCATCACCGGCAGCACGGTGGAGACCACGCCGGCGGCGGGCAGGAAGATGATGTAGACCTCCGGATGGCCGAACAGCCAGAACAGGTGCTGCCACAGCAGCGGGCTGCCGCCGCGCGCCGGGTCGAAGAAGGGCCAGTCGAAGGCGCGCTCCACCTCCAGCAGGATCGAGCCGAGGATCAGCGGCGGAAAGGCCACGATCATCATCAGCGCGGTGACCAGCAGGTACCAGGCGAAGAGCGGCATCCGCTCCAGCCGCATGCCGGGCGCGCGCAGCTTCAGGATGGTGACGATGATCTCGATCGCCGCGGCGATCGCCGAGATCTCGACGAAGGTGATGCCGAGCAGCCAGACATCGGCGCTGATGCCCGGGGTGAAGGCCTTGGAGGAGAGCGGCGTGTACATGAACCAGCCGCCATCGGGCGCGACGCCCATGACCAGCGCCGCGATCAGGATGCTGCCGCCGAACAGGTAGCACCACCAGCCATAGGCGGAGAGACGCGGGAAGGCCATGTCGCGGCTGCCCAGCAGCTTCGGCAGGAGGTACAGCGCCAGCCCCTCGAACATCGGGATGGCGAAGAGGAACATCATGATGCTGCCATGCATCGTGAACAGCTGGTTGTAGATCGCGGGCCCGACGAAGGCGCTGCCCGGCGTCGCCAGCTGGGCGCGGATCAGCATGGCCAGCACGCCGCCGATGGCGAAGAAGGCGAAGGCGGCCAGGATGAAGCGCCGGCCGATGTCGGAATGGTTGACCGTGCAGAGCGTGCCGCGCCAGCCGCGCGGCGCGCCCCAGATCGCGGTCAGCGCCTGGTGCCGGGCGACCGGCGTGGCGGCGGTCGGGCGGGGCGCGGTCATGGCTGCCGCCCGCGCTGGAAGGCGGCCCATCCCGCCGCGTCATGCGCCACCACGCGGAAGCGGTGGCGGGCATGCTCCAGGCCGCAGAACTCGGCGCATTGCCCCTCGAAGACGCCGGGCCGCGCGGCCTCGATGCGCAGCACGTTCACATGGCCGGGGACCACGTCCATCTTGCCGGCCAGCCGCGGCACCCAGAAGCTGTGGATCACGTCATTCCCCTGCAGCCGCACATCCACCGGCCGCCCGGCCGGGATATGCATCACGTCGCGCGTCACGATCGGGCCGTCGGCGCCGGGCTGGGTGAAGTCCCAGTACCACTGGTGGCCGCTGGCGCCGATCACCACCCGCTCCGGCGCGGCGCGGGCCACCATCCGCTCGCCGACCACCAGGGCGGAGCCCAGCAGCAGCAGCAG
Organism: Roseomonas sp. USHLN139; assembly: GCF_037145735.1. Taxonomy (NCBI): domain Bacteria; kingdom Pseudomonadati; phylum Pseudomonadota; class Alphaproteobacteria; order Acetobacterales; family Roseomonadaceae; genus Roseomonas; species Roseomonas sp. USHLN139. Next base: position 30,701 of record NZ_JBBCWY010000004.1, on the reverse strand, counting down.
CAGCGTGGTCGGCATCGCGACGCCGAGCCCGCCCAGCCACAGGCCGGCCGCGGCGCGGCGGCCGCCACGGGCCTCGGCCCCGCCGCGGCGGAAGGCCAGCGCCAGCAGCGTCATCACCAGCAGCGTCAGCGCCGCGGCGCCCGCCAGCATCGCCCACCACAGGGTCGCGGCGGCCTGCGCGGCGGGCCCCGCCGCGTCCAGCGTCGACAGCGGCCCGGAGCAACCCCCGATGGCCAGGATCGTTGTCGCGGCGCAGAAGATTTTCCAAAGGGGGGCCGCGCGATGACCGCAGACCGTGCCGAGACCGCCGGCGAGGCGAGGGGCCTGGCCGATCCGATCGCCGACAACCCGCATTTCCACCGCACCCAGTCGCGCATCGCCGTGGTCGGCCATCCGGTGCACGCCATGCTGGTCGCCTTCCCGATCGCCCTGACCATGAGCACCCTGGCGGCGGACGGCTTCTACTGGTGGACCGGCGATGCCTTCTGGGCGCGGGCGGCGCTGTGGTCGAGCGGCGGTGCCTTCCTGATGGGGCTGGCCGCCGGCCTGTCCGGCACGGTCGAGCTGCTGATGGTCAAGGGCATCCGCATCCGCGCGGCCAGCTGGACGCATTTCATCCTCGCCGTGATGCTGCTGTCGATCCTGGGCGCCAATTGGGGCCTGCGGCTGGACGGCTACCAGCAGGCGGTGCTGCCCTGGGGGCTGCTGCTGTCCGGCTTCGCGGCGTTCTTCACCGGCATGACGGGCTGGCATGGCGGCAAGCTGGTCTTCGACTATCACATCGGCACCGCGCCGACCGGCAGGGGCTGACCGCGCGGCTGCAGCAGCCAGGCCGGCCCCGGCCATTCCGCCAGCAGCGGCTTGGCCAGCACCAGGAACAGGATCGCCGTCATGCACAGCAGGGCCGCTGCCACCAGCGGCCCGCCGGACGGCGCGTCGTATTCGCCGCGCTGCTCGCCGGCCTGCAGCGTGACATGGCCAAGCCAGGCATGGATCAGCACCAGCAGCCCGACGGCCGCCAGCTTGGCGAACATCCAGGGCACGAAGACGCCGCGCAGGAAGACCAGCGCCGTGCCCGCCGCCACCGCGACCACGGCGGCCGGGGTGACCAGTCGGACATAGGCGTTGTGGGTCAGCAGCCGGCGCCGGGTGAATTCGGCCTGCGCATCCTCCGGGCCATGCCGCGCCAGCAGCAGCGGCAGGCCGACCAGCCCGGCGCACCAGAGCGACAGGGCGGCGATGTGCAGGAACTTCAGCGCGGCGATCATCATGCCGGCAGGCCGCCGCGCCAGGCGCGCCGGCCGATCAGGGCCACCGCCAGCGCATAGGGGATGATGCCCGCCACCCACATCAGCAGCCCGGCCAGTTGCTGGTCGGCCAGCTGCGCCAGGCCCCAGGGCTCGGTGGTGCCGAAATGCGCCGCGTAGAGCGGCCGGGCGGCGAAGGTCAGCAGCGCGCCGAGCAGGCCCATCTGCGCCATGCCCAGGATCGCCGCCAGGCCGCCGGCCAGCGGCGGCGCGGCGAAGACCGCCCGCCAGGACCAGACCGCGCTGCCCAGCAGCGTCGCCTGCATCAGCCAGTAGACGCCGGTGTTCGCCAGCGCCGCGTCGTAGAGCGCCGGCAGGTGCCAGGCCCAGAGCACCGCGGTGGCGACGGCCAGGCTGAGGCCCGGCGTGCCCGGCCGCGCGGCCGGCCAGGCGAGCGCGATCAGCGGCGCCGCGGCGGTGACCAGCAGCAGGTGGTGCAGGGCGCGGGCGGAGAACAGCGCCACGCTGAGGGCGCAGAGCGGCGAGACGAAGGCCAGGGCCAGCACGCCGACCGCCGCCATCGCCAGGCCCGGCCGCCGCGACCGGCGCGCCAGCAGCAGCGCCGCGCCCAGCGCCGCCAGCAGCAGCGGATCGAGGTTCCAGCGGCTGCCGAGCTCGAAGGGCCCGGGCGGGAGGCCGCAATAGCTGGTCATCGTCTGGCCTCCCGCGCGGCTGCGGCGCCGTCCTGCCGCAGCGCGCCATGGCCCTGCGCCAGCCCCAGCGCCAGCAGCGCGCCGCCGGCGAGGTTGCCCAGGCTGCTCCACAGCAGGTTGCGCGCGCCCTCCGACCAGGCGACCGCCTCGGCCGGCATGGCCAGCCAGCCGAGCGGGATGATCGACATGTTGGCGACCGAATGCTCGAGCCCGGCCGCCACGAAGATCATCACCGGACCGACGATGGCGAGGATCTTGGCCGGCAGCCGCGGCGCCGCCATCGACATCCAGACCGCCAGGCAGACCAGCATATTGGCCAGGATGGCCGAGCAGAAGGTGGCCAGGGCGGACTTCGCCAGCTTCTCCTCCACCATGCGGCGGGCGGCGGCGCCGATGCTGTCGTCCAGCCCGCCGGCCGCGGCGTAGAGCGCCGCCACCGCCAGGCTGCCGCCCAGGTTGCCGAGCCAGACCAGCAGCCAGGCGCCGGCCATCCGCGCCGGCGGCAGCGCGCCGGTCGCCGCCGGCAGCACCATCATGGTGTTGCCGGTGAAGAGCTCGGCGCCGACCACCATCACCATGATCAGCCCGACCGAGAAGGCGAAGCCTGACAGCAGCTGCACCGCGCCGCCGTCGCCGCCGCCGGACTGCGCCACCATCGAGATCACCGAGCCGAAGGCGATGAAGCCGCCGGCGAAGCCGGCCAGCAGCAGCATGCGCGGCCAGGGCTGCTGGGCTTTGGCGGCCAGCAGCGCCGGGGCGAGCCCGGCAATGGCGCTGCCGGCCGGATCCTTGCGCGCGTCATCCATGCGACATCCTCCCCATCGGCGGCCCCGCGCGGGGCCGGCCGGCGCGCCTCAGCCGGCCGCGGCGATCCGCACCGGCACGGCCTTGGCGGCCGGCGTCTTCGATTCCCGGTCGTGGTGGTCGAGGGCGATCAGCGGATTGAGCTCCGGGTAGTAGCCGGCGATGCTGCCCTCCGGCAGGTCGAAGGGCACCACCTCCAGCGCGTCGACCCGCCGCGCGCGGCCATCGGCGGCGTCGCCCAGCAGCGCGATGCGCTGCCCGGCCGACAGCCCGGCGCGGCCGATGTCGGCCGGGTTCATCAGCACGACGTCGCGCTTGCCCTCGATGCCGCGCAGCCGGTCGCTGTAGCCATAGACCGTGGTGTTGAACTGGTCGTTGGAGCGCAGGGTGATCAGCCGGTAGCGCCCGTCGGCCTCCGGCACGTCGGTCGCGGCCAGCATCGCCGGCGCGGTGAAGGCTGCCCGGCCGCTCTCGGTCTGCCACACCCGCTGCCGCGCGCTGTTGCCGCGATAGAAGCCGCCGGGCTCGAAGATCCGCTCGTTCATGCGGGCGAACTCTTCGGGATAGGTCTCGGCGATCAGGTCGCGCACCAGGCCGTAATCGGCGGTCCAGTCGTCCCAGCGCAGCCGCGGGCTGGGCGCCAGGGTCGCCTTGGCGATGCCGGCGACGATCGCCAGCTCCGAGCGCAGCTGCGGGCTGGCCGGCCTGCGGTGGCCGAGCGAGGCATGGATATGGCTGAAGCTGTCCTCCACCGTCACCGTCTGCGGGCCGCCCTGCTGCAGATCCTCCTCGCTGCGGCCGAGGCAGGGCAGCAGATAGGCGACGCGGCCGTTGAACAGATGCGTGCGGTTCAGCTTGGTGGCGATCTGCACCGTCAGCTGCAGCTGCTCCCAGGCCGGCTCCAGCCGCGCCTGATCGGGGATGGCGCGCAGGAAATTGCCGCCGAGGCCGAGGAAGGCCCGCACCGAGCCGTCGAGCAGCCCTTCGCAGACCTCGACGGTGGTCAGCCCGGTGTCGCGCGGCGGATCGAAGCCGAACTGCGTGGCCAGCCTGTCCAGCGGCACCAGCTCCGGCTTCTCGGCGATGCCGACGGTGCGCTGGCCCTGCACGTTGGAATGGCCGCGCACCGGGCAGATGCCGGCGCCGGGCCGGCCGATATGGCCGCGCAGCAGCAGCAGGTTCACCAGCATGGCGATGTTCTCGAAGCCATGGACATGCTGGGTCAGGCCCATGCCATAGACGCCGATGACGCGCTCGGCGGCGAGATAGACGCCGGCCGCCGCCTCCAGATCGGCCTGCGACAGGCCGGATTCCCGCTCGATGCTGGACCACGGCGTGGCCGCGGCCTGGGCGCGGAAGGCCTCGAAGCCGGCGCAATGCTCGGCGATGAAGCCGTGGTCGAGCACCGTGCCGCCGCGCTGCTCGTCGGCGGCCAGCACCACCTTGCACAGGCCCATGAGGGCGGCGATGTCGCCGCCCGGGCGCACCTGCAGATACTGGTCGCTGATCCGCGTCGCGCCGGCGCCCAGCATCTGCGTCGGCCGCTGCGGGTTGACGAACTCGGTCAGGCCCTTCTCGCGGATCGGGTTGAAGGTGACGACCTTGCAGCCGCGCTCCGCCGCCTCCTGCAGCAGGTGCAGGAAGCGCGGGCTGTTGGTGCCGGTGTTCTGGCCGAAGAAGAAGATGGCGTCGCATTGCGCGAAGTCGTCCATCACGCAGGTGCCGACCGGCGAGCCGATCAGCCGCGACAGCGCCACCGAGGTGGTCTCGTGGCACATGTTGGAGCTGTCGGGCAGGTTGTTGTGGCCGTGCAGCCGGGCGAAGAGCGCGTAGAGATAGGAGGTCTCCAGGCTGGCCCGGCCGGAGGCGTAGAAGACCGAGGATTTCGGCGGCAGCGCCTTGAGCGCGCGGCCGATCGCCTGGAAGGCCTCGTCCCAGCCGCAGGGCAGGTAGCGGTCGCTGGCGGCGTCGTAGCGCATCGGATGGGTCAGGCGGCCCTGCTGCTCCAGGTCATGGTCGCTCCAGCCGCGCAGCGCGGTGACGCTGTGGCGGGCGAAGAAGTCCGGGCCGCAGCGCCGGCTGGTCAGCTCCCACAGCGTCGCCTTGGCGCCGTTCTCGCAGAACTCGAAGGCGTGCGGATGCTGGGGCTTGCCCCAGGCGCAGCTGGTGCACATGAAGCCGCCGGGCTTGTTCTGCCGCCGCAGCGTGTCCAGCGCGGCGGGCGTCGCGGCCTGCCGCAGCATGGTCTCGGCGATCCCGCGCAGGGACCCCCAGCCGCCCGAAGAGCCCTCATAGGCCACGGTGCCAGACCGCTCGCGCATCGCATCGCCCCCCGTCATTCAGGAGGTAAAGCGGTCGGGCGGCCGAAGGTTGCCGAAAGTTCATGATTGAAAGACGGGCCCGCGCCCGTTGGTGGTGCTCGGGAGGGGCAGGTGCCTCTCGCGCAGGCGTGCCGGGAGGAGGCCCGGCTGCCCCGTTTCTCAGGCCGCTGGCGTTCCGCCCGGGACCGCAAAGCCGCAGGCGGTGGCGATGATCAGCGCCATCCCTGCCGCAGGCGCCTCATTTCTTCGAATGGCGACCTCGGGCAATGTCGAGGAGGGGGAAGCAGCAGCTTCTGGCCGAGATGCGCCGCCAGTCGCCGCCAGCATTCTCTCGAGCGTGGCACGCTATCCGGACCCCGCAACGCCGGTATTCTCTCACGAGAAAGCCGCCGATCTGGCTATAAAGAGTTGATTTTGAAGGGGGGTATTTTGGAGCAGCGGTGGGAACCGGAATCCAACCTTCGCGGGCACTTGTGAGAAACGTCTCGCAGCCTGCGTCACCTTCCGGTGCGCGAGCAGGGGGCTGCTTCGGTGCCGATGCGTTGCGTAGCTATCTCGCGTTGCGACTACCACCCGGTCGGCAGCGCCGCGGACGCGGCCTGAGCCGGGCGCGGCTGAGAAGGGCAGGCCGGGCCGCCGCATCATGCCGTGCATCAACTGGTCCATGCCGGTGTCCTGCGCGCGCAACTCGTTCTCCCGCGCCACGGCCGGCCAGCGTGCGCCGGCGTCGTCGCGCGCGTCGCGGCCGACCGCCCCATTCCCGCCCGCCCGCCCGCCGGTAGTCGTCGCGCGTCGCGCTGGCCAGCCGGGCATAGGTCATCGCCGCGACCAGGGGCGCGCGCCGCGGCCTCCTGCCGCTCGATCGGGACGGGCGCCCCCGTGGCGTTGAGGCGCTCCGCGCTGCGCACCGTCACGCCGTGGCGGAACTCGAAATAGAGCGGCTCGTCCGGCGGGCCGGACAGGCCGGCCTCGTCGCGCGTCTCAATCATCACCCCCGCGACGGGGAACTGGACGCCGCCGGCTGTCGCGACCTGCTGCCGCAGCCTTCAGTCCCTCATGGGCATCGGAGACGACCAGCTTCACGCCCTTCAGGCCGCGCTTGACGAGGCTCTTGAGGAAAGCGGCCCAGAAGGTCTCCGCTTCCGAGGGACCGATGTGCAGGCCGACGATCTCGCGCCGCCCCTCGGTATCGCAGGCGACCGCGATTATGGCGGCAACGGAGACGATGCGGCCGCCCTCGCGCTGGCGGAGGTAGGTGGCATCGAGCCAGAGGTAGGGCCACTCGCCGGAAAGCAGCGGTCGGTCGAGGAAGGCCCCGACCCGCTCGTCGATGTCCTTGCAGAGCTTGGAGACGGTCGATTTCGAGATGCCGGACAGGCCCATCGCCTGCACCAGCTCGTCCACGCGCCGAGTGGAGACGCCGCCTATCCACGCCTCTTGGATCACCGCGACCAGGGCCTTCTCGGACGTCTTGCGGGGCTCCGGGAAGGACGGGAAATAGCTGCCCTGCCGCAGCTTGGGGATCCGGAGCTGCAGCGAGCCCAGGCGCGTGTCCAGTTTCCGGTCGCGGAAGCCGTTGCGGTAGTTCAGCCGCTCGCCGGTGCGCTCGTGCCGCCCGGCGCCGATCAGCCCTCCACATCGGCCTCCATCAACATCTGCAGCACCGCCTCGGCGACGCCGCGCAGGAAGTCACCGTCTCCGGCTTTCGCCAGCAGGTCCGCCAGCGGCAGTCTGTCGTCGGTCATCCGGTCCTCGGCCGGTCAGGGGTAGGAGCTTCGCAACTCCACCCTAGCCGCCAGGTCCGATGGCCACCCCAGCCCTACATCCCGGCCAACGCCGGAATTTCCACCACCTCCGCGGACGCTACCCGCGGCGCCGCCAGCCGCCACTGGCATAGTGACAGGCGTTTGGACGCCGTGGCCGCCACACCGTGGTGACGATGGTGCCTCGACCGGACCCGTTCCAATTGCGCGCGTTTTCCCGGAGTCTGTGCGAATGCGGCGTGGCAGCGCCGAGACTTCAGCATTTCTGCATTTATATTTTGTGGGAAAGCGCATGCGCTGTGACCCACACCCGAAGGAGGAAGTGAACCGCCGCGGATTGCCGGAGGCTGTTTGGTTTGAGTCACGCCGCCAGGAGCAGGTTCTCCCGGGTGGCGTTGTAGAGTGCTTCGGCCTCGGCCGGCGGGATATTGCCGATGGGTTCCAACGGCCGCCGATGGTTGAACCTCTCCACCCATCTAAGGGTGGCGAATTCCACGGCCTCAAGCGAGCGCCAGGGTCCTCGCCGGTGAATGATCCCGGCGTTGTAGAGACCGTTGATGCTGTCGGCCAAGGCGTTGTCATAGCTGGAGCCGACGCTGCCGATGGAGGGCTCGATGCCGTCCTTGGCTAGGCACTCGGTGCAGTGGATGGAGACGTATTGGCTGCACCTGTCGCTGTGATGCACGAGGCCGCCGCGATGCAGCGGACGCCGCTCGTGCAGGGCCTGTTCCAGTGCATCCAGCACGAAGCCTGTGCGCGGTTCGCGACACGCGCCAGCCGACGATCCGCCCCGCATAGGCATCGATGATGAAGGCGACGTAGGCAAACCCTGACCAGGTCGCGACATAGGTGAAGTCGGAAACCTACAGCGCGTTCGGGCGCGGTGCCTTGAACTGCCGGTTAACGTGATCCAGCGGGCAAGGGGCGGCTTTGTCGCTGATCGTGGTCCTGACCGGCTTGCCGCGGATCACGCCTGCAGGCCCATGCTGCGCATCAGGCGCGCGACAGTGCACTGCGCCAGGTCATGGCCTTCGCGTTTCAACTGCCGCCAGACCTTGCGCACGCCATAGACACGGAAGTTCTCCTCAAACACGCGCGCGATCTCGGGCATCAGCACCGCATTGCGCTGCACCCGGGCCGGCAGCTTGGCCGGATCGCACCGCGGGGCGGCCTGCGCTCGATAGGTCGACGGGGCGATCGGTAGAACCTTGCAGATCGGCTCGACCCCGTGCGCCCCGCGATGATTATCGATGAAGCCGATCATGGCTTGAACCGGCGGTCGAGCTCGGCCTGGGCAAATTACGCCGACGCCTTGCGCAGGATCTCGTTCGCCTGCCGCAGTTCGCGGTTCTCGCGCTCCAGGGCCTTGAGCCGGGCCGCCATCTCCGTCGTCGGCCCGGGCCGGCGGCCGGTGTCGCGCTCCGCCTGTTTCACCCACTCGTTCAGCGTCTAGCCCGTGCAGCCGATCTTGGCCGCAATCGAGACGATCGTCGCCCAGCGCGACGGGTGCTGCGCCTCATGCTCCAGCACCATACGCGCCGCACGCTCGCGGACCTCAGGCGAAAACTTGTTCGTCGTCTTGCTCGCCATCGCTCCAGCCTCTCAGGAGTTGGAGCCTCCGACAAACCCGGGGCGGTTCAGAAGGTCGAGATCGTGCGCTCCTGCGACCGACACCGATGCGTCGCGTGGTCGAAGCGAAGCGCTGGATAGTCGAGCGAACACTCGGCTGGATCGGCCACCATTGCCGCCTCTACCTTGACTCCCAGCGATATTGCTGCGGCGGCTCGCGGCAAAGGCTGCAGCATGAAGCAGAACTTGTAGGACTGACTCTCAAACCCCGCGTGCGTCCGCGAGAAAAGCATCGGCTGAAACGGCGCGGATAGTGGCTCCATTATATCGGGCTTGCAATGAACGGTGCATCCGTGGGTATCATTGCTTAAGCAGTCTGAGGGGGCAGCTCGTGGGCCACAGTAGAACGCTTGCCCGGTTGGGGCTCGTAATCCTTTCGCTCTGCACCCTGCAGGCGTGCGGGCTACCAAGCGCCGTCACAACGCCTCCTGCCGGAGAAATAATAAGAATTCGCAATGAACAGACAGGCTATGCGCCGGGCACGAGCGAAGCGACGAGTCCACTCAATCCGACAGAGATGCGGGACTGGGGCTACGCGTACATCGATCGGCAATGCGTCGATTTTTTCGCGGCACTCCAGCGCGCGCGGAGCCAAGGCGAATTCGCCTCGAGCGCATTGGCCGGGGCTACGGCCGCGGCGACCGCCATTTTGGCGCTCGCTGAGGCGTCAACGAAGGCCACGGGCGTTACCGCTGCGGCACTTGGCTTTGCGGCCTTCACATTAAACGAGTTCCGCCGCACCGCCTTGCTCACCGAATACCCGGACGAGACGCAGCAGCTTGTTAGGGAGGCACTGACGACCTACCGAAGCGCAGCTGGGACGCCATCGACCGGGGGCCAAGCAGCCTCGCTCGTCGCGGGCTACGCACAGATCTGCACACTCTCGGGCATTCGGTTCCTCGTGCGGGAGGCAATAGCGACCGCCCGCACCAGGGCAGAGACGACGACCGAACTCACGCCAATGGAACGCCTCCAATTCGATAGTGTGGGGCGCGACCTCGGGCTTTCCGGTCTCGGGCCAGATGCAGCTGCGGCTCTTCTCGTCTTCGCTGAGGAGCCAACCTCCACCGCCCGTCAGCAAATGGTACGGCAAGAACTCGGTGGGCAACTCAGCCGGGTGCTGCGTCAGCAAGACGGCGGGCTGGTGCCGGCGAATAGCGAACGCTGGACGCGAGCGATCGGGGTGCTACGGTCGATTGCGACCATCTCGCCCGCCTTCCGCTCCCGTGTGAACGCCTTGACCGGGTCGCTTGCCACGGCCGGCGAAACCGGCGTGGCCCCGGCCGTTGGTCTCGGCCCGCTCACAAGAGGCCGAGCAGAGTCCCCACTGATACCCAATGTGAGAGTCGTGAGATGACGAGGCGTCGAAACGGGCTGTGGTTCATGCCGCGTTCGATTGGCGGCCGCCGGGCTGGCACCCTTGCCCGGACAATATTTGTGCAGCTGGCGTGTCGGGAACGAGCTGACATGGGAAAGGGATGGTACGCGCTCATGCGTTGGGTGTACTTTTCTACACTCCTTACGCTCATGGTGATGTCTCCGCCGACCGCCGCGCAGCGGCCAACGCCCCCCCTCGGCTTCACGGTGATCGGAGAGGATGGGGGCATCGCTCTCGTCTTCGCGATCTCCGACCTCATGGCGAGAGATGCAGTTCGAATGCGACCTGAACTCATCCTCCGTCAGGACGCGAACCTGAACGGGCTCCTGCGGCGAATCTACAGCCTTCCAGCCTGGGTGAATCCGAGCGTTCTCGAAACGCAGCTCTGCTCGATCAATGACCACATCTGCCGGAGCAACCGTAGCCGGACCGCTTGGAACTGGGCAGAAGGGGCGTCTGCCGATCTCTCACATGATCAATGTACAGAAGCGAATCGGAAGGTGCAGCGCCTACCTCGCAATTATATCTGCATCCCCGACATTGTCATTGGCCAAGATACAACCTTCGTAGCCCGAAGTTTTAGTGCGTCCGAAGCGCCCGGGTTGGACAGGGTGGTACTCAACAATACGCGGGGATGCGTGGAGTTTGACCGGATCTGCCAAGTTCGGATTCTGGAACGCAATCCTGATCAAGGCGAAGCTTGGCTGAGAGCGGAAAGGGGAATTCTCTTCTCGCCCGGTTCGAGCAGCAGCGGCAACTGGTGGGCGGCGGTGCGCGGACCCGTCACACTGCCTGCGGCACTTCTCGGTGCGAGGATCACGCCCTCGGATCCGCATGCCGATCTGCGGACGCAATGCGCCTCCATCGAGCGGGCTGTTGTGGCAGGCGACATCGCACTACGACGGGAGCGGCCGCAACTTGGCAGAGAGCGGACGCGCCTAATCTCAACTGTCTGCCAGTCTATCGTGAATACCGCTTCGCAGCCCTCCGCTCGGCCAGAACAGGCCAGCCTCTCGTACGTACGGGTGAACAACGAGACAAGGCAGATGTTGAGCGACGAGTGGCGCCAGGCCATGGGTTGGCCGATCGGTGCCGCCCACCCGGCTACAACCCTGGTCGGCGTGTGGGATGGACCAGTGGCGCTGCAGTCGAGCCTCTCGCGGACTTCTGTCGGTTACCTGGCGGATTTGCCCCGGGCGACACTGGGAAATAGGGTCTATCGCTTTCCCCAGGATAGCGCGGTGCTCTGGATAGATGACCATCCCGGGCACCTAACGCCAGCGCCGACAGGACCCTGCGGTGAATCGACGCCAGATGGGCTGAGTATCTACGACCACGGAACCCTTATCACAGGCATGCTTGCGAGCGGGACCTACGGGCTTTTGCCCAACGGACGGATCTGGTCGCACGTCTTTTCTACTGCGAGAGTCCGGAGTCCCGAGCATAACCCGCGTGCCGAGTTCGAATTTATTTCGAAATACCATCAAAGCTTCCCCAACTACTTACAAACCGTCGGGTCACCCAGGGTTGTAAACTTGTCCTGCGGCGCACCGCCTTCTGACGACGGCAGCCAGCTCAGTCAAGCAATCGCCGGGCGACCGACCAACGCGTCACCGGTGGGGCTGGCCCCGTTCGTGGTCGCGGTCGCTGCCGGGAACCGCAATTTAAGGGACGAGGGCTTAGTGCCTTTGGGCATTGGCGACGCTGGCGGGTACGCCCATCTAGCGCGGTCGCCGCCCACAGCGGGTTTCATCTCGGTGGTAGCGATGGGTTCGGAACGCGATGTCCTGACCTGTGGACATGTTCAGGAACTGCTCCGTCAAATCGAGAAACAGCAGCCCGGTAACCTATCGCCCACAACTCCTAATTTCCAGGAGTTCTGTAGGTCCCCGATGAGACCCGGTGCCGATGATGACAGGCAGCAATTCCTTGCCCTTTATGGGGAGGCCTTCGACGTGGGGGCCATCGGCTTTGGCATTGGTCCCGCTGGCGCCGAGCCGGAGGCGCTTAACCTAATGTGGGGCAGTTCCTTCGCGGCGCCATACGTTGCCGGCCTCGCAGCGCAGATCATCGGCGACGCTACGAGGGATATCAGGGTTAGCGCGCGCATGGTGGCGGCCAACCTCGTCGCCGACCGGATTAGGTTCACGGCAGAATACCTAGAGAGCGGAGCAGCGCGGTTCGGCAGGATCCACGCAGAACGAGCACTCGGCTTTCAGACGGATCGCATCGAGCTCCGGCGGTCGCCGGAGGATGCAGAAGTTTGGAGGGATGACCTGAACCTGAGGAGCGCCGCCGCTTGCCTCGAGCAGGGTGGGCATCTTCGCCTACGCCGCGACAAGGCGTTGACGTTGCCTCTCCTGGATGCGGCAGGCAGTGGCTCCGGGCTCTCCATCCAAATTGCGACTGTGCAGCGGCTCCGCCGCCTGCCTGATCTGACCGGCATTCAGGCGATCAATCGCACCGGTCGAGGAGCGGGGCTTGAAATCTTTTCGGTGGATGGCCGTGACATCATGCTTCAACTCCATTGCATTAAACAGGGACAGCCACCCAGTCCCGTCGTACTGCCAATGTTGTACGTGCAAGATTTCACCCGCTGCTCCTTCGTGGGGCCAGAGTGTCAGCCATGAAGCTACGGATGCTGAGCCGGGCAGTGTTGTTCGTCTGGCTTGTCCTGCCGGCCTTGGCTGCGGCGCAGGACACGGCGATCGCGAAACACCTTGACGCTGTTCCCACAGTTCGAGCGCTCGTCTTTGCTGGTGGTGCTTGGTCACTGAACGGTTCAACGATCCATGACGACCAGCCTGTGGTGCTGGCAGATAACCCTTTCCCGCACGTCATCGTCGAGGTTCAGGCCGAACGCCTCGCAGGGCCGGTGCTGTTGGAACTGGTCGATGGTTCGACCAGCCAAGTGATGGCGACAATTAACCTTCTGTCGGGCGTCGCAGCGCAGACCGTGCAAAGCCTGCCGCTGATGGGACGATCCATCCGAGTTCGCTTGTTGGGCGATGCCGGATCGCAAGGCCGCGTTTCGGTCGTGAGAGCGCTTGCAAGACCGTTGTCGCAGGCGCAGGCCCTGGGCTCCGTCATTGTGGGAATTCCGATCCGGTCCTTGCTAAACAGTAGCGTCCCTTCATCTCGATTGCTGCCGGAGATTGGACGTTCCGTAGCGTTCATCCATATCGCCAACCCCGGAGTGATTGCACCCTGCACGGGTTTCCTCGTCACTCCGACGATCATCGCCACTGCAGCTCATTGCCTCCGAGCCGCGGTGGCCGCCGAGCCGGAGGCGCACTGGCGCCGAACCGCATGCGCTCGAATCGGGATCGTATTCGACTACTTCGAAGGCGTGATGCCGGAGAATGTTCGGCGCGCGATATCATGCACCGAGATCGTCGACCTGGATCGCGAAGGTCGTTCGGTTGTTCTCACCTCGCTTCCGCCCGGTGGAATTGACATCGCCGAACTGGCGCTGATCCGCATCGCTCAAGACGCCGCCGCCGGGCGCAGTCCGCTGACTTTGGACGCCAATCTGGCCGGTGGGACGGCAACAGTGATTCAGCACCCTTGGGGCGACTTCCAACGCGTTGCTTCTGAATGCGAGGTCTCACTGGAAGCTGCGCAGAGGCTGATGCGGCACCGATGCAGCACTTCGCCTGGCAGTTCGGGATCGCCTATTCTGCAATTCCGCAACACGGCTTGGGTCGTCGTGGGAATGCACACCTGTTGTGCAGATCGCTTCTCGGTCGGTAACTCGACACCGCAGGAGTATCGTAGGGCGGTAGAGACAGAAAACTACGGGATTTCTATCGCCGTCATCATAGCGGGGTTACCGCCGTGATAGAAGGCGCGTCGTTCTGCCAATAGATTACTATCCAATGCCGCAGTTCGAGTGCGAACATCGGCTTCATCGTGGAGAGGATTCATGAACGTGTCACCACCTAGGCTCCATTGGATTGCGGGCCAGTGCAGCACGGTATTGCTGCTTTTGACGGGCGCATTGATTTGGCCGGCGCCTGTCTCTGCACAGGACACTGTGGCTGAGGCGGAGCGTTACTGGACCCCTGAGCGGCTAGCGCGGGCCCAGCCAAGAACCTTACCGCAATATCAGGAACCGCAGGGTGTCCCTGAAGCAGGATTTCTCAGCCAGGATCCGCCGTCGGCACCTGGCGTTCAGCCCATCCGCAGAGGTCAGCTGCCAACATCTACGGCGATGAACCTGCCCGACCTGAACAATCGGCTGTTCCCGCCCGGAGCTGCACCGACCCACGATCCCGGATTGCCTTTGCCGCAGCCCTCAGATCCGGTTGAGCGTCCCGGCGGCCCAAGGGGCGAAGCTGCCGGAACGGAAGGCGCCCACTTCAGCAGTTCACGGCTGATCCCTGTCGATGCGCGGCTGGAGTATCCTTACCGCGCGGTGGGCAAGCTCTTTTTCCAAAACGCACAGGGTCAGGATTTTGTCTGCACAGCAGCGGTCATCGCGCCGAGGCTGATCTTGACGGCAGGCCATTGCGTTCATCAGGGCAGCGGTGGGGAGGGGGGCTATTTCCGACACATTCAGTTCGTTCCTGCTTATCACGAGGGTAATGCCCCGTTTCAGCGCTGGAGCGCGACCTGGGTAGCGACGACCAAATCCTGGATGACTGGCGGTGGAGGAGTTCCCAACCGAGCAGACCTAGCCATCATCGAGCTGGAGGAACGCCACTTCGGCACGGCGATGAGGACAGTCGGATCGGTCACTGGGATCCTCGGCCACCGGACCAACGCACTGAGCCGCAACCAAGCTAAAATTATTGGCTACCCTGTCGGCTTCGACAATGGTCAGATTATGCATCAGGTGGATTCCGGCAGTCACAGGGACGGCGGGCTAAGCTCATGGCTCTATGGCTCGGACATGACCGGCGGTTCCAGCGGGGGGCCTTGGATTGAGAATTTCGGCGTACGGGCGATCGGCCAGACCGGGGGGCTGGAAGCGAATCCAAACCGAATTGTCGGCGTCACCTCATACGGCTTCGTGTCAAATCAGCCGCTGGTCCAGGGAAGTTCTGTGTTGGGCCAAGAATTCCTAGACCTGCTGAGTCTAGCGTGTGCTCGCCGCCAGGGAAACTGCTAGTTCAATCGCTGTCATCCCCATGACGTAGACGCTGGGGCAGTTGGCCGCGTGGGCCAAGGCAGTGGCCTCCGCTGCTCAGCGCGGAGACGCTGCGCCACCGGTCTCTCGCCGGGATGGCTGTGACTGGCGGGCTGACGATGAGATTGCGCAGCATGCCCGACGATGAGCCATCTTGTTGGTCGGGCGCCATAGCCGACGCCGCCGCAACGGCCTTGGCGCTGCATCGCGCTTTCGACGCTACCGGCCTACGATTCGTGCTGCCGGTCTCGGAGCTACGGAGGGCGGCGGAAATCGCCTTGCGCGGCAACGCAATCACGACCAGCAGCCTGGTTCTGCGGGCCTGCGCGCTGGTTGGCAAGCTGCAAATCTCACGGCACGCGCCGCTTCGTCACCTGCACTGCCATCGGCCCGCGGCGAGGTCCACCGTCGACGCGCTGACGTTCCGCGCCGTGATGCGCACGCTGTTGTTGGACAACACTTGGCAGTCGAGCACGAAGGCGATGCCGCTGGTGTCCAGCGAGGTGTCCGCGAAGTCGCCCCGCCATGCGCCAGGCACAGTCACATCGATGTTTGCGGTCGAGCCTGCGGTGAGGCTCGGCAGATCCCAGGTCGTCTAGAGTGCCAGGCTGCGGGTGCCGATCGGCACCGAGGGGCAGGCATAAAGCACCGCCGGCGCCGCTTTCGGCAGCCCGAACAGCCGCAGCGCCTCGAGCTCGATCTGCCCGTCGAAGCCGACGATGCCGATCTGCGCATAGGCGACCGCCTCTGCCAGCCGCACCGTCATCCGGCGGTTCAGCGAGGCGTCGGCCATCACCGCGCCGCCGGTCCAGGCCTTGGAGGGGATGTTCCACTGCATGGTGGTCAGCGAGGCCAGCACATCGCCGGCGATGTTCTCCCGGACGGCCATGCCGGCGTCGAAGCAGCGCACGAACAGCCGCCCGCCATCGGCGCCGCCCACCAGCCAGTGGGCCAGGGCGAGCTCCTTCGCCGCGGTGGTGTCGACCACGAACACCGCGCCGCGCTGGGCGTCCAGCTGCAGGCCCCGGCTGATCGGGTAATGCTGTTCAGCCCGTTGAAGGACAGCCCGGACAGGGTAGCCGTGGTAGTCGAGGTGGCCAGTTTCTCCACGCCGATCTCGGTCGTACTCTGCCAGAAAGCGGCATTGTCCAGCGACAGGCGGACCAAGACGCGGCTCGTGCTATCTGCCATAGGTCACACCTCCTGCGTCGATGGGGTGGACAGAATCCCGGGGGGATCAGTGCGGCGCGCGGCGCTACCGGTGGCGAGGCTTATGCGCATGGCAAGCAGAAGTTTGGCCGCGGCCTAGCCGGCGGCGTCCATCTCGCGGGCGGTGGCGAGTGCGGCGGGCATGTCGACGTCGAGGCCCATCATCGTCGCGGTGGAGCAGGTGGTGCCAGCGGCCCAAGCTGCGACGGCCTCGACGCTGGTGGGCGCGGGGGCGGCGTGGGAACAGGCGAGGCTACAGTCGCGATCGAGCGCCGCGCAGCTGCGGCAATAATCTTGACCCGAGCCGAAATGCCATTTGGCTCGGGCCCTTAGCCGTTTCCTTTCAGGGTCACGGCGGCAATGAGGTGGGTGGCGCGATCCCAGAAGGCGGCCGCCATCTCGTCCATGCCCATCAGGCGCTCGACCTCCTCTGGCGAGAGCGGCAGCGGCTTGCCGGCGGCATCGCCGACGCCTTCCCAGGCGGTGACGGCGTGCCGCGCCAGCGCCTTGACCAGGAAGGCGAAGGCCAGGCCCCGCGCCATGTCGGGGTCGAGGTCGGCCTCCGCGGCGCGCAGCGCGCCGAGGCGAAAGGCCAGGCCCCGCGCCATGTCGGGGTCGAGGTCGGCCTCCGCGGCGCGCAGCGCGCCGAGGCGACGGGCGGAACCGGCCTGGGCAGCGGCCATCACGGAGGTGGTGACGAGGCGGATTTCCACGCGGACGCCGCGCGGCAGCTCGAGCCAGTACGGCTCGACCGGGAGGTCGAGGGTAAGCATGGAGTTCTCCATTTGCGTGATTTTCAAGTTGATCCGCCCAGACCAAAGCGGCCGAGAAGGGCGCGCCAGCCTTGATCCCGCAATCGGAATGGATTCATCTAAGGTCTAACAGGGATGATTCGGCCATGCTTTCACCGTCCGACGAGGCGCTCGTCAGGAGCTATGCTGCACGCTCTCTGCAGATGGCCCACGCGGGACAGTTCCTTGGCTTCTTGGGAACTCTGACGCAGATTGGTCAGGCAGCGGCAGACCCGCGTCTGTATTCAGGAGACGCGGGCGCGGTGCGTGCCATGGCCCTGGCCCTTGGGCATTTCGAATCGCAGTGCAGTCTCTCCGACCCGTTCGTCGGCTTGAATGCAACTTGGCGGCCTTCGAACTTCCTCGCTGACCCAATGCCTGTCGCTGAGAGCATGATCTCAAAGACAGTGCGGACCTTTGACCGGACGGCACTACTCAAGTTCTTCACGGTCCTTGACCAGGAGATCGAGCGCTCCGGCCCAGCTACCGAGCTGGGTGCTTTGCACCAGGAGCTGCGCGGGGAGCACGACAATCGCTACACGCTGCTTGACCCTTTTCACGACGCCCGCATCAGCGACTTCCCGCGGGGCCGAGGCTCGCGGCCTGGTGTGGAACTCTACCTTGCGGCGAAGCGGGCTGGCACGCTGCCAGACATCGGTATCGGCTCGCATCGGGTCGACCTGCACCTAGCGCGCGGGCGGGGGTTTGACCTCGATTTGGGCCGCATCGAAGCCTTGGAGCTGCTGTCGGGTGCGGCGCCGGCCCTCCCCACCGACGGTGGCGTCAGACCGGCCCGTCATCAAGCGACCTCCCTCGAGATGTTCAACGCGATCTGCGAGCGCTACGAGGCGGCCGCCAGCGCGAAATCCAATACCGGCCTTTCGCTTTGGTTCCGAGGTCAGGGCCGCTCCTATCGGTTTCCGGACGTACTCGGCTTGACAGAAAGCGGGTGGACCGTTTGCCGCCGCCGTATCGGCGAGCGACTGACACATCTCGAGGATGATGATCTTCTAATTGCGTCAGCCTTTCGCAGGTATGAGGAGTTCTGGCAGTCGCCGGAGCAGATCGGCTCGGTGTTTGCGAGCCTCGGGGCATGGCAACTGATTGCCCAGGAGCTGATGCAAAATGACGACCTCTTCCCCGTCGCTCCAGAGGTCATCCTGCCCGAGGTCCTCACGCCGCAGGTTAGGGACCTGTTGGCGCAGCTGGATAAGGATCCCTTTGGCACGTCGTTCCAAGCGAAGATGACCGCTGGGGTGTATGAGCAGGACGGCATCCTGCTCCCGGAGGCCACCCAGTATGCGATCATCGACGGTAAAGACCAATTACTGTTCCGAAGGCGACATCGCTTCGATAAGCTGGCTGCCTCGGGTTCGTTGTTGTTGCAGCACTACGGCTGTCCCACGGGCGGTCTCGACATCACGCGCGACCGCGACGTCGCGCTGGCATTTGCCGCTGGCTCTGTTTCGGTGGATGCAGACGGGCGTTTTGTGCGGGTTAAGCGCGGCGCTGCTAAACCCGTCGTCTACCTTATGCTGCTTCACGAGGCTCGCGATCCGTTCCTGTGCTCAGAGGCAATGTTTAAGGGCGCAAACCACCCCAACCGGATCGAGCAGCAAAAATGCGGGATACTGTTCGGATCGAGCTCATATTGCCGCAATTATGCGTTCAGGCATGTGGTGGCACGCATCGAGATCGACTTCGAATTGCCTGAGAGTCTGCGGCCTGAGGAGGTCTATCCCCGTATCTCGGAAGACCCGCTTTCAGCTAGGATCTGTGAACGCTTCCCCGAAGCGTATAAACTCGCTAGCGAGCGTATTTGCGCTGGCGGGAACGCGTCTGCGGCGCCCGGCGAGCCGAGATTCAGACCTACCTTTCGGCTATGAGAATAGTTCGCTTATGTCCGCTGCCCTCCCGACGTCCGTCGAACGGAGGCGTGGTGGCGCTGCATGCTTTCGGTGCGCCTACTTCGACCGCTGAACGAGCGACGCAACTTTTCGAACCCGAATCGAGTGAGCATTGCGAGCAACTCGATACTGCGTAGGCGCGCCTCATCGCTGAAACCGCCAAGGACATCTCACAACCAGACACCTCCGAACTGAATAGGTCTTTTTTGCGGGACAGAGTTCAAGCATATTCTGTCCCAGCCTGCTGGTTCCGCAGCACCGCCGTCATCATCCGCGTCGCCGTCGCGTTGAACGCCGCCCTGAAATCGAAGCTGGCCTCCACCCTGGCCGGCCCCTCGATCGGCGTCTTGGCCAGCGCCAGGTAGACTCCATGCAGTGTGGGGGTCAGGCTGCGGTTTTTATCGATCGTGAAGGTCAGGGCAAATTCGGCAGATGTGTCGGCCTGTGCCTGGGCGAGCAGCGTGGTATTCTCGAAGCGGACCGTGATCTGTCCCGTGCAACGGGCAATGCCCCGATCCACGCCCTCGACGCGGCGGTCGGCGCGAATGGTGCGCACCGCCTCCATGCCGTTGGCATAGGTGAGCCGCGCGCCGGTCACCTGCGCCAGCGCCGAGCCGCCCCGCGTGACGGACCCCTGCGCCTTGTTGAAGGCCGTGTAGGCCGCGCTGGTCGGCGTGCCGCCTAATGTGGCACCTGTGCGCACCGAGCCCTGGCCGAGCAGCCCAAAGGTGGCCATCGCCGCGCCGGTCGGCGTGAAGTCCAGTTCCAGCGTGGTGGCGCGCATGCCGGTGCAGACGTCGAAGGAAGGCACGTCGGGATAGCCGATCTCCATGGCGTTGCTCAGCAGCGAGGCTGCACTAGAGCCGAAGGTGTGAATGAAGTTGGTTGTGCTGATAATCACCGGCGCGCCGAGCAGTAGCCGCAGCCGCAGCCAGGGGCCGATGTTGATCAGGTCGACCGGCACTACGGTCGAGCCAGCGACAGTCACGGTGTCGAGGAAGGGCGCCGCGGTATCCCGATTGCCGCCCAGGCCGATGACGCCGACATCGATCAGCGGCTGCTCGGCGCCTAGAGGAGTTCGCTCTCCCTGAGGGGATTGGCAACGACCAGCTCACACAAAGAGCGGATCCTTCAGGAACTCCCAAAAGCTGCCCTCTTCCTCCGCCGCGTTGGTGGCACATCCCAGCGCCATGATCAGCGCCATGGCGGCGTCGATTTTCTGCTCTGGGCGGGCTTTGCGCGGGTAGACGTTGCCGCGAGCGTCGTAATGCCCGACCACATTGCTGAGGCACCACCCGAGCACGGGGTTGTCGTCGTGCCGGACCCGGCCGGCCAGCATTGCGGCCCCGAGCTCTTTGGTGGGCTCCGAGAGGTTGCCCGTGCGCATGTGGAACTCCACCACCGGCAGCCCATCAGCAGCCAAGGACTGGCGCATTTGCCGAGCCTGCCATGGGTCAAAAGCCAAGCTTTTCACCTGGAAGCGCTTCGCCAAGCTGCGCAGATCCTCCTCGACGGCCCGCATATCGGTCTCGTTGCCCGGCGTGACGGTGAGCCAGCCCTCTGCTGCCCAGCCAGGGTAAGACGGGTTCCTGGCCTCGAGCACCGCCGCCTCGTTCAGGTAGCAGCGGGCCAGCACGTCGTAGTGTGGCTTGCCGTCAGAGCCTCTGCTGGGGAACACCAGGGCCAGCGCGGTCAGGTCGGTGGTAGCGGCCAAATCCACGGCCACATGGCAGTCGCAGCCAGCCATCGCCTCCAGGGTGAGGGCAGGATCCGCACAGGCCTTCCAGGCGCGGGTGCTGAACAGCGCCTCGTCCGCCCCAACCCAGATGTTCAGGTGCCGGGTCTTGGCCGCCGCCTCCTGCGCCGGGTTGTTTCTGGCCTGGCGCATGATGGCGCGGATCGCGTCGGGCTGGACGGCCTGCCCCCAGGACGGGTTGGCCTTGATCCAGGAGGCCTCCTGCCAGGGATCATTCGCCTCATCGACAGTGTAGATCAGCGCGAACAGCCGCTCATCCTGCTGCAGCCCCTCCAGCACTCGGACCGAGTAGTCCCACATCTGCCGGCCGATGCCGCTGGTGTTGCCGGTGGCCGTGCTGATGGAGAGCAGCAGGGGGTGGCGGCGCTTGCCCATGGCGGTGAGCAGCACGTCGTAGACTAAGGCCGTGCGGTGGCTGGCCAGCTCATCACAAACCGCCACCGTCACGTTCAAGCCGTCGAGTGACTTGGCATCCGAAGAGACCGGGACAAACTTGCTGGCGGTGTGCTCCTGGTAGATGGCGTTGGCCCGCTCGGCGACGCCGAAGGCCTGGCGGAACTCGGGGCTGCGGCGGACCATCTGCTGCGCGGCGTCGAACAGGATGCGCGCCTGGTCCCGAGTGACCGCAGCGGCGTAGCCCTCAGCGCCTCCTTCACCCTCGATAAAGGTCAGGTTGAGCGCGATGGGCGCGGCAAAGGTGGTCTTGCCGTTGCCGCGGGGCACGTAGACCACCGCCTGGCGGAACCGTCGGGTGGTGGTGCCCCGCTCGACAAAGCCGAACAGATTGGCAAAGACAAAGCGCTGCCAGCCCATCAGCCGCAGGGGGCGGCCCGCCTCCGGCCCCTTGATGTTAGGCAGCTGCTCGGCAAACAGCATCGCCGCCTCGGCGAGATCAGGGCGGAATGCCCAAGGCCCCTTGCCAGCATCCGCTGTGGCCTTGTCGGTCAGGAAGCGCTCAGCCGCCTGGCGGACGTACTGGCAGGCCGGAATGGTGCCACCGACCACCGCCTTGGCATAGGCCAGCGCCGCAGCCACGCCGGGGCAGGGATCAGGAAGCGTCTTTGCGGCCATGGATCACCTGCAGCCGGGTCCAGGGGCTCTCCTGGGCAGGCGCCTCCGCCTGGCCCGCTGCCAGCCTCGGCCGGGCCGCTGGCGAAAAGCCCAGCTCGCTGGCCGCCCGCAGCATGGTCTCGGCCGCCTGACGGATGATGCGGAGATAGGGGGAGGGGATCGGCTGGCCATCCTTGCCGCGGGTCATTAGCGGCAGGGAGGAGCTGGCGTCCAGCTTAGCCTGCTGCATCACCGCGGTGCGGTGCCGGTCCTCCGCCTCAACCCAAACCGCCAGCACGCCCCGGTCGAGCGGCTTAAGCAGGCCCTTCGGCGCATGCCCTATCACATAGGCCCAGCTCTCCCGCTGGCCGATGCTCATCCAGTCCGGGGCGGTGGCAGCAAGCTCGCCCTCCGGCAGGGGCTCACCGGCGCGGTCGCGGCCATGGCGGGTGGCGTTGAAGGAGTCGCGCAGTTGGTGCAACTCGGTCGGGATAGGCTTGGGGCCAGGGCGAGGCATCAGGTGACCACCACCGGCTCGGGCTGGCGCGCAGAGGCAATCTCCGGGAAGCTTCGGCCATCGCACTCCAGCACCGCCTGCTGGCCCGTGAAGGCCTGCCAGCGCAGCACCGCCACATCGACATAAGCCGGATCGAGCTCCAGGGCATGGCAAGCTCGGCCAGTCATCTCCGCAGCGATCAAAGTGGTGCCCGATCCGGAGAACGGCTCGTAGACTGCCTGACCGGCCGAAGAGTTGTTCTCGATGGGGCGGCGCATGCACTCCACCGGCTTCTGGGTGCCATGGATGGTGGCGGCGTCCTGGTCACGCGAGGGGATCGACCAGAGGGTGGTCTGCTTGCGGTCGCCGGACCAGTGCCCCTTGGCACCGTCGCGCACAGCGTACCAGCAGGGCTCGTGCTGCCAATGATAATGGCCGCGGCTCAGCACTAGGCGATCCTTGGCCCAGATAATCTGTGCGCGGATGTGAAAGTCTGCCGCCTGCAGGCTCTCTGCCACGGCGGTGGCGTGCAGGGCGCCATGCCAGACGTAAGCGACCGAACCAGGGAACAGCGCCCAGGCTTCGCGCCAGTCGGCGCGGTCGTCGTTCAGCACCTTGCCAATCCGCTTGGTACCCGAGAGCCCTGCCTGATTGCGCCATGCTGGGGCGTAGGCGACGCCATAGGGCGGATCGGTGACCATCAGGTGGGGGTGAACGCCGTTGAGGGCCTTGGCGACGTCATCCCCGTTGGTGCTGTCACCACAGACCAACCGGTGCCGTCCGAGCTGCCAAACGTCGCCCAGGCGGCTGACAGGAATTGCCGGCGCCTCGGGCACCTCATCTGGATCGGTGAGCCCGGCGGTTTCCTCCGCGGTGAGCGCCGCCACCTCCTCGGCGCTGAAGCCGGTCAGCGACAAATCGGCACCCAGGTCAGCAAGGTCTATCAGCTCGGCCCGCAGCATTGCCTCGTCCCAGCCGGCATTCAGCGCCAGCTTGTTGTCGGCCAGCACATAAGCTCGACGTTTGGCCTCGGACCAGCCGCGAGCGATCATCACCGGAACTTCGGTCAGACCGAGGCGCTGCGCCGCCAGCACGCGGCCATGTCCGGCGATGAGGGTGCCGCTCTCATCAACCAACACCGGCACGGTCCAGCCCCACTCGCGGATCGAGGCGGCGATCTGCGCCACCTGTGCGTCGGAGTGGGTGCGGGCGTTGCGGGCATATGGCGTCAGGCGGGTGAGGGACCAGCGCTCCACCTGATCAGCCGGCCACGTCATCTGCTGCATGCTCAGAGCCTCCGCCGCAAATCGGCCGAATGTGCAATCGTGGAAAATCTACGGGGGACGCGGTCCCCGGGCGCAAGCCGGCAAGTTTTGACCCGCCCCCGGGGGGTCATGGCGATCCACCCCGCCGCTGCATGCCGCTTGCCGTCAGCGCGGCATGACAGGAGCGGCACAGCGACCTCAGATTAGCCTGGGCCAGGCGCAAGTCGGGGCGCGAGGCAATGGGCGCGATGTGGTCGACCTCGGTCGCAGCCCTCACCACACCACGCTCCCGGCAGAACCGACACAGTGGCTCCTCCCCCAGAACGACGAGACGCAACCGCCGCCACGCGGTGTCATAGCCGCGGGCAAATGCTGATCCGCGTTGCCGATCCAGCGCTTGCAGCTGGGCACGCCGCATCGCTTGCGGATCGTGGTGCGCAGGACGGTGCAGAGCGGGACGTGTCGGCATCCAAACCCCTGAAACGCGAAACGCCCCGGCAAGAGCCGAGGCGCAGATATTCATCATGGGATGACTATGTTCTGTCTGACGGATATAGGCAAGGGAAATCAATAAGGATGCAGTTCCAGGCCGAAAAATTTCTATTCAGAGCTCATGCAAGTTTCCAATGCTCTGCTAGGCGTGTGAGCGCGGCCAGGACCAAACCCATGACGATCTCCGACCGCATACCATGACGTTCCGCGATAGAGCGGACAGCCAAGTTATCCAGGATAAATGCAACGCAGAGCCCTCGTGCGCTGGGGCCAAGTGCCACATGGGCGGCTTGCAAAGACAGTCTGGCGCGCACCTGCTGCTCGGTCCTGATGCGTGCGGAGACCTCAGGCCCGCTCAGGCTGGATGACATGCCGCCGCCTATTGCTTCAGTGAGCGCGAGATAGCGGCGGCATGCTTCCCACTGGGCATGACTGATCGTGCTGGACCTGAACATCTGATCGTAGCGAGGGGAGAGGCATCGTGATGCAAAGCCCACAGGGGCACTCCTCGGCTCAGAAAAAGCTGGACGCGGGCAGACGCTGGCGGATGCAACGAGACGGCGGGCTTAGGCGTGTAGCCAGTGGACCAGCGACGCCAGCGACGCGTGCGACACGTAATCCGTATAATCGCCCTACGCGCGCGCGTAGCGACCAACCGGAAAACGCGTCGCAACGTGTCGCTGGCGTCGCTGAGATGCTGTTCAGGATTCGCCATCCTGCCAATGTGCGCGGACACTCTCCGGTTTGACCCGAATGCCGAGGAAGCCGCGCCCGCGGAATTGCCGGCAGTCCTTCGCGCGGGCGAAGCCCTGCCGCTCCAGCATCGTGGCAAACCATTTGCCGTTTCGTGGATCCTCAGCGCGGCTCAGGGCATAGCTCCGCCAGGACGCGAACAGAGCTGTGCTGGTCTCGCCCCAATCCAGCGCCTGATCGCAGCACTCCTCGATCCATTGCTTCAGCACGTCCTGCTCTTCGAAGTAGTCGGCCGTCGCGTCCAGCACCGCCTTCGGCCGCGCCAGCCCACTGACCTGCCACGCCAGGCAGCCGTCGATCATCCAGCGTAGGATACCCGGCCACTCTTGCCGCAGCCGCTCGGGCAAGGTCGGGTCAGGCCGGCTGGGCTTGTGCAGGAAGGGCACCACGTTGAAGCGCCGGCGTGCCGCATCGTCGACGTTGCGCAAGGCGGGCTTGTGGTTGCCGCTGATCGTCAGCTTGAAGGCCGGCGTGAAGGTGAAAAAGTCCTGCCGCATGTAACGAGCGGTGATCGGGTCCCCTCCGGTCAGCGCCTTGATCCGTGCTTCGGCCCAGGCGCGGCCCTCCTCCGTTTCCGTCGTCATGACCATGCGGGCCCCGTGAAGCATGGCCAAGTCGGTAGGATGCCGGTCCCCCTGAGATGCTGTGAAGGTGTCCATAGCGGCATTGGTTCCGTAGGTGCCGAGGATGCCAGCCGCCGTGACCAGAAGGACCCCCTTACCGTTGCCGCCAGGGCCGTAGACAAACAGCAGGGCATGCTCTTGCGTCACCCCTGTTAGGGAGTAGCCAAGCCAACGCTGTAAGAAGCCGATCAGGTCCTGATCCCCGGCACAGGCCTGATTGAGGAAGGCGAGCCAGGTTGGGCAGGCCGCCAGCGGAGCCGGTCCAATGGCCGTGCTCCGCGAGATCATGTCCTCTTGCCGGGCCGGGCGCAGTTCTCCGGAGCGCAGATCGACCGTGCCGTCAGGGGTGCCGAGGAGCCAAGGATCGCAGTCCCACGCGCTGCTCGTCACCGCGAAGCTGCGATCCGCCTGTACGAAGCGCTCAACGCCACTGGAAAAGGCCGCCTTACCGGCTGAGGCGATGGTCTTGCTGTCTCCTGTCACCAGCGCCTGTTGCCGCGCCAGAACACGGACCCAGTCGAAGGCGAGGCGGGTCTCCTCGCGCTGCCAGATAGCCCCTGACCAGCGGTACCATTTGCCGGCATGATGGCAGAAGCGCAGCGTATCCCGGTGGCGTTCGACGAACGCCGCGGCGACGCTATCCTCAGTGATCAGCTTCCCTGCGTCATCCTGTTGGTTGTGCCCAGCGCTAGGGGGAGGCGAGGCAGCAGACCTGCTCGCGTCCCGAGCTTTGGCCTGACGACCGTAGATGTCGTCCAGGCACCGATCGATGTCGTTGCGTCGCGCCAGCCAGCGGGCATCGCGGTCCGGCGGGAAAACGGCCTCCATGGCATCGATCAGGCGCTGCCGGGCATCCATGTAGGGGATACCATTTTTGGCCCATCTGCCGAGCAGCCGCACGGAGGCGAAGTGGTAGGCCTGGCCGGTGCAGATCTCCTGCAGCAGTGCCGCTTCATCCATCGGCCCCTGCCGGGGTTTGCCATCCTTGCCCTGCCCGGAGCTCGCGTTGGGCTTGCCCTGCCAAATCCGGTCGAGCTCGTGCAGCTGATCGATCGGGGTGCCCTCGTTGAGCTCCACGCGATGGGCTGGGTTCGCCTTCACGGAGCCGAAGTAATAGGCCTGCGACAGCGTCCAGCTTTCTCCGCTGAAGATCCCGCGGAACAGCCCGTTCAAGCGCCCGAGGAGCTGCGATCGTTGGACAGGGGGCAGCTCCACCGAGGTCGGGCAGAGAACCCGCCAGCGTGGCTTCTGAGGCGTGTGGGAGGGCGAAGTGTAGAGCAGGCAGAGGAGGTCCGACTTGCTGGCCGTCTCCATTACCGCTTCGAACGGCACTTCCTCTCCATCGTAGTCGGCCTCGACGCCGGTGATCGTGAGCACATTGGCATCGTGGCGAAGGGTCTGCTTCTCGGTTCGCGCCTCCCCAAAGCGGGCCAGCTTGAGCCAGGGCAAACGGCTCTTTTCTAGGGCCGTCACGTTCTGGATCCTGCTTGCCAAGCTCCTAAGCGAGTAGGCCTCCTCATGCTTTTGGATGGCCGCGTAGTTGTCGAAAAAGGTCACCGCGAAGGGCTGATCGAGCAGGCCCTTAGCCTCGGCCTTGTGGGTGTGGTTGCGTTCCATTCAGGCGGCCTCCTGCAGACCAGCAGCCGCCAGCTGGGCTCGCACGGCTTGCAGATGACGGTGACGGGTGGTCCGGGGTGCCGGTGATGCATCCTGTTGCAGCAGTGTCATGACGGTGGCCAACTGCGGCGGGCTGAGGCGGCTCAGCACGCGACCGAGGTCGAGCCGGAGGGTCAAGGAATCTGCAGGATCGTGGTGACCCGCGGAGACCTGTTCGCCCAAGTGGGCGTAGATGTGCCGGTCGCGTGCCTCCCGGCGCTGCAGCCACACTGCTCGCTGAGCACGGTGGCGGAAGCAGACCTGGGCAAAGGCGCCGATGCTGCCGCGCGCTGGATCGAGATGTTGCAGCCGGCGCAGCAGATCAAGCATCAGCTCCTGGCGGAGATCATCGCGCTCCATCGCAGGCAGTCGTCCCGCGCGCAGGGTCCGGCACGTCATCCGGTCGGCATCCCGGTACAGAAGCTCCACGTCCAAAGCCGGTCGATGCATGGTCACTGGCCGGCCTCCATCCGCTGTTTGGCGGCCAGTGCGGCGGCAATGCTGCTGAACAGCAGCCACACGGGCCGACGGTTCGGCGCGGCGCCTGGGGGGACTTCCAGGGCAGCACGAGGCAGCCCGTCAGGATCGGGCGCGTCAACCAGCAGGTGCAGGCGGATCAATGGGGCAGCGTTCAAGACGTCGGGCGTGCTGATCGGGCGGCGGGAGGCCAAGTTCATCGGTCGCGTCATGGTGGGTCCTTCAGGCCGTGAGGACCGCGGAAGACGTGGCAAAGCGTGCGAGAGGCTGCTAAGACTGCGGGTGTTCGACGTCCGCGTTGATTGGCAGCGCAAGTGCTCCCGCAGCCCGCCCGGCTTTGCCGCGGCGGGTTGCTTTGTTCTAGGCCCTGTAGCGGGGCAGGGAGGTCACCCAGCGGCGCAGGCTGCTATCGAGCACCAGCGTCGCCCGGCCGAGCTTCACGGCCTCGAGCTGCCCCTTACGGAGTGCGTCATAGACATTGGTCCGGCTCGCGCCGGTCAGCTCCACCACCCGATCGACGCGATGGGACAGTGGGGCAACCTCGGGTTCTTCGTGCAACGGCATGGTGCTGCGTTCCCTCGTGTGGACGCAGCGAACATCGGTGATCACCCCCCGTGGTGGTGAAGCGCCGTATCTAGATGCAGGCGAGCGTAGCTAGTAACGGCCAGGCGTTACCGGTTGGTGATCAGCTCTGGGGAACGGGAGCCCTGTACCGCATGGCCGCCTGTAGCAGATGCGGCGGCAAGGGACCGATGGGGGGCTGCTCAGGAGCAAGGCCGGCCGGGAGCCGAACGACCTTCTCGGATAGTAGCAGCGGTGCTGATGCTCCGAGCGGCTTGTGCTGGAGACTGAAGTCACGAAGCCAGGCCATCCAAGATAGCAGTTGGCGGAAAAGGCGCTTTTGCCTGATCGCGTGCTCTGGCGTGAGGCCGTGTTGAAGCCAGTATTCCTGAGCCAGGATCATTGCCGCGTAGACCGGCGCAACACCACCGCACTGGCTCCAGATCAGCGGCATCTGTCGCTGGGTTGGCACCGGACCGCCTGCTTGTCCCCAGGCATCCAGCACGGCCAGCGCGCGCTTGGTGGAGGCTGTCAGCTTCGGATGATGGACAGCCATCTGCACGATGAACAGAAGCAGCCGGCCAGCAGCTAAGAGAGGTCCTCTCTGACTCTGCTGTAGTTCCTTGGCCCAGACTGCCGGAGGGCTTGCATCTCTCAGGCGACGGAGACCACCAGACGGCAAGAACAGGCTGGTTTCGACATACTTGTTGTACCGCTGTAAGGCGACCTGCGGATGGTCGTGCACCAGCGTCACGGCACGCAGTTGCTCCATGCGACGGGCGACATAGCTTGGAGCACTGTCCAGAAGGTCGGCGGCTAGCATGACCAGGAACTCCTGCTGCCGCTGTCGATCGAACGGGGCGACCAGGAACGCCATCAGCTGATGGGCTGCTCTGTCGCTATCAAGGTGCAGGTCAAGCCCTGGTGGACTGGGCGTCGGCATGGGCACTCCGTACGTTTTTTGCGACCAATCGCAAGGCTGTCCGACGCGAGCGATCGGGGCGTTCGGGCCGGCATAGCTGAGCCGCACCAGCGTACCGCAGCATACAACAATGTTCATGTTTCGTTCTCGTGAGCGGATGGCAACTCAAAAGAGCATGGGCCAGCGGAACAGATGGGCTGCTGCCTGAGTAGTAGAGGAGTGATGCAAGTCACCGGCTTGAACTCCCACCTTCCTCCCCACCTTCGGGAACTCTGCGCCCTCCTGGCTGCCGGCCTGCTGCGGCTCCGCAGCGGCACTGCTGAGGATCTGGCGCAAAAGGACGAGGCAGCCCCAACCTCAGGAGAGGTTTCGCTACACTTCACCGCCGACCAGAGCGGTCCTGTGTCTCCCACGACTCGGAGATCCCCGTGACCCAGAAATCTGCCGCCCGCCGGCGTAGGGTACCCCCTCAGGAAGCCGGCACTGGACCTACGCCGCCAACCATCCCTGCCATCCCACCAGCGGACGTCCTCGGCCGCTTAGCGGCGCTGCAGAGCGCCCCTATTGCCCTCCTTAAACAGCAGTGGCGGGAGCTCTTCGGCAAGGAGCCGCCACCGTTCAACCGCGCCTACATCCAGTCCCGCCTGGCCTACCGGATCCAGGAACTGGCCTATGGTGGCCTGAAGCGGGAAACCCGCGCCCGGCTGCAGGCGCTGGGTGAGCAGCTCGATGGCGGCAATGTTGTGCTGCGTCGAATCCGCGCTGACAGCCGCCCCCTCCCGGGTACCCGGCTGCTGCGGGAGTATGATGGCGTTGAGCACGTGGTTACCGTGCGACCGGACAATTTCGACTACGAGGGTCGACCTTACCGGTCGCTGTCCGCCATTGCCCGACACATCACGGGCACACGCTGGAACGGCTGGACATTCTTCGGGCTTAGGAAGCCTGGGCCATGAGCCGTCGTGTCCGTCCCGACCTGGCCATACCGGCGACGGTGAAGAAGCTCCGCTGCGCCGTCTACACTCGCAAATCCACCGATGACGGCCTGGATAAGGAGTTCAATACGCTCGACGCGCAGCGGGAAGCCTGTGAGGCCTATACCGCCAGCCAACGCGCTGAAGGCTGGGTGCTGGTCCGCGATCGCTATGATGACGGCGGCTTCTCGGGCGGAACCCTGGAGCGGCCGGCACTCGGGCGGTTGCTGGATGACATCCGGCGCGACCTGGTCGACATCATCGTCGTCTATAAGATCGACCGACTGTCTCGCTCGTTGATGGACTTTGCCAAGCTGGTCGAGGTGATGGACGCTCATGGCGTGACCTTCGTCTCGATCACCCAGTCCTTCAACACCACCACCTCCATGGGCCGGCTGACGCTTAACATCCTGCTGTCCTTCGCGCAGTTCGAGCGGGAGGTCATTGGTGAACGGATTCGCGACAAGTTTGCCGCCTCCCGCGCGAGGGGGATGTGGATGGGGGGCAAGGTACCGCTCGGCTATGACGTGCAAGACCGGAAGCTGGTGGTGAATGAGGGCGAGGCAGCCCGCGTCCAGCGGGTGTTCGAGCTGTTTGCTGATACCGGCTCCGGCGTGGAGACGGTCCGGCGGCTGCAGGCCGAGGGAGCGACCAGCAAGTCGGGCCGCCTCCTAGAGCATGATCCGACCTGTTTGACTCGGACGGGGATTCCCGGGCGGCTGGAAATCTGATTCACCCTGTTGGCCGGGAGGAGGCCGGTGGTGATGAGCAGAGCGCTGTCGT
>NZ_JBBCWY010000003.1:0-490846 GCF_037145735.1 Roseomonas sp. USHLN139 | reverse complement strand
GCGCGTGCGGCCCGGCGAGAGCGTGCCGGTGGACGGCGCGGTGCTGGAAGGGAGCGGCGCCGTGGACGAGTCCATGGTCACCGGTGAATCCCTGCCGGTCGAGAAGGCGCCGGGGTCCAAGGTCATCGGCGGCACCGTGAACGGCACCGGCGCGCTGGTCATGCGGGCGGGCAAGGTCGGCTCCGACACCATGCTGTCCCGCATCGTCGCCATGGTCGCCGAGGCGCAGCGCAGTCGGGCGCCCATCCAGCGCATGGCCGACACGGTCTCCGGTTACTTCGTCCCGGCGGTCATCGCCGTGGCGGCGCTGGCCTTCGTCGCCTGGGCAGCCTGGGGCCCGAGTCCCGCGCTCTCCTACGGGCTGATCGCGGCCGTCTCGGTGCTCATCATCGCCTGCCCCTGTGCGCTCGGCCTGGCAACGCCCATGAGCATAATGGTCGGCGTCGGCAAGGGCGCGTCCGCGGGCGTGCTCATCAAGAGCGCCGAGGCGCTCGAGCACATGGAGAAGGTCGACACCCTGGTCGTGGACAAGACCGGCACGCTGACGGAGGGCAAGCCCAAGGTCGTGGCCGTGGTCCCGGCACCCGGCCTGACCGAGGCCGAGGTGCTGCCGCTGGCCGCCAGCCTGGAGCGGTCCAGCGAGCACCCGCTGGCGGCCGCGGTCGTGGCCGCCGCCAAGGAACGCGGCATGGCCTTCCGCGAGCCTGCCGACTTCGCGTCCGTCACGGGCAAGGGCGTGACCGGCACGGTGGGGGGGCGCCAAGTCGCGCTGGGCAACGCGCGGCTGATGCAGGAGCTTGGTGTCGACCTGGGTGGTCTCGCCACCCGGGCCGACGAGCTCCGGCGTGAGGGCGGCACGGCGCTCTTCCTGGCCGTGGACGGCAGGCCGGGCGGCGTCATCGCGGTGGCCGACCCTGTCAAGCAGAGCACGCCCGCCGCGCTGGAGAGCCTGCGCGCCAGCGGCATCCACATCGTCATGCTGACGGGCGACAACCGCACGACGGCGGAGGCGGTGGCCCGCAGGCTCGGCATCGAGGACTTCCAGGGCGACGTCCTGCCCGAGGACAAGCACCGCATCGTCCGGGAGCTCCGCGCCAAGGGGAAGGTCGTCGCCATGGCGGGCGACGGCGTGAACGACGCCCCGGCGCTGGCGGAGGCCGACGTCGGCATCGCCATGGGCACCGGGACGGACGTCGCCATGCAGAGCGCGGGCGTGACCCTGGTGAAGGGCGACCTCGCGGGCATCGCGCGGGCGCGGCTCCTGTCGCGCGCGGTGATGCGCAACATCCGGCAGAACCTGTTCTTCGCCTTCGTCTACAACGCGGCCGGGGTGCCCCTGGCGGCGGGCGTGCTGTACCCGGTCCTGGGCCTGCTGCTCAGCCCGATCGTGGCGGCCCTGGCCATGGCGCTGAGCTCTGTCTCGGTCATCGGCAACGCGCTGCGCCTGCGGGCCGTCCGCTTGCAGGATTAGGCCCGCCTGGTCCTGTGAAGGCATCGGCGTGCTCGCCCCCGGCCGCCAGGGCGAGCACGCCGGTGCTGCAAGGCGACAGCAATGACATCCGGCCTGCGATGCCCCGCAGCTCCAGGCGTCGTGGTCGCATTCGAAGCGAGGTTAAGCGAGGCAGCGCAGGTGCGGAAATCTCCGATGTGCCGCGTTCTTCGCAAGCCGAATAGGAAACCATCCGGCAGACGGACGCTTACTGGCGAAGGCTCGTAGGGCGGATGAACCGATGCGCTGGACGGAAAGCGCGATCCAGGCTGTGACTGCTTTGGTGCTCGCCATATGCGTGTCCATCCTTGCTGTGCCTGCGGTGGCACATAACGCCATGTCCCCGACGTCCCCCCCTGCGGCCCTCACCCAGGCGTCCGCGTACGCTGGTCACGCCACGCCCGCTCCCCACCATGCCCGGATGTCTGGTCCGGCTGCGAAGGCAAGGACGGCAGGCAAGAAGTGCTGCCCGAACTGCGACGGCGATGCCGTCCGGCCAGGCTGCTGCGTCATCGGGCACTGCGGGAGCGGCGCTGCCCTCCTGCCGCCGGTCAGCCCGCAGGTCACGCTCCTGGTCAGCGGCAGCGATTTCTTTGCCATGCCGCCACCTTCGATCGCGGGCATCTTCTCCGACCTTCCTTCTCCACCACCCCGATAAAGCGTCCTGAGCGTCTCCGCAGAGCCCCAGGGCCTGCGGAAGGCGGAGCATGGCCGAGCCCTCCGTCCAACGGGCGCCCGCACCCACGCTCGTCACCTCAATTGGGCAGCCGACCTGCCGAGCAGGCTGGCGAACCCCGCCTCACGGACATCCTAACGGAGAAGAAAGATGCATCAGATGACCCCCGCCATGCAGGCTTGCATCGAGGAATGCCTGCGCTGCCACTCCACCTGCCTGGGCACGGCCATGAACCACTGCCTGGAAGCGGGCGGCAAGCACGTGGAGCCGCATCACTTCAGGCTGATGATGGCCTGCGCCACCATCTGCCAGACCTCTGCCGACATGATGCTGATCGGCACGCCCCACCATAAGCACACCTGTGCCGAGTGCGCCGAGATCTGCGAGGAGTGCGCCAAAAGCTGCGAGGCCGTGGGTGGCATGGAGGACTGCGTCGCGCAGTGCCGCAAGTGCGCCGCGTCCTGCCGCGAGATGAGCGCCTGACGCCGGGACAAGGACCGGACAGCGGGTCCGGTCCTTGTCACCTCCACCGGAAGCAAACGCTTCCCGTGCAGATCAAAACGTTCTGACGGAGCGTCGGCATGAGCCAGAATCAACATCTCAGCAGCCTGCTCACGAACCTCACGGACCGGCTGGCTGACACCCTGCACGGCACGCTGGGCGGGCTTCACTTCGATTTCGAGGCCGGTGGCCACGTCCACAACGTCACCTTCGGCGATGAGAGCGCCGACACCTTGGGCGGCACCGACGGCGCCGAGTTCACCTGGGGCCTCGAAGGCGACGACCGCATTGGCGGGGGCGGCATGGACGATGTCCTCCACGGCGGTGCGGGCGCCGACGTGGTCTCCGGCAACATGGGCGACGACGAGGTCGAAGGTGGCGAGGGCAATGACACCCTCTACGGCGGCCCTGGCGCCGACACGCTGCGCGGCGGCCCCGGGAACGACCACCTGGACGAGGGTGAGGGGCACAGCACCGTCGACGGCGGCATGGGCGACGACACCCTGGTTGGCGGAGGCGGCCCGGACGCCTTCATGATCGGCCGGATGAGCGGCCACGACGTCATCAAGGACTTCACCGCCGGTCCCGGCATGTTCGACCACCTGGCGGTCATGGACGGCCTCCAGTGGACAGACCTTGCCTTTGCGGACACCGCAGATGGGGTCCAGGTCAGTTGGGACGGGGGTTCAGTCCTGCTGGAAGGCGTCTTCAAGGCGGACCTGGCGCAGGACGACTTCATGTTCGGCGACGCGGCCGACCTGCCTCCCGGCCTGCGGGTGCCTGACGGCCCAGCCGACGAGGCACCGACGCCCAGCGTTGCGGGCCCCGAGGTATCCGGTGAGCCACAGGCCGGTGCCATCTTCGACCTTTTGGCCGACCACGTCTTCGATAACCGCACCTTGAGTTTCGACATCGAGGGGAACGCCGTCCTCCGCGGCACCGCTGGTGCCGATACCCTGACGGGGTCGTCGGAATCGGACACCATCTTCGGACTGGCGGGAGACGACACCATCTCAGGCCTGGCCGGGGACGACCATCTCCAGGGTGGCGACGACCGTGACACCATGGCGGGCGGCGACGGCATGGACCGCCTGACGGGGGAGGCTGGCGACGACAGGCTCTTCGGCGGGGCGGAGTCCGACGAGCTCATGGGCGGCGACGGGAACGACTACCTCGACGAGGGCGCCGCGCACGGGATGCTGAACGGCGGCATGGGCGACGACACCCTGGTCGGCGGCACCGGCGCCGACGCCTTCATGGTGTCGATGGACAGCGGCCACGACGTGGTCCTGGACTTCGAGGCGACCGGCGAGGCCCAAGGCGCCTTCGACCACATCGCCTTCATGGAGGGCATCCAGCCTGCGGATGTCGTCATTCAGGACACAGCCGGGGGCGCCCTGGTCGGCTGGGGCATGGGCGAGGACGACACCTTCGCGGGGTCCATCCTCCTCGAGGGCATCGCCAAGGACGACCTGCGGCAGAGCGACTTCATGTTCGCCGAGGCGCCGGGCTTCGTGGAGGGCATTGGCGACTTCGGCTCCTGGTACGTCTTCCCGGAGAGCGGCGGCCCGATCGCCTGAGTTCAAGCGGGGGCTGTCTAGCCAGGCTCACCGCCTCCAATGCGACCGGTGCCTGCGGGCACCGGTCGCGCTCCTGCCAATCGAGACCTGTCGCTGAAGCCGGGCCATCCCGGCCAGCGGCCAGAAAGGGCTTCGCCATGAGCTACGCACGTTTCGGTTTGATGATCCTGGTGTCGACCGTGGTCATGTTCGGCCTGATGTACCTGAACACCTATGCCCTGGAGCACGTCTTCTACAGCCAGACCCGGACCTGGATGGCCCTCGTGATGGGGGCGACCATGGCCGTCATCATGCTGCTGTTTATGCTCGGCATGTACCGGAACCGGACCGCCAACATGGCCATCCTCGGCGCCAGCGTCCTGGTGTTCGCAGGGTCGCTGTGGCTGGTCAGGAGCCAGCAGACGGTGGGCGACGTGGCCTACATGAAGGCGATGATCCCGCACCACTCCATCGCCATCATGACCAGCGAGAGGGCGCGGATCCGGGACCCGCACGTCCGGCAACTGGCCGACAGCATCATCGCGGCCCAGGTGCGGGAGATCGGCGAGATGAAGCAGTTGATTGCCGAACTGGAGGCCAACCCTCCGGCACCCTCTGCGCCGGTGCTGCAGCCCGCGCGCTGATGGTGTTTGTGCGGCGCCCGCGGACTTACTGGGGGCGCATGCCATCGGCAGGGCATCCATCGCGAGACCTTCAGCAGGGAGGGTCCGCTTTGCCCTGCCTCACCTTCCGAAGCGGATAGGCGGCTATCGACCAGAGGCTGCCAAACACCCGAACGCAACACCGGAGTCCCTGCCCTCCGAAACCTGGCGAAACCGCCGCGGCAACGAAGGAGCACGGGCGCCATCCTACCCGTTTAGGATTCCCGCTAGGGATAGAAACGCGACCGCGTCCCCGGCCCGCAGCATCCCGACGTCTCGACCTACCCTGACCTAGCCATCGGCCGCTACCAGCGGCATGAGTCGCGCCGACCCTGGCTTGCTGATGTGCTCGACCACGAGGTCCGGCCCGACCATCGCGGGGGCGAACTCTTCCCTCCCCGGCTTCCGGTCCCAGCCGGACGCCAGGCGCGCTGGCAAGGATTTCAGGCCGCCGTCCACAGCCCCGGTAAGCCGAGCTACCAGCGGGCGCCCGAACAGGATGCCGCTAACCAGCGCGGCCACCAGGTTGCCGGGCAGGAACAGGCAGCGCGCCGTGCCGATGCCGCCGAACACCAGTGGCTTGCCCGGCTTCAGCGCCACGGCGCACCAGGAGCCGTGGCCACCGGCGTCATGCAGGGCGCCCAGCAAGTGGTCGGCCTCGCTGCCGGACACGCCGCCCGAGGCGACGATGGCGTCGCACCCGGACGCCCGCTCCAGGGCGGCCGCGATGTCGGATCGCCGGTCAGGCAGCAGGCCCAGGCCAAGGATTTCGACGCCCATGCCCCGCAGCAAGGCGGCCAGCATGGGGCGGTTGCTGTCGTGGATGGCGCCCGGCGCGTGCGGCATGCCCGGCTCGAGCAGCTTGTCACCGGCGGAGGGCACGGCGACCCGCGGCCTGCGCCGGACCGCGACGTCGCCCACCCCAACCGCAGCCAGCAACGCGAGGTGGCGCGGGTCGAGCCGGGTGCCCGCCTCCAGCACCGCCTCGCCCGCTTGGAAATCCTCACCCCGGCGGCGGATGTTGGCATCCTGCAGGAGCGTCGGCGACGCGACACCGGAGTGCGGGTCCACCCGGCAGCCCTCCTGCATCGCGACCGCCCAGACGCCCTCGGGGACGGCGGCGCCGGTCAGCAGGCGCACCGCCTCACCGGCGCCCACACGCGGCAGGCCACCCGCGCCCGCCGGAAGGTAGCCGACGACCTGGAAGGGGCCGGGCCCCGGCCCGCCGACGCCATAGCCGTCCACGGCGGCGCGGTCGAACGGCGGCATGTCCGATGTCGCCAGTACAGGATTCGCCAGCACCCGCCGGGCCGCCGCCGACAATGAAACGAGCTCGACGCCCCGCACCGGATGGACGTCGGCGAGAAGCCGTGCGCGCGCGATCTCGACGTCCACAAGGCCCGCTTGCAGGTCGCAATCGGAGCATGCGGGGCGGGGCGCGAGGCTGGTGGTCACGACCCCGCATTCTCCTTGAGATAGGCCAGCAAAGCGTTCAGGCGTGCCTCGTCCTTCATGCCAACATAGG
The DNA here is from genome assembly GCF_037145735.1 of Roseomonas sp. USHLN139. Taxonomy (NCBI): domain Bacteria; kingdom Pseudomonadati; phylum Pseudomonadota; class Alphaproteobacteria; order Acetobacterales; family Roseomonadaceae; genus Roseomonas; species Roseomonas sp. USHLN139. Next base: position 484,434 of record NZ_JBBCWY010000003.1, on the reverse strand, counting down.
ACATGCTGCCTCCGGGCACGACCTGCTTGGGGGCCTGCAAGTAGGCGTGCAGCGTCGCCTCGTCCCAGGTCAGTCCTTCCGCCGCCCTTGTGCGCATGGCGTTCGAGTAGCGGAAGCTCTCGACGGCTGCCGCGCGGCGGCCCAGCACTCCGGCGAGGCCGGGGCCGACGCGGTTGCGGCTGTCCACGCCGTGGCAGGCGCCGCACTGGCTGCGGAACAGTTGCTCGCCCGACGGGACGGTCTGGGCGAGAGCCGGGAAGGCGAGGAGCGGCACGCAGAGCAGGGCCGAGGCAAGGACTCGCATGGGGTCTCCAATGGCAGGGGGAGCGTGACGACGCAGCCGGGCGGCCGCGTCGCAGGGTGCCCGATCTCAAGTCTGGGCCCGGTACTCCTGGGTCTTCCAAGACAGGTGGCGGACGGCTTCGGGGGCGTCGCTGAGCTTCCGGATGTTCGCCCAGGTCTGCTTGTAGTTTGGTATGACCAACTCGTTGGTCGCCTTGCTGACCACGTTGCCCTGCACGCCCGTCGGGTAGCCGAACAGCATGAAGGTCTGGTTGCGGCCGAGGCCCCCCTCCGGCCATGCGACCGCCTGGGTGGCGCCGTTGCCGTTGAAGACCTCGACGAGGTCGCCCGGCTTTAGCGCCAGCTCGCCCATGTCATCCGGGTTCATGCCGATGTAGGGGTACGGGAAGCGGTCGCGAACAAAGTCGTTGTGCTGGTCGAGGTAGGCCGACTGCCAGACGTGGTTCGCGCGGCCGTTGTTCACCAGGAAGCGTTGCGAGTCCTTCTCTGCCTGCTTGCCCTGGGCCTGCAGCCCCCGCCATGGGGTGGCGGCGAATACCGCCTTGCCGTCCGGGCGGTTGAACTTGCCGTCGGCGTAGAGGCGCTTGGTCCCAAGGATTCGCTCGCTGCCGCCGGTGGTCGCCGCCGGTGTGCCGGTCGCACCGGCGCCCGGCGCCGCCTGCTGGACGGGTTCGCGGCCGCGGGCGCCCTCTATGCCGGGCCCCTGCACCACCATGCCGGGCGAGGCGCCGGTGGTCGTGCCACCAGCCACCGCGCCGGTGGTCTCCAGCCCGACTGCGGGCTCTTGGAACCCGTTGGTGCCCATGGCGCGAAGCCGGGCGTAGGTGACGAACTCGCCGCCCTTCTCGTGCTGGTGGTAGCCATCCATGAACGCGTCCTCCTCCGTCTTCCAGTCGTAACCCCGGAAGCGGTCGGCCACGGCGGCGTTCCCGGCCGTGCGGAAGGAGCGCTCCAGGGCCTGCGCCAGGCGCGCGACGATGAGGCAGTCCGGCATCGCGTTGCCCGGCGGGTCCATGTAGCGCTCGGTCAGGCGCATGCGGCGCTCGCCGTTCATGGAGGTCAGGTTCATCTCCCCCGAGGTCGCCGCCGGGAGGACCACGTGCGCGCAGGAGCCGATCTGGGTCGGCACGATGTCCACGTCCACGCTGAACAGGCCGCCCGCGCGGATGGCCTTCATGATGGCCTCCACCTGGGCGGCGCGGTCACCGGCGGGGACGGAGTCCATCGCCTCCTTCACCATGTTGGTCCGGCGCTGGTAGGCGCGCTTGAACTCGGAGGCGTTCAGGGTCGTCTTGAAGTGGTCGCAGCCCCAGACGTGGTGGATGCCGCCCTTGCCGCCGATGAGGAGCTCGTCGACGTTCTGGGCGGGCTTGCCGACATGGGCGTCGGAGGGGCGGGCATAGCCTTCCTGGTGACCGCCGAGGCGGACGCAGCCGCCGCCGGGGCGACCGATGTTGCCCGTCGCCAGGGCGATGTTCACCAGAGACTGGTTGGTGCGGTAGTTGTCGTTGCCCCAGATGATGCCCTTCTCGTATGCGAGCATCGTGCGGCGCCGGGCGCCACCCTGCTTGGGCTCCGCGATCCAGGCCGCCGCCTTGCGGATGTCCTCCGCCGACACACCGGTGAGCCGGGCCGCCTCCTCCACCGTGGTGCGGTTGGCGCCGATCGCGGCGTCGTAGTTGCTGGTGCTGGTGGCGATGAACGCCTTATCGGCCCAGCCCTTGGTCGCGATCTCGGTGAACAGCGCGTTGAACAGCACGAGGTCGGTGCCGCTGTTGATGCGCAGGTGGAGCACGTTCTCCTTTCCCGCCTCGGCCTCGCAGGCCGCGATGGTCACCGTCCGGCGGGGGTCCACCACGATGATGCGGGCGGCGGCGTGCGGCTCGTTCGGCAGCTGGCTCTGCTTCTTGTCCAGCGTCGAGCCGCGCAGGTTCGGCACCCAGTGGTTCAGGAAGTAGTTGGTCTGGGTCTCGAGGGAATTGGCGCCCGCGATGAACAGGGTGTCCGCGAGCTCGGCGTCCTCGTAGCAGTTGTTCAGCTCACCCACGCCCATGTCGCGGGAGCCGTGCACCTCGGAGTTGTAGGCCGGACGGTTGTGGATCCGGATGTTCTTCACCTTCATGCTCTGGAAGTAGAGCTTTCCGGTCGCCCAGGTGTTCTCGTAGCCGCCGCCCGCTCCGCCGTGGTCGTAGGCGGAGACCAGCAGGCCGTCCTCGCCCTGCTCCTCGATGACCCGGCGCGTGACCTCGGCGACCAGCGCGACGCTGTCGTCCCAGGAGGCGGGCGACATGGTGCCGTAGCGCCAGACCAGCGGGTCGGTCAGGCGCGCCTGCTGCGTCCCGGTGACGGTGGAGTAGGACATCTCGGCCATGCGGGCGCCGCGGATGGAACCGAGGCCGGAGTTCACCACGCAGTCGTGGTCGGGCTTGATGACGATGTGGACGTCCTGCCCGTTGTGCCGGACGACGTTGTACATGGACGGCGCCGCCCAGGCGGCGCTGTCGGCGCCGAGCTGGCCCCGCATGTCCTCGCCGTAGGCGTTGTCGTCCGGCGCCGGGCCGCCCTGGCGGTTCACGGGCCAGGAGTAGGCTTTGTAGCCGCAGCCCACGATGCAGTAGTGGCAGACGACGTTGTTGACCTTGGCGTCCCGCGGCGGGATCGGCAGGCGGTCGATGTTGCGCTTGTAAGCCATGTTCCCGCCCTCCTCAGGCCAGCACGTTGGAGTGGCGGCCGTACAGCAGCTCGTCCACGCCCTCGGCGTGGATGTCGCCACCCGCGTCCACGCGCAGGCGGAACTGGGCCAGGTTCTGGGTCGCGTGGCCCCAGACCTGCAGGCCGCCCTTCTCGCAGTCGAAGCGGCTGTAGTGGCCGGGGCAGTTCAGGGTGCGGTCGTCGGCCTGGTAGAACATGGGGTAGCCCTTGTGTGGGCAGAGGTTCGAGAAGGCGACGACGTCGCCGTCCGGGCCGACGCCACCTTCGACCCGCGTGCCGAGCTTGATGAGCACGCCCGTGCTGTCGGCGTCCGGGTAGCTGATGTCCATGGGCTCGTTGACCTTCAGGTCGCGCATGTTGCCCAGCCTGCTGACCGGGTACGCCACGCGCGCCAGGGCCGGTGTCGCCTTGGCGGGCGCCTGCGGCACCGTGGAGGCCGCCGCCGCGCCAGCCACCGCCAGCGCCCCCCGTCCCAGGAAGAAGCGGCGGCCGCTCTCCGTAAGCTTGTTGCAACCCGACATTTCCGTCTCCCCGCTCTCAGGCGACGACAGCATTGCAGCGGGCGTGCCAACGGCGCCCGTGACGGCGGTGGCTTACGGTGCCTTGGAAATCAGGATGTTGACGGAGGATTGCTGTCACCGGACCGTCACCGGAGTCCAGGAAGCTGGACTTGGCGCCGTCCGGGTCCAGAAGGCTGGACTTTGCGCCCCCGCTCGCAAGGCAAGAACGAAAGGCATCCTGGACCGTTGCGGCGCCTACGTGACATCGTGGTCGGGGCCTCGCCCGACGCCGCACGTCGTGTGTAGTATTGCGCCCCTTCTGCTATCAGTGATGCATCCCATGGCCAGAACATCAACGGCACTGACAGAGCGCGTCGGCGTTCAGGAAGTGAACCTCATCTTCACCAAGCGCCTGAAGTGGTTCTTCCGCGAGCAGACGATCAGCGACTTTGGTGTCGATGCGGAAGTCGAGATTGTTGACGAAGAGGGAGAGCCAACGGGACAGCTGATTGCGCTTCAGGTTAAGTCGGGCACCTCTTTCTTCCAGCACAAGGATGCAGAGGGGTACACGTTCTACGGTGAGCCTCGCCACCTCGAGTACTGGCTGCGGCACTCCCTCCCAGTGTTTCTGATCCTCCACAATCCAGAAACCGGCCTCACCCTCTGGCAACGTGTTGAACGCCATCTGACAAGGCAGACAAAGAAGGGCTGGGCCATCCACATCCCTTCTCGGAACGTGCTGGATGAGAAGGCGAAGCCCGCCCTCGCCAGCGGGATCGGCACGGACCGTGCGTCGATCAAGCGTTATCGCTTCGCGGCCGACAAAGCAGACATGGAGGAATACCGAGACAAGGAAGTCTTCTTCAGTTTCGACTTCTGGGTCAACAAGACCCTGGGTCTTCGCAAGATAGACGTTTACTACGGGAGTTATGAAAAGAGCCAACCGGATTCCCAAATTGGTGTCTGGGGTACAACTCACACACCTCACGGAGTCATGAACCACTTCTTCCCGTGGCTCACCTACCAGTACGCCAAGCTCATCCCTGCGGAAGAACAGTCCAACGAGATCGAGACCCACATCGTGCAGGTGGAACTGAACGAGGCGGCGAAGCAGTTCCTCGCCGTGGAAGCCTTCTTCGAGGATCCAGATGATCCTGAGCCGCCAGAGGAACCGGAGAGGGATGACGAAGACGAGTGCGACGAAGAAGACTACAATGAATGGGCGTTCAGACGAGCCATGGAACGTGATTAGCCCTGAGCGCTTGTTTCGGAGCCTGGTGTAAGCGCTGCTGCCTGTCAGTTTGGGCGAACCACCGTCCGCTCAGGCTTCATCCGATCACCGCAAACCCAGCTTCCGGATCTTCTCGAACAGCGTCGAGCGGCCGACGCCGAGGATGCCCGCCGCGACCTCCACCTCGCCGGACGCGGCGGCGAGCGCGGCGGAGACCGCCCGCCGCTCGGCGTCCGTGACCGCCTCGGCCAGCGTCCCGACCGCCGCCACGGGGCTGGCGCCGTTGGACGCGGTGCCCCCCAGGAGGTCGTCGACACCGACCCAGGGCCCGTCCGCCAAGGCGGCGGCCCGCTCAACCCTGTTGCGGAGCTCGCGGGCGTTGCCGCGCCAGTCCGCTTCCTCCAAGGCGCGCTCCGCCCGGCTGTCCAAGCCCCGGATGCCGCGGGCCGAAGCCAGGGATGCGTTGGCAAGGAATTGGCGCGCCAGCGGCACGATGTCGTCGCGACGCATGCGGAGCGGCGGGATCTCGATGCGGATCACGTCGAGCCGGTAGAGCAAATCCTCGCGGAAGCGGCCGTCGCGCACAAGCTGGTCCAGGTCGGCGTTGGTCGCCGCGACGACGCGCGCGTGGAACGCCAGCGTGCCGGAGCCGCCCACGCGGGTGTACTCGCGCCCTTCGAGCAACCGCAGGAGCTTGGCCTGCAGCCCGGGCGCCAGCTCGGCGACCTCGTCCAGGAACAGCGTGCCTGCCCCTGCCCTTTCGGCGCAGCCGATCCGTCGCATGGCGGCGCCGGTGAAGGCACCGCGCTCGTGGCCAAAGACTTCGCTCTCCGCCAGCTCGGCCGGGATGGCCGCGCAGTTCACCGCGACGAAGGGCGCCGCCGCACGTGGGGACAGGCGGTGCAGGAGCTTGGCCGCCACCTCCTTGCCGGTGCCGGTCTCGCCGAGCAGCAGGACCGGGCAGTCGCTGGGCGCCGCCCGGCGCACCGTCGCCTCGATCCGGCGGATGGCGGCCGAGACGCCCAGGGTAGCGTCTGCCGCGGGCACCACGCGCCGGGCCATCAGGGCACCAACGCGGCCGAGGAGGTCCTGGATCTCGACGGGCTTCACCAGGAAGTCGTCGGCGCCCGCCTTCATGAGCCGGATGGCCTGGTCGACGCCAGCGTAGGCCGTCATCACCAGCACGGGCGTCCCGGCGAGACGGCTGCGTTGGGACAGGAAGAGCTCCTCCCCGGAGCCGTCCGGCAGGTGCAGGTCGGACAGCAGCAGGTCGGGCACCCGCCGCTCCAGCGAGGCAGCGGCCTCGACGGCGCCGGTCGCGACCTCGACGCCGTACCCCTCGATGCGCAGGCGCTGGGCCATGGTGCCCGCCGTCGTCGGGTCGTCCTCGACGAGGAGGATCTGGCCTCGTTCAGCTGGCATGGGCGACCTCCTTGGCGTGGGAGGGGACCGGCAGCTCGGCGACCAGCCGCGTTCCCCGCGGTGTCGGCTCGCGCGTGATCCGTCCCCCCTGGCTGCGCGCCAGCCGGGCGGCGGTCCAGAGGCCGAGCCCGCCACCAGAAGGTGGTGGGCCGTCCGGGTCCGCGAGGAGGCTTTCGGCTTCGGCGGGTAGGCCGGTGCCGACATCGCCCACCTCGATGACCGCGCCGCCCTGGCTGAGTCCCTGCGCGCGGAAGCCGAGGACGCCTTGCGGCGGCGAGGCGGCGGCCGCGTTGAGGAGCAGGTTCAGCGCGATCTGCCGGGCCAGCGTCCGGTCGACGCGCACGCCGTCCGGCAGGTCGTTGCGCCAGTCGAGGGTCAGGCCACGGCGTGACACCTCGTGGCGGATGAGCAGCCGCAGGTCCTCGAAGTCCTGAGCCGCGAGTGGTGCCTCGCCCGGCCCCGTCTTCCAGGATGACAGCCCTGCGCGGACCACCTTGCGTATGTCGTCCAGGCCCCGCCTGAGCAGGCCGACGGCCTCCTCGCGGATGTCGCGCCTGTCGCCGTACTCGGAGAGGGTGTCCACCGCCGTCATCAGGCCGCCGAGCGGGTTGTTCACCTCGTGGGCCATGGCCGCCGTCAGGCGCCCAAGCTGGGCGCGGCCCTCCTCCCGGGCCAGCCGCCCGGCCATGAGGTCCCGCTCCGCGATGGCGGCCACGGCGCCGTTCCACGCGTTCACCAGGGCCAGATGCTCAGGGCCGGAGCCCGCCTGCGCATCCAGGGGCTCGGGGCGCCTCCCCTGGGCGGCCTCGAGGAGCCGATGGCGGAGCCGCTCGGTCGGCAGGAGGATGCGCCGGACCAGTAGCGCGCCTGCGGCGGCGAACAGCGCCGCGATGCCGATGTTCGCCAGGACCAGCGCCCTGACCACCGCGTCCCGCTCCGCCAGCAGCGCACCGATGTCGGCCTTGGCCACCAGCCGACCGACCGGCACGCCACCTTCCAGCAGGACCCGCGCCACGACAGCCCGCCCGGCCCGCTCGTCGATGGCGGGCGACCCCGAGGCGATGGCCTGGTCAGCCGGGCCAGACAGAGACCGCGGCAGCGCGGCGCCGGTACGCAGCACCCGCGGGCTCGAGGATGCCAGGACCGAGCCGTCTGGCAGGACCACAACCGACAGGGTGGGCCGGAGGGCTTCGTACTGCCCGCTGGCACGGTCCAGGGCGTCGAACGCCTCCCAGACGTCGGCCCGCACGGCGGCTGGCTGGACAGCTGTCGCCAGCCCGTCGAGGAAGGCCGCCCCCAGGGCCGCCAGGTGGCGCCCCTGGTCCGCCTCCATACGCGCCAGCACCGCCTGCCCGGTGACGGTGGCCACGCCAGCCACCAATGCCGCCACCGTCAAGGGAACGGTGAGCAGCAGCGGCCAACGTCGTGGGTCCAGCTGAGCCCGGAGCCGCCGCGGTCCCGCACGCCTCATGCCCGGCTCTCCAGGTCTTGGGACATCGCGCGGATGCCGTCGTAGAGGCCGGGGCTCCCGGGCATGAAGCCGTCCAGGCGGAGCGCGCGGAGGATCTCGGTGCCCGCCGGGGAACCCGCCATCGCCAGCAGGGCCGCCTCGATGCCGCGAGCCGCGGCGCCCTGCCGCGACACGGTGAGGCAGCAGACCGGCGGGAAGCCCTGCCATGCGGAGCGGGCGACAACGTCAGTCGTCGAGGTGAGCCCAGGCTCCGTCTCGGCCATGGTCTCCCAGACGTAGCCGTCGACGGACCCGCTTTCCGCCAGGCCGCTGCTCACGGCCCGGACCACGTTCCGGTGGCCGTAGGCGAAGAAGGTGGCGCCAAAAAACGTCGCCGGGGACTGGTGCTCGCCCGCGAGGAGCCAACGGGTTGTCAGGCACCCGGAGTTGCTGTCCGGGTCGGAGAAGGCGTGGCTGCGGCCCCGGAGGTCCGCGAGCGACCTCGCCCGCAGGCTGGGGTCCGCGATGAGGTAGGACTGGTAGAGTGGGCGCCCGCGGTGCACCGGCACGGCGAGAACCGACAGCCTGTCGGCGTGCCGCACGTAGGGGAAGCCGCAGATCCAGGCGGCGTCGAGCTGCCCCGTGAGAAGGAGCGCGACAACCTCCTGGTAGGTCCGGCGCTTCACGAGCTCAACAGGGGTACCGAGCGCCGCCGCCATCTGGCTGGACAGCGCCCGCAGCAGGGCAAGGTCGGATTCGAGGAAGACTGGGGTGAGGCCGAAGCGGACCGGGGCCAGAGAGGTCGCACGGGCCCTGCGCGGCCCGGCCAGGGCCACGGCGGCCAGGACGGCCCTTCGGCCTGCGGGGCACGCTGGAGCCATTCGTTCCACCCCCAGGCGACCCACTTACGGGTTCTACCTGCAGCCCTGCATTCGGCGCTCCTTTCGCCGGATTGTCACGTGCTTTGCGAGCGGGGCGTCAGACGGGGGCGTGACGTGCCACGAGGCTCTTGGGGAGCAGGAAGGTCAGGAGGGCGCAGGCGGCGAGCATCGCGGCCGACCCCCAGAGGCATCCTTCCAGACCGGCGTACTGCGTCAGCACGCCCGACAGCAGGATCCCGCCCAGCCGTCCGGCCGCGTTGGCAGCGTAGTAGAAGCCGACGTCCTCGGCGGCCTTCTCGGACCCGGCGTAAGCCAGGATCAGGTAGGAGTGCAGTGAGGAATTCACAGCGAAGGCGAAGCCGAAGATGGCCAATCCGGCGACCACCACGAGGTCGGGGCGCCCGACCGCGCCCGTCGCCAGCACGATGCCGAGCACGACGGGGATGGCCGCGAGCGCCGTCCCCCAGAGCCGCGCCTCCGGCACCTCGCGGGATAGCCCGTCCGGGCTGCGGCGGACCACCTGCGGCGCCAGGCCCTGCACGCCGCCGTAGCCGATCGTCCAGGCGGCCAGGAAGGTCGAGACGCCGACGTAGTTCCAGCCCTGGCCATACAGGAACACCGGCAGGCCCACGACGAACCAGACGTCGCGGGAGCCGAACATGAAGACGCGGGCAGCCGCGAGCAGGTTGACGCCGCGGTTCTTGGCGAAGAGTTCCCTGAAGCTCCTGGACGCCTTGGCCCTGCCCAGCTCCCGGGGGAGCGACAGCAGCACGCCCACCAGGGCCACCACCAGCAACGCCACCAGCGCCCAGAGCGCCGGACGGAAGCCCGCGGCCTGGAGCAGGAAGCCCCCAAGGAAGAAGCCGAAGCCCTTCATGGCGTTCTTGGAGCCGGTGAACCAGGCGACCCAGCGGAACAACTGACCGGCGCCCTGCTGCGAGGACGCCTTGATGGCCGACTTCGAGGCCGTCTTGGTCAGGTCCTTGGCCACGCCGGAGATGCCCTGGGCGCAAACGACCCAAGCCACAGATGCCGCGGCGCTCCAGGCCGGGTCGAGCGCCGACAGCATCAGCAGGCCGCCGATCTGCAGTGTCAGGCCAATGGCCAGCATCCGCGGGATGCCGAACTTCGCGGCCAGCCACCCGCCCCCGAGGTTGGCGAAGATGCCCGCCGCCTCGTAGAGCAGGAACAGGAAGGCCAGTGTGAAGGGGGTGTAGCCGAGCTGGTAGAAGTGCAGCAGCACCAGCATCCGCAACGCCCCATCGGTGAGCGTGAAGCCCCAGTAGGCGCCGGTCACGATGATGTAGTTGCGGACGGCCGACATCAGACGCCGCGCTCCCCGACGATGCAGGCGAGGTCGACCATCCGGCAGGCGTAGCCCATCTCGTTGTCGTACCAGGCGTAGACCTTGAGCATGGTGCCGTCGGTCACCAGCGTGCTGGGCGCGTCGACGATGGCGCTGCGGGTGTCGTTGGCGTAGTCGGCGGAGACCAGCGGGCGCTCCTCGTAGCCGAGGATGCCCGCCAGCGGCCCGGCGGCGGCGTCGCGGAACAGGGCGTTCACCTCCTCCGCCGTGGTCTCCCGCCGCAGCTCGAAGACGGCGTCCGTCAGCGAGGCGTTCAGCACCGGCGCCCGGACGGCGTGGCCGTTCAGGCGGCCCTGGAGTTCCGGGTAGATGAGCGCGATGGCGGTGGCGCTGCCGGTGGTCGTCGGCTGCAGGGACAGCATGGCCGACCGGGCGCGCCGCAGATCCTTGTGGGGGGCGTCCACCACGACGTTGGTGTTCGTCGGGTCGTGGATGGTGGTGATCTGGCCGTGGCGGATGCCGATGGCCTCGTGGACGACCTTCACCACCGGCGCCAGGCAGTTCGTCGTGCAGGACGCCGCCGTCAGAAGCCGGTGCCGGGCCGGGTCGTACTCGTGGTCGTTGACGCCCACCACGATGTTCAGGGCCGCCGCGGCCGGGTCCTTCACCGGCGCCGCCACGATGACGCGCTTCACGCCGCGGTCGAAGTACTGCTGGAGCTGCTCCTGCTTCAGGAACTTGCCAGTGCACTCCAGGACGACATCGCAGCCGAGGTCTCCCCAGGGGAGGTCGCCCGGCGCCGCCGCGGCGCTGAAGCCGACGCGCCGGTCGCCGAGGCGCAACGCCTCGCCGCCCTCCGCCGCGATCCGCTCGCGCCAGCGGCCGTGGATGGTGTCGAACTCCAGCAGGTGCGCCGTCGCCTCGACGCCGCCCTTCAGCTCGTTGACGTGGACGACGTCCAGCCGGTTGCCCGCGCGGGGGTCGTCCGTCTCGCGGTGGACGCCGCCCATGGCGGCACGGAAGGCCAGACGGCCGATGCGGCCCATGCCGTTGATGCCGACGCGCATGTCAGCGCTCCCTTGCGACGGTGAGAGGGGATTCGCCGAGGTCGTCCACGCGGTGGCGCAGGGACAGCCGGTCGAGCGCGTCCACCTTGAGATTGGTGAGGATGCCGAGGCGACGGTGCAGGCTGGCGTAGAGCTCGTTGACCATCAGCTGGCGGTCCGGAGACCCGGCCTCGTAGCGGCCGGGGCCGGGCAGCGGCCATGACGCCGTGATGGCCTGCCCGCCGAAGTCGGGGCAGTGCTGGCCCTGGAGCTCGTCGCAGAGGGTGATGACGAAATCCATCCTCGGCGCGTCCGGCCCCTGGAACTCGCGGTAGGACTTGCTGCGCACCGCGGAGACGTCGTGGCCGAGGCTCTCCAGCTTGCGCAGGACTTCCGCCATTGGCCGCGCCGCCGGATCGGAGCCCGCCGAGTAGGCGCGGAAGCGGCCGCCGCCGAGCTTGTTCAGGATGGCCTCGGCCATGACCGAGCGGGCCGAGTTCCGGGTGCACAGGAACAGCACGTTGAAGGCGGCGACCATGGGGCCGTCCCGCAGGGGTGCTGCCGCCGGTGCCGGAGTCAGGCTGCCGCACAGTTCCGGGCGGCCACCGCAGCAGGTCTCGGTCAGGAAGGTGACGACGTGCCGCAGCCGGTCGATCTGGGCGGCGTAGATGAGGCTGCGCCCCTGCCGCGTGGAGCGGATCAGCCCGACCTGCTCCAGGCCCCTGAGGTGGAAGGACAGCGTGGACGGGACGATGCCGAGCCGCTCCGCCAGGACGCCCGCTGGCAACCCGTCCGGCCCGGCGTCCAGCAGGGTGCGGAGCAGGTCGAGGCGGGAACCCTGGCCGAGGGCGGAGAACACGGACGCGGCTTCGTTGGCTTCCATGCTGTCGCCATAGTCGAACGGCGCGGCTGTGTCCCCCGCGGGCCGCGGCCCGGCGCAGCCACCGCCACCGGCGGCCGACGGGCGCCGACCAGCAGCAGGCGGGTCGAGGTCTCTGGGGTCACGGCCGCGCATCGCCCTCAGCCCGCCGGGCGCCGGTCCATGATGACGCGGTTGCGCACCGCGTCCTGGATGGCGCGGAGCCGCTCCGCCGGTGGCGGCACGAGCCCGATGCGGGCCAGGTAGCCTTCCCGGCCCAGCGCGTGGTCCGAGGCGTACTCGGCGAGGAACTCCTTGAGGCCGGGCACGCGGTCGATGTTCGGCCGCTTCACGTACAGGAACAGCGGGCGGGAGAGTGGGTACTGGCCAGATGCGATGGTCTCCACCGTGTCGTCGACGCCGCCGACCATCGAACCCTCGATGCGGTCGCGGGCGGCCTCCAGGAAGCTGAACCCGAAGATGCCCAGGGTGCCGTCGGCGCCGTCCACGACCCGGCCGACGATGGCCTGGTCGTCCTCACCGGCGTCGGCCCAGCGGCCATCCTCGCGCACCGTGGAGCAGACGCGGTTGCGCTCGGCCACGTCGGCGATGGCGGTCACCTCCGGCGCCGCCCGGCACCCTGCCATCATCGCGAGCTCGGTGAAGCTGTCGCGCGTGCCCGAGGTCGGCGGCGGGCCGATGACGCGGATGGGCCAGTCCGGCAGGTCCTGGGAGACTTGGCGCCACGAGGTGTACGGGTTCGGCACCAGCCGCCCGTCCCTGGGCACCTCCTTGGCGACGCCGAGCCACAGCTGGGCCAGGGTGAAGTTCGGCGAGGCCAGGCCCCTGCGGTGGGCGACGACGATGCCGTCGTAGCCGATGGGGATCTCCATGATCTCGTTGATGCCATTCCGCACGCACAGCGCGAACTCGCCCCCGGTGATCCGGCGCGAGGCATCCTGCACGTCGGGGCTGCCAAGCCCGTTGCTGCGGCAGAACTGGGCGAAGCCGTGGACCGTGCCGGTGCTGGCCACCTGCACCCGCTCGCCGCCAGCCGCCTTGCCGACCGCCTCCGCGACCGCCCGGCTGAACGGGGCCACAGTGGAGCTGCCGGTCACCTGGGTGACCTCCCGGGTCTGAGCCAACACGGGCCCAACCGCAGTCAGGGCGGCCATCGCCGCCCCGGCCAGCATGGCCAGCCTACCGGCGCCGGACGCCAGGCTCCTGGCTCCGGTCCGCCCCTCGTTACCGGCCACTGCGGCGCCGGATGTCGGCTTCAACGCCATCGCCGTGAACTCCTGCTCGACGCACATCGAAGGTCGTTTCGATATTTGTGGAAGCGTCGTAGCCTTCTGCCGCGAGGGTGTCTTGTTGCAATTCCGTGAACTTTGCTGCCTCAGGTCCGGAGCCTGTTCGGACCCGTGGCTGGCTGACATCCCGCTGCCCCGGCAAGAGGTGACTGAACCGTCGGCGGCCTTGGCCGGGTCCGTGGCCTGCTATCAGGTCCGGCGACCGGGCTGCGGTGCCCAGATGCCAAGCGCCACATGTGGTGAAGGTGACCAGTCCACGCCGGGGTGTACGGCGGCTTCGCAGCCTTCAACGGAGTTGCCGCCGGAGCAACCCGTTGAGGCCCTTGAGCAACCGAAGACCGGCAGCGAGCAGGCGTGCGGCGGGTCGAAACGGCACCGCAGAGCCTTCCTGGAACCTATTCAAGATTCGGAGCTGATTCCGGCTTAGGAATCAGTCGCTTGCGAGGCTCTTCCCCTACGGATCGCGCGGAACTTCACTACGGATCGCGCCTGGAACGGATCGCCTCCGAACAGTTTCGCTGGGCGGACGGGGGCGGGCATGACAGGCAGTCGATCCTGCTCGGATACCGTGGAACTCCACGGTCTGCGCCCAGGTGTTGCCTGCCGTGGAGTTCCACGGTATTCGCCCAAGCCTCGCCGACCGTGGAGCTCCACGGTATTCGCGTGCGTCCTCGGTACCGTTGTGGTGCGCGGACACAAGGATTGGGCGCCACATGGGCACGCGATCGCCAGGAGAACGCGACAAGGACCTGCTGCGCTTGCTGCGGTCCGAGTTCGGAAGCGACCTCGAGGGCGGGCTTCGGGCGCACGGCGCCGAACTGTACTCGGACGCGCTCAGAAACGTTCTGCACGCGTACTCGCGCTCTCCGGTTTCTGACGGTGGCGGGTCGGAGCCGATAAGCGAAACCGCCAGGCAAAGATTTCTCCAGTCGCGCGAACGCCACGAGGACGACTGGCTGCTGCGCCACGTGCTGAACCCGGTGTCCCCCGACTGCCTGCTCCCGCCGGTTCGGGCGAAAGCGCTGCGCGCCCGGCTGCTGGCCAAGCTCCGCGACCGGGCGCGGATCGCCCGCGGACCTGTCCTGACGGTCCGCGTTTCCGAGGGGACGGCCCTCGGGCTGGACGAGATCGGCGGCAGGCTATTCGGGTCCACGAGCCGCTCCGTGACGGTGAAGGCGATGGCCCGGGTCGCAGTTACGCGCATGCGGCCATCAGAAGGAAAACAGGATGGGACGGACGCCGGGTAGCCGGGGCTGCCCGCCACGCCGCCATCGGGGAAAGGACAGCCACCATGGGTCGCCGCACGACGCCCAGGCGCGAGAGGATGGCCGCCATGCTGCTTCAGCAGGAGGTCGGCGACGAATGCTTCGCGTGGCTGGCCAAAGCTGGCGTGGCCACGCGGCACCCGGGCGTTGCGAGGCGCGTCCGGCAGTACCGTGAGGCTGGCGGGCCGGAACCCGTCCTGGCCTTCCCGCCCGAGGCGTCCGACGAGGAACACGAGGCGCTCGCAGCCGGGTTCGCGGAGCGCCGCGCAGGTTGGCGCGGAGCCCGGAGCGTCGCGCAGGCGGACTGGCTGGCGCGGCACGTGCTGGATCCGTACTCGCCCGACTTGCTGGTGACCGAGGAATTCGCCTGGGCCACACGGGCGCGATTGCTCGCGAAGCTACGTGACGAGGTGCGCAGGGAGAGGGGCTTCCGCACGATCCGCATCGACGCCGAGACCGCCGGGTGGCTGGACGCGCTGGCCCGCCACAACGGGCTGGGCAGCCGGTCGGAGGTCGTTGAGATGATGGTACGTGTTGTCACGGAAGCATTCGGCAGCAAGGCACCCTCGAAGGATTGACGCCCGGCGGAGCTTGCCGCCGCGTGGCCGTGGCACCTCTCCGGCGGCCCGTTTCGCCAAGCGGCGCCGAACGCGTGATTGGACCGGCGATCGCGGGGGCGCCACCTTCGCCTCCGCACGCCCGCGAGGCGAAATCGGAGACCACAAGGATGCGGTGCGTGGATGCAGAAGGATCACGCATGTCCGGCAAGGATACGACCTTCAAGAACCACGCTTCCGCCCCGCTGGAGCGGCCGGAGGGGAAGCCGCCGGTGGTGCAGGGTCCAGACGGATCGTGGATGCTGGAGCTGGCGCGCGGCGAGGACGGCCAATGCGCGTTCGTCTACGAGCGGGGCGGCGGCATCGTGCGCGTCACCGGCCAAGCGGTGCTGCGGCACCCGTCCGGCCACGTGCTTCAACCAGTCACCTTCGTCGGCCGGGTAGACCTCGCTAGCTTTCGGAGCTGACCCGCCTTTGACTCTCCCGAAGCCTGCGCATCATCGCGTCCATGCGTATGTTGAACGGATGGTCGGGCTTGCGAAGGCTCCCCTGCCCGTGGACGGCCTCGTAAGCCTCTGCTTCCGCCAAGCGGGCCCGGAGTTCACGCATGTGGGCTGCCAGCGAAGGTTCGGCAGAGGCGTCGAGATGGAGCGCTTCCTTGCAGCCGAGGTAACGCCGGACGGCGGCCCACGCCCCTCGCTCCTCCGCCAGGGCGATGGCGTCGAGCAAGCTTGCTTCGTTCAGGTGCAGATAGCCCCACCGCCGCGCCGACGCGGAGCGGGAAAGCTCACCGACTATCGAAGCCATCGCATGTTCCGCGCTACCGCCCATGGAAGCCTCCTGATCGTCTGGGTAAGCCCATCCGATGATTGATCACGGCTCCCTTGCGCCACAAGCCTGTCAGCCCACCGACGACAGCGGGCGTCCTGCACTGGTGCTTCCGATCACGCGCCGAGCAACCACTGCCGCCTGCTTGCGGGAGCCCATGTTGACAGCCTACCGCCGCCTGCCCTTGGGCCGCGCCGCGTCTAGCAAGCGTCTGCAGCGTTCGAGCGTCCGCTCGTCGACGCACTGTTCCCAGGGTGACCGACCCAGCGCGGGGTGCTTGCCGCGCAGCCACATCTGCGCCCAGTCCGACTGGCCGGGGAAGCGGGCCACCACCTCGGCCTCGAGGCTGCTCCGCCAACGTGCCACGGCGGCGGCGGCCTCCGCCTCCTTGTCGAGGCGGCGCCTCTCGGCTTCGCGGACCGCCATGATGCGGTCCCGCTCGCCCGCCATCGCCTCGCTGATGCGGTTCCTCGCCTGCCAGTCCAGCGCGAACCGGCCCTCGTCGAGGGGCAGCCCAGTCGCGGCGCGAACCGCTTCCCTGACCCAGGCCGCCCCTTCGTCCTCGCCCATCAAGGCGACGGCGTCCAGCATCAGGGTGGCCACGAAATCCGCCGCCTCCTTGCGGCGGCGTTCCGCAGCCTGCCGCGCGAACTCCTCGCGCTCGAGGCGTGCGGCCTCCTGCCGGGCACGCGCCTCGTCCCGGCGCCTTAGCCGCACCGCATCCAGCGGCAGGCCCAGCAAGCCGCCCTCGTACGGGCTGGCGTGCGGCTGGACCATCCTCTCGAGCTCATCGAGCCTTTGTATGAGGCGCCCGAAGCCTTCGCCGCCCTCCTCGGCCAGCACACGAGGCGCCACCCCGAACTCGGGGACAACCCTCTCCAGCCAACCTGCCATGTCGGCCCAGGGCAGCCCGGCCGCCTGCAGCAGGCTGCCCAGCTTGTCCTGGAGTTCACCTTCGCGGCGCCTCGCCTCACTCGCCGCCTCCATCCGCTGCCTGGCTTCCCACCCGACGGTCTGAGCGGCCACCCAGCCCTCGCGGACGCGCATCAGCAGGCCGCACTCCGCCAGCCAGTCGGCGTAGTCGGCGACGACCTCGTGGGGCGGGCGGAAGCCCGGCACGCGCTCCTGGATGTGCGCGACCAGCTCCGGCTCCCAGTTCCGCCGGATCTGGAATGGCTTCTTGAGCATCTGCCGCTTCTGGAGGGTTCGGAGTGCGGCGTCGCCCGTCACCAGGTGGCCCGCGGCGCTGATCGCGACATGGTCCAGGAAGGCCGCCTGCCACGTCTCGGCCACCACCGAGAAGCACTCGGCCCCTGGAACGCTGCGGCCGACGAACCCTCCGAAACCGGCGTCCACGGCCCTGATCCGCCAGCTGGAATGGCCAGGCATCGCTGGTTCGATCCATGCGCCCGCAACCTCGTCGGCGATGCGGCCATGGAGCCGGTGCAAACGGCGCCTCTCGACCGCCGCCCGCTCTGCCGCGATGCGCCCCAGGCGCGCCTCCTCGGCGGCGACCTTGGCGTTGTGCAGCCAGTGGCGGGGCGCCCCGCGCAGGACCAGCTCGGCGTGCTCGGCACGAGACGCGTGCCGGGGAACACGGGAGAGGTCGATCTCGACCGCGGGCAGGTTCCGCTCCCGCAGGAGGGCCAGCTTCTCGGAGCCGCAGGGATGGCGGACGTGGAACTCGAGGAGCAGCTCCCTGCCCCGGCCGCGGATGACCGCGTCAGGTCGCAGGCCACCCATGTCGACCTCGGCCTCCGCCGCCTCGTAGGGGAAGACGGTGGCGAAGGCGACGTCCTGGCGCAGGCCGTCGACCTCGGCCACTGCGTCCGGCAGGAGGATGTCGCGCGCCTCCAGCACGATCTCCTTGGCCAGCCGGTGCAGGGTGGTCTCCCAGGCGCCGACGCAGGCGCGGTCCACGTGGTGGGCGAAGTGGTGAACCTTGATGGCACCCTTGCGGGCCACCAGCCGCTCGCCGCAGCCGGGGCAGCGGCACCGGCACCCCAACCCCGAGGCCACCTCCGACACATGCGCCAAGCGGCCGTCCTCGGCCAAGCCGTAGGGGAGCTTGGTGCCGTCCCCGTCCGGGGGCGGCGGGGTGGAAAGGTGGCAGCTGGCTGGTCCGTCCATGGCCCCGGTGAGGTTCAGGAAGGCGGCAGCTTAGCATCAACTTGCTGGCTTGGAGCCCCGCCGGACGAGCAGGTCGGCCCCCGCGATGGCTTTGGTTGCCTCGCGGCGGCCATCGTTCAGCCCAACAGCCGACAAGCTGTCCTGCGACTTTGCCAGCCTCGAGGTTCCCACCCCGGAGGTTCAGATGCGTCGGATCGTATTGGCGGCAGCAGCCGCAATGACAGCGAGCCTGGTCACGCTGGCGTCGCCCAACGCGTCCGCGGCTTCGGCTGCCAGCACCCTGGCTGCCCCGCCAGCGGTGGCGCAGACCGTGCAGTACTGGGACCAGCGGCCGTACGACGGCAACTGGGAGCGGCGCCAGCAGTGGCGCGAGTGGCGCCGCGAACGGGACGAAGCCCGGATCGCCGAGGCCGCGCGGCGCGAGGCTTGGCGCATCGAGCAGGAACGCGAGCAACGCCGGGCGTGGCGGCACCAGCAAGGTCATGGCCCACGCTACGAACGTGGCTGGTGACCGGGACGGCAAGGAGGCAGACGGAGGCCCAAGCCCTCACGGCTCGGCATGGTCCGATGGCGTGCGCTTGTTGCCTGGCACCCTGACCACGACGGCGTGCCGGATGTCGCGCCCGCTTACGCGCCGAACGGCCACCCAGAAGCACTC
Source organism: Roseomonas sp. USHLN139 (assembly GCF_037145735.1). Lineage (NCBI taxonomy): Bacteria > Pseudomonadati > Pseudomonadota > Alphaproteobacteria > Acetobacterales > Roseomonadaceae > Roseomonas > Roseomonas sp. USHLN139. The sequence continues at coordinate 465,976 of NZ_JBBCWY010000003.1, read as the reverse complement.
CTCGAAGTCCGGCACGCCGGACGGACGGTCCGACAGATCAAGAACCGCGAGGACACCAAGCTTCAGGTCGGTTTGCTGGTAGGCGGTGGTCTGGCGCAGGAACGGGTCGCAGACGTCGTCGTCCCAGGCGGTCAGATGCCTCTTCACCTCGACCACAAAGCGGAAGGGCCGACGCCACGGCTGAGGGAGGTAAAGGTCGGCACGGCCCGCCGTGACGCCGGAGCGCTCGGCCTGCGGCATGCCGAACCCGTTGAGGAACTCCTCCAGATCCCCCTGCAGGGCGGCCTCGAGCGGCGGCGACGCGCCCCTCTGAATGCGCGCCAGGTACGGGTACTTGCTCCCGAGGGCATCCGTCCTTGTCTGGACGAAGCGGCACAGGAGGAGGACAAGCCAGTTGAAGTGCGAGGCATAGGCACCGTGGTAGTCGCGGTTGCCGGAGCGCTCCAGATCCGCGACCAACCACTCGAAGACCCTGGTAGCGGTTGGGTTCAGCTGCACGCGGGCATAGTAGTCGCCGCCCGCGCGGAGGACCTCACTGGCTGACTCGTCGCGGAGACCGACAGTTAGATCCGAGGGGAGGCTTGCCTGCCGGTCCGAAGCGTCCCCCGGCCTTTTCCCGGCGGATCATCCAGCCTCCGCTGTATGTTCTCCCGCAGCACCCTGGCCTCCCGGGCATCCAGATGCTTGCGCTCCGCGCGCTCGAGCCATTGGTTCAGGTGCGCCAGCAATCCCCGCTCCCGGATGAAGGCGGCCTCGATCGCTGGTCCGACCACGCGCTCGGGTCCCGGGCGAACGGCACGGGTGTTCGTGTAGACGGCGAGGACGTCCGTCAGCGTTTCCGCGACATCGAACCAGCTCGGTTGCGTCAGGTCCCGCGAAAGCGACAGGAGCCTGTCGGTCAGCGGAAGCCACTCCAGCTCGCTTCCGCGCCCTTGCCGCAACCACTCGTCCCCCGCGGCGGGCTCATCCCACATGTGGTGTCCGACCACCTCCTCCCGCAGTCGCTCCGCGACCGCTGGATCAGCGATGGCACGTCCCTCCGCCAACGGCACGAGCATGCGGACGAGCAGAAGGTAGACCTGAGCGTCGCGCTGGTCTCCATCCCAATCCACGGCCTTCTCCAGCCATTCCTGCGCCGCCTTCAGCTTGGTGGCGATGGCGGGCAGGTCTGGGCCATCCAGTGCCTCCATGAACCCGACGAGGCCACGCTCGGCCGATGCCTGGGCGCCGGTGTCCAGTTGGTGGCTGAATTCCTCGAGCATCGCAAGGAGGCCATGATCACGGAACCGTTCGTAGGCCACGGCCGCCAGGCGGCATATCCGCGGGCCCGCGTACTCGTCCCTGATGTCGTCGAGCGACAGGATCGCCGAAACCGCTGACGCGCCCCAGTGCGCGTCGTCCAGGGCAAGCCGCAACAACGCCTTGGCAAACTCCATTCGGGCCATCGGCGGGGTCGCGGCATCCCGGACCCTGATCTCCGAGGCGCGAATCACCGGCCGCAGGTCGGCCGCCGGGAGGCCCGGCAGCGCATCAAGCGCGGACGCCAAGGATTCCTGGTGGGGGTTGCTACGCAGGCCGAGCTGGAGGAAGTCCAGCGCGGCACGCCGGTCCCGCAGGTCCGCCCACGCCGCCACCAGCGCCTGGAACACAACGTCGAAGTCGCGTGAGGTCGAGAGCGACACCGTCTCCCGGACGACAGCCTCCTCTCCCCCGAGATCCTCGAGGCACGGCCGTTCGCCGCGCGCCAGGGCGACGCGAACAGCAGCCTCAACCCCTCCCAACGCTGGCGAACTGTCGCTCATGGCCCGATTCTAGACTCTGATCCCGCTCCTGGCACGCGTCCTACCACATGTATTTGCCTTGCGACGGCGTCTTCAGGCGCTCAGGGGGCACCACCCCCTCGGCCTTCTCGATCCCCTCCATCGCAATGATGACTTGGACTTCGGGGGTCTCGCCGACCAAAGCCGCAACCTCGGCAAGGAAATCGGAGACGCGGCCCTTGTTCATCTCCTCGTTGCCGGGCGAGTCGATGAGCAGTAGGCCTGGGTGGCGCCCGAAGCCCTCGCGGGCTGCGCAGCGCACAAGCGCCACGACGGCGGCCAACCTGAGGCGGAGTTGCTCACCGGACGCGATGTCCTTCCAGCCTATGACTTTGCCAGACTGCTCGACATCGACATGCGCGTTCCGCTTGAGCCTGATGCTCCCGACGTCTCCCATGCCCAGCTTGGTCACCATGCGCTTCATCTCGTCCGAGACCGCGTCGAGAACCCTGTCGGCCGCGGCCTGCACGCGTCCGCTGGCCTCCTGCTCGGCCGCCTCCAGGACGCTCACCTCCTCTTGGCTCACCCCGTCAGACGCGGCGAGCGTGCGCGCGACCTCGAGGACGCCCTCCAAACGCGCCTCCTGACGGGTGAGCACCTGGAGGTCCGCCGCAGTGCCGAGACCCGTCGCGGCCTGAAGCCTGAGGCCAGCATCATCCAGCCACGCCTGCGCTTGCTCGAACTCGGAAGCCTTGGCCTTGGCAGCCTTCCTGGTGTCCCGCACCCCGGCCTTGAGTTGCTCCGCCCGGTCGGCCGCCTCGGCGATGATAGCGTTAGCCTCCTCGTCGGGCCGCTCGGGCAGGTCCTCTGTGCAAATCGAGCACCTCCGCTCGGACATTTCCGCCTCCAGGCGGGCCTGCGAAATCGGCTTGTCGCAGCGTGGGCAACACGTCGGCGCCAGGCGACGGATGAACCGCGCGGCTTCGTGGTCCTCGCGCAGGGCATTCACCGTGCGCTGCGCCATCACCGACAGTGCTTCGGCGCCCCGTGCCTCCTCTTCCGCATCGTCCCTGGCGGTTCGTGCTCTCCGCAGCCCTTCCAGATGGCGATCGAACTCGGCCTGGGCCTCTACCAGGAGCTTCGCCGCGGTGCTCCTCAACGCCTCGTCCGAGATCTGGCGCCGCACCCCGGCAAGCTGCTCCTCGAGTTCATCCAGCGACCGACCGCCGAGGGCGGGGAACCGCTTTCGCCGGAGCTCGCCCTCCGCCGCGACCTGCCTGGCCTTCGCCCGTGCCTGGAAGAGGGTCGTCACCCACGGCAAGCCCAGGTAGACCTGGAGCAGGCGCTGCGTCAGGTCGGTGCCGGGCGTGGCCTCGCCGATGATCGCATTGCTGCGGGAGTCGCTCAGGAAGGCACCCGTGTAGGCGAGCCAGCCATCGTCGTGGGATTCCACGCGGCCGCTGGCGGTGGCGCGCGATGCCGGAACGGGCTCGAGGGCGAGCGCTTCGAGCATCACGTCCTGCATCACGCGGGCAAATTGCCCCTCGTTCTCGAACCGCAGCATCTCTGGCTTCCCGCCAGTCGTCAGCGTCACGGTACCTGACACTGCGCCGTCTGAATTGCTGAAGGCGACGTCGATGACCTTGCCGCCCGCCAGGAAGGAGACGGCGACGGACTCGATCCAGCCGCGCGCGGTGGCGGTCAGGTACTTGGGACGTCCCCGCAAAGCCCAGAGGGCCACCTGCAGCACCGTGGATTTGCCGACCAGGTTGTCGCCGCTGGCCAGCATCCACAAACCGGCACTGTCGACTTCCCAATCGAACGCGAAAGGGGTCGGCGCCGTCTCCGTCAGCATCTTCGTGCCCGAGAAGCGGATGCGGCGGACCCGGAGCTCCCTGGCGACGGGAGGCTGCGGCGCTGCCGTCACCCGGTACTTGTCGAGCACCTCGACCGCGCGTTCGACGTCCACCGAGGCGCGCGCGGCCACCGCATCCGCGAAGGGTAAATCGCTCACGCTTCCTCCAGGCGCCGTAGACGCTCTCTCACTTCCGTGTCGATGGGCGGGATGACCCGCCCCCACCTCTGCAGCCCGTAGGCATCCACCGTGTACTGGCGCCTCTTCAGCTTGTCGCCGCTGTCGTCACCGGCGATCTCAGCGGCCAGCTCGGCGCGGCGGGCGTACCAGTTCAGGGGTGCCTGGGCGGCCATGCCGAGCGCCGCCCGCTGACCTGCCTCGGTGAGGTGGTAGGACGTCTTCCGGATCTTCCCGCCATCCGGCGTGAGGAGCCGGTGTCGCTTGACCAAGCCGTGTGAGACGAGGCGCGCAAGGGCATCGTCAACAACCTGGAAGGCCCCGAACAGGTAGCGCAGCATGTACAGGCGCCGGAGCTCGGGCTCCGGGCCGTCCATGATCTCGGACGCGACCTGCAGCAGGCGCTGGTCCTGCTTACCACCCGTCTCGTAGCGGTTGAGGAACTCGTGCGCGAGGTAGTCCGGATACCGTACCCAGAAGTCGAGTGCCTGAAGGCGCTTCTCGGCTTCCAGCACCTTCACACAGTCGGGCGTGGACGCCGCCCTCGGTGGCTTACCCGCCTTGTCGATGATGAGCAGCACTCGGGCAGCATCCCGGTGGCGCGCGGCACTGATATCGGGGGTGATGGTCACGACTGACCAGGCGCGAGGTCAGTTTCTATGGTGGCACCCTTGAGCACACTGAACTCCGAGATGAAACACACGGCTCCAAAGGTGGCAGGTGCGACATGCGGTGGTGCCATGCGGCGCAACAGCGGCGGGACCTGACGCTTCGCGATGGTCGCTGATGCGGTGATTCTCGTCAACCAGCCGGAACAGTCATGCCGCGCGAACAGTCATGCCGCGCGTCGGCATCGATGCACTGGCGGCTGTATCGTGCTCCTCACGTGGGCCTCGTGCCAGCTCTCCCAGATGCGGCGTACCCCGAGTCCAATCCAGATCTGCGCAGGGTCAACCGTAAGCTGGCTGATGCGTCGGCGGGCCATTGACAGACGCCTGCACCGGGGCTGAGACCGGCGCCGCGCCTGCTACCGCCGATGCCCTGACTAGCATGGGCTGTCGTGGGGGAATGGCTGATCGCGCCGCCGCGTATCTGCCCAGGCTGCCCACCAGCGCGTTAACGTCGCGCTCGCGCTCGCCGGGCCAGCCACCGTGGAGGATATGGCCACGCATTCTGGGGCCGCGGCGCAGCAAGCAGGCCACCGCGCTACGGCGGGATTGTATGTGGGCGCTCGCCGCGCTCCGGAGGGCGACAGGCTGCCCTCCGCCGCTCTCCTGAACCACGCGCCACGGTGCCACCCCACCATCTCGTCGGGGCCGGTCCGCGTCGGCTCAGGAGAGCGTCAGGTTATCCAACGGTCGAACGTGCCACTCGCCGTCGAGGGGATTGAACAGTCCCGGCAGCTGGAACTCGTTGTGGATCCTCACGAAATGGGCGACGTTGTCCGTCACAACCACTCCGCCCTCGGCGATCGCGATGGCCGCGACGGCCAAGTCGGCTCCCGTGGCGGCGTTCTTGGCCTGCGGATCGGCGACGGTGAAGTCACGCAGCGATGGCGTCTCATACATCTTGCCGAGCAACCGCGCGGCGTGGATGCCCATGGGCAGGATCTGCAAGCCGCCATCCGCCAGCATCTGGTCGAGCCACCCGTCTATGTCCGCGGCCACGTCCACAGCGCCGTTCTTGCGCGCCCGCTCCGCACCACACTGGATTTCGGCGATGGTCACGACCGTTGTCGCAAGGTCCTGCCAGCCGATGGCAGCCACCCACCTCGTCAATGAGGGCGGCCGCTTCTTCTTTCGGAAGGGGCTGAGGATGTTCGTGTCGAGAACGTAGCGCATCAGATATCGACTTTGCGCGGCCCGAAGAAGGCACCCCCCTCGGCGCGGATGTCCTTCATCGCGCGGTCGAACTCGTCTTCTTCCTCAGCGGCGTAGCCCTGGGTCAGCAGGAACGTCTTCAGGTTCGGCCGGGTCCGCTCGAAGTACTCCTTCGAGACGACGACCACCTCCCGCCCATCTCGGCGCCGAACGACCTGCGGCTCGCCCGCGACCGCCGAATCGACCACCTCGCTGAACCGGTGCCGCGCCTCGGCGGCTTGCCATGTTGCCATCTCAGCTCTCCTCCGCCGCAACTTACACGAGTTGACGACTGAAGTGACAACTCAATCCTGACCCCGCCCTCTGTGTGAACTGAGCGTCGTCGAACCCAGCGCTACCCCGGGCTCGAGGTCGTAGCTCTCTGACGCCATGTTCACGATCCGCGGAGCGATATGCCGGGTCGGGATGACAGTGGGTGCCTGGCCGCATCTTGGTCGGCACCATATTCAACCTTGCAGTTCAGCGCTCGGTCGACACACGGTCTCCGGATTGGCGTACTCGGCACCCTCTACTAGGTATCTGATCCTACGAGATTTCGGGCATGGCCATCGGCGGCCAGCAACACCGAACGTGTCGCATCGGCCCGCGACGCCATGAATGTTGCAAGGAAAACCGAAAGGATTCATGGCAGTAGATCTGCTTGCGGGAGGGATTGTCACCCCGTCTCAAGGCAGCCTGTGATGCCTCCTCTGCTGGCAGATCACACCGACGCATGCCTATTGCACCGGGCCGAATGTTCCGCTTCTGTTCTTGGCATGACGACCGCCGCTCCCTTCTCCGAGGCGACTGAACCGGGCCCGCCTGGCCCGGCGGAGCACATCGGCGAATGCGGGAACGGGCACTGGGTCGTCATTCCCGCGCCCGCATAGGACGCCCGGCGGCCGCGCGCGCGGGCCGCCACCAACACCCGAACTTCCACCCATCAGGAACAGGAGGCACCATGCTCATCATCGGTGAACGAGGAACCGTGCGCGGCGACGTCGAGGCGGAAGCCAGCAGGCTGGAAACGCTGGCCGCCGACCTGCGGCGCCTGGCCGCCGTCGGGATGCCGTCGGCGGCGGAGCTGTCGGAGGCGCCGCTGCTGGAGGGCTGGGCCGTGACCTCGCGCCCAGTCATGTGCCTCGTCGGCGCCGTCACCGGCCATCCGCTGCTGGACGGCCCCTTCTGCCGCACCTCCGACCTCTGGGCATTCGCGCCGACCGTGGGCTGGGCGCGTACGTTGAACCGCCTCTATCGCCTCGGCGCCCCGCGCGCGCCCATGCCGATCGTGCCGCCGCCCGCCGACCGGACCTGCTCCCTGGGCCTGCGGTGACACCATGCCGAACCCCATCCCCAACACCTCCGCATCCACCCCCTCACCTGCCCTACCGCCCGGCAGCATGGGTGGCGCCGCCGCCCTGACCGGCGACGCGCTGGACCTCGCCATCGAAGGTCTGGCCGAAGCCGTCGAGGAGGAGATCGGCCACGAGCCGTTCCATCTCGGCCCCATCCCGCCGCAGGCGCGGAAGCCGCAGCCGCCGCCCGCGCACCGGCCCTCGCGGGTGCGCCTGGAGGACCCCGCCGAGGCCGCAGCCCACGCCATGATCCGGCGACTGCTTGAGGCCGACCCCACCCTGCACGGCAGGGCGCGGGAGCCGGGCGCGGTCCTCGTGGTCGAGGTGCCGGACGCCGAGTGGGTCGTTCCCGTCGCCGAGACCTGGCGCATGCTGATCCAGGGCACGGACGAGGTACCGTTCGACGGCGACGACGCGCAGGATCGGCCCTATCGGCGGATCAGCAAGATTGAGCCGAGCTGGGCCGAGTTCCGCCGGGACGGCTCCGACCGCTGGCACCGCCCCGAGGACGGCAACGGCGCCGTCCGCACCATGGTCGCCAGCGGGCGCCCGGTCTACGGCTTCAGCCCGGCGCCCGCCCGCTGCCTGCCATCGGACCTGCTGCGAGCCGCCACGGCGACGGTGGCCGTCGGCCCGCTGGATCCGGCCGCGCTGGCCGAGGCGGCGACCATGTTGACGGGCGCCGCGCCGGTCACCGCGTCCGTACCGCCGGAGGTGGCGCGGCTGGTCACCGTCGGTGACCTGTGGCTGGCCCGGCTGCCCCACCAGGACGCCGACGACTACCTCCGGCGGCTGGCGGAGTTGGCGTCTCAGCGGCTCTCCGTCCGCCCGCTGACGCTCGACGGTCTGCACGGGATGGAGGAGGCAACGCGCTGGGGCAAGGACGTGGCGCGCGACCTCGCCGACTACGCCAGAGGCGCGCTGACCTGGAACGACGTGGACCGCGGCGCCGTGCTGGTCGGTCCCACCGGCACTGGCAAGACGACCTTCGCCAGGGCGCTGGCGGCGCAGTGCGGGGTGCCGCTGGTGACCGGCTCGCTGGGCCAGTGGCAGGGCGCCAAGGACGGCCACCTCGGCACGACCCTCGGCGCCATGCGCGGGACCTTTGAGGCGGCGCGCAAGGCGGCGCCCTGCATCCTGCTCGTGGACGAGATCGACAGCTTCGGCAACCGCACCACCTTCCGCCACCACGACCGCGACTACTCGGTACAGGTGGTCAACGCCTTCCTCGAGGAACTGGACGGCGCCGCCACGCGCGAGGGCGTCGTCGTCCTGGGTTGCTGCAACGACGCCAGCCGCATCGACCCGGCCATCCTGCGGCCGGGCCGCCTGGAGCGCCTAATCGGGGTGCCGCTGCCGGACCAGGCGGCGCTGGCCGCCATCCTGCGCCACCACCTCGGCGGCGACCTGCCCGGCGCCGACCTGTCGCGCCTTGCGCTGCTGGGCCTCGGGTCCACCGGCGCCGAGGCCGAGCGCTGGGTCCGTGGAATGCGGCGGCGGGCGCGGCACGACCGGCGGGAGGCGACCCTGGCCGACCTGGAGGCGGAACTGCGCGGCAACGGGTCGCGCCCGGCCCCGGAGGTGCTGCGCCGCGTCGCCATCCACGAGGCCGGGCACGCCGTGGTCGCGGCGCTGGGGAGGCCGGGTGCCCTGATCTCGGCCAGCGTGCTGGCGCAGGGCGACCGCGCGGGCCGGGTGCTCTGGACGGAGCCCGCCGATGGCCAGACCACGGTCACCCGCGCGGCCCTGTCAACATTGCTGCGCGAGGCGCTGGCGGGCCGGGCGGCCGAGGAGGAGCTGCTCGGCGAGGCTTCTGCCGGGAGCGGCGGCGGCGCCGAGAGCGACCTCGCCACGGCGACGCGCCTCGCGACAGCGGCGGTGACCGCGCTCGGCCTCGACAAGGGCGGCGGCGCCCTGGTCTGGCGAGGCTTGCCGGACGCGGCCGGTGTCCCCGCCCTGCTCGCGGCGCGGCCGGACGTCGCGCGCAGGGTCGGCGAGATGCTGGATGCGGCCTACGCCGAGACGCGGTCGGTGGTCCGGCGCCACGGCTTGGCCATCTGCCGCCTGGCGGACCTGCTGGTCGCCAAGGAGACAGTGCCGGGCGCCGAGATCGAGGCCCTGGTCTCGGCGTCCGAGGCGGCCACGAAGGATTGCCGACCGCGCGGCGCCGGTCGCCGCCTCCGGAGGGTGCGGCCATGACGGACCCGCTTCAAGGACCGCATCCCGGGCAGGGGGACGAAGCCCGAAGCGGCGATGCAACCAACACCGGGATCGCGCGTACCTGCAGCCATGACCTCCGCCATGCGAAGAGCCAGAGACTGAGGATTTGCGGCACGGCGCCGATGTTGCCGTGCCCGCCTGCAGCTTTTCTGGCCTCACCGCGGAGCACATCATGCCCCAGCACAAATCCTTTGCGCCCGCATGGGCGCACCGCGCGCCGTGTGGCCGCGCACGCCGTCTCCTTCCCGCCTTCCGGGCCGCGTTCGGCCTCACCGCCCTGAGACGTCGCTCCCGCGCCGTCTGACGCCGCCCACCAGCGGCATCCCGAACGCTCGAAGGATTGGAAGCTACGATGCGCAAGTTCGCATTGGGGGCAGTGCCGACGCACGGCAACTGGAACCCCCACTTTTCGGCCAAGCCCCCCAAGGCGAAGGCCAAGGACAAGACTGCCAGCAAGCAAGAGAAGGGCGAGGAGCCGGACGAAGAGGAACAGGACCAGCCCAAGACCCGGGCACAGGTCCCGACCTACTACCCGCCTGCGAAGGGCGCGCAGCGCTACGAACGGCTGCGGAATTATCACCATCGCGACGCAGCGTTCCTCTTGGACGCCCGGCACGAGGTGCTGGGCTGGACCTCCACAGCCGAGGCCATCGAAGTCCACTGGGAAGGCAAGGACTTCAAATTCATCCCCGACTTCATCGTGCATGAGGAGACGCGCTCCTATGCGCTGACCATCCTCCACCCGCTGGCCAAGCCGGACGCGCGCCGCAAGAAGCGCCTCGCCGCCATGCGCGGGGCCTGCGAGCGCCAGGGTCTGGGCTTCGTTCACCTGAACCGCGACGAAGTCACCGAGGACGCCGCGCTGCCCGGCGCCAAGGACCTTTTCTACTACCGATACTGGCAGTGGCCGGACTCCCTGCCCTTCACGGTGTCGACCGTGGCCGAGCGTCACGCACCTGCCACCCTCGGGGAGTTGCACCGGCTACTGGATGGCTTCGCCACCTGGCAGCAGCTGCTGTCCATGGTCGCCAACGGGTTCGTGGTGGCCGACGTCTCGGCCGGGCTTGGGCCGGACAATCCCGTGCTCGCCTGCCGCACCAAGGGGTGGCGCACATGAGCAACCGGTACCTGCCCCGACTGGGCCAGATCGTCCGCTGGGACGGCCATCCGTGGAAGGTCGAGCGCCTCGACAACGATGGACTCGATCTGCGGAACCTGATGACCGGCGAGCTCCTGACCTGGGGCCTCGCCTCCTGGATCCTCCACTGGCAAAACGGCAGCCTGCGCCAGCCAACGGTCCCGAAGCCGCTGGACCGGCGACGCCTCGTCCGCGGCACATACATCCACCGCCAGGGCAGCGTCTGGCGCGTGAAGCTGTTCAAGAGCGGCCTGATCCACCTGGAGAACGTCAAAACCGACGAGACCGCCGTCGTCAACTCCATCGCCTGGCAGGAGGAGTGCTGGCGCGGAGAGAGCTGGGTCGTCGATTCACCTGACGCGGACCTGCCGGAGCGCATCCGGGAAGTGCTCCGTGTCCCGCTCGACGGCTTGCCGAGCTCAATGAAGGCCAAGGTCCAGTGGAGCGCCGTTTTCGTGGAGGCGTACCGCGACCCGGAGCGCTTCTACCGCGAGAGGATGCCGGACCTCCCCGTCGCCGAGCGCATCGACCTCGGCGGTCGCGTCTCCAAGGCAACCCTCCTCGCCTTCCTGAAGCAGGTCGCGGAGGCGACCGGGCAGAAGGCCCCGGGCGTCAGTACGTTCTACGGCTGGCTGACCACGCTGAAGCAGGCGGCCGGGGACATCCGCGCCCTCGCGCCCCGTTTCGACAGGCAGGGCCCACGCGGGCGCAAGATGCCCGCCATGGTCGAGCAGTGGCTGATCGAGACCATCACCGTAATCTGGCTCACGCGGCAGGAGAACCGCAAGTCGAAGGTCTGGAGCGCGCTCAACGACCGTGTGACGAACTGGAACAAGGCGAACCCGGACAACCAGCTCTGGTGTCCCAGCGAGAGCCAGGTGGCCCGCTACATCCGCGAGGAGGTTGACCAGCACGTCGCCCTCCGCCGTCGCAAGGGCAAGAAGGAGTTCGACAAGGTCCGCACCATCGGCAACGGTGTGGTCACGACGTTCCCGCTGGAGCGTGTCGAGGTCGATCACTTCCGCCTGCGGCGGATCAGGGTGCTGGACGACCGGAGCGGCCTGGACATGGGCGGCGCCTGGGTCTCCATCGCCTACGACCACTTCACCCGCATGCCGCTCGCGCTGATCGTCCATTTCGCGGGCGAGACCCTCGGCATCGGGTTCAGCGTCCTGCGTATGACGATGACGCCCAAGGGCTTCCTCAAGAAGCTCGTGCCGAACCTCGACTACGAGTTCCCGACCGGCGTTCCGATGTCGTTCTTCTTCGACCAGGCCGCGGCGACGAACAATGACCATGTGCGCAACGCGTCCCTGGTCCTGGACATGATCATGGACTACGCCGAGGGCGAGAACCCGCAGCTCAAGGCGTGCATCGAGCGCTTCATCCGGAACTTCCGCGAACAGGCGGAGCGGCCGCTTGCGGGACCCAACCCGCCCAGCCACCGCGAGGATAACGACCCCGAGAAGCCGGATGCCATCATCCGGTACTCCGACCTCGTGCGTCGCCTCTGGACCTGGGTCGCCATGGTCTACGCCAAGTCGTGGCACACCGGGATCGACGACGTGCCCCTTCGCCGCTGGCAGGAGCACACGGACAAGCGCCTGCTGCGGGCACTCCGCAGCGAGCACGACCTGACTGTTCTGCTCACCCACCGGCACATGTGCCTGCCGCTGCGCGGAAGGGTCACCACCCAGGGTCTCACGTGGCACGGCGAGGCCATCCGGCAGATCGTCGCCAACCCGAATTACCGCAAGGGCCAAAAGGTTCAGGTCCTGTTCGACGAGCACGATGTGTCGCAAGCCTGGGTCGTCAACCCATTCACGGGTGCGATCGCAAAGGTCGAACCCTTCAACCGTCGCCTGATGGTCGGCCTCACCCTCCACCAGCACGACATCACCCTCAAGTTCAACAAGCGTCTGGAGCGGACCTACGACACCGACGAGCTGCGCGCCACAAAGGCAGCGCTGGTGGAGGACGCCACACGGCTGCTGGCGGACGGAAAGTCACTGTCCAAGCGCCAGCGGAATGCCCTGGTCCGCTTCCTGACGATGAACAGCAACCAACCGTCCGGCGACGACACCGGCGACGTGCAGCCGCAGCCAGACGCCAGCGAGCCGCAGGCGGCGACCAGCAATCCCGAGAACACGGTCGACGAGAGCCGCGCGGCACGTCCGCGGCGGCAGGCGAAGCGCATGCGCGGCGACGAAGGGCAATGAGCACCATGGACCAGAACGAAATCGACCGTCTCACCAGGCTCTCGGGCGGGTTCCGCGAGCTCTACCTCCCGACCGACAAGTCGGACGAGATCCAGCGGGACATCCGCCGCCTCCACCACCGCGACCATGGGTCGTCGGGCGAGGCTGGCATCCTCCTCCTGGTCGGCGGCTCAGGCAGCGGCAAGTCTAAGCTCGTCTTGGACTACACCAGGCAGTTCCCCGACCAACCACGCGCCATCGTTGGCCCGGATGGCGCATTCGCTGACCGCAAGGACGTGTTGTACTTCAAGGTTCCGAATGGAAGCGAGAAGGACGTCGCCGAGGTCTGGCTGGCCGCGCTGACGGGCCAGAGCATCGACCACATCGTGGGTCGGGGCCGCAAGCGCCTCGTCATCCAGGAGGACATCGTCGCAGTAGGTCGCGAAGTGGGGAACAGGCTCGTCGTCGCTGACGAGTTCAGCCAGTGCCTCGAAGGCAAGGACACCGCTGCCATCAAGCGCATCGCCAGTCTCTGCCGGTACATCGTGAACGCCAAGGGCGGGCCGTCCCTGATCATCGCCGGTACGGCATCCCTCCTGCTACTCAGGGAGGCCGACCCGGAATTTCGAAGGCGGGCGAGCATCCGGCACGAGCTCCTGCCGCTGGACTGGGACATCGCCGAAAGCCGCGAGTTCCTGCAGGACGTGTTGATGGAATGGGATGAGTTCCTCAGGGACAACATCTTCGGCGCGCTGTCCGGCCTTGCGGATGCCAAGGTGGCCTATCCGCTTTGCCGCGCCGCATCGGGATATCTTGGCGACATGGCGACCCTCATCGAGAACGCCGCCGCGGAAGCCATCTACGACATGGCGTCCGGGAAGGCGGACAGGCTTACCTACGCCCACCTGGTGAAGGCATACGGCAAGTCGGCGGTGTGGACAGCAGAGCGCCCCGCCTTCCCCGAGGCAGTCGGGCCTACCATCGACACGGGACCCGAGAAGACCCGCCTGCGCGGACGCACCCGCCGCAGCGACCGCCACCACAACTTCCGGCCCTGAGCACATGGGCAGACAGCCACTCTCGCTCGGCATGGGCATCGTGCCGGGCGAGAGCATACCAGGCTTCATGATGCGGTTCGCGGGCCGTGCCCGCTTCCCCGGCGCCGACCGCCTCGCCATCCATGTCGGCCTGCGCCAGCCCGGCTCGGCCGCTTCGGGCGACGACATGTCCGCCCTTGCCACCATCTCGGGCGCCGATTCCTCAGCCCTCGAAGCCGCCGCCTACCGCCCTACCGGCCGCCTCGCCCACCACCGTTTCCTTGGCGGTGAGCTCCACCGCGAGTTCATCGACATCTCACGGCGACGCGCCTGCCCAGCCTGTCTCGCCGCGGCGCCCATTCAGCGTGCCGCCTGGGACTGCGCCCTGGTGACCGCCTGCTCCCACCACGCCTTGCGCTTCGTGGACAGGTGTCACAGACCCAGATGCCGGGGCCTGGGGTGGAACGGAACCGACGTCACCCGCTGCGCCTGCGGGACCGACCTGCTGGCGCTCGCCGGAACGCCAGTCCCCTCAGACGAGGCTGAGGCGAGCGCCCGCGTGCTGGCGCTGGCCACGGGCGAGACGGTCCCATGGCTACCCCCTGCTCTGTTGGCAGTTGGACCGGCCGACCTCGTGCGCCTGGTCATGGTCACCGGCATGTTCCTGACCGGCTGGCGCAAGGAGAGACGCATCGAGACCCTGGTCGCGTCCAGGCCAGAAGCCGTGGCCCGCGATGTCGGTGCTGGCCTGGGCGCGGTCGAGGGCTGGCCCGTACCCCTGCATGGCTTCCTGGCGACGACGCGGGCCGAGGAGGCCGCCCGCGCCGGACGCTTCGGAGCCACCAAAACCATGGGCGCCTATTACGGCTGGCTCTCCATGCTGGAGGCCGGGCCGTTCCGCGACGCCCTGGCCGAGGCGACCCGCCAATTCCTTGCCGCCGACCCAGTCCTCGGACGCCGGATGCACCGCTCGCTGCTGCTGGGCGTCCAGGGTGACGGCGTCGCCCTGAAGGAGGTCGCGCTCATGGTGGGCAGGTCCGTGGAGACGACCAAGCGCATGGCGGAGGCTGGCCTGCTGCCCATGCCCGACGGTGGCGGACGCGGCCTACCGGCGGTGATCGACCGCGCGGAGGTGGAAGGATTGGCGGCCGAACTACGCGACGCGCTGACACTGGACGAAGCCTCAGCCACCCTGGGCGTATCCAGGGCGCGGGTGCGGCGGCTGACGGAGGCAGGCGTTCTCGAGGCGGTCCATCGGGCCGCCGCTGATGGCTGGGGCCGGTGGGCGTTCCGGCGCGCCAGCATCGAGGCGCTGCCGGGTCGCATGGCGGCGGGCGCCCCGGCTGACACCGGCCTCGAGCCGGGACTCCTTGGCTTCGAGGAGGCGGCGGGCGCCTTGCAGCGGCGCGGCGTCAAGCTGCCCGAGTTCGTGGGCATGGTGCTCGCGGGGCACCTGCCAGTGGCCGCCTACGACCATGCCGCGGTCGGCCTCAAGCGCCTGCGGTTCGACCGGGCGGCCGTGCGTCGGGCGGCGGCCCCTCTCGAGCGGGGTCCGTTCAGCGCCTACGCCACCGCTTCGTTGCTCGGCCTCAAGCGCGAGGTGGTGGCGCACCTGATCCGGCGCGGCCTGCTCAGGACCGAGGGCGGCGCCGTCACGGCCACCGAGCTCAACCGCTTCCGGGCGGTGTACGTCTCCGGCGCGGAACTGGCGCGGGAGCGCGGCACGTCGCCGCGGAAGCTGGCGGCGGACCTGCGTGCGGTGGGAGTGCTGCCGGTCACCGGGCCGGGGGTGGACGGTGGGCGGCAGGCGTTCTTCAGGAAAGGACTCGTGGAGGATGGGTCCGGAACCGGATTGAAGCAGCCTGTTGTCGCACCGGACACCGAGGATTAAGAAAGCGCCCTAGCTCGGGGAAGAACATGGCCTCTCGGCAGCTACCGTGGTGGCTCGACTACGACAATGTACCTCCCGAGGACTCCTCGGCGCAGGCAATCTGGATCTCGGGTCGATGGCACTACATCCCGTTTGCCTTTGGCCGTCCTCTGGCACGTAAGTGCGGCTCCATTGACGAGGCGCACGAAGCGGTAGTCAAGTTCGAGACTGACATTGGCGCGAAGGTGGATGAGATTGCGGACCTTCGTGCGAGCGGCCAGGACTCCCAAGCGGATGAAAAGCAGGCCGCGCTTGAAACCTATCAGTCCGAGAACCTCGCGGTCGAAGTTGCTGCCGATCCAACGGACGTGCCTTACGATGTGGAAATCTACTCGCTGGGAGCCGGTGCACCCAACGAACCGTGCATCGTTGTCGATGTGAGCAAGCCTGGAGAAGGCCGCATTCTCTTTCGAGATGCGGCCGCCAACTATTCAGCGGCCGTTGAACAGATTGCACGCGGTTCCGCCCGCACGCCTTCCAGGTGAGGGCTGTACCGTGACTGCAATCCTCGCCAACGCATTTCCTGTTCATACCTCACGATTTCCGGCGCTGTGCGGTCGAGCAGGCTGAAACGACCATGGACGACCTCGTGCGTCAGGAGCTTTTGTAGTTTCATCGAGGCCAGCCGGACGCGGTCCATGATACTGTTATCCGGACTTGCCTCGAGCACAGTGGCCCAATCCCTCAGGTACTGAACGGCAAGGTCAGAGTCGCCGACCTCAAGCGCGCGTTCAATCAAGCCCAGTCTGCCCGCCTCTCCCAAAGACTGCCGAACCCGACGGACGGCCAAGTCGAGGGGCCCGCAGTGGGTTTCCGCGCGCACGGTGACTATCTCGATGTCATGCATTGCGTCTCTCCCTCAACACGATCATCCGTCAGAAGCGTGGGAAAAGGAGCCCAGGAGGGACGAACGCATTTCCTCAGGCGAGACTTCAGACATTAACTCGCTCAGCGCTTCCGACAGGCGCTCGTCATCTGGGCGGAGCGCGATGCCCCCGGTCTCTGGGCGCTGTTTGCCAATACTGTCCCAAAATTTGCGCCACGACTTTGCGGTCCTGCCGTCGACCTCGGCAATCCAGGCGGCGCATCCGGGGGCACCAAGCGGAACTTCGTAGCCATCGCTCACCCGCTTGGGATGCTCGAGACGCAGCGAGGCATCCAGCAAGAGCATGTTGCGGGCGGCCGCCATGACATCGTCGATGACTGCTGGGAGCTGAACCGCCTCACAACACTCTTCGAGCGGCAAAGCTTCGGTCGAGGAGACTTCGATCAACAGCACCCTCGGCATGTCCCAACCATCTCGCCTGCACGGCTTCAGGTTGCGACGTGTCGTGGCAAGAGAGATCGCGTCGCAGGTCAGTACCTAGCCTCCAGGGTATCCTTCGACAGGCAACACCGAAGCGACCTCCAATAAGATAGACGCCCAGACCTGAGCGCACCTGGAACTGGGGGATGGTCGGCGGGCCATGTCAATGGCGGCAGGCTACTCTGAACCCACGACCATCACTGGCTGGCTATGACGCCCAGCGGCAGCCCCCACGTCTCCGCCAAAGTAGGTCTCCGTCGCCGCCAGGAGTTCCAGGTGCTCGCCCTCGGCCAGTGCCCGCAACAGGCCCGGCTGCACGATGAAGGCGGCGAACTCGCGCTCGGAGCTTCGGTGCCTGCCTTCCAGCTTCCGCAGGGCGGATACCTCGCCCCGCTCGAACCGACTCGGGGCCGCGCGCGCCAGGCGCTTGCCCCCGCGTGACTGCAGGTGGCGGAACAGCGCCTCGGCGTCGTCCCGCCAGCGGACGCACTTCTGTGCCTGGCCGCAGACCACGTAGAGGTCGTCCTATCAGTCCGGTGCAGACGCGGCCGAGTACCTGCAGGCCCTGCCCTCCATGCACAGACGGGCTCTCAAGCGGGCCAAGCCGCGGCATTCTCGATGAGCGCCTTCCCGCTGACGCACTCTGTTTGGCGTCGGTCGCGGTGGGACACAGGGAGCGCACGATGACAGCCGGAACGCACGTCGAACCTGGAGGCTTGAGCAACCACCACAAGGACTGGGAGGAGGCGCACATCGACGCCCTCGCTCGCGCGGTTGCGATGCGCCACGTCCCCCTTGCGCGTATCCTTGCGTCCGACCCGGTGACGTTGGGTCAGGCAGCTCATGACGCGGGCGCTCGAGCCGCTTTGGCAACGGCTCTTGCTTGGCTGCCAGGTGCGGAGGCGCACGAGGCTGAGCATGGCGCGCTCTCCCTGCTCGACCGCAGCCACCAGGATTGGCTGATGCTTTGCCGCTTGAGGAAATCCGCACGCGAGGCCATGGCTACGGGCTGCGACGGCTCCCCGGCACCGACGCCGGTTCCTCCGGACCCTCAGCAGTACCCGTCGTCGCAAGGTTGAGGGCCGCCAGCAGGGCGGCACCAAGCTCACCCTCCTCGGAGAACCAGCCGCCTTCACCCACAGCGACGCCATTCAGCCGAACCTCGTACCCGACGAAGGCCCCGAACTCATCTCGCACCTCGACAACCGAAGCCTTTCCATGAACCCCGTCGCGGGTACCTTTGGGAACGCTGGTGAATGCCATGCTTCTCGCGCCAACGGTTTCCCGTTTCTAGGCGGATCCTGCAGGATGAGTCACGCTCGTGTTGTGTCGGCGCCTGTCCGTTGCCGGTTCAGGGCGTGCGCACCCCGCAGTGAATGAGTCGGCTCATCACGACGCCTGCGGACGGGCCGAGCCATCAGGCTAGCTCGCTCGATGCCCTTCCCTCGAAGATGGCCAGCGCGGCCTCGCCTGCGTCTATGCCAGACAGGGCCCGGGCCTCCAAGGCCATGAACTCCGGTGTCGGGCCACCTGCCTTTTGGCAGCCCTCGTAGAGTGACACGAGCCGATCAATGTAGCGGTCGGCTGCCGACCGCTGGGCCTGGGACAGTCCGCCGGGCGGGTACATGGCGAGCATGGTCCGTAAGTCGGCGCCGCTGTCTATGCTCAACAGCCGCGCATGCTCGGATGTCATCATCTCGCCAATGTTTCGAGGAACCAGTCCTTCATGGTACGGCAGCGAGGAGATTACTTGCTGAAAGTTCGCGCAGAGGCGGAACCCGATGCCACGAACAAGTGGCTGGCGCACATCGGCGAGCTCGGCCCGGGACAGCTTCAGGCGCCCTAGCAACTCGTCGAAGTCCCTGGTGAGCTTGTCCCCGCTCCCTTGCACACCTCCGAAGGCCATCGTCGAGATGCCCGTGCTCGCATAGCCCGCCTTGGCGACCAGCAGGCTCAGCGACCGGAGCTGCTCGATGAGCTCATCGGCGCGCTCGAGGCGGTCCTGAAGCTGGGCTTCGACGCTGAACGCCTTGAAGGATTTGAAGCGGGGCAGCTGGTGAACGACCGCCATGACCAGGAAGAGGCCGCCCATCGTGGCGGCGGCGGCCACCTTGTCAACGAGGGCGAGGTAGATGGCGAGGGCCGCCGCGACGGCGGAGAGCAACCCGATGGCGTTCGGGTAGGTGAGCTTGCTGAACACAGGCACTCCGACCCAGTGGGGGCCGATGCACCCTATCGTCACGTGCAGGCGGATGGAAGACGGAGCTCAACCACGCCCAAGGCACCACAGCATCCTCCCCGTACCCGATCGACTGCAGGCGTGCTGTCCTTGTAGTGTCCGAGCCCATGCCGCTTCCGCCACAGCCGCGCCTGCCGCCAGGGGATAGGCCACGCCCCCACAGCCTCGGCCTCATGCCAGCCGCGGATGAGAGCCTTCAGAGCTACGTCTTTCGACTCGCTCGGCGGCGGCGGACGGAGACGCCGAACGTCCTGAGCAAGCGACTGGGGTTCACGGGCCTCGCCTCGCGGGCATCGCGCGAATCAGTCGAGAGGCTGGCTGAGGAGGCCGGGATTCCTCTCGAGTCCTTGCTGCCTCTTTGGCGCGGAAATCCGCACTCACCCCTCGTCTTGTTCTGGGGGCATTCGCTCCCTGGCAGCGCCCTCGACTTCCAGGTGAATACGGGTCGCAAGATCTGCCCCGAGTGCTTGGCCGAGCATGGGCGGCACCTTGCGGTCTGGGATCTATCCTTCGTTTCGGCTTGCCCCATCCACCGCAAGGTCCTCGTGGACACATGCCTCGCATGCGGGGGCCCGATCACGTGGAAAGGCAACGATGTGGCCTGGTGCGGCTGCAAGGAAGGCGGCGACCTGAGGAGGATCCCGGCGGCGCCGGTCACGCCTGAGCAGGCGAACGCCACCGCCTGCGTCCAAGGATTGCTGGGTGACCCGCAGTTCTCAGTGGAGGCAGCGGCCGTCCGTGCCCTGCCGCCCTTCCGGAACATGGCGCCCGCCCACATTGTCGAGTTCCTGGTCCGCCTCGGGCTCGATGCGGTGGCACCGCGCCCGCGACGGTATTTCTTTGGCTTCGAGAACATGGGCGATGTCGAGGTGCCGCCGCACGAGGCGCTGGCCCGTGCTCTGGCAGCGGTTCGGAACTGGCCCACAGGGTTCCACCATGAACTCGACCATATGCGGCGGCGCCATGTCACGGACGTCAAGGCGGCGACGCAGAAGGTCACCGAGGGCATCGTGCGCTGGGCGACGCCGCTGCCCAACGGCGGCGGGAAGGAGGTCGTGCGCGCGGTGGCGGAGTACAGGCGCGCGGCGCGCGAGTTGGCCGCGCGGAGCCCTTGAGGGTGTGCGGCACGGAGGGTGGCGAAGAGGTCCGACAGCGATCAAGCTGCGTGAAGCTTGCTTGGTCCTGCATCTGGATCAGATGATTGTCCGAGACCCTAGTTCAGTGGGGTTCAGGAAGGGGGCGGGTCCATGTTCAACGATGGCGCGGCGCTAGACGCAGAACTGGACGCCGAAGCACCCTCTAGCGTGCCAAGCCCCATCGAGGCGGATGGCGAGGGCTATAGCATCGAGTTGTCAGGTTCCGCGCGACAGTACTTCGATGTCCGTCTCCAGTCGCTCGGTGGTCTGGCACACGTAGCTGGAACACTGGTGCGCCGGACAAAGAAAGGCGTCGAGTGCCGACCGATGACCATCGTGATGCGGGACGGGGACGCACTGGCACTTTGCGTCTGTTTGGCAAACGAATATGGGCTCAGGCTTGAGCCGTATCTGCCAAAGACGCAGTCTAAACGACCATCATCAGCGTCGCCGGACCGCAGTCGGGACTGAGAGCGGCCACGGCTCAGGCTTGGGAGTCCAAGTTGGGGCCGACTCGGCTTGCCAAGACCTACGCCTCGGCAGCACCGCTTGCGCGAAAGTGGTTCGAACACCCGGCCTCTCGGCCAACCGCCGGGCAAGCTTCGGGCCGAAGTCACGGTCCAAGGAGTTAGACACCAAGTAACGCAGGTTCTTGTTGGCCAGAGCAGAAACCAACTCCTCAAATGACCCGGTGGGGCCGCCCTGATCTGCTGAGTCAGCTAAAGTCGAGGTCACGAAGCTTGCGAGGTCAGACGTCCCGGCAGAGAGGTCTGTGTACCCACTTACTTCGACGCTCTCCTCCATCGCATCAATGGGCTTGGCAAGAGGTAGCAAGGCTTCTCGCCGAAGGGTTCGGTCGTAGAGGAGGTACGCTGCTCTTATTGCGGGACAACGCGCTTCCAGTTTACGCAAAATCGCGATTTGCGTCATATCGACGGGATTACCCTTGCCGGGTTCGCGTCCCTTCCCGATCTAGGCATC
Organism: Roseomonas sp. USHLN139; assembly: GCF_037145735.1. Lineage (NCBI taxonomy): Bacteria > Pseudomonadati > Pseudomonadota > Alphaproteobacteria > Acetobacterales > Roseomonadaceae > Roseomonas > Roseomonas sp. USHLN139. The sequence goes on along the minus strand of NZ_JBBCWY010000003.1, from coordinate 444,785 downwards.
TTTCCCTCCGTGCCTGACCCGCTTGGCTTGAAAGCAGAAGCCGAGTTGCCAGTCACCATTGTCATGCACGAGTGCTAGGTCACCGCCTGTCTTCTGCTCCAAGCCGTGCCCAATAAGCTCTATCAAGCAGACGTGGCCAAGTGGCCCGCCCTCCTTTTCCTCAACCCGCATGTTGAGCATGGCTGCCGCAGTCCAGATCCGGGTGATCAAGGAGCCAGTGAGGGAGTCCTCACGTCTCTCCGCCCTGCAGTCAATCACCGCAAAGTCCGTCTGAGCGATGCTGAGGACGTCGTGCAGGAACGACCTTGCAGTCCAGGTCCGCTCGTTCGTACACGTCAATCCCATGAGCTTACCCACGACGGCGCCGTAGTTCTCGGCAACTTCGTGGTTGAAGGTGTCCCGTTCAGCCAGCCAAGCCAGTTTGGGAGTGCCAATGCTATCATGGGCGCGTAGGGCGGGCAGCAGGGTGCTGGGGTAGCATGCGAAGGTCGCTTCGTACGCCCCCTGAGCCAATCCAGGATCGAACAGGTGCATGGATGCGAGCTCTACCATGAGCTGAGGCGTCCTTACGATGGCTTGCCTCGATCCTAACCGGAATCTGTGTCCGTTGGCCGGATCGGCGAGCAGCTCGCCGTTGGTCAGCACTGGAGCAGGTTCGGTGAACCCCTGCCCCCCAGTTCAAATCTGAATGCTTCTGCTCAGATGCGTTCTTGCCACGTCCGGCACCAAAGCTGGCCGCGCGCGTTAGGATGCCAAGGACTCATCGCCGCCAGGCTATCAACACCCTGATATCACTGGCAGATTTCCTGGTCTCGGGATTGGCGCACTCGTTAGCTCCGGGTCTGAAGAAAGCCGTGCGCCTGTCCGTGGAACCCGTAGAGGCACCCGCCGCAAATCAAGGGGCTACGGGGTGCGCAGTCCATCTAAGTGCGCGCCGTTACATGATCTCGGGAGGCGGCTCCGGCCGGGGCCGCCTCACGGCCCCCGCCGGACCATCGGCCAGGGAATGAGCGGCGGCAGCGGCTGCTCGCTCTCGGGACTTTCCTGGCCGAAGACCTCCCGTCCGGTCGCGACGGCCAGCCCGACCAGCAGCCGCCGCCCGTCCAGCCCCTGCCCCGCCGCGCCGTCCAGCTGCAGGAAGCCATCCGGCTCCAGGCAGTGGCCGATGGCGTCCAGCATCAGCCGGTTCGCCGCCAAAGCGGGGGCATCCAGCAGGACGCTGCCCAGCCGCATCCATCCCGGTTCGGAAGGCCCGCAGAGCGTGATGGAGGAGAGCGGCGCCAGCCCGGCGGCCAGCTCGGCCAGCTCGGCCAGCCCGTCCTGGGCCTGGTCCAGCACCAGGACCATGGTGGACGGGCCGGCGCCGATCAGGCGCTCCGACCAGCCTGGCGCACGAGGGTCGAGGACAAGCAGCCTGGCGGTGGCGCCGGGCTTGATGTCACGATTGTCCGAAGGCGCGGCGTTCTGCAGCATGGCGTGTCCCCTTCTGGTCCGCCCGCCGATCCTGCACCGCAAAATGCCAAGAAAGAGTTGCCGCCCGACCGCTGGCCGCTGAATCGCTTCCCGCCCTGCGAACAGCGGATTACTCTGCGGCAAAGGGACGCCGCCAGGCCACAACAGAGAGGTTCTCCATGCATCGCCGCCTGCTCCTCGGCGCCGCCGCCGGCGCGCTCGCCCTGCCCCATCTGGCGCGGGCGCAAGCCCTGCCGAAGGTCACCATCGGCATGTCCGGCTGGACCGGCTTCGCGCCGCTGACGCTGGCCGAGCAGGCCGGGCTGTTCAAGGCCGCCGGCATCGAGGTCGAGACCAAGTTCGTCCCCCAGCGCGAGCGCAACCTGGCGCTGGCCGCCGGCGCCCTGAACTGCGTCGTCACCACCGTCGACACCATGATCCTCTGGGGCAGCACCATGCCGCTGGTGCAGGTGCTGGTGCTCGACCGCTCGCGCGGCGGCGACGGCGTGGCGGTGCGCCCGGCGATCGGCGGCTGGGGCGACATCAAGGGCAAGACCATCGCCGTCGACGGCCCGGGCACCACGCCCTATTTCGTGCTGGCCTACATGCTTCGCGAGAACGGCCTCTCCATCAAGGAGGTGCAGACCGCGACCCTGGCGCCGCAGCCCGCGGCGCAGGCCTTCGTCGCCGGCCAGTTCGACGGCTGCTCGACCTACGAGCCCTACCTCTCCCAGGTGCGCGCCATGGGCGCCGACAAGGGCCGCATCCTGGCCACCACCACCGACCACCCCTGCGTCGTCGATACCCTGGCCTTCACGCCGGATTTCGTCGCCAAGAACCCGGAGGCGGTGAAGGCGGTGGTCAAGGGCTGGTACGACGCCCTCGCCATGATCCAGCGCGAGCCGGAGAAATCCTTCGAGATCATGGGCAAGCGGGTCAACCAGAGCGGCGAGTCCTTCAAGGCCTCCGCCGCCTTCATCGAATGGCTCGATGCCGGCAAGAACCGCAGCTACGTCGCCGACGGGCTGCCGGCCTTCATGACCAAGGCGCTGGAGGTGCAGAAGGAAGCCGGGGTCGTCAGGGCGGCGCCGGATCTGGCCAAGCTGCTGAACACGCAGTTCCTTTAAGCAAGCCAGGCTGGGGGGAAGTATTCCCCTCGCAAACCTGTAGGTTTGCGCCCCTTCTATTTCTGTCCCTGAGAGCGCTGGCGGAACACCTTGGAACCCCTGAAACCCGTCTCCGCCCCGGCGCGCATCGCGCTGGGCATCGGCTTCTTCGTGCTGTTCATCGGCGCCTGGGCGCTGGCCACCGAAACCGGCTTCGTCCAGCCGCTGTTCCTGGCCTCGCCGCAGAAGGCGCTGGCCGCCGGCATCAGCCTGTTCACCGAATACAATTTCGCCGGTGATGTCGGCATGACGGTCTGGCGCGTGCTCGGCGGCTTCGTGCTGGCCAGCCTGATCGCCGTGCCGCTCGGCCTGGCGATGGGTGCCTACAAGGGCGTCGAGGCCTTCTTCGAGCCCTTCATCTCCTTCGCCCGCTATTTGCCGGCCTCGGCCTTCATCCCGCTGCTGATCCTCTGGGCCGGCGTCGGCGAGGCCCAGAAGCTCTCGGTCATCTTCCTCGGCAGCGTCTTCCAGATCGTCATCATGGTGGCCGTCATCGCCGGCGCCACCCGCATCGATCTGGTCGAGGCCGCCTATACCCTCGGCGCCCGCCAGCGCGGCATCCTGCAGCGGGTGATCATCCCGGCCGCGGCGCCGCAGGTGATGGAGGCGCTGCGCCTGGTGCTCGGCTGGGCCTGGACCTACGTCATCGTCGCCGAGCTGATCGGCGCGCAGAGCGGCATCGGCCACATGATCATGGACAGCCAGCGGCTGCTCGACACCGGGCAGATGATCTTCGGCATCGTCGTCATCGGGCTGATCGGCCTGGTTACCGACGTCCTGTTCAAGGCGATGAACCGCCGCCTGTTCCGCTGGGCGGTGCTGTGATGGGCGGGTTGTCGATCCGCGGCCTGACCCGCAGCTTCCCCGGCCAGGGTGCGGCCGGCCCGACGCTCGCCCTGCAGCCGACCGACCTGGACGTGGCGCCGGGCGAATTCGTCTCGATCCTCGGCCCCTCGGGCTGCGGCAAGTCCACCCTGCTGCGCATCGTCGCCGGCCTCGACCGCGGCACCGCCGGCACGGTGCGGCTGGCCGGCCGCCAGGTCACCGGGCCGGGGCCGGAGCGCGGCATGGTGTTCCAGTCCTACACCCTGTTCCCCTGGCTCACCGTCGAGCAGAATATTTCTTTCGGTCTGCGCGAACGGAAGGTCCCGGCGGAGGAGGCGCGCGCCATCGCCGCGAAGTACATCGCGCGGACCGGGCTGAAGGGTTTCGAGAACCACTGGCCGCGGCAATTGTCGGGCGGCATGCAGCAGCGCACGGCGCTGGCCCGTGCCCTGGCGAACGACCCGGCGATCCTGCTGCTGGACGAGCCTTTCGGCGCGCTGGACCACCAGACGCGGGAGCTGATGCAGGAGCTGCTGCTGGAGGTCTGGGGCGCCGACACGCCGGAGACGCGCAAGACGGTGCTGTTCGTCACCCATGACATCGACGAGGCCATCTTCCTGGCCAACCGGGTGCTGGTGATGTCGGCGCGTCCCGGCCGGGTGAAGGCCGAGGTCGAGGTTCCCCTGCCCTATCCGCGCGACTGGACAGTGAAGACGAGCCCGGTCTTTGCCGACCTCAAGGCCCGGCTGATGGCCGAAATCCGCGAGGAAGTCCGCAAGTCCGCGCTCGCTTAAGGATTAGAAAAAGATGGGGGTCCGGGGGAATTCATTCCCCCGGCCTTACTTCTTCTTCCGCTTCGCGTCCTCGCCCGTCCTGTGTCCGGCCTCGGCCATAGCCTGCAGCCGGGCCGGCAGGTTGCCGAGGATCGCCGGCCGATAGCCCGGCACATGTTTCCAGGCCTTGCGTTCAGCCTTGGTCATGCCGCAGCCGAAGCACCAGCCGGTGTCATCCTCGAAGTCGCAGACCTTGATGCAGGGGCGTTCGCTCATCGCCCTGGCATGTGGTTCCGCGGTGCCTGGATGTCAGCCCGCGTGGCGCGCAGGGCTGCTCACCAGGGCAGCTGCTCCATCAGCGCATCCGGCACCTTCCAGTCGGCATCGTCGAGGCTGACCACCTTCTGGAAGGGGAAGGCTTCCAGCAGCGTCGCCTCGCCCGGATGGGTCAGCGGCTGGTAGTGCGCGTCGACGGCGCGCATCACCGCCTGCCAGTCGGTGGTCGATTTCGGCGGCTGGCCATAGGCGTGCAGGCTGCGGCGGCCGGCGCCGGCATAGAAATCGGCCATGCGCGAATCCAGGCCGGCGCGGCCACGCTCCAGCGGGATCTCCTCATGCCCCGGCGTGTTGCGCAGCGGGAAATAGAGGCAGGGGATGCGGAAGACATCCGCCAGGATCAGCCCGTGGAAGGAGGTGGTGACGATGCGCTTGCAGGAGAGCAGCTCGGCCAGCTTGGCCTGGAAGCCGGTCCAGCTGGAATCGTGGAAGGTGTGGACGATCTTCACGCCGTCGGCGGCGCTGACCTGCAACCGGGTCTGCTCCGGCTTCGGCACGGTGTGGACCGACTTCTCCCTCATGGCGGAGAGATGCGGGATGACGCCGAGCTCGATGGTCTTCTCCACCCGGGGATGGCGGATGCGCGGCAGGAACCAGCCGGGATCGCCATAGATCGGCGGCGCGTGCAGGCCGTTCTCCAGCAGCAGCTGGCGGCTATGGGCGCCGCGCACGGCGTGGACGACATAGCGCGTCTCGGGCGCGGCGGCGAAGGCCGTGCCGGTGTCGCCGAAGGCGCGCAGCTTGGCGTCGAAGCCGGTGCCCCAGATATGCGCGGTGCCGCGGCGCAGCGTCTGGCCGATGGTGCCGATGGCGGCCAGCCGCGGCGTCTCCGCCTGGGCCGAGGTCAGCCGCGGCACCAGGCCGCTGATCGCCGCCACCACCACGGCGCTCAGCGTGTCGCCGAAATTGCCGGTACGGCTGGCGGCATCCGCCTTCACCCAGGTCAGCGGCAGCTTGCCGCCGAGGCGCCGGGCCTCGTCGTTCAGGTCGAAATAGGGCGAAAGACTTGGCATCACGGCCCCTGCAGCTCGGGTGGATGCGCCGGAGCGGGCGCCCGCCCGTCCTAGAGGCTGGCAGCGGGGCTGGCCAGCCACCAGACCGCTCCAATCTTCGTGCAGCGGAATCATGCGGGCGTAAACTATTGTCGCGCGCTATTGTCGGGCCTTGGCCGGCCTCATCGTGCCAGGTCCCCTTGCGGAGAGACGCCGAGATGCCGGCTGCTGCCATCCCTGCCACGGAAGCCGCCCGCCTGTCGGAGCTGCGCTCCTACGAGGTGCTGGACCAGGCCTGCGACATCAGCTTCGACAATATCGCCAGCCTGGCGGCGCAGCTCACCGGCTGCCCGGCAGCGGTGGTGAACCTGATCGATGCCGACCGCCAGGTGTCGATGGCGGCGCATGGCCTGCCGGTGGGCGAGCTGCCGCGCGGGCTTTCCTTCTGCTCCCACGCCATCCTGACGCCCGACCAGATGATGGTGGTGCCGGATGCGCGGGCCGATGAGCGCTTCGCCGACAACCCGCTGGTGAGCGGCCCCCCCAACGTCACCTTCTATGCCGGCGTGCCGCTGGTGAACCCGCAGGGCGCGGCGCTGGGCGCGCTCTGCGTGGTCGACACCGCGCCGCGCGACATCAGCGAGTCGCAGCGGGCGGTGCTGCGGCAGCTGGCGCAGACGGTGATGACGACGCTGGAGCTGCGGCGGGCGATGAACCGCATCCGCACCCTGTCGCTGACCGACACGCTGACCGGGCTGGCCAACCGGGCCGCGCTGCTCGACGGGCTGGACCGTGCGATCGCCGTGCAGCGCCGGGCCGGAACGCCCTTCGCCCTGGTCTATCTGGACCTTGACGGCTTCAAGAAGGTCAACGACCTGGAGGGCCATGCCGCCGGCGACGCCGTGCTGCGCGGCGTGGCGCAGGTGCTCTCCGCCCGGCAGCGGGAGGGCGATCTGGCGGCGCGGCCGGGCGGCGACGAATTCGCCCTGCTGCTGGCAGGCGCGACGCCGGAGCTCAGCCTGGCGCTGGCCACCGAGCTGGCCGCCGCCATCGCCGGCAGCCCGGCGGCGCGGGCGCGCGGCGTCACCGCCTCGGTCGGCGTGGTCAGCTTCGTGACGCCGCCCTCCGACCTCGACCATGCGCTGGCCGCGGCGGACGAGCTGATGTACGAGGCGAAGCTCGCCGGCAAGAACCGTGTCGCGCATCGCGAGCATGCGGTGACCACGGTGGCGCCGGTCCCCTCGTCCGGCTGAGGGGCCTGGACGCGGCGCCGCTTCGCCGGCAAGTCTGCCGGCCATGCAGATCCCCTTGCAGATTTCGCCCCTGATCCCGCGGGTGGCGCTGGTCACCGGCGGCGCCCGGCGGCTCGGCCGCGCCACCGCCCTGGCGCTGGCCGAGGCCGGCTTCGACATCGTCCTGCACTATCGCGACAGCGCCGCCGAGGCGGAGGCGACGGCGGCGGCGATCCGGGCGCTGGGCCGCCGGGTCGTGACGCTGCGCGCCGCGCTGGAGCGGGAGGCAGAGGTCGCCGGGCTGGTGCCGGCGGCGGTGGCGGCGCTCGGGCCGCTCGGGGTGCTGGTGAACAACGCCTCGACCTTCGAGCGCGACGAATGGGACAATGCGACGCGGGAGAGCTGGGACCACCATCTGGAGCCCAATCTGCGCGCCCCCTTCCTGCTGTCGCAGGGCTTCGCGGCGCAGCTGCCGGAGGGGGCCGAGGGCGCCATCCTCAACATGCTGGACCAGCGGGTCTGGTCGCTGACGCCGCATTTCGTCACCTATACCGTCTCCAAGGCCGGGCTCTGGGCGCTGACCCAGAGCCTGGCGCTGGCGCTCGCCCCGAAGCGGATCCGGGTGAACGGCATCGGCCCCGGCCCCGCCATTCCCAGCCCGCGGCAGACGGAGGAGCAGTTCGCGCTGCAGGCCGCCAGCACGCCGCTCGGCCGTGGCACCAGCCCGGCGGAGGTGGCCGGCGCCATCCTGGCGATCCTGGCCCTGCCGGCGATGACCGGGCAGATGATCGCGCTGGATGGCGGGCAGCACTTGCAATGGTCGCCGCATCGCGGGCAGGTGCTGCCGGAATGAGCTTCCTTCCCGATGCCGCGCGTGGCCTGCGGCGAGTCTTCGTGCGTCGCCTGGCGGTCGATGCCCATCTCGGCATCTATCCGCATGAGGAGGCGGCGCCGCAGCGCGTGCTGATCGACCTGGAGCTGCTGGCGCGGGATGAGGCGGTGGCCGCCGGCATCGGCCCCGACCGGCTGGACCGGGTGGTGGATTACGAGGCGGCGACCAACCTGGCGCGGCGCATCGCGCTGCAAGGCCATGTGCTGCTGGCCGAGACCCTGGCCGAGCGCATCGCCTGCGCCCTGCTGGAGAGCGATGCCCGGCTGCTGGCGGTGCAGGTGACGGTGGAGAAGCCGGACATCATCGCCGATGTCGCCGGCGTCGGCGTGACGGTGGAGCGGCGGCGGGGCTGAGCGCCCGCCTGCAGAGATTGCTGCGGGCCACTGCAGGGTTTCGCTTTTCCCCATGGGTTTTCCACATCCTTCTCCACGAATTCTGTGGAGAACTCACGGGACCGCGAGCCCAGGGCCCCGCCACCCTGCCAACCGGCGAGGCAGGCGATGCCGCGCCATGGTCAAGTCCAGGCCTGTTCCGGCAAAGCAGCCGGCCGGCAGGGCTGGACCGGTTCTGCCGGCAGCCCGCCGGGTGCCTTCGATTGCTCGCGATTCGGAGAGCGAGTGCTTGCTGCAGCGCGGCAAATACTTGGAACCGCCCGATTCATCCACCGGCCGCCGCCACCACCCGAAGCCACGCGCGGGTCAATGCCATTGTTGATCTTGACGAGGGGGAAAGCGGAAATTTTCTGTCATATCGTTTGTTTTCAATGGGGTGAAGTTTTGCCCAAAGCTTGGGCAACCTCGTGTTACCCGCAGATGACAGCCACTTGGCAGGGTTAACCCCCTAGACGTCCACAGACTTATCCACAGCTTCGGTGGACAAGTGCTGGTACCCCTTGAGCAGCGCCGCCGGGCGTGGTTCACCCCGCCCATGCAGAATGCCGGCCCCCCCCCGGAGCCCCCGCAGGACGAGGACCCGGCCGTCGAGACCCAGCCGCTGGCGCTGACCGCCGAGGCGGGATCGGTGATGGAAGGCGTCGCCGTGATCGAGGCGGCGCTGGCCACCATGCCGCTGGCCCCCGGCGTCTACCGGATGCTCGATGCCAAGGGCGATGCCCTCTATGTCGGCAAGGCGCGCAGCCTGAAGAAGCGCGTGGTCTCCTACACGCAGATCCCGCGCCTGCCCGAGCGGCTGCGCCGCATGGTGCACCTCACCCGGCGGATGGAGATCATCACCACCGGCAGCGAGGCCGAGGCCCTGCTGCTGGAAGCCAACCTGATCAAGAAGCTGCGGCCACGCTTCAACATCGTCCTGCGCGACGACAAGTCCTATCCCTGGCTGGTGATCACCGAGGACCACGACTACCCGCAGATCACCAAGCATCGCGGCGAGAAGCGGAAAGGCGCCAGCTACTGGGGCCCCTTCGCCAGCGCCTGGGCGGTCGACCAGACGCTGACGGCGCTGCAGAAGGTCTTCCTGCTGCGCTCCTGCCGCGACACGGTGTTCGAGAGCCGTGACCGGCCCTGCCTGCTGCACCAGATCAAGCGCTGCTCGGCGCCCTGCGTCGAGCGGATCAGCCGCCCCGACTATGCCGGGCTGGTGCGCGACGCCAAGAAGTTTCTTTCTGGTGAGACGCCGTCGATCCAGAAGGCGCTGGCTGCGGAAATGGAGCAGGCGGCGGAGTCGCTCGAATTCGAGCGCGCCGCTTCGCTGCGCGACCGTATCCGCGGCCTGACCTATGTGCAGGGCCAGAACAACATCAACCTGGACGGCGTCGGCGATGCCGATATCGTCGCCCTGCACCAGATCGCCGGCCAGTCCTGCGTCCAGGTCTTCTTCTTCAGGGGTGGTCGGAACAACGGCAACCGGTCGTTCTTCCCGTCGCATCTGAAGGACGACGCGGCGCCGGAGGAGGTGCTCTCGGCCTTCCTGACGCAGCTCTATGACGACCTGCCGCCGCCGCCGCTAGTGCTGCTGTCGCATGCCCTGCCGGATGCCGGGCTGATCGCCGAGGCGCTGACTCTGAAGGCCGGCAAGAAGGTCGAGCTGGCCACGCCGCAGCGCGGCGAGAAGCGCTCGGCCGTCGAGCATGCCGCGACCAATGCCCGCGAGGCGCTGGAGCGCCGCCTGGCCGAGGGCACCGCCCAGGTCGCGCTGCTGGAAGGCGTCGCCCGGCTGTTCGATCTGGCCGAGCCGCCGCGCCGCATCGAGGTCTATGACAACAGCCATATCCAGGGCAGCCATGCCTATGGCGTGATGATCGTCGCCGGGCCGGACGGCTTCATGAAGAACGCCTACCGCAAATACGCCATCCAGGGCACCAGCCTGCCGCGGGTGCCGGTGGCGGTGGCGGCCGAGGTGCCCGACGCCCTGGCGGACCCCGCGCTGGACGGGACCACGCTTTCGGCCACGGCGCCGGCGGCGGGCCCCGCGGCTGCGCCCCTGGTGGGCGCCGCGCCGCGCCGGGCGGGCGGCGGCTCGCGCGCGGCCAGCGGCGGCGGCGACGACTTCGCCATGATGAAGGAGGTCTTCGAGCGCCGCTTCGGCCGCGCCCTGAAGGAGGACCCGGAACGCGCCGGCGAGGGCTGGCCCGACCTGGTGCTGATCGATGGCGGTGCCGGCCAGCTTTCCGCCGCGCGCGAGGTGATGGCGGAGCTTGGCCTCGGCGACCTCAACCTGGTGGCCGTCGCCAAGGGGCCGGACCGCGATGCCGGGCGCGAATGGTTCCACCGCGCCGAGCATCCGCCCTTCCAGCTGCCGCCGCGCGACCCGGTGCTCTACTACCTGCAGCGGCTGCGCGACGAGGCGCACCGCTTCGCCATCACCACCCACCGCGCCGGCCGCTCCAAGGCGATCACCCGCAGCGAGCTGGACGAGATCCCGGGTGTCGGCTCGGCCATCAAGCGGCGGCTGCTGAACCATTTCGGCTCAGCCCGCGGGGTGCGCCAGGCCGGCGCCGAGGACCTGCGCAACTGCCCGGGAATCGGTCCCTCGATGGCGACCCGCATCCATGAGCATTTCCACCCTGGCGCAACCGGGACTAATTTGGGAAAGCCTGCCGGGCGCACAGCGGGAAGAGACTGAATTGCCGACCGACCTGCCCAATCTGCTGACGCTTTCCCGCATCGCCGCGGTGCCGGTGCTGGTGCTGCTGGCCGCGCTGCGCACGCCCTGGGGCGATGTCGCGGCCTGCGCGCTGTTCTCGGCCGCCGCCATCACCGATTATTTCGACGGCAAGATCGCCCGCGAACGGCAGCTGATCTCGGATTTCGGGCGGATGCTCGACCCGATCGCCGACAAGCTGCTGGTCGGCGCCGCGCTGATGCTGCTGGCCGGGCTGTCGGGCCTGTCGCTGGCCGGGCTGCTGCCGGCCATCGTCATCATGCTGCGCGAGATCCTGGTCTCGGGTCTCCGCGAATACCTGGCCGGGCTGAAGGTTGGGCTGCCGGTGACCCGTCTGGCCAAGTGGAAGACCGGGGTGCAGATGACCGCGCTCGGCGTGCTGCTGGCCGGCGACAGCGGCGCGCGCGTGCTGGGCCTGGGCTTCCTGCCGATCGGCTGGATCGGCGAGGCGCTGCTCTGGCTGGCTGCCGTGCTGACGCTGTTCACCGGCTGGGACTATGTCCGCGCCGGGCTGCGCCATGCCGAGGCGCGCGACCTGGAGCGGGAGGCGGGCGCCCGCGCCGCGGCCAAGCCCTCCTCGCTTCCTTGAGGACTGCCCTTGAGGCGGCCGGGGTTCGGCCGCATCTTGGGGAACAGGGCGCGCGCGGCGCGCCAAGAGATCAGGAGAGGCGGATGAGCCCGTTCGTGCAAACCGGCAAGGTGCCGGCCCTGCTGCTGCTGCTCGGGCTTGGCGCCTGTACCTCGGCGAGCTTCACCGGCCCGCGCGAGGCCGTGCCGACCGACAGCATGACGGTGCAGCGCATCATGGGCGCGCCGGCCGAGGTGCCGCCGCTGCTGCCCGCCCCCGGCAATGTCTGGCCGACCGAGGAACAGCCGCGCGCCACGCTGGGCAGCCCCGAGATCGTGCCGCGCCCAGGCGACCCGACGCCGATGCCGGCGACGCGCCGTGGCAGCTCGACCTCGCCCGACCTGCTGGCGCCGGGCACCGAGTTCCCGCCCGTCGCCCGCCCCTATCCGGTGATGCCGCCGGCCGCGCCGGTGGCGCCGCCGCCGCCGCGCCGCGACGGCCAGGTGATCCCGACGCCGCAGGGTCCGGCGGTGACCAGCGGCGGCGGCCTCGGCTACAGCACCTACAACACCCCCGGCGGCGCCTCGGGCATCGCGGTGCCGCAGGGCGCGACCACCACGCTGCTGGGCCAGGATGGCACGGTGCGGCAGGTGCCGACGCCGCGCTGAGCGCCGCGCGATGCAGATCCTGTATTTCGCCTGGGTGCGGCAGAAGGTGGGGCTGGGCCAGGAGGCGCTCGACCTGCCGCCCGACGTCCGCGACGTGGCCGGGCTGATCCGCCATCTGGCCGGGCGCAGCCCGGGCCATGCCGCCGCCTTCGCCAATGCTCGGCAGATCCGCGCCGCGGTGAACCAGGAATTCTGCGCCGTGGACCACCCGGTGCGGAACGGTGACGAGGTGGCCTTCTTCCCCCCCGTCACCGGGGGCTGAGGCCATGGCCCGGGTCCTGGTCCAGGAAGCGGCGTTCGACATGGCGGCCGAGCAGGCGCTGCTCGCCGAAGGCCGCATCGATGTCGGCGGTATCGCCGCCTTCACCGGGCTGTGCCGCGCCGATGACGGGATCGCCGCGCTGGTGCTCGAGCACTATCCCGGCATGACCGAGCGCGCCCTGGAAAAGATCGCGGCCGAAGCGGAGTCGCGCTGGCCGCTGACCGGCTGCACGGTGATCCATCGCGTGGGCCGGATCCTGCCTGGCGAGCCGATCGTGCTGGTATTGGCCGCCAGCCGCCACCGCACGGCGGCACTGGAGGCCTGTGCCTTCCTGATCGACTGGCTGAAGACCGGCGCCCCCTTCTGGAAGCGCGAGGAATTTTCCGACGGTCGCGAACGCTGGGTCGAGGCAAAGGCCAGCGACGACGCGGCCGCTGCCCGCTGGGCGGGCTGATGCGGGGCCTGCCGGCCCTCCTCGCCATCCTGGCCGGCGCGCTGCTGCTGCTGTGGCCGGCGCTGCTCAACCACTATCCGATCCTGTTCAGCGACACCGGCGCCTTCCTGGCGCAGAGCACGGTGCCGCTGATGATCTGGGACAAGCCCTGGATCTACGGCCCGCTGCTGCATCTGTTCCACTGGGAGCGGACGCTGTGGCTGCCGGCCCTGGCCCAGGTCGTCGTCGTCTCGCACCTGCTCTGGCTGGCCCAGCGCGAGCTCCGCGGCGCCGCCACCTGGACGGCGCATCTGCTGCTGACCGGCGGCCTCGCGGCGCTGACCGCCCTGCCCTGGGTCGCCAGCCTGGTGATGCCCGATTTCTTCTCAGGGCTGCTGCCGCTCGGGTTTTTTCTGTTGGCCTATGGGCGGCTGTCCCGCGGCGAGTTGGTTTACGTGGTTGCACTGATGGCGCTCGGGATTGCCGCGCACCTGTCGAACATCCCCACGGCGCTGGCGCTGGTGGTGATGGTCGGGCTGCTGCGACTGTCCTGGCGGCCACTGGCGCGCGCCGCAGCGCCGCTGCTGATCGCGCTGGGCCTGCTGCTGGGGACCAACTGGATCGGGCATGGGCAGGCCTCGCTGTCGCCCTATGGCAGCACCTTCCTGCTCGCCCGGCTGATTGGCGACGGGCCGGCGGCGCGGACCATCTCAGCGCGCTGCCCCGAGTCCGGCTGGTATCTCTGCGCCTGGGCCGGGCGGCTGCCGGAGGACAGCGATGTCTTCCTGTGGGAAGGCTTCAGCCCGATGAACCGGGATGCGGCGGGGAACGACATCTTCCTGGGCGGGGTAAGGCTGGCGCCGGAGGCGCGGGCGATCATCGCCGAGACCCTGGCCCGCGAGCCCTGGGCGGTGGCCCGGGCGGCGGCGGGCAATGCGCTGCGGCAGATGTTCCTTGTCGAGATCGGCGACACGCTCAGCCGGCATGCGCTGGGCGACTCCGTGCGGCCGCGGCTGGTGGAATTCTTCCCGGCGGCCGAGGTGGCGCGGCATGACGCCTCGCTGCAGTTCGCGGACCGGCTGCCGGGCGTCGCGGCGGCGTTCCTCTGGCCGCAGCCGGTGGTGCTGGTGCTGGGCCTGGCCGGCCTGCTCTGGGCCTTGCGGCGCCCGGGCGGCGCGCTGCGGCTGGGCTTCGTGGCGTTGGTGCTGGTCGGCGTGCTGGGCAATGCGGTGGCGACGGGGGCTTTGTCGAAGCCGCACCACCGCTACCAGGCGCGGGTGGCCTGGCTGCTGCCTTTCGGGGCGGCGCTGCTGCTGTTGCCCGGCGTCCCGCCTGCCCGCCCTGGGCGGCAGCACGGATAGAAAAAAGAAGGGGTTCTAGGGGAATTCATTCCCCTGGCCTTCTACTGCGTGAAGGTCGCCGCCAGCCCTTCCCTGAGCGGCCGCGGCTGGACGTCCAGCTCTTCCGTCATCGGCCCGATATCGAAGGCCTTGTCCTCGGTCAGCCGCCGGATCTCGTCGGCGCCGATCTTCGGCAGGCCCGGCAGGCGCGCGGCGATGGGCGCCAGCAGGCGCAGCGGCGCCATGGGCACCGGCAGGATCGGGGGCGCGCGCAGCCCGGCGGCTTCCGCCACCGCGGCGAGGAAGTCGCGATAGGCCATGGGCGCGGGCCCGGCGATGACCAGGGCCCGCGGGGTGGGCCAGTCGCGGTCGAGCGCGGCCATCAGGCTGGCGGTGACATCGTCCTGGTGGATCGGCTGGACCAGGGCGCGGCCGCCGCCGGGCAGCGGCGCGACGGGCAGCCGCTTCAGCAGGGCCGCCAGGCGCTGGACGTTGTTCTCACCCTGGGCGCCGTAGATCATGGTCGGGTGCAGCATGACGCCAGGGTGGCGGCCGGCCAGCAGCGCGGCCTCGCCCAGGCGGACGCCGTCGCCATGCGCGTCGGGCCAGCGCGAGAAGCGGCGGGTGGAGCCCATCAGCACCAGGGTGGCGCCTTCGGGCGCGGCCGCCAGGATCGCCGGCGTCCAGCGGGCATGGGCGCAGCTGGCGATGCGGGCCGCGCCGTCGAGGGCGGCGGCGAGCGCCGGCGCGTCCTCGAGGGCGGCGAGGCGCGGCTCGCCGGGCAGGCCGAGCGCCGCCCAGCGGGCGCGGTCGCGCACCACCGGGCGGTAGCGGAGGCCCCGCTGCGCCAGCGCCCGGCAGAGCGCGGCGCCGGAGCGGCCGGAGGCGCCGATGACGGCGATCAGGCCCTCCGGCATGTCAGCCCTGGCCCAGGCTGGCGCGCAGCCGGGCCTCGGCGCGGGCGCGGCCGATGACGGGCAGGAAGGTCTTGAGCTCCGGGCCGTGCTCCTCGCCGGTCAGGGCGCGGCGCAGCGGCAGGAACAGCGCCTTGCCCTTGCGGCCAGTGGCGGCGCCGATGGCCCGCGTCCAGGCGCTCCAGGTCTCCGGGCTCCAGGGCTCGGCCGGCATTTCCGCCAGCGCCGCCTGGAGCAGCTCGGCCTCCTCGGGCTGGGGGGGCACCTCGATCTGGCCCTGGGCCACGTCCCACCAGTCGCGCGCCTCGGCGATCAGGTCGAGATTGCCGCGGATGGCGTCCCAGAAAGCCTGGTCCGCGCCGTCGGGCAGGCGCTCGCGCACCGTCGCGAAGTCGAGGCCGTGCAGGTAGCGGCGGTTGAGGCCGAGCAGCTGCGCCGGGTCGAAGCGGGCCGTGCTCTTGGAGATGCGGCCGAGGTCGAAGTCGCGGACCAGCTCGGCCGCCGGCGCCGCCACCGGATCGGCGGAGGAGCCCAGCGCCGCCAGATAGCCCACCAGCGCCGCCGGCTCGATGCCGTCGCGGCGCAGCTGGCGCAGGCCCATGGAGTTCAGGCGCTTCGACAGCGGCCCGCCATCGGCATCGGTCAGCAGCGGCAGATGCGCGAAGTGCTTGACGCAGCTGCGGCCGGACAGCGCCTCCATGATGTCGATCTGCACGCCGGTGTTGGTGACGTGGTCCTCGCCGCGGATGATGTGGCTGACACCCGTCTCCAGGTCGTCGACGACCGAGGTGAAGGTATAGAGGAAAGACCCGTCGGCACGGATCAGCACCGGGTCGGAGATCGGCGGCAGCTTGACCTGGCGGCGGCCAAGCACGCCGTCCTGCCATTCGACGGTGCGGGTCGACAGCTTGAAGCGCCAATGCGGCTTCTTGCCATTGGCCAGCGCGCGCTCCAGCTGCTCGGCGGTCATCCTCAGGGCAGCGCGGTCATAGACCGGCGGGCGGCCCTGCTTCTGCCGCTGCTCGCGCTTGAAGCGGAGTTCCTCTTCCGTCTCCAGGCAGGGATAGAGATGGCCGCTCTTCTTCAGCTTCTCGGCGGCGAGCTCGTAGCGCTCCAGCCGGTCGGACTGCCGGAAGCTCTCGTCCCAGTCGAGGCCGAGCCAGCGCAGGTCCTCCTCGATGCCGGCGGCGAATTCGGGCTTGCTGCGCTCGGTGTCGGTGTCGTCGAAGCGCAGCACGAAGCGGCCGCCCTGGCGGCGGGCGACCAGCCAGTTGGCCACGGCGACGCGGGCATTGCCGACATGCAGATAGCCGGTCGGGCTGGGAGCGAAGCGCAGCTTCATGCCTCGTCCTCCTCCTCGCCCTGGGGCGCGGCATCGTCGTCCTGGCGGCGCGGGTCGAGCACGCGCCAGTTGCGCTCCTCGCGGTCGCGGCAGGGCTTCTCGGCGAAGTCGCGGATCTCGGCGCCGCTGGTCCAGCCCTGGCCCTCGCCGCCGACCACCTCGGCATCCTCGCCGAAGGCGAACCAGGCGGCCAGCACCTCGTCGGGCGTCAGCTTCGGCGCGCGGCAGCGCTCCAGGCTGTCGCGGACATAGCGGCGGGCGAAGGCATTGGCCTGCAGCAGGGTCGGGAAGTTGCGCACCGTCTCGACCGGCTCGGCGCCGTTGCCGCCGGAGAGGTCGCGGATGTTCACGCTGAAGCCGCCGGGCGGCGCGAAGAGGGTGGGGTCGAAATCGCCGCTCATGCTTCGGGTCTCGCCTGCAGGGAATGGGGGCCGGGATGGGCGGGGTAGCGCCGGTGCCGGCCGAAGGCCAGCGGTCCCAGCGCCGGGCCGGGCGGCAGGCGCCGCCGCAGCGGCTCTGCCCGGGCCAGCGCCGCGGCCAGCCGGCGCAGCCCGGCGGGGTCGTATCCGGCGGCGGCGAGGCTGTCCATGCCCTGCCGCCCCTCGATCAGGGCGAGCAGCGCCGGCTCGTCCGGATCGGGGTCGGGGACGGGCAGGCCGCGCGCCGCGGCCAGCGGCGACCAGGCGCCGGGGGTCAGGTCGCGCAGCGGCGCCAGATGGCCGAAGGGGGCGGCGCGGCCGAGCGCCGCGTCCCGCTTGTCCAGCGGGTTGAGCAGCAGCGCGCCGCGATCGGCGGCGAAGCCCTCGGCCCGCCCGGCCGGCAGCGGGTGCAGCGGCCGGCGCAGCCGGTCGGCCAGATGGCGTGCCGCGGCATCCTCCGGCGCGGCGGTGAGCAGGGTGGCGGCCGAGCCCAGCGCCTCGGCGGCCAGCAGCGCCAGCAGCGCCGAGGCCGGGGCGCCGAGCGGCACGACGACGCCCGCCGCCCCGCCCTGCGCCACCATGGCGCGCAGCCAGGCCTGCAGCGCCGCGGCCAGCCGGCCGGCGTCCCCGGCCAGCGGCGGCAGCGGCTGCGGCGCCGCGGCCCAGCCATCGGCGCCCTCGGCCCAGTCGGTGATCCAGAGGTCGGCCGCGAATTCCGGCAGCCGCGCGGCGAGCCGATGGTCGGCGTTCAGGGCGAAGCCACCGCCGGGGAACAGCAGGTCCTCCCCGGCCCCGCGCAGGGACAGGGCGAGCAGCGGCAGGCCGGTCTCCACCACCCGGGCGAGCGCGCGGTCGCTGGCGCGGTCCTCCGCGGCGGTGGCGTCGAAGGGGGTGGCGGGCAGCGCCAGCAGCAGTTCGGCGCCGGTTTCCAGCAGGGTCTCGGCGGTGGCCGCGTCCCCGGCATCGGCGCCAGGCAGCAGGCCGAGGCGAATCCCGCGGCAGGCCAGCGGTCCCGGCGCCGGACCCGGCCGGCAGCGGCCCGCCAGACCCAACGGGTCTGGCGCCTGAAAGAAATGCTGGGGGCGGCGGGCGGCGACGCGGCCGCCCTCGACCAGCACGACGCCCTGGCGCGGCGCCCCCGCCTCCTGCCAGACGGTGCCGAGCAGCAGGGCGGGACCTTCCGCCGGCAGCGTCGCGACCAGCTGCTGCAGCACGGCCTCGGCCGCCTCGTGGAAGGCGGCATCGGCCAGCAGGTCGTGCAGCGGGGCGCCGGTCAGGCTGGCCAGCGGGGTGACCAGCAGCTCGGCCCCGGCCCGCGCCGCGGCGGCATGGGCGGCCAGGATGCCGGCGGCATTGGCGGCCAGCGCCCCGGCGATCGGGGCGAGCGGCGCGGCGGCGATGCGCATCAGCGCCGCCCGCCCGCCGCCGGGCCGCCGGCGACGCCGAGCGCCATGCCGGCCGAGACGATGGCGACGCCGGCCAGGCCGAGCGGGCCCAGCGCCTCGCCCAGCAGCGGCCAAGCGACCAGCGCGGCCAGCGCCGGGGTCAGGGCGGTGATGGTCGTCGTCGTCGCGCTGCCCAGGGCATTGACCGCGCGGGTGAACAGGAAGCCGGCGATCACCACCGCGACCATGCCCTGGTAGATCAGCTGGTAGATCACCGCGCCCGCGGAGGCCTCCCCCAGGCTGGAGGGCAGGAAGAAGTACCAGACGGGCAGGTAGAGCAGCGGCGGGTAGAGGGCGAGCACGGTGGTCGCGGTCAGCGCCGGCACCTGCCAGCGGCGCACCAGCACGGTGAAGACCGCCCAGCCCAGGCAGCCCAGGATGAACAGCAGGTCGCCGCGCCAGGCGCCGGGATGGCTGCCGAAGGTGTCGAGCGTCAGCAGCAGGATGCCGCCCGCCACCACGGCGAGCGAGACCGCCCGCATCCGGGTCCAGCGCTCGCCCAGCCAGAGCCAGCCGAGCAGCGCCGCGGCGAAGGGCAGCAGGCCGGTCAGCAGCACCCCGCCATGCGCGGTGGGGGCGTGGCGGAAGCCGAAATAGGCGGCCAGCGGAAAGACATAGGCCGCCCCCGCCGCCAGCCCGGCGGAGCGGGCGAGCGACAGGCGCGGCCAGCCGAAGCCCGCCACCAGCAGCAGCCCCATGACGAAGGAGCCCATGTAGCGCAGCGCCCCCATGTCCCAGCCGGTCAGCGCCTGCCTGCCGCCCAGCCGGGCCGAGAGCGAGAAGCCGGACCAGACGATGACGACGGCAAAGGCGCAGGCCAGGCCGATGGCGCGCTCGCGCGACGCGGCAGCGGGCGGCATAGCCGGGGGAACGGCGGGGCCGCGCGGCAGGCCGGCGGCGAGGGAATCCTGGGGCATGCGGCAGCCTAGCCCGCGCCCCCCTGGCTGAACATCGGCGGCAGCCCCGGGCGGCCCGCAAGGCTGCCCTGCACCCTCTGGCCTGCCGATTGCTGCGGCGCGATGAAAAATGACAGAGGTGCGGTGGACTCGCCGCTTCGCCCTTGCGGCGCGATTTGCCGCCGCGATATGCCAACCTTTGTGGTGTGGGCCCCGGCTTCACCCAAGATCTGGGTGGCCCGGCCCCCCGAACGGGAAGGAGGTGCCGCGATGTCCGGCTTGCAAACCGTTGACCGCGACCGTTCCGGCAATCCGCTCGACGTGTTGGAGCAGATCGTTGCTGCCAACGAATGGGTCTTCGACCGCCGCTCCGACGGGGAGATGGCGGTGGAGGCCCCGGGGAAGTGGTGCGACTACGGCCTGTTCTTCTCCTGGTCGCAGGAGATCAGCGCCATGCATTTCACCTGCGCCTTCGACCTGAAGGTGCCGGCCAACCGCCGCGGCCCGCTCTACGAGCTGCTGGCGCTCGCCAATGAGAAGCTGTGGATCGGCCATTTCGGCATCGAGGCCGAGGAAGGCGCCCCGGTCTATCGCCATGCCGTGCTGCTGCGCGGCGCCCGCGGCGCCAGCGCCGAGAGCCTGGAGGACATGGTGGACATCGCCATCACCGAATGCGAGCGGTTCTTCCCCGCCTTCCAGTTCGTGCTCTGGGGCGGCAAGCCGCCGGCCGAGGCGCTGGCGGCGGCCATGCTCGACTGCGTGGGCGAGGCGTGAGCGTGGCCGAGACCCTGCCCCCGCTGCTGCTGATCGGCTGCGGCAAGATGGGCGGCGCCATGCTGGAAGGCTGGCTGGAACAGGGGGCGCGCCAAGTCGTGGTGGTCGAGCCGGTGGCCGCCGCCGTCGCCGCCTTCGCCGGCCGCGTGACGCTCTGCGCCTCGGTGGCGGAGATCCCGGCCGGCTTCGCGCCGGGTGCCGTGGTGCTGGCGACCAAGCCGCAGCAGGCGGCGGAGGCCCTGCCGGCGCTGGCGGGGCTGGCGCGGAGCGGCGCCCTGTTCATCTCGATCATGGCCGGCAAGACGGTGGCCGGCATGACGGCGCTGCTGGGCGGCGAGGCCCGGCTGGTGCGCGCCATGCCCAATACCCCCGCCGCCGTGCGCCAGGGTTTTACGTGTTGCTTCGGCGGGCCGGGCGTCTCCGACGCGCAGAAGGTCCTGACGGACCGGCTGCTCGGCGCCATCGGCGAGGTGGCCTGGGTGGATGACGAGGCCCTGATCGACCCGGTGACCGCGGTCTCGGGCGGCGGTCCTGCCTATGTCTTCCTATTGGCAGAAATGCTGGAGAAGGCGGCCATCGAGCAGGGGCTGCCGCCCGATCTCGCCCGCCGGATGGCGCGCAGGACGGTCGCCGGCTCCGGCGCGCTGCTGGCGGCGAGCGAGCTCGACGCCGCGCAGCTGCGCGTCAACGTGACCAGCCCCAAGGGCACCACCGAGCGGGCGCTGGCCGTGCTGATGGCGCCCGAGGCCTGGCCGCAGCTGATGTCGCAGGCGATCGGCGCCGCCACCGAGCGCTCGCGCGAGCTGGCCGGCTGACTTTCCAGGGGGTTCCATCCCCCTGGTGCAACCTCTCGCCGGACCCCACACTTTCCAGCCATGACCGACAGCACCGCCCCCCACATCGACGACACCGCGCTGATGGACGCGCTCTGGTCCCTGGTGGCCGAGCGCGGCTGGCAGTCCACCACCCTGCCGGCGCTGGCCGAGCGGGCGGGGCTCGACCTGCCGACGCTGCGCGGCGCCGTGCCCACCAAGTTCGCCCTGCTGTGCCGGCACGCCCGGCTGGTCGACCAGGCGGTGCTGGCCGATGCCGGGCTGAACCCCGGCGGCAGCCCGCGCGACCGGCTGTTCGACTCGCTGATGCGCCGCATCGACGCGCTGCAGCCGCACCGCGCCGGGCTGGTGCGCTTCGGCCGCGAGCTGCGGCACGACCCGCTGCTCAGCCTGGCCCTGGCGCCGGTGCTGGGCGCCTCGATGGCCTGGATGCTGGAGGGGGCGCGGATCGAGAGCTGCGGCCTCTTGGGCACGCTGCGGGTCAAGGGGCTCAGCGCCGTGTGGATCGCCACGCTGCGCGCCTGGGAGAAGGATGACAGTATCGACCTGGGCCAGACCATGGCGGCGCTGGACCGCGCGCTGGACAAGGCCGAGCGCGCCGCGCGCTGGCTGAAGCTGGACCGCGAGGGCGACCGTCCCGAGGAGGCGGCGCCGGCCGCACCGCCGCCGGCTGGCGCCCCGGCCTCGCCCGATCCGATCGACTGACGCGGCATCGCGGCGGGACTATGGCGCGCCGTCCCGGAAAGATCATCCCCGGTGGTGGCCTCGGCGCTTCCGGTGGACACCCGGGCGGGGCTAAGCTGCCCACAAGCCATAACACAGCGGGAGGATGCCCATGTCGGACGCGCCCAAGCCCATGCCGGAGATGGACATCATGAAGATGCTTTCGGACTTTCGGATGCCCGCCATGCCGGACATGGACAGCCTGGCGGCGGCGCAGCGGCGCAATTTCGAGGCGCTGTCGGCGGCCAACAAGGTGGCGCTGGAAGGCGCCCAGGCCGTCGCCCGGCGCCATATGGAGATCCTGCAGCAGTCGATGACCGACATGACCTCGGCGATGCAGGGCGTCTCGGTCGAGTCCAGCCCGCAGGAGAAGGCGGCCAAGCAGGCGGAGATGCTGAAGGCCACCTATGGCCGCGCCGTCTCCAACATGCAGGAGATCGCCGAGCTCATCCAGAAATCCAATGCCGAGGCGCTGTCCCTGCTGAACAAGCGCTTCGCCGAGGCAATGGACGAGGTGAAGAGCCTGGTGAACAAGTCCGGCGGCTGATTCTTCTGCCGGTTGCGTGACCAAGGGCCGGGGGCGCAAGCCTCCGGCCTTTTTTCATGCCTGGGCGCCCGCTTCCCGCGCCGGGAAATATACGATAGGGGGGTATGGTATGAGCCATCTTGCCGCCCGCAAGCAGCCGCTGATCAACCGCATCCGCCGCATCGCCGGCCAGGTCGCCGCCGTCGAGCGCGCGCTGGAGGAGGAGGCCGACTGCGCCACCACCCTGCAGCGCCTGGCCGCGGTGCGCGGCGCCGTCGACGGGCTGCTGCAGGAGATCATCGCCGAGCACCTGCAGGAGCATGTGGCGCATCCGGGCCTGTCGGATGCCGAGCGCGCCGCCGGGGCGGAAGAGCTGATCGCCGTCATCCGCCGCTACGCGCCCTGAGGGAAGACGCCATGTCCGAGCCCGTTCCCCACCCGCTGGCGCATGAGCATGTCTTCCTCGGCCGGGCGCATGACGCCAATGCGCGGCGCACCCTCTGGGTGGTGGCGCTGACCGCGGTCATGATGGTGGCCGAGATCATCGCCGGCCAGGTCTTCGGCTCGATGGCGCTGCTGGCCGACGGCCTCCACATGGCGACCCATGCGGGGGCGCTGGCGGTCGCCGCCGGCGCCTATGCCTTCGCCCGCCGCCATGCGCATGACCGCCGCTTCAGCTTCGGCACCGGCAAGGTGGGCGACCTGGCCGGCTTCGCCTCGGCGCTGGTCCTCGGTGTGGTGGCGCTGGGCATCGCCGTGGAATCCTTCGGCCGGCTGCTGGCGCCGCAGCAGGTCGCCTTCGGCCAGG
The DNA here is from genome assembly GCF_037145735.1 of Roseomonas sp. USHLN139. Lineage (NCBI taxonomy): Bacteria > Pseudomonadati > Pseudomonadota > Alphaproteobacteria > Acetobacterales > Roseomonadaceae > Roseomonas > Roseomonas sp. USHLN139. The sequence continues at coordinate 422,046 of NZ_JBBCWY010000003.1, read as the reverse complement.
CCATCCTGGTCGCCGTGATCGGCCTGGCGGTGAACCTGGTCAGCGCCCTGCTGCTGGCCGGCGGCGGGCATCACCATCATCACCATGGCCATGACGGCCACGATCATGGGCATCACCACCACCATGGCGCCGGCGGGCAGGACAACAACCTGCGCTCGGCCTATCTGCATGTGCTGGCGGATGCGCTGACCTCGGTGCTGGCGATCGCCGCGCTGCTGGCCGGGCGCTACCTGGACTGGGTCTGGCTGGACCCGATGATGGGCATCGTCGGCGCGCTGGTCATCGCCCGCTGGTCCTGGGGGCTGATGCGCGACACCGCCGCCGTGCTGCTCGATGCCAGCGACCCGGCGCTGGAGGCCGAGATCCGCGCCCATGCCGAGGCCGTGGGCGACACCCGCATCACCGACCTGCATGTCTGGCGCCTGGGGCCCGAGGCGCATGCCGCCATCGTCAGCGTCACCGGCCCGGCCGATGCCGAGACCATCCGCGCCCGGCTGCAGCCGGTGCACGAGCTGGCGCATCTGACGGTCGAGCACCGCTCGATGACGGCGGGGTAGCACCGCCGCGCGCCGGCCTCTGATTGCTGAATGGTGAAGCTGCGGCCATGATGGGCGGCCGACCAGCCCAGGTGCCTGCATGCCGTCCGACCCGCCGCCCCCGCCCGCGCCGCGCGATCCCACCCAGGCGTTGGAGATCGCCGCCGGCATGCTGGCCCGCCGCGGCGACTGGCCGAAGCTGGTGGCGCGCGTCATGGCCACCCTGCCCCGCCTGCCGCCCGGGGCGGTCAGCCCGCGCACCTGGCTCTATCTCGTCACGGCGGCGCTGGAGACCGGGTCGGAACCCGCCCTGCAGGCCGCCATCGCCGCCGGGCTCGGCCCGCATCTGCCGCCCGAAACCCGCATCGAGCTGGCGCGGCGGCTGGCGATCGGCGACCGGGCGGCGGCGGGGCTCGCCGTGCTGCTGGCCGATCCGGCGCTGATGCAGACCCCGGCGCTGGCCGGCAAATGCCTGATGGCGCTGAAGGTGATCGGCGGGCCACGGCAGTCGCCGGCGCTGCAGGCCTGCCTGCCGGTGCTGCGCCGGGTGCTGCTGGGCGAGCAGAAAGCCGCCACCCCGCCGCCCGAGGCGCCCTTCGCCTTCCCGGCGCCGGCGGTGCCGCAGCATCCGGCGACGCCGCTCGAAATCCTCAACGCGGAGGTGGTGCCGGCGGCCGACCTGGCCGATATCCGCCACCAGGAAGCCGCCTTCGCCGAGCGGATGCGCCGCGCCCGCCGCCCCCGGGTGCGCTTCTACGAGGATGTCTTCGTCAACCGCCGCGGCCAGATCTGGCGCGCCGACGGCACGGTGCTGGATGGCGGCGGCCGGCTGCTCGACCCGGCCTGCCGCGCCGCCGAGGCCACCGCGCCCTGCATCCCCGCGGCGGTCAATGCGCTGGAAGCTTCGGGCTTCTTCCACTGGTTCGCCGAGTGGATGCCCTCGCTGTTCTGGACGCTGCAGGGCGAGGCGCGTGCCCTGCCCTATCTGCTGGGCGACCGCGCGCCGGGCTACCAGGCGGCACTGCTCGGGCTGCTGCGCGGCGCGGCGCCGGAGACCATCGCGGTCGGCGACGCGCTGCGGGTCGGCCGGCTCTACGCCGCCAGCCGCGAGACGGCAGGGCTCGCGCATTGGGGCGCCTACCAGGCGGGGTTCGAGCAGCTGGCGGCGCAGGCGGCGCCGGGCGGGCACAAGCTGCTCTACCTGTCGCGCCGCGACGCGCCGAAGCGCTCCCTGGGCAACGAGGCGGCGCTGGAGGCGCGGCTGGCCCGCGCCGGCTTCCATTGCGCCACCTTCGCCGGCCTCAGCCTGCCGCAGCAGATCGGGCTGGTGCAGGATGCCGCGCTGGTGGTGGCGCCACATGGCGCGGGGCTGGCACATCTGCTCGGGCCGCGGCGCGGCCTTGCGGTGCTGGAGCTGATGCCGGTGCTGTCCGCCGCCATCCCGCTGCGCCACTGCTTCGCGCGGATCTCCGCCCTGCGCGGCCATCGGCACGTCCAGTACCTGGTGCGGCCGAATGCCGCGACCCAGGCCTGGTCGGTCGATGTCGAGGCCGTCGCCGAAGCCGCCGAGCGGATGGCGGACGAGGCGCTGCGGGTGACGCGGGCGGCTTAGTTCACGCGTACGATCCAGGCCGTTGGTGATCTTGCCACCAGCGACCGCCTTCGCCCCAGGGGCGCCCTGGAACCGTGATGCAAGGGGCTTTCCGGGCCTATTCCGGCGCCGCGGGCGATGCGGTCATCAGCAGGGCCAGGCGACCTCGCTCCGGCGGGCGCGCGGACATCGCGAAATGAAACCCACCCTTCTCGATGGGTGCTGCTCCGACGCGGAAGGCGACGTAGCGACCAGGACCACCAGCAGGGTGACTCTGGCTATCAGCATCCTTGCGGATCACCAGGCCTGGCGTGGCGATCCCTTGCACCGCGTCGGCGAAAGCCTGGGCCGCCGAATCCGGTTCCGCGACGGGCGAGCGAACCTCGCATTGAATGCCTGAGGGCCGGGTCACCACGACGATGGGAAAGCCAACCGGCGCCGGGTCCGGCCGCAGCCAGACAGTGCCAGGCCCCGCCGAGAGATGCACGCTGGCGAGCGGGGCGGACACCCTCTGGAAGCCCATCTTCTGCAGCCAGACCTGCCTGGCGTCTTCACGGGTGGGATTGGCCATGCAGAGGTCACGGAAAACACGGATGGCCAGCGCCGTCGTCATGCGCGTGGGATCGGATGCCTGGCCGGCCTCGGCTGATGCGCGGTCCGTTCCCTGGGGAGCAACCGAACCCGTCCCACAGGACACCAATGATCCGCTGAGCATCAACGACAGGACGGCAGATCGCAGGCGCATGTCCATCTCTCCGAATACGGCCGCCTGCTCTTACTGACTTTCCCAATGTTTGACGATGGGAACGGCGTCCTGTCCGCTTCCCGCCCATCGCCGATGCGGCCGCGCCGCCTAGGCAGGCAGCCGGATATGCGCCCTCAAGCCCCCCAGCGGACTCGCCTCCAGCGCGATATCGCCGCCATGGGCGCGGGCGATGTCGCGGGCGATGGCCAGGCCCAGCCCGGTGCCGCCGGCGGAGAAGCTGGTGAAGGGCTTGAAGGCCTCCTCGCGCGAGGCGCCGGGGATGCCGGGGCCGTCATCGTCGATGGTGATGTGGACCCAGCGGCCGGCCGGGCGGCCGGGCTCGGTGCGCGGGCTCTCGGTCAGGCCGACCGCGATGCGGCGGGCATGGCGGCGGGCATTGTCCAGGATATTGCCCAGGCAGCGGCGCAGCGCGTCGATCCGCAGCGGCAGCACCAGGCTGTCGGGCGCCTCGACGCTGACCTCGGCGCCGTCGCGGCGGGTGCGGCGGGCCATATCCATCACCAGCTCGACCAGATCGGCGGGCTGGCTCTGCTCCATCCCCTCGCCGCGGGCGAAGGCGAGATAGGTGGCGATCATGCGCTCCATCTCGGCGACATCCTCGGTCATCTCGGCGGCGTCCTGCTCGGCGCCGGCCGGCAGCATGGCGAGGCCGAGGCGCAGCCGCGTCAGCGGCGTGCGCAAATCGTGGCTGATGCCGGCCAGCATCTCGGTGCGCTGGTTGATGAAGCGGCGGATGCGGTTCTGCATCTGGTTGAAGGCGGCCGCCGCCTGGCGCACCTCGGCCGCGCCTTCCGGCTTGATCGGGCCGAGCTCGCGGCCCAGGCCGAAGGCCTCCGCGGCGCTGGCCAGCCGGCGGATGGCGCGCACTTGGTTCTTCATGAACAGGGCGGCGACGATGAACAGCAGCAGCGAGGTGCCGACCAGCCAGATGACGAACAGGTAGAGCGTGCCGAAGAACAGTCTCTTCCGCGGCGCCTCGACATGCAGCACGCCGTCCGGGGTCTGCACGCGGATGATCACGCTGCGCGGGTCGGACTGCCAGTCGGTGTCGAAGGGCAGGCCGACGCGCTCGCGCAGCGCATGCGACAGGTCGTCCTCCAGCGGCAGGATCGGCATCCAGCTGGAGCGCGGCTGCCCGGGCATGCCCATGGTCGCCCCCGGCTCGAAGGCCAGCGACAGGTCGAGCCGCCAGGCCGCCTCGCGGAAGATCCAGTCGCGCTCATGCTCGGTCGGGTGGCGGGTCAGCAGCTCGGTGACCATGCCGACATCGCCGGCGACGCCGCCGGCCAGCCGCCGCGAGATGACGTCGAGATGCCCGCCATAGAACAGCTGCAGCGCGACGCCCTGCAGGATCAGCAGCGGCAGCAGGATGATCAGCAGCGCGCGGCCGAGCAGCCCGCGCGGCAACAGCAGGCGGAAGGGCGCCGCCAGCAGGCGCAGCACCGGACGCAGCGGCTGCGGCGTCGGCTTCATCGGCCGGCCCTCACGTGCCGGGCTTCAGCACATAGCCGCGGTGCCGCACCGTCTGCAGGAAGCGCGGCTCGCGCGGGTCGGGCTCGATCTTGCGGCGCAGCCGGGTGACCTGGACGTCGACGGCGCGCTCGCCGGCCTCGGGCGTGCCGAGCGCGGCGGCGATCTCCTCGCGCGTCAGCACCTCGCCGGCGCGGCGGGCGAGCGCGGAGAGCAGCGCCGCCTCGCCGCCGGTCAGCCGGTGGGTGCCGTCCTGGCCGCGCAGCTCGCCCCGCTCGGGGTCGTACCAGTGCGGGCCGAGCTGCACGGGCGCCAGCGGCAGGCTGGCCGGCAGGGCCGGCGTGGCGCGCTTCAGGATGGTGCGGATGCGCAGCGCCAGCTCGCGCGGGTCGAAGGGCTTGGCCAGGTAGTCGTCGGCGCCGCGCTCGAAGCCGGCGATGCGGTCGTCGGGGGCACCGGCGGCGGTCAGCATCAGGATCGGCACGTCCTGCCCCTCGCGGCGCAGGCCCTCGGTCAGGTCGAGGCCGGATTCGCCCGGCATCATCACGTCGAGCACCAGCAGGTCGAAGGCCATGCTGTGCAGCGCCTGGCGGGCGGCCGCCGCATCCGCCGCGGCGGTGACGCGGAAGCCCTGCTCCGACAGGAAGCGCTGCAGCAGGTTGCGCAGCCGGGCATCGTCATCGACGACCAGCAGATGCGGCTCGCCGCTCATGCCGCGCTCCGCGATCGCGGCGAGGCGGGGGAAGCGGCCGGCTGGGCGCGGTCGAGCTGGGCGCGCGCCTCGGCCCCCATCAGCCCGAGCATGACGCGGCGGAAGCCCTCGACGGCGACGGGGCCGGCCTCGCGATAGGCCCGCATCACCCATTCGCGCTGCCGCTCGAACAGCCGGCGTTCCATGGCCTCCCCCTTCTCGGTCAGCGACAGCAGACGCTGGCGGCGGTCGTTGCGGCCGGGCGCCTGGGTGACATAGCCCTCCTCGACCAGCGGCGTCAGCACGCGGCCGAGCGACTGCTTGGTGATGCCGAGGATGGCCAGCAGGTCGCCCACCGTGATGCCCGGCCGGCGGCCGACGAAATGCAGCACCCGGTGATGCGCGCGGCCCATGCCGAGCTCGGCCAGGATGGCGTCGGGGCCGGCGGTGAAGTCGCGATAGCCGAAGAACAGCAGGTCCTGCGCGAGCCGCAGCTCCTCCTCGCGCAGGAAGAGGAGCTGGCGGCCGGCGCCGACGGGCTTGGACTCCGGGGCTTCGGACATGGCTGGCATGCTTCCCTTTTGGGTCAGCGTCATTGACGTTTCTTCGTTGAAAGTTTTACGGTCTGGCTATTCCACGAAACAAAATTTCGTGGAAACCCTTTGAAGGATGGCACACATGGCGCTGGCTCCTTTCGACGACCGCGACGGCTGGATCTGGATGGACGGGCAGATGCTGCCCTGGCGGGAAGCGAAGCTGCATGTTCTGACCCACGGGCTGCATTATGCCAGCAGCGTCTTCGAGGGCGAACGGGCCTACGGCGGAAATATCTTCCGGCTGCGCGCCCATACCGAGCGGCTGATCGCCTCGGCCTCCATCCTGGGCATGGCGATGCCCTGGAGCGCCGAGGAGATCGATGCCGCCTGCGTGGCGGTGATGGCGGCGAACGGGCTGACGGACGCCTATCTGCGGCCGCTGGCCTGGCGCGGGACGGAGATGCTGGCGGTCTCGGCGCAGAACACGAAGACGCATCTGGCGATCGCCTGCTGGGCCTGGCCGAACCTGTTCGGCGAGGCGCGGATGAAGGGCATCCGCCTGGGCCATGCCGAATGGCGCCGCCCCTCGCCGCAGAGCGCGCCGACGGCGGCCAAGGCGGGCAGCCTCTACACCATCGGCACGCTGTCCAAGCACAAGGCCGAGGCCGAGGGTTTCGACGATGCGCTGATGCTCGACCATCGCGGCGCGGTGGCCGAGGCGACGGGGGCCAATATCTTCTTCGTCATGGATGGCGCGCTGCACACGCCGGAGCCGGACGGCTTCCTGAACGGCATCACCCGGCAGACGGTGATGGCGCTGGCCCGGCAGCAGCAGATCCCGGTGGTCGAGCGGATGATCGCGCCTGAGGAGATCGCCCGCGCCAGCGAGGTCTTCGTCACCGGCACGGCGGCCGAGGTGACGCCGGTGCGGGCGATCGGCGCGCTGTCCTACACGCCGGGGCGGATCACCACGGCGCTGATGGATGATTATTCCGCCCTGGTGATGCAGTCGCCGGCGCTGGTGGCCAGGCGGCTGGGCTGAGGCAGCGGGCTGCCGTGGCGGGGGGCAGGGTTTCTGGCGGCCTGCCCCCCGGTGGCCACCCCCTGCCCCTGGCCGGCGGCAGCCGGGCAGGCCAGAATGGTCCCGACCGCCGGAGGAAAAGCCGCCCCCATGCCCTGGACCGACGAGACCGCCCGTGCCGCGCTGCGGCGCCTGTTCGACACCGCGATCCGGGCCGCCGATCCGCGCGCCATCCTGGCCGGCCACCTGCCGGAACCGCCGCAGGGGGGCCGCATCGTCGTGGTCGGCGCCGGCAAGTCGGCCGCCATCATGGCCGCCGCGGTGGAGGAGGCCTGGCCCGACCGCGATCTCTCCGGGCTGGTGATCACCCGCTACGGCCATGCCGTGCCGACGCAGCGGATCGAGGTGGTCGAGGCCTCGCACCCCGTCCCCGATGCCGCCGGCGAGGCCGCCGCCGCCCGCGTGCTGGCCGCCGTGCAGGGGCTGACGGAAAACGACCTGGTCCTTGCCCTGATCTCCGGCGGCGGCTCGGCGCTGATGGCGCTGCCCGCGCCGGGCCTGACGCTCGCCGACAAGCAGGCGGTGAACCGCGCCCTGCTGGCCTCGGGCGCCACCATCCAGGAGATGAACTGCCTCCGCCGGCATCTCTCGGCGATCAAGGGCGGGCGGCTGGCGGCGGCGGCCCACCCAGCGCGGGTGGTGACGCTGGCGATTTCCGACGTGCCGGGCGACGACCCGACGGTGATCGCCTCCGGCCCCACCGTGCCCGACCCGTCGAGCTTCGCCGAGGCGCGCGCCCTGGTCGCGCATTACGGCATCGACCTGCCGCCCGCCGTCGCCGCGCATCTGGAAGCCGCCGCCGAGGAGACGCCGAAGCCCGGCGACCCGCGCCTGGCGCGGGCCGAATACCGCATGATCGCGACGCCGCAGCTGGCGCTGGAAGCCGCCGCCGCCGAGGCCCGCACGCTCGGCCTGACGCCGCTGCTGCTGGGCGACGCGCTGGAGGGCGAGGCCGCCATCCTCGGCACCGCGCTGGCCGGCATCGCCCGCAGCGTCCGCGCGCATGGCCAGCCGGTCGCCGGCCCGGCCGTGCTGCTCTCCGGCGGCGAGACCACCGTCACCATCCGGCCGGGCCAGAAGCCGGGGCGCGGCGGGCGCAACACCGAATGCCTGCTCGGCCTGGCGCTGGCCGCCGCCACCGCGCCGGAACTGACAGAAGGAATCTGGGCGCTGATGGGCGATACCGACGGGATCGACGGCTCGGAGGCCAATGCCGGCGCCCTCCTCGCCCCCGACAGCCTGGCCCGCGCCCGCCGCCTGGGACTCGATCCGCGCGCCATGCTGGCCGGGCATGACAGCCAGAGCTTGTTCGATCGCCTGGGTGACTGCATCGTGACCGGTCCTACGCTGACGAATGTGAATGATTTCCGGGCGATATTGATCGCCTGACGCCTGGCCCCACCTCTCGGGGCGCGACACTGCAGACTGAAGGAAGACACCTTGGCCCCGCGCATCCCGCTCCGCCGCCACCGCCGCACCAAAGTCGTGGCCACCCTCGGCCCGGCCAGCTCCACGCTGGAGGTGATCGAGCGCCTCTATCGCGGCGGCGCCGATGTCTTCCGCCTGAACTTCAGCCATGGCAGCCATGAGGACCATGCGTCGCGCATCCTCATGATCCGCGAGCTCGAGAAGAAGGTCGGCCGGCCGATCGGCATCCTGGCCGACGTCCAGGGCCCGAAGCTGCGCGTCGGCCGCTTCCAGGGCGGGCGGGTGCAGCTGCAGACCGGCCAGCGCTTCCGCCTGGACATGTCGGCGACCCCCGGCGACGTCCGCCGCGTTCAGCTGCCGCATCCGGAGATCATGGAGGCGGCGCGCATCGGCACCACCCTGCTGCTGGATGACGGCAAGCTGCGCCTGCGTGTGGTCCACAAGCGCGACGACCACCTGGAGACCGAGATCCTGGTCGGCGGCGCGCTGTCCGACCGCAAGGGCGTCAATGTCCCCGACGTGGCGCTGGCCATCCCGGCGCTGACCGAGAAGGACCGCGCCGACCTCGACTTCGTGCTGCCGCTGGGCATCGAATATATCGGCCTGTCCTTCGTGCAGCGCCCCGAGGACGTGGCCGAGGCCAAGTCCATCGCCGATGGCCGCGCCTGGGTCATGGTGAAGATGGAGAAGCCCCAGGCGGTCGAGAACCTGGAAGGCATCCTCGATCTCACCGACTGCGTCATGGTCGCCCGCGGCGATCTCGGCGTCGAATGCCCGCCCGAGGAGGTGCCACTGATCCAGAAGCGCATCGTCCGCGAGGCCCGCGCCCGCGGCCTGCCCGTGGTGGTCGCCACCCAGATGCTGGAGAGCATGATCTCCGCCCCTGCCCCGACCCGCGCCGAGGCCTCCGACGTCGCCACCGCCGTCTTCGATGGCGCCGATGCGGTGATGCTCTCGGCGGAATCGGCCGCCGGCCAGTTCCCCTTCGAGGCGGTCAACATGATGGACCGCATCCTCTCCCGCGTGGAGCAGGATGCCGGCTGGCGGCAGATCACCGACGCCGCCCGGCCCGCGCCGGAGAAGAACTCGGCCGGCGCCATCGCCGCCGCCGCCCGCCAGGTGGCCGAGACCATCGAGGCGGAGGCCATCGCCACCTTCACCTCCACCGGCTCGACCACGCTGCGCGTGGCGCGCGAGCGCCCGGCCTCGCCGATCCTGGGGCTGACCAGCAGCGAGGCCACCGCCCGCCGCATGGCCGTGGTCTGGGGCGTCCACCCGCTGGTCTCGGCCGAGCCCCACTCGATGACCGACATGGTCGCCAAGGCGATCCGCGCGACGCAGGCGGAAGGCTTCGCGCAGGCGGGGGACGAGATCGTGGTCACCGCGGGCGTGCCCTTCGGGACGCCGGGGACGACCAACGCACTGCGGGTCGCCGCCATCAAGTAGGCAAGCGGCAGGGGGAAGGAATTCCCCCTGCAACCCCCTTCTCTTTCTGTCAGGGACGGCCGCCGATGGCGGCCGTCTGCTTCTGCACCTCGCGCAGGACCGGCGCATGGATCAGGCGGGTGATCCATTCGGTCTCCAGCCAATAGGCCACCTCCTCCGGCGCCAGCAGCGCGCGGTTCATCGCGGCGGCGCGGAACAGCGCATGGCTGGTGTTGCTGTAGCCGTCATAGCCGCCGGCGCCGACGCCCGTCGGCAGCCAGCCCGTCTCCAGCATCCGCGCCAGCACCGGCAGCCGCTCCGGCGCCTCGATGAACAGCCAGGCCAGCCGGGTGCCATGCGCCACGCTGTAATGCTCGAGGTCCTGCAGGTACCAGTCCACCTGCGGATGGCCATTGGAATAGAGGTGCAGGTTCCAGCGCGCCATCGCCGCCGCCATGGCTGCGGCAAAGCGCGGCTGGTCGCGCCCGAAGGCCGAGATCCGCAGCACATCCTTCAGGCCGTGCCGGCTCTGGAAGATCAGCGACAGGACGTCCGGCAGGTCGGGCGCGGCGAAATGTGCCGCCGCTGCCGCGCGCAGCGCCGGACGGTCGAAGGTCGCGAGCATCGCCATCACCGGATCGGCGCGCTCCGTCGGCCAGCCGCGCAGCCGCTCCAGGATCTCTTCGCCACGGCCTGATCGCAGCATCATCCAGGTCAGGGACACATAATCGCCGGCATGCGCGTCGTTGCACCAGAAGCCGTCCGGCGGCGCCGCCTCGCGCTGCGCCCGGCCCTGCAGCCAGTAGAAGCGCATCGGATTGACCGGCGCCGTGGTGATGAGTTCGAGGAAGGCCGCGGCATCGAAAGCCGCCCCCTCCCCCAGGTCGAACAGGAAGGCCGCGGCCGCCGGCGCATCAAGCGACGGCCGGGCGCCACGATGCCGCGGCCGGGCGAAATCGGCGGGCGCATAGTTGTCGGCCTCGTGCCGGTCGCGCCAGGGAGCCAGCTCCGAGGCCTCGAAGGCTTCCGCGGCGGCGATGGTGGGCGCGTCCTGGACCTGCTCGTGGAACAGGCGGAAGCGGACCACCGGCTCGCCCGGCGCGATCAGCCGGCGCGACAGGGCGCAGCGCTTGCGCGCCTTGCCGCCCAGCGTGTCGCGCCGGATCGATTTGAAAGGCCCGGGCCGCGGCGTGGCGATCGCCGCCGGCGCCGGACCGAGCTGGACGGCGCGCAGGGCGGCGAAGCCGGCGGAAGCCTCCAGCGGCGCCAGCCAGTCGAGCTGGCCGGTGGCCCTGGTCCAGGGCATCTGCTCGACGGCGGCGCGGTCGAAGCGCCAGAGCAGGTCGTAGCCGCGGCGGACCAGCTCGCGCGCTGCCGCCACCGCCTGCGCCTCGGGCGCGGTATGGGCCAGGACGCAGAGCGCGTTGAAGCCGTAATGGCTGCGGTCCTCGACCGGCCAGGCTTCGACGGCGTGGCGTTCGACGAAGGCCCGCGCCTCGTCGGTCGCGCCGGTCTTCAGGGCAACGATCAAGAAATCGGCACGCAGCGACCAGGTGGTGGCCTTGCGCGGATCCAGCCGGCCGGGCGCGCAGAGCTGGCAGAGCTGCGCCATCTGCCAGTCGAGGTCGTGCCAGAGCGGGCCGAGCGGATGCTCCCGCAGCAGGGCCGGGTCCAGATGTGGCGGGCTGTCATGGCGCAGCGCGGCGGCCGAGAGATCGGCCATGGCCTGGGCGGCCTCGGCCCAGCGGCCGCCAGCGATCAGCGCCTCGACCACGACCAGGCGCAGATTGTTGCAGCCGCCCAGCGCATTGCCGAGCGCCGAGCCCCAGACATGGTAGCGGTGCCCGGGCGGATGGGCGCGGGCATAGGCCTCGATGGCGGCCTCGATCCAGTCCCAGGCCTCGGCGCCGCGGCCGCCGCGCAGCAGGACGCGGGCGCCGAGGAAGAGGCCCAGCGCCCCTTCAGGCGGCAGGCGGGGCCGCTCGGCATCGCCGCCTTCGAGGGCCGGCGGCAGGGCGGTCAGCCAGTCGAGGTTTTCCGTCAGCGCTTCGGGGCGGGCCGGGAGGGTCGCGAGATCGATCTCGGTCATGCGCCGGGCAGGATAGGCAGGGCGTCAGGCCCGGCAACCGCGGCCGGGTCACGATGCCGCGGGGCGCCCGGCACCCGCCGTCACCTGCGGGCAGGCGGCCGATCAGGCATCCTCGCCATGGACCTTGGCGTGCAGGCGCTTCAGCCGCTCGGCCGCGCCCGGGAGGCGCGGGTGCAGGGTCACCGCCTCCTGCATCGAGCGCAGCGCGGCCTCGTTGTCGCCCAGCTGTTCCTGGAAGGCCGAGAGCACGGCCAGCGCGCCGAAATGCCGCGGCTCCAGCACCAGCACCTGGCGCAGGTCGCGCAGCGCCGCCTGCATGTCGCCGGTGGCGGCCTGGGCCTGGGCGCGCAGCAGCCAGGATTCGGCATGGTCGGGCTGCAGGATCAGCGCGGCGTCGAAATCCTCCACCGCGTCGGCCGGGGCCTCGCTCTCCATGTTGCGGGCGCCGCGGCGCAGCAGGAGCATCACGGCCGGCGAGGCACCCTGCGCCCAGAGGCCGCGGATGCGCGCCTCGAGCGCCGCGGCGGCGGTGTCGTCGGGCGCGGCGGGCAGCGCATCGAGCAGGCGGTTGAGCTCGCTGCGGCGGGCTTCCGCCGTGGCGGCCGGCTGGGCCTGTGCCACGGGGGCCGCGGCGAGCAGGAGGATGGCGAGGGCTGCGGCGCGCATGGTCCTGAGTTTGGCCTTGCCGGGTGGCCGCGCAAGTTTATTCGGCGCCGCCGGGAGTCAGAAAAAAGATGGGCGCGAACCTGCAGGTTCGCGGGGGGAATTCTTTCCCCCGACCTTACTTGCCTTTGTCGCTCCTGGGATCGAGCGCATCCCTCAGCCCGTCGCCGACGAGGTTGAAGGCCAGCACGACGAGGAAGATGGCCAGCCCCGGATAGATCGCCATCCAGGGCGCCTGGGTCAGGAAGCGCTGCGCCGCGTTGAGCATCGAGCCCCAGGAGGGCGATGGCGGCTGCTGGCCCAGCCCGAGGAAGGACAGCGAGGCCTCGGCGATGATGGCCTCGGCGATGGCCAGCGTCCCCTGCACCAGCAGCGGCGGGACGATGTTGGGCAGGACATGGCGCAGCGCCGTGCGCCAGGGCGGGTTGCCCAGCGCGCGGGCGGCCTCGACCCAGTCGGCCGCCTTGGCTTCCAGCGCCATGCCGCGCGCCAGGCGGACGAAGATCGGCGTCGCCGAGATGGCGATGGCCAGCATGGCGTTCTCCAGCGCCGGGCCGAGGAAGGCGGCCAGCGCGATCGCCAGGATCAGGAAGGGCACCGAGAGCATGGCATCGGCCACCCGGCTGATCACCGCATCCACCCAGCCGCCGGCCAGCCCCGCCCAGAGGCCGAAGGGCACGCCGAGGCCGATGGCGGCGGCGACCGAGACGATGCCGGCCATCAGCGAGGCGCGCGCCCCCCAGATGACGCGGGAGAGCACGTCGCGGCCATTCTCGTCGGTGCCGAACCAGAAGGCGCCCGAGGGCGGCTTGCGGATGCGCGACCAGGAGGTGGCGATCGGGTCATAGGGCGCGATCAGCGGGGCCAGCAGCGCCACCAGCACGAAGACCAGGACGATCGCCAGCCCGAGCATGGCCAGGCGGTGGCGGGCGAAGCGGCGGAGGGCACGGCGGCCGGGGCTGTCCTGCGCCGCCCGGCGCGGCGGCGCGGGCGGCGCCGCCTGGGGCGCCGGGGGTGGCGGCGCGGCCTGGCGCAGCCTGTCCAGGGTCGAGCTCATGCCGACCTCAGCCGCGGGTTGATCGCCATGTAGAGCAGGTCGGCCAGCAGCGAGAGCAGCACGAAGATCAGCGCGGTGGCCATCACCACCCCCTGCACCACCGGGTAGTCGCGGTTGAAGACCGCATCGACGATCAGCTTGCCGAAGCCTGGGATGGTGAAGATCTGCTCGGTCAGCACCGCGCCGGCCAGCAGCCGCCCGAGCTCGATGGTGCCCAGCGTGACGACCGGGATCAGCGCGTTGCGCAGCGCATGCTTGACCACGACCATGCGCTCGGTGAGGCCCTTGGCGCGGGCGGTGCGGACATAATCCTGGCTCAGCGCGGTCAGCATGGCGGCGCGGGTGTGGCGCATCAGCACGCCGGCGATGGAATTGCCCAGCACGAAGGCCGGCATGATGGTGGTCGCCAGCGACTGCCAGGGGTCCTCGAAGAGCGAGACATAGCCCGAGGGCGGCAGCCAGCCGAGCTGCACGCTGAACAGCAGGATCAGCATGATGCCGAGCCAGAAGTTCGGCGTGGAAATGCCGGCCAGCGCCACGCCGTTCGCTGCCCAGTCCACGGGGCGGTCCTTCCAGACGGCGGAAACAATGCCGAGCGGCACGCCGATCAGCACGGCGATGACGAAGGCCATCAGGGCGAGCTGCAGGGTGACCGGCAGCTTCTCCAGGATCAGCTGCGCCACCGGCATGCGGATGCGCCAGGAGAAGCCGAAATCGCCGGTCAGCACGCGGCCCAGCCAGGCCAGGTATTGCTGCCAGAGCGGCCGGTCGAGCAGCAGCTCGGCGCGGATCTCGGCCAGGACCTGCGGGTCGCCGCGCTCCTCGCCGGCCAGGATCAGCGCCGGGTCGCCGGGCATCAGCTGCTGCAGGCCGAAGATCAGCACCGAGAGGATCAGCAGGGTGGGGATGATCTGCCCCAGCCGGCGCAGCAGCCAGATGCCCATCTTTCTGTCAGCCCCTCAGTTCAGCCGGATGCCCTGGGGGCGGATGATGCCGTCGGGCAGCAGCGAAAACTCGGCGACGCGGGCGGCGTAGCCCATGATGATCTCGCGGTGCCAGAGATAGGCGCGCACCCGGTCCTGGCGCAGCGCGATGGCCCAGACCTGGGCGTAGAGGGCGCGGCGCTTGGCCACGTCGGTCTCCTCGCGGGCGGCGTCGAGCAGGCGGTCGACCTCCGGATTGGCCGACTTGCCGTCATTCTGCGCGCCGCGGCTGTGCAGGAAGGCCCAGGTGTTGCCGTCGGGGTCCGGCCGGCCCGACCAGGCGGAGAGATAGGTCTGGAACTCGCCACGCTGCGCCGCCTGCAGCGAGGAGGCGAATTCCATGGCCGCGATGCGCAGATCGAAGCCGGCCTCCTTGACCATGGCCTGGATCACCTCGGCCGCCTGGCGCAGCTCGGGATTGGTCGGCACCGTCATCTCGACCACCACCGGCAGGGCGACGCCGGCCTGCTTCAGCAGGGCCTGGGCGCGGGCCAGGTCGCGCGGCTCGGGCTTGAAGTTCGGGTCGTGGAAGGGGCTGCCGGGCGGAACCGGCTGGGCGGTCGGCACCATCAGCCCCTCGAAGACCACCTGGTTCAGCGCCTCGCGGTCGATCGCCAGCTCGAAGGCGGCGCGCACGCGCGGGTCGCGGCCGAAGGGCGTGTCGGCGCGCGGCCCGTTGCCGACATTGTAGATGATGCTCTGGTAGCCGAGGTCCTCGCGGGTGGCGACGCGCAGCCGGCGATTGCCCTTGACCGCCGGCAGGTCGGAGGGGGCGATCTCGACGATGTCCAGCGCGCCCGATTGCAGGTTGGCGACGCGGACCGAGCTGTCGGGGATCGGCAGGTAGGAGATGCGGTTGATGTGGATCCGCCCCGCATCCCAGTAGTCAGCGAATTTCTCGACGACGATGCGGTCCTGCGCCACGCGCTCGACGAAGCGGTAGGGGCCGGCGCAGACCGGGCGGGCGCCGAAGTCGCGCCCCGCCGCCTCGGCCGCTTTCGGGCTGACGATCATGCCGGCGCGGTCGGTCAACTGCGAGACGAAGGGCGAGGACGGCGCCTTCAGCCGGATGCGCACGGTCAGCGGGTCGACCACCTCGATGGCGTCGATGGTGCCGATCTCGCTGCGGCGGAAGCTGCCCTGCAGGGTCAGGTGGCGGTTGAGCGAATAGCGCACCGCCTCGGCATCCATCGCCTCGCCGTCATGGAACTTCACCCCTGGGCGCAGGGTGATACGGAGCGTCTTGGGGTCTTCCCAGCTGTACCCCGTCGCCAGCTGCGGAACGATTTCGAGCTTCTCGTTGATATCAAAAAGCTTGTCGCAAAGGCTGGCGAAGACGATGCGGCCGACGAAGGTGCGCGCCAGCGTCGGGTCGAGGATGTCGGGATCCTCGCGCAGGCCGATGCGCAGCTGCGAGGCCGGCTGCGCCAGCACAGTGCCGGCGGTGGCCAGGCCGAGGCCCAGCGCCAGGGCGGCAAGGAAAGGTCGGCTCATCGGGATGCTCCGGCAGGCGGCCTGGCGGCCTGGGTGTCGGGGTTGAAGAAGGCCTGCAGCCGGCGCAGCCGCGCGCCCCCCGGATCGGCCTCGGCCGGCGGGAGGGCGGGGGGCAGGCTGTCCTGCAGATGGCAGGCGGCGGCGTGCGGGGCGTCAGGCAGCAGCGGCGTCTCGCTGCGGCAGCGCGCCACCGCATGCGGGCAGCGGGTGTGGAAGCGGCAGCCGGCGGGCGGCTCGATCGGGCTCGGCATGTCGCCGGCCAGCGGGGCGGCCGGACGCCCCTGCCCCGGCACCGCGGCCAGCAGCGCCCGCGTATAGGGGTGGCGCGGGTTGGCAAAGACCTCGGCCGCCGGGCCGGCCTCGACGATGCGGCCGAGATACATCACCGCGACGCGGTCGGCGACATGGCGGACAACGGCCAGGTCGTGGCTGATGAGGACGAAGGTCAGGCCGAGCTCGCGGATCAGCCCCTGCAGCAGGTTGATCACCTGGGCCTGGACCGAGACATCCAGCGCCGAGACCGGCTCGTCGCCCACCACCAGCGCCGGGCCGGAGGCGAGCGCGCGGGCGATGGCGACGCGCTGCCGCTGCCCGCCGGAGAATTCATGCGGCCAGCGGCCGGCCAGCTCGGGGCGAAGGCCGACGCGCTCCAGCAGCGCGGCGACACGGGCGGGGATTTCCGCGCGGGGGACGGTGCGGTGCAGGATCAGCGGCTCGGCCACCGCCTGTTCCACCGTCATGCGCGGGTCCAGGCTGGCATAGGGGTCCTGGAAGATCAGCTGCATGTCGCGCCGTCGCGCCCGCAGCGCCCTGGCGGAGAGTTCCCCCAGCGCCTCGCCGCGGAAGCGGACCTCGCCGGCATCGGGCTCGATCAGGCCGAGCATCAGCCGGCCCAGCGTCGACTTGCCGCAGCCGCTCTCACCGACCACGGCCAGCACCTCGCCGGCGCGGATCGAGAGGTCCACGCCATCCACCGCATGCACCGCGCCGCGTTTCCTTCCCAAGGCGTCGCGCACTGGGAAGTGCTTCTTCAGCTTGGACAGCGCGAGGATGGGGGCGGTCATGCGGCCTCGCCCAGGATGGCCGAGAGCGGCGCGCGGTGGCAGGCGGCCTGGTGGCCGGGGGCGAGGCTGCGCAGCGGCGGCGCCGTCAGGTGGCAGAGGGTGACGGCGAAGGGGCAGCGCGCGGCGAAGCGGCAGCCGGGGGGCGGTGCCATCAGATCGGGCACGGTGCCCTCGATGCTGGCAAGCCGGCCGCGCCCGCCGGTCAGCCGCGGCGCTGCGCCGAGCAGGCCGACGGTATAGGGATGCTCGGGGTTGGCGAAGAGCCGGGCGGCGGGCGCGCGCTCCACCACCTGGCCGGCATACATGACGACGACCTCGTCGGCCTGGTCCGCCACCACGCCGAGGTCATGGGTGATCAGGATGGTCGCTGTCCCGGTTTCCCGCTTCAGCTCGGCCAGAAGAGCAAGAATCTGGGCCTGGACGGTGACGTCGAGGGCGGTGGTCGGCTCGTCGGCGATCAGCAGCTTCGGCCGGCAGGCGAGCGCGATGGCGATCATCACCCGCTGCCGCATGCCGCCCGAGAGCTGGTGCGGGTATTGCGCGGCGCGGCGGCCGGGCTCGGGGATATGCACCTGCTCCAGCGCGGCGACGGCGGCCTTCGCGGCCTCGCGGCGGGACAGGCCACGATGCAGGCGGAGCGCCTCCGCCACCTGCTCGCCGGCGGTGAAGGCCGGGTTCAGGCTGGTCATCGGCTCCTGGAAGATCATCGCCATGGCGGGGCCGCGCAGGCGGCGGCGCGGCTCCGGCGGCAGGCTGGCGATCTCCTGCCCGGCAAGCCGGATGCTGCCCTCGATGCGGGCGCTGCCGGGCAGCAGGCCCATGATGGCCAGGCTGGTGGCCGACTTGCCGCAGCCGCTCTCGCCGACGATGGCGAGCGTCCGGCCCGGCTCGACGGCGAAGGAAATGCCCTGCACCGCCGTGAAGGGGCCGCGGTCGGTGCGGAAGGTGATGGCGAGGTCGGTGACCTCCAGCGCAGGCGTCATGGACCCCGGTGGCTTGCACGTTTCGCGCCAGAGGCTGTCACCCTGTCGCAACGACGGCAAGCCTCGTCACCGGCCCCGCGCGGTGGACCATCGAATCTCCACCAGGCGCAGGCGGGGCAGCCCGCGCCTCCGGGCGGGGGAGAAGCCTCCCCCGCCCGCCCGCCTCAGGCGTCCTGCGGCATGCCGGTCGGGATCACCGTCCTGACCAGCGTGCTGTCGAGCGCCTCGTAGTCGTGGTAGCGGATGGTCTCGTAGAGCTGCGCCCGGGTCTGCATGCGCGGCAGCATGTTGTGGGTGCCGCCATCGGCCTTGATGGCGCCGTAGAGCTCCTCCATCGAGCGCGCCGCGACGCGCAGATGGCTGACCGGCCAGATCACCATGGAATAGCCCATGGCCTCGAATTCCTCGGCGGTGAAGAAGGGCGTGCGGCCGAACTCGGTCATGTTGGCCAGCAGCTTCACCCCCGGCATGCGGCGGGCGAATTCGACGAACATTTCTTTCGTCGTCAGCGCCTCGGGGAAGATCGCGTCGGCGCCGGCCTCCAGATAGAGCTTGGCGCGGGCGACGGCGCCGTCCATGCCCTCGGAGGCGGCGGCGTCCGTCCGGGCGATCAGATAGAGGTGGCGGCGCGCCTTGCGGGCGGCGGCGACCTTGGCCGCCATGTCATGCGCATCGGCCAGCTTCTTGTCGTTCAGATGGCCGCATTTCTTCGGCAGCAGCTGGTCTTCCAGGTGGACGGCGGCGGCGCCGGCCTCCTCGAAGCTGCGCACCATGTGCATGACGTTCAGCGCCTCGCCATAGCCGGTGTCGCCATCGACCAGCACCGGCAGGGCGCTGGCGCGCGCCACCTGGCGGATGTGCCAGGCGACGTCGTCCACCGTGATCATGCCGAGATCGGGCAGGCCCATGGTGGCCGACATGGCGGCACCCGACATGTAGAGCGCCTCGAACCCCGCCTGCTTGGCCAGCAGCGCCGCGATGCCCAGATGCGCGCCCGGCATGCGCAGGATCTGCGGCCGCTCCAGCAGCGCCCGGAAGCGCTGGCCGGCGGGCGCCTCGGGCAGGTCGTCGGCGATGACATAGGGCATTGGACGGTTTTTCCCTTATCGTTCAGACGAAGAAGATCAGCGTGGCCAGGGCGAAGCTCGGCACCAGGAAGACCAGGGCCCAGCCACAATAGCCGAAGAAGCTCGGCATCCGGACACCCTGCGCCTCGACGATGGCCTTGACCATGAAGTTGGGGGCATTGCCGATATAGGAATTGGCGCCCATGAAGACCGCCCCCGCCGAGATCGCCGCCAGCACCGGCGCGCCTTCCGCCATCAGCCGCGCCGCGTCGCCGCCGGCCAGGTTGAAGAAGACCAGATAGGTCGGCGCATTGTCGAGGAAACTGGACAGCGCCCCGGTCAGCCAGAAATACACCCAGGGCACCGGCCGCCCGGCGGCGTCCGAGGTCAGCGCCACCAGCCCGCCGAGCGGCCCCGCGGTGCCCGCCTTCAGCATCGCCAGCACCGGCGCCATGGTCAGGAAGATGCCGGCGAAGAGTTTCGCGACCTCCTGCATGGCGTCCCAGCTGAAGTCGTTCTCGTGCCGCAGCGCCTTCGGCGTCCAGTGGATCGAGGCGAAGGTGATGGCCAGCAGCAGCAGCATGGCGACCAGCCGCTCGACGCCGATCGACTGGCCGGCGAGCGAGATAACGCCGGGCTGCCACAGCCCCTGCATCAGCACCACCGCCAGCACGGCGCCGAGCAGCGCCACATTGACCCAGCCGGAGATGGCCAGGCGTTCGCCCGGCGGCGCCTCGGCATGCTCGGCATGCTCCGCCGCCTCGGCCCCCGCCTCGACCTCGGCCCGCTTCTCCTTCGCATAGGCCAGCGAGTCGATGACGAAATAGACACCGAGCAGCAGCAGGGCACAGAACAGGAATTCGCCAAACAGGTGCTGAGTGGGCCAGAAGAAAGAAACGCCCTGCAGGAAGCCGAGGTAGAGCGGCGGGTCGCCGAGCGGGGTCAGCACGCCGCCGATATTGCTGACCAGGAAGATGAAGAAGACGAAGCTGTGCATGCGGTGGCGGCGCCCGGCATTGGCGCGCAGCATCGGCCGGATCAGCAGCATCGAGGCCCCGGTGGTGCCCATCACGCTGGCCAGCAGCGTGCCGACCGCCAGGATGGTGGTGTTGACCACCGGCGTGCCGACCAGGTGGCCGCGCAGCAGCACCCCGCCGCCGGTGGTGAACAGCGCCAGCAGCAGCGCGATGAAGGGCAGGTATTCGCCCAGCATGACATGCGCCAGCTCATCCCCCGCCGCCCCCAGGCCGAAGACACCGGCATAGGGAACCAGGAACAGCGCGGTCCAGGCGAAGGCGATCTTGCCGAAATGCGGATGCCACAGCTTCGGCGCCAGCAGCGGCAGCAGCGCGATCGACAGCAGCAGCCCGGCGAAAGGCAGGCCCCAGGCCAGGCTGGTCATCGCCCCGCCCGCCTCGGCCGCGGCCGCCGGCGGTGCCATCGCCGCCATGCCGAGCAGCGCCGCCGCGCCCGCCAACCCTGTCCTGCCGGCCCCTCGCATGCCCCTCTCCCTCCGTCGGATTGCCCCCCCGCCCTACACCCGGACCGCGGCCCGGTCAGCCCCACCCTTTCCGAACCCGTCCGGGCGCCCTAGCTTCCATGCCAGGACGCGGGACTGCATTCCGGGGAGACAGTGGATGGAAATGACGGGTGAACGGCGCATCGAGGCGCCCCGCGAGACCGTGTGGCAGGGGCTGAACGACCCCGAGGTGCTGCGCGCCTCGATCCCCGGCTGCGAATCGGTGGAGCGCACGGCGGAGGATGCCTTCCAGGCCCGCGTCGCGCTGAAGATCGGCCCGATGGCGGCGAAATTCACCGGCAAGGTGCAGCTGTCCAACATCAACGCGCCGGCCGGCTACACCATCAGCGGCGAGGGCAATGGCGGCGCCATGGGCTTCGCCAAGGGCGGCGCCGATGTGGCGCTGGAGGAGGTTGGCCCCTCCGCCACCCTGCTGAAGTACCAGGTCAAGGCCCAAGTCGGCGGCAAGATGGCGCAGCTGGGCGCCCGGCTGATCGACAGCACGGCCAAGCAGATGGCGGACCAGTTCTTCGACCGCTTCGCCGCCACCGTCTCGACCCCGGCCGCGGCCGAGCCGACCACCCTGCCCGACGGCACCCCGGTGCGGCCGAGCCACACCGCCTCGCTGCCCGAGGGCACGGTGCCGACCCCGGCGCCGGGCACCGAGGTGGGCGATGCCAGCCCGGTCGAGCGGCTGGGCGCCGCGACCCTGGTGGGCGCTGGCCTCACCGAGCATTCCGGCGAGACGCCGCCCGGCGGCCGCCCGGCCCCGGTGAGCACGCCGAACGGGACCCCGGCCGGCCATGGCCAGGCTGCCCCGGTGGCCGCGCGCGGCTATGCCAAGCCGGTCGCCGCCCCGGCCCCGGCGCTGTCGATCTTCTCGCTGCTGCCGGAGGAGGTCTTCGGCCTGCCGCTGCTGTTCTGGGGCGGCTCGGCGGTGTTCATGGTGGTGCTGTTCCTGCTCTTCGTGCTGGGCTGAGGCATGGCCGCGTCCTTTCCGGCCTCCGTCGCCGAGACCGAGCGGCTGCTGGCGGCGGGCGGCTATGTCGCGGACCGGGCGCTGGCCACCACCGTCTTCCTGGCGCTGTCGATGGGCCGGCCGCTCTTCCTCGAGGGCGAGCCGGGCACCGGCAAGACCGAGATCGCCAAGGTGCTGGCGGGCGGCCTCGGCCGCCGGCTGGTGCGGCTGCAATGCTATGACGGGCTCGACCTCTCGGCCGCCGCCTATGAGTGGAACCATGCCCGCCAGCTGATGGCCATCCGCCTGGCCGAGGCCAATGGCAAGCTGGGCGGCGAGGCCGCCAGCGAGGCCGGCATCTACGACCGCCGCTTCCTGCAGGAGCGGCCGCTGCTGGCCGCCCTCTCCGGCCCGCCCGCGGTGCTGCTGATCGACGAGCTCGACCGCGCCGACGAGCCCTTCGAGGCCTTCCTTCTCGAAATTCTCGCCGACTTCCAGCTGTCGATCCCCGAGCTCGGCACCATCCGCGCCGAGACGCCCCCGATCGTCGTGCTGACCAGCAACCGCACGCGGGAGGTGCATGACGCCATCCGCCGGCGCTGCCTCTACCAATGGGTCGACTACCCGGATGCGGCGCGGGAGCGCGCCATCCTGGCGCAGCGGATGCCGGGCCTGCCCGAGCGGCTCTCGGCCCAGGTGGTGGACTTCGTCCAGCAGGTGCGCGGCGGCGATTTCTTCAAGTTCCCCGGCGTCGCCGAGACGCTGGACTGGGCGGCGGCGCTCGCCTCACTCGACGCCACCGAGCTGGAGCCGGTGCTGGTCGACGAGACGCTGGGCGCCCTGCTGAAATACCAGGACGACATCGCCAAGCTGCGCGGCGCCGAGGCCGCCCGGCTGGTCGAGGCGGTGAAGCAGGCGCCCGCCGCCGCCCTGCCCTTCTGATGGACGCGCCGGCGGAGGGCGGCCGGCTCGCCGCCAATCTGCTGGGCTTCGGCCGGCTGCTGCGCCGCGCCGGGGTGCCGGTGGGCCCGGCCGAGCTGCTGGCGGGCGCCGAGGCGCTGACCCACATCGAGCTCGGCGACCGCGCGCAGGTCCAGGCCGCCTTGCGCGCCACCCTGGTCCACCGCGCCGAATTCTTTTTCCTGTTTGACCATGCCTTCGGGCTGTGGTGGCGGGCACCGGCGAAGCCGGAGCTGGCGGGCGAGGACGAGGACGGCGCCGAGCGGAAACCGGGGGCCGGGGCACGACGGCTGGCGGAAGCCCTGGGCGGCATGGCGCCGCCGCCGCCCCCGCCGCCGGAGAGCGAGAAGAGAGTCGATGCCAGCCTGACCGTCAGCGCCGGCGAGGCGCTGAAAAAAATGGATTTTGAGGCGATGGACGCGGCGCAGCTGGCGGCCGCGCGGCAGGAGATCCGCCGCCTCGCCTTGCCGCTGGACGCCCGCCCGACCCGCCGCTTCCGCCCCGACCCGGCCGGCCAGCGCGCCGATCTGCGCGCCACGCTGCGCGCCAGCCTGCGCCAGGGCGGCGAGATCTTTTCCATCAGCCATGCCGAGCGGGTGGAGCGGCCGCCGCCGCTGGTGGCGCTCTGCGACATCTCGGGCAGCATGAGCCGCTATGCCCAGGTGCTGCTGACCTTCCTGCATGCGGTGGCCAATGACCGCGAGCGGGTGACCACCTTCCTCTTCGGCACCCGGCTCACCAATATCACCCGGCAGCTGCGCCACCGCGATGCCGAGGTCGCCTTCCAGATGGTCGGGCAGATCGTGCCCGACTGGTCGGGCGGCACCCGGATCGGCGCGGCGCTGGACCGGTTCAACCGCGAATGGGGCCGCCGCGTGCTGGGCCAGGGGGCGGTGGTGCTGCTGATCACCGACGGGCTGGAGCGCGGCGATGCCGACGACCTGGCGCGCCTGGCCGCCGCCACCGACCGGCTGCGGCATTCCTGCCGCCGGCTGATCTGGCTGAATCCGCTGCTGCGCTATTCCGGCTTCCAGCCGCGGCCGCAGGGGGTGCGGACCATGCTGCCCCTGGTGCATGAGCACCGGCCGGTCCACAACATAGACAGCCTGCGCGCGCTGGTGGCCAGCCTCTCGGCCGCCCCGCCGCGCCCTTTCAGGGGATCGGGTGCATGAGCGACCAGGACGATATTCTTGCGGTGGCCGCCGGCTGGATCGAGGCCGGCGAGACCGTGGCGCTGGCGACGGTGGTCGAGACCTGGGGATCCTCCCCGCGCCCGGCCGGCTCGCAGCTGGCGGTGACGGCCTCCGGGAAACTCGCCGGCAGCGTCTCGGGCGGCTGCATCGAGGGGGCCGTCGCCGAGGTCGCCCAGCAGACCATGGCCAGCGGCCAGCCGCAGCTGCTCGACTTCGGCATCAGCGACGAGCGCGCCTGGGAGGTCGGCCTGGCCTGCGGCGGCAAGCTGAAGGTTTTTGTCGAGAAGCTGGAAGGCGCCCGGGCATGAAGGCCGAGACCCTCGCCCGGCTGCAGGCCGCCCGTGCCGGGGGCCGCCCGGTCGCGCTGCTGACCCGCCTGCCCGATGGCGAGCAGCGGTTGTTTCCGGAGGACACCCTGCCGCCGGCGCTCGCCGCGGCGGCCGAGGCGGCCCTGGCGGCGGATGCGGCAAGGACCGTCGATGACGACGGCCAGAAATGGTTCATTCAGCCGCACAACCCGCCGCTGCGGCTGATCGTGGTCGGCGCCGTGCATGTCGCCCAGGCGCTGGTGCCGATGGCGGTGGGCCTGGGCTATGCGGTGACCGTGGTCGATCCGCGCCGCGCCTTCGCCACCGAGGAACGCTTCGGCCCCCGCGTCACCCTGGTCGATGACTGGCCGGACGAGGCCATGGCGCGCCTCGCCCCCGACACCCGCACCGCGGTCGTCACCCTGACCCACGACCCCAAGCTGGACGACCCGGCGCTCGAGGTCGCGCTGAGAAGCCCCGCCTTCTATATCGGCGCGCTGGGCAGCCGGAAGACCCATGCCAAGCGGCTGGCGCGGCTGGCCGAGGCCGGGCTCACCGCCACCGACGGCGCCCGCATCGCCGCGCCCGTCGGCCTGGCCATCGGCGCCGTCACCGCCCCCGAGATCGCGCTGTCGATCATGGCCGAGGTGGTCGCCGCCCGGCGCGGCGCCGCCCTTGGCAGGCGCAGCGCGCCTGAATTGGAAAAAACATGATATTCGGCGCGACCCGGCTGGACGAGGCCCAGGGCGCGGTGCTGGCGCATACCCAGCGCCTGCCCGGCCGCGTGCTGAAGAAGGGCACGGTGCTGGACGCCGAGTCCATCGCGGCGCTGCGCGAGGCGGGGAAGCGCGAGGTCATCGCCGCGCGCCTCGAACCCGGCGACGTGCCCGAGAACGAGGCCGCCCACCGCCTGGGCGAGGCGCTGCTGGCCCCTCTCATGGCCCGTTCCCGCGCCGCCACCGGCCGGGTCAATCTCCTGGCCGATTCCGCCGGGCTGCTGGTGGTGGATGCGGCGCTGGTCGACCGGCTGAACGCCATTGACGAGAGCCTGACCCTGGCGACCCTGCCGAACTACACCCCGGTCACCGCGCGCGAGATGCTGGCCACGGTCAAGGTGATCCCCTTCGCCGTGCCGGGCATGGTGCTGCAGGTGGCCGAGGCGGTGATCCGCGGCGGCACGGCGCTGCGCGTGCATCCCTTCCGCCCGCTGAAGGTCGGGCTGGTGCTGACCGAGCTGCCTGGCCTCAAGGAAAGCATCATGGAGGGGGCCGTCGAGGCCACCACCGAGCGCGTCACCGGCCTGACCGGCACCATGCTGCCGCCCGAGCGCTGCCGGCACGAGGAAGCCGCCATCGCCGAGGCGCTGGCCCGGCTGCAGAGGGCCGGCGCCGAGCTGCTGCTGATCGCCGGCGCCTCGGCCGTGGTTGACCGCCGCGATGCCGGCCCGGCGGCGATCGTCCGCGCCGGCGGGCGGATCGTCCATTTCGGCATGCCGGTCGATCCCGGCAACCTGATCTGCCTGGGCCGGATCGGCCCAATCCCGGCGCTGGTCCTGCCCGGCTGCGCCCGCAGCCCGAAGCTGAACGGCTTCGACTGGGTGCTGCAGCGGCTCTTCGCGGATCTTCCGGTCGGCCGCGCCGAGATCGCCGGCATGGGCGTCGGCGGCCTGCTGAAGGAGATCGAGTTGCGCCCGCTGCCGCGCGAGGCCGCGCCGCGCAACGCCCCTGCCCCCGGCAAGGCGCCGCGCCGGCCGCGCCAGGTGGCCGCGCTGGTACTGGCCGCCGGCCGCTCCCGCCGCATGGCGCCGCTGAACAAGCTGCTGGTCGAGGACCGCGAGGGCCGCGCCATGGTCGCCCGCGTCGTCGCCCATGTGCTGGACAGCCGCGCCCGCCCGGTGGTCGTCGTCACCGGCCATGAGCGCGCCCGCGTCGAGGCGGCGCTGCAGGGCAAGGGTGTCCTCTTCGCCGAGGCCGAGGATTATGCCGAGGGCCTTTCCGCCTCGCTGAAGGCGGGGCTGGCGGCACTGCCGCCGGAGGCCGAGGGCGTGCTGGTCTGCCTGGGCGACATGCCGCTGGTCACCGGCGCCATGCTGGACCGGATGCTGGCCGCCTTCGACCCGGAGGAAGGCCGCGCCATCGTCATGCCGACCTTCCGCGGCAAGCAGGGCAATCCGATGCTCTGGGCGCGCGAATTCATCCCCGAGATGCTGGCGCTGACCGGCGATGTCGGCGCCCGGCATCTCGCCGCCCGGCATGCCGAGCGGGTGGTCGAGGTGGAGATGGGCGACGACGCCGTGCTGCGCGACTTCGACACGCCGGAGGCGCTGCAGACCGCGCCGGACTTCGCCGGCCGATGATCCTGATCGCTCTCGGCGCCAACCTGCCCGGGATCGACGGCAGCGCCCCCCGCGCCTCCTGCGAGGCCGCGGTCCGGGCCATTGCCACCATCCCCGGCTTGCGCCTCCAGGCCGTCTCCCGCTGGTGGCAGACCGCGCCGGAGCCGCCCAGCCCCGGCGCGCCCTGGTACGTCAACGGCCTGGTCCGCTGCGAAGGGGCGATGACGCCCGAGGCGCTGCTGGCCGCCTTGCAGGCCATCGAGAACGCCGCCGGCCGCCAGCGCCCCTTCCCCAATGCGCCGCGCACGCTCGACCTCGACATCATCGCCATGGGCGGGCTCGTCCGCGACGCACCCGACCCGATCCTGCCGCATCCGCGCACCCATCTGCGCCGCTTCGTGCTGCAGCCGCTGGCGGAGGTCGCCCCCGGCTGGGTGCATCCGGCGCTGGGCCAGAGCGTCGAGGCGCTGCTGGCATCGCTGCCCGAAGCGGCCATGCTGCCGCTCTGACCCTGCCCTGCGCCAGCCTGCTCCCCCTGCCCTGGGCCCACCGGCGCGCTTGCCTTTCGCGGGTGCGGTGGCTATCTGAGGGGTTCCGTCGGTATTGAAGTTGGAGGCCGCCCCATGGCCCGCGTTACGGTCGAAGACTGCATCCTGAAGATCCCGAACCGCTTCGAGCTGGTTCTGATCGCCGCCCAGCGCGCCCGCAACATCAGCCGCGGCGAGGAGCTGACCGTCGACCGCGACAACGACAAGAACCCGGTCGTCGCGCTGCGCGAGATCGCCGACGAGACCGTCTCGCTGGCCGAGCTGGAGCAGGACCTGATCAAGTCGCTGCTGCGCGCGCCGGAGCCGGAGCCGGTCGAGGAAGAGGTCATCGACCTGATCGCCACCGACGAGAACATCTTCGGCGTGATGGACGTGAACGACGAGCCGCTGCCGGATGCCGCCGGCCTCGAGGACCTCTCGCCCGACGATATCGAGGCGGCGATCGCCGCCGAGCTCGCCGGCGGCCGCCGCTGAGCCGGGGGCGCGCTTGAAAGCCGGCGCCGGGATCGATTCTGCCCCGGCGCCCCGCGCGCCCGAAGGGCTGGCCGGCACCCCGGCCACGCCGACGCTTCCTGCGGCACCCCTGCCGCCCGCGCCGATCCAGGCGCCCCCGCCGATCGAGACCCCGGGCACCGAGCTCGCCCGCCGCGTCGCGGCCTATGACCCGCGCGCCGACGTCGCCCTGATCGAGGCGGCCTACAATCTCGCCGCGACCGCCCATGCCTCGCAGTCGCGCGAGAATGGCGATCCCTACATCACCCATCCGCTGGCCGTCGCCGGCATCCTGGCCGGCTATCGCCTGGACACCGGCAGCATCGCGACGGCCCTGCTGCACGATGTGGTGGAGGACACCAGCTTCGGCCTGGCCGAGCTGGAGAAGCGCTTCGGCACCGACATCGCCCGCCTGGTCGACGGCGTCACCAAGCTGACCCGCCTCGAGCTGCAATCCGAGCGCACCAAGCAGGCGGAGAATTTCCGCAAGCTGGTCCTGGCGATGAGCGAGGACATCCGCGTCCTGCTGGTCAAGCTCGCCGACCGGCTGCACAACATGCGGACGCTGAGCTTCAAGCCGAAGCCGGAAAGCCGCGCCCGCGTCGCCCGCGAGACCATGGAGATCTATGCGCCGCTGGCCCAGCGCATCGGCATGGACGCGGTCAAGACCGAGCTGCAGTCGCTCTCCTTCCGCGAGCTGCAGCCGGATGCCTACCAGACCATCACCGCGCGCCTGGCCTTTCTGCGCGGCCAGGGCGCCGACCTGATCGACGAGATCGCCGCCGACCTGAAGGCCAAGCTCGCCGCCGCCGGCGTGCCGATCATCGAGGTCACCGGGCGCGAGAAGTCGCCCTACTCGATCTGGCTGAAGATGCACGAGAAGAAGGTCGAGTTCGAGCAGCTCTCGGACATCATGGCCTTCCGCGTCGTCACCACCGACCGCACCAACTGCTACGCGGCGCTCGGCGCCATCCACTCGGCCTATCGCGTGGTGCCGGGGCGCTTCAAGGACTACATCTCGACTCCGAAGCCGAACGGCTACCAGTCGCTGCACACCGGCGTGACGGTCCCCGAGCGCCGCAACGCCAAGATCGAGGTGCAGATCCGCACCCCCGACATGCACGAGGTCGCCGAATACGGCGTTGCCGCGCATTGGATGTACAAGCAGGGCGCGCCCGACGACGCGCCGAAGCGCCGCCGCTACCCCTGGGTCAAGGAGCTGCTGGAAATCCTCGAGACAGCCGCCGAGCCCGGCGACTTCCTCGAGCACACCAAGCTGGCGCTGCACCAGGACCAGGTCTTCTGCTTCACGCCGAAGGGCGACCTGATCGCGCTCCCGCGCGGCGCGACGCCGATCGACTTCGCCTACCAGGTGCACAGCCAGGTCGGCGACGCCTGCGTCGGCGCCAAGATCAACGGCCGCATCGTGCCGCTGCGCCACCAGCTGGAGAATGGCGACCAGGTCGAGGTGATCACCGCCCGCGGCGGCACCCCCAACCCGGCCTGGGAACGCTTCGTCGTCACCGGCAAGGCCAAGGCGCGCATCAAGCGCTTCGCCATGGCCCGCCAGCGCAGCGAGTTCCAGGAGCAGGGCCGCAGCGCCATCGCCCGCGCCTTCCGCCAGGAAGGCCTCGACTTCTCCGAGAAGCTGGTCGAGCCGGCGCTGAAGGTCTTCAAGCAGCCCGGCTTCGAGGAGCTCTGCGTCGCCGTCGGCAACGGCAATATCGGCGCCCGCGAGGTGCTGCACGCCGCCATCCCCGAGCTGCGCGGCCCCCCGCGGCCGATGGAGGTGCTGCCGCTGGCGCGCGCCCGCGGCAAGCCCGGCGCCACCGTGGTCCGCACCGAGCGGCGGCGCGAGGCCTCCTCCGGCATCAGCGGCCTGGTCGCCGGCATGGCGGTGCAGTTCGCCGGCTGCTGCCATCCCGTGCCGGGCGATCGCATCGTCGGCATCGTCACCACCGGCAAGGGCGTCACCGTCCACAAGAACGACTGCCATAACCTGGAGGCGCTGGCCGCGACGCCGGAGCGCTTCATCGACATCGACTGGGACTACGAGGCGGGCTCGGCCGGCGCGCATCTCGGCCGCCTCGACGTGCTGACCAGCAATGAGGATTCCGCCATCGCCGCCATGACGGTGGCCATCGCCAAGCAGAACGGCAAGCTGCACAACCTGCGCTTCGCCCATCGCGCCGCCGATTACGCCGAGGTGGTGGTCGATCTCGAGGTCTCCGACCTGCGCCACCTGTCCAATGTCATCGCCGCGCTGCGCGCCTGCCCCGGCATCATCCAGGTCGAGCGCAGCAAGGGGTGACGCGCCGCCAGTGCGGCAATCACCAGGGGCGACAGTCACCAGGGGCGGGAGTAACCTGACGCCATGATCATCGGCCTCGGCAACGACATCATCGACATCCGCCGCATCGAGAAGGTGCTGGCCCGGCACGGCGACCGCTTCATCGACCGGCTCTTCACCCCGGCCGAGCGCCGCAAGGCGGACAGCCGCACCGAAAGCCTGCGCGCCGCCACCTACGCCAAGCGCTTCGCCGCCAAGGAGGCCGCCTCCAAGGCGCTCGGCACCGGCTTCCGCCAGGGCGTCTTCTGGCGCGACCTGGGCGTGATCAACCTCTCGACCGGGCAGCCCTCGCTGCGGCTCTCGGGGGGCGCCGCCAAGCGGCTCGACGCCATCACGCCGCAGGGGCACGGGGCGCAGATCACGCTCACCATGACGGATGAATACCCCTACGCGCAGGCGGTCGTGATCATCTCGGCCGTGCGGATCGCGCCGATCTGAGAGAAGCAAGGCCAGGGGGAAGGAATTCCCCCTGGACCCCCATCTTTTTTCTGCCCGTTCTCAGGTGGCGCGGATGACGTCGCGGATCCGGCGCATCGCGCCCGTGGCGTCGACCAGGACGACGTCGAAACGCATCCCCGCCGCACCGTGACCCGGATTCGCCGCCAGCCAGATTTCCGCGGCCTGCCACAGCCGCGCCTGCTGGCGCGGCGTCAGCGCCCCGGCCGCCGCCGCCAGCGTCGCTCGCTGCTTCACTTCGATGAAGATCAGGAGATGGTCGCGCTCGGCGATTAGGTCGATCTCGCCGCCGCCGCTGCGGAAGCGGCGCTGCAGGATCTGCCAACCCTCTGACGACAGACGCTCGGCGACGCGCGCCTCGGCCAGGCGGCCCCGTGCTTCGGCCTCGGCGCGGGAGGGTGGCGGCATGGCGCCAGTCTTCACGCGGTCGCGACTCCACGCAAGCCGGGCTGCGGGACACCCGTTCTTGCCCTACACCGGAGGCCATGCAGAGACGCCCCGGCCGGCTGCGCCGTTTCCTCAAGCGTGGCCTGATCACGGCCATGCTCCTGGTGGTCCTGGTGCTGGCGGGTGCCGGCGGGCTGCTCTGGCTCAGCCTGCCGCCGCGCGAGGGCCGCATCGACCTGGCCGGCCTCTCGGCCGAGGTCACCGTGCTGGAGGACGCCCAAGGCATCCCCCGCATCACCGCCGCCAACGAGTTGGACGCCGCCCGCGCGCTGGGCTGGCTGCATGCCCGCGACCGCCTGTTCCAGATGGAGCTGATGCGCCGCAACGCCTCCGGCCGCCTGGCCGAGATCGCCGGCGGCGCCGCGCTGCGGCTCGATCGCCTGAACCGCACCCTCGGCCTGCCGCGCCGCGCCGAGGCCGATTTCGCCGCCCTGCCCGCCGAGACGCGCGCCGTGCTCGAGGCCTATGCCGAGGGGGTGAACGGCTGGATCGAGGCCAAGGGCATGCTGGCCGCCCCGGAATTCCTGGCGCTCGGCGCGCCGGAGAAGTGGCAGCCCTGGCAGAGCCTGCTCTGGGCCAAGACCATGGGCCTCTGGCTCTCCGGCAACTGGCGCACCGAGCTGGACCGCGCCCGCCTGGCCCAGCGCATCGCGCCCGAGCGCCTGGCCGAGCTCTGGCCCGCCGACGACAGCCCCGGCCGCCCGGACCAGATGGCGGCACTCGACCAGGGCATGCTGGACCGCCTGGCCGCCGCCATCCCGCGCTTCCCCGAGGAGGCGCCGCTGCCCAGCTCCGCCTCCAATGCCTGGACGCTCTCGGCGGCGCGCTCGGAGAGCGGCGGCGCCCTGCTGGCCAGTGATCCGCATCTGGGCTTCCAGGCGCCGATCCTCTGGTACCTGGTGCGGATCGAGCTGCCGGGCGGCCGCTTCCTGGCCGGCGCCTCCTCGCCCGGCGTGCCCTTCATCGTCATCGGCCGCAACGAGCGCCTGGCCTGGGGCTTCACCACCACCCATTCCGACACCCAGGACCTGTTCGTCGAGCGGCTGGCCGGCTCGGACGGCTACGAGACCCCGGACGGCCCGCGCCCCTTCACGCTGCGCGAGGAGCTGATCCGGGTGCGCGGCATCGCCGAGCCGGAGAAGCTGACGGTGCGCGAGACGCGGCACGGCCCGGTGGTCAGCGACCTCGGCGCCGGCCTGGGCGCCACCCCGCAGGCCGGCACCGTGCTGGCCGTCGCCATGGCCAATCTGGAGCCCGGCGACCGGGCGGCGGCGGGGCTGCACCAGCTGAACCGCGCTGCCAGCCTGGCCGAGGCGCGCCGGGCGGCCGAGGCCATCACCTCGCCGCCGCAGAACCTGATGGTGGCCGATGCGGCCGGCGGCATCGCCCTGTACCTGACCGGCCGCGCCCCGATCCGCCGCGCCGGCGATGGCAGCCTGCCCGCCCCCGGCTGGGACGGCAGCCATGACTGGACCGGCTTCGTGCCGTTCGACGACCTGCCGCATGCGGAGAACCCGGCCGGCGGCACGCTGGTGAACGCCAACAACCGCATCCAGCCCGCCGGGGCCGAGCCCTATCTGGGCCGCGACTGGTTCGGCGACTGGCGCTTCCGCCGCATCCACGCGCTGCTCGGCCAGCGCGCCCGGCACCGCCCGGAGGACCTGGCCGCCATCCAGCGCGACGCCCGCAGCCTTTTCGCGGAGGAACTGCTGCCGGCGCTGCGCGCCATCCCGCGCCCGGCCGGCGCCGCCGGCGTCGCCCGCGACCTGCTGCTGGCCTGGGATGGCGAGGCCGCCATCGACCGGCCGCAGCCGCTGATCTTCAACGCCTGGTGGCCGATCGCCGCGCGGCTGGCCATGGCCAATGGCGGCGTGCCCGAGGGCGGCTGGCCGGTGATGGGCGAGTTCCTGCGCTTCGCGCTGAATCCTGATGGCCGCGGCGCGCATTGGTGCAGGCCGCAGGGCGAGGCCCAGCCGCAGCCCGTCCCCGCCTTCGGCCAGGGCGGCGCCTGCACCGCGCTGGTCGCCACCGCCCTGCGCCAGGCGGTGGAGGAATTGTCGCCGATCCACGGCCCCGATCCCACCGCCTGGCGCTGGGGCGCCGCGCACCGCACCCGCTTCGAGCATCCGCTGCTGCGCTTCGTCCCCGGCCTCGGCGACTGGACGTCGATCAGCCTGCCCAGCCCCGGCGACGACCAGACCGTCAACCGCGGTGGCATGAGCCATGCCATGGATGGCGACTTCCGCCAGGTGCATGGGCCGGGGCTGCGCCTGGTCGCCGACCTGGCTTCGCCGGACGGAATCTGGGCGGTGATCGGAACCGGCCAGTCGGGCCATCCGCTGTCGCCGCACTGGGACGACCAGGCGCGGATCTGGGCCGGGCTGGCGCCGGACGGGGTCAAGCTGCTGCGGCTGGGCGCGGTGCCGGAGGCCTCAAGCGGCAGCCTGGTGCTGGCGCCGCGCTAGCCTGGACGGGGGCGTCGCGGCGTTCAATTCTGCCGCGTGGCGGCCGGCCGCCGCTTCTCCCGTTGCGTCCGGGCGCGCGGCCCGCGACACTGAGCGCCAAAGCCATGCTGCACCGTTCGACCAAGCGCCCCCAGTTCTTCTATACGACCGCGCCGCTGCCCTGCCCCTATCTGGCGGGC
The DNA here is from genome assembly GCF_037145735.1 of Roseomonas sp. USHLN139. Lineage (NCBI taxonomy): Bacteria > Pseudomonadati > Pseudomonadota > Alphaproteobacteria > Acetobacterales > Roseomonadaceae > Roseomonas > Roseomonas sp. USHLN139. The sequence continues at coordinate 388,912 of NZ_JBBCWY010000003.1, read as the reverse complement.
CGGACGGAGCGGAAGATCGTGACCGAGCTGACCGGCCCGGACGCGGAGCCGCTGCATGACCGCCTCTCCCGCGCCGGCTTCCGCCGCAGCCACAACATCGCCTATTCGCCGGTCTGCCCGGGCTGCAACGCCTGCATCCCGATCCGCATCGACGCGGCCCGCTTCACCCCCGACCGCACCCAGCGCCGCATCGCCCGCGCCAATGCCCTGCTGCGCGGCGAAACGGTGCCGGCCCGCGCCACGGCCGAGCAGTTCTCCCTGTTCCAGCGCTACCAGAAGGCGCGGCACCAGGATGGCGACATGGCGGCCATGGGCTTCTACGACTACCGCGCCATGGTCGAGGACACGCCGATCACCACCGGGCTGATCGAGTTCCGCGACCCCGACGGCCGGCTGATGGGTGCCTGCCTGACCGACTGGCTGAGCGACGGGCTCTCCGCCGTCTATTCCTTCTACGAGCCGGGGCTGGAGAAGCGCTCGCTCGGCACCTATGCCGTGCTCTGGCTGGTCGAGCGCGCGCTGCAGCTCGGCCTGCCCTATGTCTATCTCGGCTACTGGGTGCCGCTGAGCCGCAAAATGGCCTACAAGGCCCGCTTCCAGCCCAGCGAGATCCTGCTGAACGGCGCCTGGCGGCCGATCGAGGCCTATGCCGGCCCGACGCTGGAGCCGGTGGGCCAGCCGGGGGGTCAGCCGGTGGCCGCCCCGTAGGGCCAGCCGCCCAGCCAGAGCGTCTCCGCCACCGTTTCCGCCCCTGCGGCCAGCATCGCCAGCCGGTCGAAGCCCAGCGCGATGCCCGCCGTCGGCGGCATGCCATGCGCCAGCGCATCCAGGAAATCCTGGTCCACCGGCCAGCCCTCGCCATAGAGGCGGTGCCGCTCGGCGACGTCATGCGCGAAGCGGGTCGCCTGCTCCTCGGCATCCGTCAGCTCGTCGAAGGCATTGGCCAGCTCGATCCCGGCGACGAAGAGCTCGAAGCGCAGCGCCGCCCTGGGGTCGGCCGGGTCGCGCCGGGCCAGCGCCGCCTGCGGGGCGGGCCAATGCGTCAGGAAGGTCGGGCGGTCGCGGCCGAGCTGCGGCTCGATCCGCTCCAGCAGGATGCGGAAGAAAAGATCCTCCCAGCCCTCCTCGCCGCGCGGGGTGAAGCCGGCCGCACTGGCCGCCGCCCGCAGGGCCGCGCCGTCCCCTTCGGTGGCCAGGATATCAAGACCGCCGGCATGCCGGAAAAAGGCCTCCGCCATGGTCAGCCGCTCGAAGGGCGCGGCCAGGTCGGTGGTCACGCCGCCATGGCTGACGCGCGGGGGCAGGACAACGCGAAGAAAATCCTCGGTCTCTTCCATCAGCCCGTCGAGCGTCGCCCCAGGCCGATACCATTCGAGCATGGTGAATTCGGGGGAATGGCGCGGGCTGACCTCGCCATTGCGCCAGACGCGGGCCAGCTCGAAGACCGGGCCGCAGCCGGCCACCAGCAGCCGCTTGATCGCCAGCTCCGGCGAGGTGCGCAGCCAGAGCGGCGTGGCGCCCTCCCCCAGCATCGGCCGGAACTCGCTGCGGAAGGCGGCCAGATGCACCTCCATCCCCGGCGCCGGGACCAGGGCCGGCGTCTCCACCTCGGCATAGCCGCGCGCCGCGAAGAAGGCGCGGGTCTCCGCCATCAGCCGCGTCCGCCGGCGCAGCGCGGGCAGGCGTCGGGCCAGACTTTCCGGGTGCCAAAGGGGACGAGAGTCTGGGAGGCTGGGTTGCGGCGGGCGATCGGGCATTGCGGGCTTGGGGCCTCCGGGCGTAAGCGCGCGACCATGCCCGACGGTTCCGCCCATTTGAAGCCCGGTCCCCGGCCTGGTCCCCGCACGCTGCGCGACGCGGCCGGCCTGGTTGCCGCCGGCCTGGTGCCACCCGCGGCGCAGGCCGGGCTGGACGAGCTGGCGAAGACCTATGCCATCGCCGTCACCCCGGCGGTGCAGGCGCTGATCGACGGCGCCGACCCGGCCGACCCGATCGCCCGGCAATACATCCCCGACATCGCCGAGCTGACCACCCTGCCCAGCGAGCGCAGCGACCCCACCAGCGATGCCCCCTTCACCCCGGTGAAAGGCGTGGTCCACCGCTACCCCGACCGCGCGCTGCTGAAGCCGCTGCTGACCTGCCCGGTCTATTGCCGCTTCTGCTTCCGCCGCGAGGTGGTCGGTCCCGGCGGCGGGCTGCTGTCGGAAGCCGAGCTCGACGCCGCCCTCGACTGGTTCGAAGCCACCCCGCAGGTGCGCGAGGCCATCCTGACCGGCGGCGACCCGCTGATGCTCTCCCCGCGCCGGCTGCAGCACATCCTGCGCCGGCTTTCCGCCATCCCGCATCTGGACATCATCCGCCTGCATTCGCGCGTGCCCGTCTCGGCCCCCGAGCGCATCACCCCCGAACTGGCCGAGGTATTGGCCGGGAGCGACAAGGCGCTGTTCCTCTGCGTCCACGCCAACCACGCGCGGGAATTCTCGGGCGAGGCCCGCGCCGCGCTGAAGCGGCTGCGCCGCGCCGGCGTCGCCCTGCTCGGCCAGTCGGTGCTGCTGCGCGGCGTCAACGACAGCCCCGAGGCCCTGGCCGCGCTGTTCCGCGCCATGCTGGCGCAGCAGGTGAAGCCCTACTACCTGCACCAGCTCGACCGCGCCCCCGGCACGGCGCGCTTCGAGGTGCCCATCGAGGAAGGCCGCGCCATCCTGCGCGCCCTGCGCGGCAGGCTGACCGGGCTGGCCTGGCCGGCCTATGTGCTGGACCTGCCGGATGGGGCGGGGAAAGCACCGCTTGGGCCGGATTTCGCGAAAGCCGACGGTGATGATTGGCTGGTTGAAGGGCCTTTGGACAAGAAGGCCTATAGGCAAGAGAAGAATTGAGAAGGTTGGGGGAATGAATTCCCCCAAACCCCCATCTTTTTTCTATCTATTGGCCATTCAGTGGTCAGCGCCCGAACGAGACCCCATCAGGGCATCCAGGCGGGACGCAGAATACAAGAACAGCACGACCTTGAAGGTCGCGCTGCCGATGGGCCGGGCCACGTCCTGTCGTCACGTGGACACGGCAGTCTGACAGAAAAAAGATGGGGTCCAGGGGAATTCATTCCCCTGGCCTTTTAAAGCCTTACTTTAAGAACCCGCCCCAGCTCGCCGATCACCCCCGCCCGGAAGGCGAGGACGCAGGCGACGAAGATGACGCCCTGGATCACCGTCACCCAGGCGCCGAATTCGGCCAGGTAGTTCTGCATGGTCACGATTACCGCCGCCCCCATGGCCGGGCCGAAGACCGTGCCGAGGCCGCCGACCAGGGTCATCAGCACCACCTCGCCGGACATCGCCCAGTAGACATCGGTCAGCGTCGCGATGCCGAAGACCAGCGCCTTGGTGCCGCCGGCGATGCCGGCCAGCGTCGCCGACAGGGTGAAGGCCACCAGCTTGTAGTCGTCGGTGCGGTAGCCGAGCGAGATGGCGCGCGGCTCGTTCTCGCGGATCGCCTTCAGCACCTGGCCGAAGGGCGAGTGGACGATGCGGTTGATCAGCAGGAAGCCCGCCAGGAAGACGGCGGCGACCAGCCAGTAGAAGCTCATGTCGCGGCTGAGGTCGATGACGCCGAACAGGCTGCCGCGGGGCACGCGCTGGATGCCGTCCTCGCCGCCGGTGAAGGGCGCCTGCAGGCAGACGAAGAAGATCATCTGCGCCAGCGCCAGGGTGATCATGGCGAAGTAGATGCCCTGGCGGCGGATGGCGATCCAGCCGGCGACCACGCCGAGCACCGCGCCGATCGCGCCGCCCGCCAGGATCGCCAGCTCCGGCGTGAAGCCCCAGACCTTGGCGGCGTGGGCGGTGACATAGCCGCCCATGCCGAAGAACATGGCGTGGCCGAAGGAGAGCAGCCCGACATAGCCGATCAGCAGGTTGAAGGCGCAGGCGAAGAGGGCGAAGCAGAGCAGCTTCATCAGGAAGACGGGATAGAGGAAGAACGGCCCGGCGATCAGCGCGGCGAGCAGCAGCAGGAAGGCGATGCTCTGCGCCCGGTTGAAGCCCAGCACCGAGAGGCCCAGCAGGCCCGGGCTTTCGTGCAGCGCCGGCAGGGTGGCGACGGAGGCGTGGCCAGCGGCCATGGTCAGGCCCTCCCGAACAGGCCGGCCGGGCGTGCCAGCAGCACGATGGCCATGATGACGAAGATCACGGTGGAGGAGGCCTCAGGGTAGAAGACCTTGGTCAGCCCCTCGACCAGGCCGAGGCCGAAGCCGGTCAGCACCGAGCCGAGGATGGAGCCCATGCCGCCGATCACGACCACAGCGAAGACCACGATGATCAGGCTCGACCCCATCTGCGGATTGACCGAGTAGATCGGCGCCGCCAGCACGCCGGCGAAGGCGGCCAGCGCGACGCCCGCGGCATAGGTCAGCGTCACCATGCGGGGGACGTTGACGCCGAAGGCCTGGACCAGCGCGGCATTCTCGGTGGCCGCGCGCAGATAGGCGCCGAGGCGCGTCTTCTCGATCACCAGCCAGGTCGCCAGGCTCATCACCAGCGCGGCGACGACGACCCAGAGCCGGTATTTCGGCAGGAACATGAAGCCGAGATCGACCGGCGGGCCGGAGAGGATCTCGGGCGGCGCATAGGGCATGCCGGAGGAGCCGAACTGGTTGCGGAACAGCCCCTCGATGATCAGCGCCAGGCCGAAGGTCAGCAGCAGGCCGTAGAGATGGTCCAGCTTGTAGAGCCGGCTGATCATCGTCTTCTCGAGCAGCACGCCGAAGGCGCCGACCACCAGGGGCGCCAGGACGAGGGCCCCCCAATAGCCGATGCCCAGCCAGTTCAGCATCATCCAGGCGACGAAGGCGCCCATCATGAACTGCGCGCCATGGGCGAAGTTGATGACGTTCAGCATGCCGAAGATGACGGCGAGGCCGAGCGAGAGCAGCGCGTAGAAGGCGCCGTTCACCAGACCCAGCACCACCTGCGGCAGGCCGAGCTCCAATTGGAAAAGCAGGTCTTCAAGCAAGGCCACGTCTTCCTGCAGCAGGAGGTTCCAGGGGTCGGAAGGGGGCGCCCGCGCCCCCTCCCCGTCCTCAGGTGCGGATCAGGCTGCAGCCGCCGGCCGAGAGCGGGCGCCAGGCCTCGTCCGCCGCGGTGGTCTGCAGCAGCTTGTAGTAGTCCCAGGGACCCTTGCTCTCCTCCGGCGTCTTCACCTCGAAGAGATAGGCCGGGTGCAGCTTGCGGCCGTCGGCGCGGATCTGGCCGGCGCCGAAGCAGTCGTCATCGGTCGGCATCGCCTTCATCCGCGCCACCGCCTCGGCGCCGCTGGCCTTGGCCGCCGGCGCGCCCATGTCGGCCACCGCCTTCAGGTAGTGCAGCACGGAGGCGTAGCAGCCGGCATGCGACATCGCCGGATACTGCCCGCCCATATTGCCCTTCACCCGGTTGGTGAAGGCGCGGGTGCGCTCGTTCAGGTCCCAGTAGAAGCTCTCGGTGCAGACCAAGCCCTGGGCGGCCTTCAGGCCGAGGCTGTGGACGTCGTTGATGAACATCAGCAGCACGGCGATCTTGGTGCCGCGGCGGGTGACGCCGAACTCGGCGGCCTGCTTGACGCTGTTGATGGTGTCGGTGCCGGCATTGGCCAGGCCGATCACCTTGGCGCGGCTCTGCTGCGCCTGGAGCAGGTAGGAGGAAAAATCGGTCGACTGCAGCGGATGGCGGACGCTGCCCAGCACCTTGCCGCCGGCCGCGGTGACGAAGCCGGTGGTGTCGCGCTCGAGCGCATGGCCGAAGGCATAGTCGGCGGTGATGAAGAACCAGCTGTCGCCGCCGGTCTTCACCATGGCGCCGCCGGTGGACTTCGCCAGCATGTAGGTGTCGTAGGTCCAGTGCACCGTGTTCGGGCTGCACTGCGCGCCGGTCAGGTCCGTCGTCGCGCCGGTCGAGTTGAAATAGGCCTTGTTCTTCTCGCGGACGATGGCGCTGACGGCGAGTGCCACCGCCGAGTTCGGCACGTCGACGATGACATCGACGCCGTCGCGGTCGATCCACTGCCGCGCGATGGTTGAGCCGACATCGGCCTTGTTCTGGTGGTCGGCGAAGACCACCTCGACATTGACGCCCTTGCCGGCGATGCCGGAATCCTGGATCGCCTGGCGGACGCAGGCGACCGAGCCGGGGCCGGAGACGTCGCGATAGACGCCCGACTGGTCGTTCAGCACGCCGATCTTCAGCGTGGTGGCGCCCTGCGCCCGGGCGCGGGCGGGAATTGTGCCGAGGGCGGGGACCAGCGCGGCGGCGGCGGCGCCCTTCAGCAGGCTGCGGCGATCTTGTGCCATTCTCGTGTTTCTCCCAACTGCCCCTGATCCTGCCCGGGGCCGGCGGGTGGTCCGGCCGCGCTGTGCCGGGCAGCCACCGCAGATCGCAGCGTCAGACGCCGAGATAGGCGTGCAGACGGTCCATCGAGCCGGCGAGCTCCTCGTTGCTGACCGCGTCCACCACCTGGCCATGCTCCATGACGTAGTGGCGGTCGGCGACGGTCTGGGCGAAGCGGAAGTTCTGCTCGACCAGCAGCACGGTGAAGCCGCGCGCCTTGATCTCGCGGATGGTGCGGCCGATCTGCTGGACGATCACCGGGGCCAGCCCCTCGGTCGGCTCGTCCAGCATCAGCAGCCGGGCGCCGGTGCGCAGGATGCGGGCGATCGCCAGCATCTGCTGCTCGCCGCCCGAGAGCTTGGTGCCCGGGCTGCGCGCGCGTTCCTTCAGGTTCGGGAACAGCGTGTAGATCGCCTCGAGATCCATCCCCCCCGGCCGCACCACCGGCGGCAGGAGGAGATTTTCCGTCACGTCGAGACTGGCGAAAATGCCGCGCTCCTCGGGGCAGAGGGCGATGCCGGCGCGGGCGATGCGGTCGCTGCGGGCGGCGATCAGCTCCTGCCCCTCGAAGCGCACGCTGCCCTGGCGGCGGCCCACCAGCCCCATGATGGCGCGCAGCGTCGTGGTCTTGCCGGCGCCATTGCGGCCGAGCAGCGTCACCACCTCGCCCTGGCGCACCTCGATGCCGACACCGTGCAGGACGTGGCTCTCGCCATACCAGGCCTCGAGACCGTCGACCTTGAGCAAAGGCTCAGCCATGGCCGGCACCCCCGGAGATGGAAGGATCGGTGCCCAGATAGGCGGCGATCACCTGCGGGTTGCGCGAGACCTGGGCATAGGGCCCCTCGGCCAGGACCTTGCCGCGGGTCAGCACGGTGATGGTGTCGCAGAGGCCCTCGACCACCTTCAGGTTGTGCTCGACCATCAGCACGGTGCGGCCCTGCGCCACGCGCTTCACCAGGGCGACGATGCGGTCGACATCCTCGGCGGTCATGCCGGCGGTGGGCTCGTCCAGCAGCATCATCACCGGGTCGAGCGCCAGCGTGGTGGCGATCTCCAGCGCCCGCTTGCGGCCATAGGGCAATTGCCCGGCCGGCAGCAGCGCGTATTGCGACAGGCCGACATCCTCGAGCAGCTCGCGCGCACGGGCGTCGTAGCCACGCAGCACGGCGTCCGAGCGCCAGAAGTCGAAGCTGCCGCCCCTCGCCCGCTGCAAGGCGACCCGCACGTTCTCCAGCACCGTCAGATGCGGAAACACCGCAGAAATCTGGAAGCTGCGCACCAGGCCGAGGCGGGCGACCTCGGCCGGCTTCATCCTGGTGATGTCGCGGCCGTCGAAGCGGATGCTGCCGCGCGAAGGCGGCAGGAACTTGGTCAGCAGGTTGAAGCAGGTCGTCTTGCCGGCGCCGTTCGGGCCGATCAGCCCGTGGATGCTGCCGCGCCTGACCTTGAGGGAGACGTCGCCGACCGCGACGAAGCCCAGGAACTCCTTGGTCAGGCCTTCCGTCTCCAGGATGCTTTCCGCCACCCTGTCCCCCTTCTTGCACGTCCCCGCAGGATCGTTTGCGACCCTTTGCAGAGCACCATGACGAGGCGGAAGCCGGCACGCAAGCAAAGCTTTGCAGGCGGGAAGGCCGGGCGCGCGGCGCCGGTCGACGGCAGCCGGATACCGTCAGCCAGACCTGACCATATGGTCAGGTTCAACCGGCGGAAGTCCCGTCAGATGGCGAAGTTCAACGCTTCCGGCGTTGGGCGGCGCAGCCCGGCGACGGCGGCGCGGCGCAGCAGCTCGGCCACCGTCTGGCCGGCCAGGCTGTCCAGCACCGTCCGCTCCTGCTCCTCCCAGAGCGGCAGGATGACCGCCTTCTGCAGCGGGCTGGGCGGCTCGGGCTGCGCCTCGTCGCCCCCGGCATCGGGGTTCAACACCGCCGCGACCACCTCGCGCAGCGTGATGTCGCGCGCGGCGCGGCCCAGGCGGTAGCCGCCCTTGGGGCCGCGGGTGCTGCCCAGGATGCCGGCGCGCGACAGCGCCTGCAGCACCGGCTCGATGCCGCGGCGCGCCTCGCCCAGGCGGTCGGCGATGTCGCCGGCCGGCACCGTCGAACCGCGGCCGGCGTGAAAGGCCACGTCCAGCACGATGGAAACCGCCGTCATCGCCCGATCACGCCGCAACAACATCGCAAAGACCCCCTGAACCACGCGCGGATGCCGTGATATAATGCCTCCATGCCCGAAGGAAACACCCCCCGCCCCGCCCGCGCCGCCGGGATGCACGACAGCGTGCTGGCCACCATCGGCCACACGCCCCTGGTCCGCCTGCCGCGGCTCGAGGCGGCGCGCGGCCTCGGGGCGCGGCTGGCGCTGAAGCTGGAATTCTTCAACCCGCTCGGCTCGGTGAAGGACCGCATCGGCCTGGCGATGGTCGAGGCGGCCGAGCGCGAGGGGCTGATCCGCCCGGGCGACTCCGTGCTGGTCGAGCCGACCTCCGGCAATACCGGCATCGCGCTGGGGCTGGTGGCGGCCGCCAAGGGCTACCGGCTGATCGTCACCATGCCGGACGGCGCCAGCGTCGAGCGCCGCAAGATGCTGCGGCTGCTGGGCGCCGAGGTGGAGCTGACGCCGGCAGCCCAAGGCATGTCGGGCGCCATCGCCCGCGCCGAGGCGATCATCGCGGCGATGCCGCAGGCCTGGATGCCGCGGCAGTTCGACAACCCCGCCAATCCGGCGATCCATGAAGCGACCACGGCCGAGGAGATCTGGGCCGATACCGCCGGGCTGGTCGATGTCGTGGTCGGCGGCGTCGGCACCGGCGGCACGCTGACCGGCATCGCCCGCGCGCTGAAGCCGCGCCGCGCCGGGATGCAGGTGATCGGCGTCGAGCCGGCCGAATCCGCCGTGCTCTCCGGCGACGATCCGGGGCCGCACGAGATCCAGGGCATCGGCGCCGGCTTCCGCCCGGCGGTGCTGGAGCTCGGCCTGCTCGACGCCGTGCGCCGCGTCACCGAGCGGGAAAGCTTCGCCGCCGCCCGGCTCTGCGCCCGCACCGAGGGGCTGCCGATCGGCATTTCCTCCGGCGCGGTGCTGCACGCCATGCTGGATCTCGCCGCGCAGCCGGAGATGGCCGGCAAGCTGGTGGTGGGCATCGCCGCCTCCTTCGCGGAGCGCTACCTCTCCACCGATCTCTTCGCCGGGCTGTAAGGCGTGTTCACTTTTTGAGAACCACTCTGGGTTGCAAATTTCCTTACCGTCACCAAGCGTTCATCAAAGATGAAACGAGTTAAATCAATTACTTAACCTCAGAACGCCTTCGCAACTGGTCAACAGCCTGTTAAAACCCTCTGACCATCCTTGCCGGTAACACTGGCAGGAACTGTATCCGATGCGTGTTTTCCTCAATATGAGGGTAGGGCTGAAGCTGGCCCTCTCCGCCGCACTGACCCTGGTGCTGCTGGCGGTCCTGGTGATCCGCACCAATTCCAGCCTGACCGACGTGATGGCCGAGAACGATGTGTTGCGCGATGCGGCCGCGGCCGATGGCGCGCTGAGCGACGCGGTCACCGAGGGCGTGCGCGCCGCGCTCTACTCCAGCCAGGTGGTCAGCGCGCAGACGCTCGAGGCGGTGGGCGAGGCCCAGCGCGGCGTGCAGGACCGCCTGAACGCGCTGCGCGGCCGGGTTGAGGCCGGCGCCGCCAAGGCGCAGCCGCGCGAGCGCGAGGCGGCGATGCAGGTGCTGCCGCTGATCGAGGAATACGGCCGCGCCCTGCGCGAGGTGACCGATCTGCGCACCAAGCTGATCGAGCGCCGCGACCAGATGCTGTTCCCGGCGATGAACGAATACGACCAGCGCTTCGAGGCGGTGGCCGCCAGCATGGAGTTCGAGCTGACCGAGCCGTCGCGCGTCGACGAGATGCGCCAGCGCCTGATGGCCTATCACGGGGCGGTCAACGACCTGCGGGCCTCGGTGCAGCGCTTCATCGGCACCGAGGACCAGGAGCAGGCCCGCCGCCTGCGCCGCGCCATCGCGCAGCAGCGCGTGCATTTCCGCGGCGTCTCCTCCGGCCCGCTGAGCGACAGCCTGCGCAACGAGGTCAACCGCATGGGCGCGGCCTCGGCCGCCATCGCCACCGCCTCGGACGAGATGGTGACCGGGCTCGGCGCGCTCGGCGAGCTGCGCGAGGGCCGCGTGGTGCCGGCGCGCAACAAGCTGGAAGCCGCGCTGAACGCCGTCAGCACCGCGATGGACCAGGATTCCGGGCAGCGCCAGCTGGCCAGCGAGGCGAACCTCAACCGGGTGAAGCAGGACACGCTGATCGCCGGCGGCCTGATCGCGCTGGTGCTGATCCTGGCAGGCCTGGCCACCAACGGCGCCATCTCCTCGCCGCTGCGCCGCCTGGCCGTGGTGCTGAAGAAGATCGCCGATGGCGACGCCGCGGTGACGGTCCCCGACCGCAACCGCCGCGACGAGATCGGCAATATCGCCGGCGCCGTCGAGGCGCTGCGCGGCACCGTGGCCGAGGCCTTCGCGCAGCGCCAGATGCTGGAGCAGCTGCCGACCGGCGTGGTGATGAGCGATCCGAAGCAGGATTTCCGCATCACCTACGTCAATGCCCGCATGCGCGAGATCCTGACCGACCACATCCCCGAGACGCTGCCCTGCCCGGCCGACCAGGTGACCAGCCAGAGCATCGACATCTTCAGCCGCGACCCGGAGAAGCAGCGCGCCTTGCTGGCGGATGCCGCCAACCTGCCGCATCGCGAGCGGCTGCATCTGGGCCGCGAGGTGATCGACCTCAACGTCTCCGCCATCCGCGACAGCAGCGGCGCCTATGTCGGGCCGATGCTGGTCTGGACCCTGGTGACCGAGCAGGCGCGCCTGGCCGACACCTTCGAGGGCCAGGTCGGCGGCGTGGTCGAGAATGTCGTCGCCCGCGCCACCGAGATGCAGGCGGCCGCGCAGCAGCTGACCGGCAATGCCAAGCTCTCCGGCCAGGAAGCCAGCCTGGTGGCGGAAGCCGCCGGCCGCGCCAATGCCGATGTGCAGGCGGTCGCCGCGGCGGCCGAGGAGATGGCGGCCTCGATCGTCGAGATCACCCGCCGTGTCAGCGAGGCGGCGCAGGTGACCGACCGCGCGGTGCAGGAGGCGCGCGCCACCGACACCACCATGCGCAGCCTGGCCGAGAGCGCCAACCGCATCGGCGACGTGGTGAAGCTGATCGGCGACATCGCCGGCCAGACCAACCTGCTGGCGCTGAACGCGACCATCGAGGCCGCCCGGGCGGGCGAGGCCGGCAAGGGCTTCGCCGTCGTCGCCTCCGAGGTGAAGAACCTGGCCGGCCAGACGGCGCGCGCCACCGAGGAGATCAGCAGCCAGATCGCCGAGATGCAGGCGGTGACCAGCCGCGCCGTGGACGCCATCCGCGGCATCGGCAGCACCGTCGAGCGCACCAACGAGATCTCCACCGCCATCGCCGCCGCCGTCGAGCAGCAGGGCGCGGCGACCCAGGAGATCGCGCGCAGCGCCAGCCAGGTGGCGGAAGCCACCGGCACGGTCAGCCAGCGCATCGGCCGCGTCCGCGAGGCCGCGCAGGAGACCGGCAGCGCCGCCAACGGCATGCTGGATGCCACCGAGGGGCTGGCCGGCCAGGCCAACGACCTGCGCAGCCGCGCCTCGGAGTTCCTGGTCGCCATCCGCGCCTAAATAGGAGCGGCCCGGCTTTGCAGCCGGGCCGTTCTTGCCTCCCCTGCTCCCGGGGCCGCTGCCCTTCGCGGCCCGCCTGCCTGCCCGTGCGCCCGGCGCCTCCTCGCGGAGCGCCGGGCTTTTTCATGCGGGAGGCCTGGCAAGGCCCTGGGTCAGAGGGGCAGACAGCGCGCGACGAGGCCGGGCCGAGCCCCCGCCACGGGGTGGGCGGTGGCCAGGCTGTGCCGGGGTTCAGGCGATGGGGGGTTGTTGAGGCCAGCGGGCCGCGGCGCCGCCGGCAGAGGCAGGATCACGGGCACCGGGGGCCGTCATGCCCCGCGGTGTCGAACGCCCCGGCTCAGGCCATGTAGGAGAAGCCGGTATTGCCCGAGATGATCAGGTAGCGGTTGATCAGCTTCTCGCGCCCCTCGGCGGTGGAGAACTCGGTCAGGTCGATGCGCTTCTCGACCTGGCGCGCCTGGGATTCGATCGACTGATAGGCGATCTCTTCCGGCAGCCCGGCCAGCGTCAGGGCGACGCGGCGCAGGATCCTGTCGCCGAGGACGTTGTAGACGCCGGGCGTCTTGTCCTCCATGCCACGAATATGCAGGGCGTCGGAAACCTCGGTGCTCTGCTCGGCGACCTCGGAGACGCGCTTGTACTCGATGTAGTTGGCCTTGATCTCGGCGAGGACCTTCGGGTCCTTCAGCCTGGCCAGGCCGGATTTCGCGAAATCCAGGTCCTGCGCCGCGGTCTTCCAGGCGGGGTTGGTCAGCTGCGAGGCCAGGTTGCCCTCGACCTTCAGATTGGAGGTCAGAGCGCGGGTGGCCAGCGCGACATTGTCCTCCTGCCCGGCCAGGCCATAAGCCTGCAGCAGCACCTTGCGCGCGGTCGGGTCCTTCAGCAGCGCCTCAGGCGAGTCCGCGGTGTCGATCGCCTTCTGCAGCCGGTCCAGGTCGCGCTTGACCGAGGCGTCCTTGGACAGCCGCTCGGTGTCGCGCGACTCGTTCTTCAGCGTCTTCTTGTAGAGGCCGATGCGATCGCTGCCCGTCATCGCGCTGCTGTCCGAGCCGTAGCCGAACAGCGTGCCGAGATAGGGGTTGATCGTCATGGCGGCCTCCTCGCGAAGATCCGCCGGGGGGTCAGCCCGGCGCGGTGGCGGCGACCGGGGCGTCGCTGCCGGCGTTCAGCATGGCGTCGTCATGCGGGAAGAGCACCCGGACGCGGCGCATCGCCTCCCAGCAATCGCCGATCTCGAGATCGGCGATGGCCAGCGCCAGCACGCTGCGGGCGGTGGCGGAGGTCGTGGCGGCAGCATATTCGTCGGCCAGGCCGCGCGCCATGGCGACGAACTGGTCGCGCTCGTCCTCCTCGGCGATATAGGCCGCCTGGATGGCGAAATAGACGCGGCGCGCCGGGGTGCGCGCATCCTCGGGCGACATGATCTGCTTGCCGAAGAGGAAGCGGGCGCGGTTCGACAGCATGACGCTGGTGCGCGTCTTGAACTGCAGCGCCGCGCCATTGACCAGCATGCGGTCGCCCGCGCGGAGGTCGAGGACCAGGCGGCCGGCGCCGCGCGGGGACCGGGTCTCGCTCATGCGGCGGCGCCCGTCTCCATCGTGGGCGCGCGGCCCATCAGCCCGGCGGCGAAGCTGTCGCAGATATCGGCCAGGAAGCCGAGATCGGCATCGTCCTTGTCGGCCTCGCGCATCGCGGCGCGGCAGACCGAGACGATCTGGCCGCGCAGCGGCAGCGGCAGCTCGCAGGATTCGTGCAGCGTCAGCACGCGCACCGTGCTGAACAGGCGCGTCGCATCGCTGCGCGCGCGGATCTTCTCGATGTCGGAGCCCTCGACGGCGACGCGGAGGCGGCCGGAGACCAGGGCATAGACCTCGGCCTCCTGCTCGCGGAGCGACCGGGCGGCCTTCACGGCGCCATAGGCGCGCAGCGCCTGGGCGTGGAAGTTGGGTGCGGACACGATACCAGCCTCTCGTTTTGACGGCGGGGGGCCGCGAGGGCCCGTGTTCGGATCGGGTTCGGTGGTCGGTCGGTCCGGACGGCGCGCCGCCGTCCGGATCTGTCAGGCCTGCCGCGGCGCGGCGGCCTCGGCGGGGATCGCGCCGCTCAGCGGAACAGCGAGAGCAGGACCTGCGGCGCCGAATTGGCGGTGGACAGCGAGGTCGTCGCCAGCTGCTGCTGCGTCTGCAGCGCGGTCAGCCGGGCCGATTCCTTGGCCAGGTCGGCGTCGACCAGCGAGCCCAGGCCCTCCTCCATCGCGTCGATGCGGGCGCTGTTGTAGGTCATCTGGCTGGAGATGAACTTGCTGTCGTTGCCGAGCGCGTTCGAGGTGGTGTTCACCGAGGAGGACAGGCCGGTGAAGGTCTTCAGCGCCACGCCGCCGACGGTGACCGAGGTCACGGCCGCGCCGGTGTTGTCGACGCCCTGCAGCAGCTGCTTGGCATCGTCGGCCGAGATCGTGGTGATGCCGGTGATGTCGGTGGCGATGTCGTCGGTGAAGCTCAGATTGTCGGCCGAGGTGGCGCTCGAATTGACCGTGTAGCTCTGACCCTTCTCGTTGCGGGTCACTTCCATCGCGCCGCCCTCGAAGGCGGCCCCGGTCAGCGGGTCGTTGGCGGTGCTGCCCAGCAGGCGGGTGCCGTTGTAGCTGGCATCCTGCAGGGTGGTGTTCATCCGCGTGACGAGCGACTTGAACTGCTCGGTGTACTGGTTGCGCGTCTCTTCATCGAGATTTGAGTCGGAGAGCTTGGTCAGGACGGTGCTGACGTCGTTCACCAGGGTGGTGGAGACGGTGTCGACCGCCTTCAGCGTGCTGGTGAGCAGGCCGTTCACGCCGCCGAGCTGGTCGTTGGCGGAATTCAGGCCGGAGACATCGGCGCGGACCTTCTGGGCCACCGCATAGGCGGCGCCGTCATCCTTGGCGTCCGACACCTTGTAGCCGGTGGAAACCTTCTTCTGCGTCGTGTCGAGCTGCTCGTTGATCTTGTTCAGCGACTGCAGGGCGACCTTGGCACCAGAATTGGTGATGACCGAATTGGCCATGGCTTTAATTCCTGTTCACGACACCGCCTGCTTTTAAGCGGTGCGATCGGCTTCCCCCGTCTTTTCCAGGGTGCGTCCGATCGGACATGGAAGGTCACCGCGCGGCTTATCCGCCGTACCATCCGTCTCCGCCCGGTCCTTGGGCGGCCAGGGCAAAATCGACCGAATTTATGAACGGGGTGTTTACCACCCTTCCCGAATCGAACCGGCCCCAAGAAAAAAGTGAGGGCCGCGGCCAGGGCTCTGGAATTCCAGCGAGTCGGAGGCGGCCTTAGCGCCGCGCGCGGGGCCCGGAGGCAGGCGCTTTCCGCCCTTGGGGGCGGCAATTCGTTAACAAATACTGCAGGCGATCCCGGACCAGCCTGTGAAAGACAACAGGCCGGACAGCGCTGACGCTGCCCGGCCCGCTGCCGTGGCCGGGACGCCGTGCCCGCCGGGCGGCGGCGCGGCGCCCCTGCCCCGTCGATTACCGGAACAGCGAGAGCAGGACCTGCGGCGCCGAGTTGGCGGTCGACAGCGCCGTCGTCGCCAGCTGCTGCTGGGTCTGCAGCGCGGTCAGCCGGGCCGATTCCTTGGCCAGGTCGGCGTCCACCAGCGAGCCCAGGCCCTCTTCCATCGCGTCGATACGCGAGCTGTTGTAGGTCATCTGGCTGCCGACGAACTTGCTGTCGTTACCCAGCTGGTTCTGCGCCGAGTTCACGTCCGAGGTCAGCGAGGTGAAGGTCTTCAGCGCCACGCCGCCGACGGTGACCGAGGTCACGGCCGCGCCGGTGTTGTCGACGCCCTGCAGCAGCTGCTTGGCGTCGTCGGCGGTCATCGTCGTGATGCCCGAGATATCGGTGGCGATATCGTCGGTGAAGCTCATCTGGTCGGCGGTGGTGGCGCTCGCGTTGACGGTGTAGCTCTGGCCCTTCTCGTTGCGGGTCACTTCCATCGAGCCACCGGTATAGGCGGCGCCGGTCAGGTCGTTGGTCGCGGTCGAGGAGAGCAGGCGGGTGCCGTTGTAGTTCGCGTCCTGCAGCGTGGTGTTCATCTGCGTGACGAGCGACTTGAACTGCTCGGTGTACTGGGTGCGAGTCTCGTCATCGAGGTTCGAGTCGGAGAGCTTGGTCAGCACGGTCGAGACGTCGGTCGACAGCTTGCTGGAGACGGTGTCGATCGCCTTCAGCGTGCTGGTCAGCAAGCCGTTCACACCACCGAGCTGGTCGTTGGCGGCGTTCAGGCCGGTGACGTCGGCGCGCACCTTCTGGGCGACGGCATAGGCGGCGCCGTCATCCTTGGCGTCGGCCACCTTGAAGCCGGTCGAGACCTTCTTCTGCGTGGTGTCGAGCTGGTTGTTGATCTTGTTCAGCGACTGCAGCGCGACCTTGGCGCCGGAGTTCGTGATGACCGAGTTGGCCATGGGGGTAGTTCCTGGGAACCATCGCCGCCTGATCAAGGGCGACGCGACCAGACCCCTGTCTTTTCCGGGGCGCTGATCGGGAAGGAAGGTCACGGGAGCGGTTCATCCGCCGTACCAACCATCTCTGCCCGTTCATGGGGCAGCACTGTGCTCTTTGCCGGCTAATTGTGAACGGGTTGTTTACCGAGACGATTTTTTGACAGCGTCCCGCCGCCTGATGCCCAAGCATCTGAAATCGCGAAAGAATTTTTTCCGACGCTGAGGCCGGCCGGCCGCCTTCCGAAGCGTCAGCGGAGCGATTCAAGCCGGAACGAAGCCGTATTTGTTAACAAACTCTGGCTTCACGGACCCGTTCCGGCCGCGCGGGCGACTCGTCCCGCCGCCAGTGCTTCAGCAAAAACCAGTAAAAGCCCTTTTCCCCGGCATTCCTATTCGCCGGGTTAACAGACTGGTCCGAACTCGCCGTCATGGTGCCGCCACGAAAGCAACGGATTCGCGGCATGGACGACCTCATCTCGGAATTCCTGGCGGAGACCAACGAGGCTCTCGCCGAACTGGACACCGCCCTGGTGGACCTCGAACGTGCCTCCGAGGATGCCGAGATTCTGGCGCGCATCTTCCGCATGGTGCACAGCGTCAAGGGCACTTGTGGCTTCCTCGGCCTGTCGCGGCTGGAGGCGGTGGCGCATGCCGCCGAATCCCTGCTCGGCCTCTATCGCGACGGCGACATCGCGGTCTCGCCGTCCGGCGTCACCGCGGTGCTGGCCGCCATCGACACCATCCGCATGATCATGGCGGGCCTGGCGGAGACCGGCGTCGAGCCGGCCGGCGATGATTCGGCCCTGGTGGCCCAGCTCAACGCCGCCTCGCAGGAGCAGCCCGCCGCCGAGGCCGAGCCGGCCGTGGCACCGGCCGCGACCGTGGAGGCCGCCGCCGAGCCGGCCGTCGAGCCCGAGCCGGCCCCCGAGGCCGCGCCGGTGGCCGCGGTCGCGGCGGCCGCCGCCGTCGCGTCCCCCATGGCCGCCCCCGGGGCCGCCCCGGTGGCCGCCGCGCCCCCTGCCCCCGCCGCCAGGCCGCCGGAGAAGCCGGCGGAAGAGAAGGCGGTGGTGCAGCACAATGACTCCTCGATGCCGGTGCAGGCGATCCGCGTCTCGCTGCCGGTGCTCGACGAGCTGATGACGCTGGCCTCCGAGCTGGTGCTGGTGCGCAACCAGCTGCTGCAGGTCGCCCGCGGCCAGGCCGACACCCCCTTCGCCGCCCCCCTGCAGCGCCTGTCGCGCATCACCTCCGACCTGCAGGAAGGGGTGATGAAGACCCGCATGCAGCCGGTCTCGGCGGCCTGGGCCAAGCTGCCCCGCCTGGTGCGCGACCTCGGCGCCGAGCTCGGCAAGCGCATCGAGCTGGTGCAGAGCGGTGGCGACACCGAGCTCGACCGCCAGGTGCTGGAGCTGATCAAGGACCCGCTGACCCACATGGTGCGCAACAGCGCCGACCATGGGCTGGAGACGCCGGAGATCCGCCGCGCCGCCGGCAAGCCGGCGCATGGCACCATTTCGCTCTCGGCGCGGCAGGAAGGCGGCCGCATCGTCATCGAGCTGGCCGATGACGGGCGCGGGCTGAACATCGCCCGCATCCGCTCGCGCGCCGTCGAGCGCGGCCTGGCGACGGAAGCCGCGGTCGCCGCCATGGACGATGCCGAGGCCGCGCGCTTCATCTTCCGCCCGGGCTTCTCGACGGCGGCGGCGGTGACCGCCGTCTCCGGCCGCGGCGTCGGCATGGACGTGGTGCGCAGCAACATCGAGCGGATCGGCGGCACTGTCGACCTGCAGACGGTGGAGGGTCAGGGCACCACCCTGATCATCCGCATCCCGCTGACGCTGGCGATCATCTCCGGCCTGGTGGTGCAGGCGGCCAGCGAGCGCTTCGCCGTGCCGCAGGCCGCCGTGGTCGAGCTGGTGCGCGTGGGCTCCGGCGGTGCGGCCGTCGAATGGCTCGACGACGCCCCGGTCATCCGGCTGCGCGGCCAGCTGCTGCCGCTGGTGCAGCTCGGCGCGCTGCTCGGCCTCGCCGCGCCGCACCCCTCGGGCTCGGCCGCGCAGGGCTTCGTCGCCGTGCTGCAGGGTGACTCGGCGCGCTACGGCCTGTTCGTCGACGGCGTCTTCGACACCGAGGAGATCGTGGTCAAGCCGGTGGCGCCGATCCTGCGCGACCTGCAGGCCTTCTCCGGCAACACCATCCTCGGCGATGGCGGCGTCATCATGATCCTCGACCCGGCGGGCCTCGCCCGCATGGCCGGCCTCGGCAGCGCCCGCAAGGAGGCCGCCCAGGCGGTCGCCACCGCCAGCGAGGAGACCGGCGCCCAGCTGCTGCTGTTCCGCGCCGGCGGCCAGGCGACGCCGATCGCCGTGCCGCTCGGCCTGATCGCCCGCCTCGAGGCGCTGCCCTCGGACAGCATCGAGACCGCCGGCAACCGCCCGGCCGTGCAGTATCGCGGCCAGCTGATGCCGCTGCTGCCGCTCGGCCCCTGGACGCAGCCGCCCTCGGGCGCCACCCAGCACCTGCTGGTGTTCCAGGACGGCAGCCGCAGCCTCGGCCTGATGGTCGACGAGATCCTCGACGTCATCGAGGAGCGGCTGGTGCTGCGCCCGTCGACCGACCGCGCCGGCTTCCTCGGCTCGGCGGTGATCGCCGGCCGCGCCGCCGACGTGCTCGACTGCTCCTACTGGCTGCGGCTCGGCGACCCGAACTGGTTCGGCAAGACCGAGCAGCTGCCGCCGCGCGTGCTGGTGGTCGAGGACAGCGGCTTCTTCCGCCAGCTGGTGGTGCCCGCCCTCACCTCGGCCGGCTATGACGTCACCGCCTGCGGCGAGCCTTCCGAAGCGCTGAAGCTGCGCGCCGGCGGCGCCATGTTCGACGCCATCCTGAGCGACATCGAGATGCCCGGCATGGACGGCTTCGGCTTCGTCGCCGAGATGCGCCGCGAGGGCACCTGGCAGAAGACGCCGGTGGTCGCCCTGACCAGCCGCATCAGCCCGGCCGACAAGGCGCGCGGCCTGGCGCTCGGCTTCAACGACTACGTCGGCAAGTTCGACAGCGAACGCGTCCTCGCGGCCCTGGCCCGCGCGGTTGGCAGCGTGAAGGAGGCCGCATGAGCGCCGCGATGACCGCCCCGAATCCCGCGGGCAAGACCCTGTCCAAGGCCCAGGCCTCGGAAGAGCCCCGCCTGCTGCTGACCCTGCTGATCGCCGGCCGGCTCTGCGGCATCCCGGTGCCGCGGGTGCGCGACGTGCTGCGCAACGAGCAGATCGCCCGCGTCCCGCTCGCCCCCCCGGGTGTCGCCGGCGTGCTCAACCTGCGCGGCCGCATCGTCACCGCCGTCGACCTGCGCAACCGGCTCGGCCTGCCGGAGGCGGAGAACAACGACAGCCGCATGAGCGTCGTGGTCGAGCATGAGAACGAGCTCTACTCGCTGCTGGCGGATGGCGTGCGCGAGGTGCTGTCGCTGACCGGCGAGGAGCGCGAGGACGCGCCGGCGACCCTGTCGGATGCCTGGCGCGAGCATGCCAGCGCCGTGCACCGCCTGCCCGAGGGCCTGCTGATCGAGCTCGACACCGACCGCCTGCTGGCCTTCGGCGCCCGCGCCACGGCGGACACCCGCCGGTGACGCTGGACCTGGCGCCGCCCGCCTCCGCCACGGCGGCGCCGCCGCTGCGGATCCTGCTCTGCGACGACAGCGCGGTGATCCGCACGGCCATGGCCCGGATCCTGCAGGCCGATCCCGGCCTGCATGTCGTGGCCCGTGCCCGCAACGGCGAGGAGGCGGTCACCGCCATCCGCCGCGGCGGCATCGACATCGCCGTCATCGACATCGAGATGCCGGTGATGGACGGGCTGACCGCCCTGCCGCTGCTGCTGCAGGCCGATCCGGGCCTGCGCGTCATCGTCTGCTCGACGCTGACCACCAAGGGCGCCGCCGCCGCCATGGAGGCGATGCGCCGCGGTGCGGCCGACTGCCTGCCCAAGCCCTCGGTCGCCGAGGAGGCGAGCTTCGCCAACGAGCTGGTGGCGCTGGTGAAGGGCCATGGCGCGCTGCGCCGGCGCGCCTCGCCGACGCCGGCCCTGGCCGCCGTCGCCATGGCCCCGGCGGCGCCGGCCGCCGCCGCCGCGACCCCTGCCCCGCCGCCGCCGCCGCGCCCGGCCGCGGCCGCGGCGCCGATCGTGCTCAGCCGCTCGCCGCGCGCCTCGATGCCGCCGGCGGTGCTGGCCATCGGTTCCTCGACCGGCGGGCCGGAGGCGCTGGCGCATGTCTTCCGCGCCTTCCGCCGCACGCCCCGCCTGCCGGTGCTGCTGACCCAGCACATGCCGCCCGCCTTCATCCCGATGCTGGCCGAGCATCTCAGCCGCCTCGGCCCGGTGCCCGTGCAGGTCGCCAGGGAGGGCGAGCCGGTGCTGCCCGGCCGCGCCTATCTGGCGCCGGGCGGCCGGCACATGCTGGTGGCGGCCGGCACTCCGCCGACCATCACCCTCTCCGACGGGCCGGAGGAGCATTTCTGCCGCCCCGCCGTGGACCCGATGCTGCGCAGCCTGGCGCAGGTCTATGGCGGGCGCTGCGCCATCGCCGTGCTGACCGGCATGGGCCATGACGGCGGCCCCGGCTCGGCCGCCGTGGATGCCGCCGGCGGGCTGGTGCTGGCGCAGGACCAGGCGACCAGCGTCGTCTGGGGCATGCCCGGCGCGGTGGTCGAGCGCGGCGCGGCGCGCGAGGTGCTGCCGCTGCCGCAGCTGGCGCAGCGCCTGGCGGAGCTGATCGGCGCCGCATGACGGCGCCGGCGACCCGGCCCGCGGCGGCGCTGCCGCCGCTGCGGAGCAACCTGTCGCCGGCCGAGTTCCAGGAGCTGGCCCGGGCCATCCGCCGCGTCTCCGGCCTAGTGCTCGGGCCGGAGCAGGACTATCTGCTGGTCACCCGGCTGGCGCCGCTGCTGCGCCGGCACGGGCTGGCCGATCTGGGGCAGCTGCTGCGCCGGCTGCGCGGCCCCGATGCCGGCACGCTGGCGGCCGAGATGGCGACCGCCACCGCCACCCACGAGACCAGCTTCTTCCGCGACGACCTCCCCTTCCGCCACCTGGCGGAGACCGCCCTGCCGCGGCTGGCCGCCGCCCGCCCGCGCGACGCCCGGCTGCGGCTCTGGTCCGCCGCCTGCTCCACCGGCCAGGAGGCCTTCTCGCTGGCCATCCTGGCGCATGAGGGACGGCCGGCGCTGGGCGGCCGCGGCGTCGAGATCCTCGGCACCGATCTGTCCCCCGCCGTGGTCGCCCGCTGCCGCGAAGGCTTCTTCTCCGATTTCGAGGCGGCGCGCGGGCTGGGGCCGGCACGGCGCGCCCGCTGGTTCGAGAAGGTGCCCGGCGGGCTGCGCGCCATCGCCGCGCTGCGCGACGATTGCCGATTCGTGACCGCCAACCTGGTCGAGAATCCGCCCGCCGCAGGGCCGTTCGACGTGGTGATGCTGCGCAACCTGCTTATCTATCTCGACCAGCCGACCAAGGAGCGGGTGGTGGAGAATTGTGCGCAGCGGATGGCCGCCGATGGCATCCTCTATCTCGGGGCTGCGGAAGTGCTGCTGAGCCTGCGCAGCCGCTTCGTGCCGCTGGCCGGCTGCCACGGCGCCTATCGCCTCGACACGCCCGCGGCGGCACGCTTCTGGGGCATCGCCTGATGGGCGCCGAGCTTACCACCGCCGCGCGTGCGCGCCAGGCCGCCGGCCTGCTGCGCGCCCTGCCGCCGGGCCGCATCGCCGGCCGCGTCGCCTCCGCCGGCGCCCTCTCGGTCGAGATCACCGGGCTGCAGCCGTTTCTGTCCGTCGGCGCCCGGGTGGCGGTCGAATCGGCCAATGGCCCGGTCCCGGCCGAGATCGTCGCCCTGACCGGCGGCCAGGCCCGCGCCATGGCCTATGGCACGCTGGAGGGTGTGCGCCTCGGCGCCCCGGTGGTCTTCCACGGCCCGCCGCAGCTGCATCCCGACGACAGCTGGCTCGGCCGCGTCGTCGACCCGCTCGGCCGGCCGATGGATGGCCGCGGACCCGTCGGCCGCGCCCCCGTCGGCCGCGCGCTGCGCGGCGGCCCGCCCGAGGCCGGGCTGCGCGCCCGCCTCGGCCCGCGCCTCGACCTTGGCGTGCGCGCCATGGACGCCTTCTGCACCATGCGCACCGGCCAGCGGCTGGGGCTCTTCGCGGCGTCCGGCGTCGGCAAGTCGACGCTGCTGTCGATGCTGGCGCGCGGCGCCGATTGCGATGTCGCGGTGCTCTGCCTGGTCGGCGAGCGCGGCCGCGAGCTCCGCGAATTCATCGAGGACGATCTCGGCCCCGAGGGCCTGGCGCGCAGCGTCGTGGTCTGCGCCACCTCCGATTCGCCCCCGCTGATGCGGCGCGAGGCCGCCTATGCCGCGATGACGGTGGCCGAGAGCCTGGCCGCCAATGGCCGCCACGTGCTGCTGATGATGGACAGCGTGACGCGCTTCGCCCTCGCCTGCCGCGAGATCGGCCTGGCCGCCGGCGAGCCGCCGGCCACCCGCGGCTATACCCCCGGCGTCTTCGCCGAACTGCCGCGCCTGCTGGAGCGCGCCGGCCCCGGCCTCGAGGGCCAGGGCGGCGCCATCACCGGCCTGTTCACCGTCCTCGTCGAGGGCGACGACCATGACGAGCCGATCGCCGATGCGGTGCGCGGCATCCTCGACGGCCATGTGGTGCTCGACCGCAAGATCGGCGAGCGCGGCCGCTGGCCCGCCATCGACATCCTGCGCAGCCTGTCGCGCACCGTGCCCGGCTGCCTGACCCCGCCGGAGCGCGAGACCATGCAGCGCGCCCGCCGCCTGCTGTCGCTGCAGGCCGACATGGCCGAGCTCGTGCGCCTCGGCGCCTATCGCGCCGGCACCGACCCGGCGGTGGACGAGGCGCTGCAGATCGCCCCGCGCATCGAGGCCTTCCTGTCGCAGCGCAAGGACGAGCCGGTGATGACCGCCGGCGAGGCCTTCGCCGTGCTGGCGCAGAGCCTGGAGGCCGGCCCTGCCCGCGCCTGACCCGCTGGCCGTGCTGCAACGCCTGCGCGCGCTGGAGACGGCGCTGGCGCAGCGCGACGCCGCCGAGCGGGCTGCTGCCGCCGCCGCTGCCCAGTCCCGCGCCGAGGCCGCCGCCGCCGCCATCCCCGCCGAGACCAGCGCCGCCCGCCAGGCCCAGGCCAGCCAGCCGGACACCGGCCTGCAGATGCTGGCCGGGCCCGGCTTGGCCGCCTGGCTGCCGCGCGGCCAGGCGATGCGCGAGCGCATGGCGACGGAAGCCCGCCTGGCCGAAGCCGCCGCCGAGGAAGCCCGCCGCGCGGTGACAGAAGCCCGCACCAACGAACGGGTGGTGGAACTGGCCCGCGAGGCCCGCGCGGCCGAGGAAGCGAAGCGGCTCGCCCGGAAGGCGCAGGCGGCGCTGGATGAGATGGCTTCCAGGAAGAAGAACAAGGCGTAGGCCAGGGGAATGAATTCCCCTGGACCCCATCTTTTTTCTGATCACCGGCCGTTTGGTGACCAGCCCTTCAACAAAGCCGGCACCAGGGCATCACGGCAGGCCGTCAGGCTGCCCGGTTCCCCTGCATCCGCCACACCAGCGCGATGATCTCCGCCACCGCCTGGAAGTGCTCCGCCGGGATCTGCGCGCCGTCGTCCAGCTTGTAGAGGGCGCGCGCCAGAGGCGGGTTGGGGATGATCGGGATGGCGTGCTTGTCGGCCTCGGCGCGAATGCGGGCGGCCAGCGCATCGACGCCGCGCGCCACGATGCGCGGCGCCGCGTCGACGCCGCGGACATAGGCCAGGGCGACCGCGTAGTGGGTCGGGTTGGTGACGATCACCGTCGCCTTCGGGATCTCGGCCATCATGCGCTTGCGGCTGCGGCTGACGGCGATCTGCTTGCGGCGGGCGCGGAAATGCGGGTCGCCCTCGCTTTCCTTCATCTCGTCCTTCACCTCCTGCAGCGTCATCCGCATCGACTTCATGTGCTTGAAGTGGACGATGCCGAAATCGGCGAAGGCGACGACGGCGAAGGCGGCCACGGCATAGCTCAGCAGCCGGGTGATCAGGGCGAGCGCGGTGGCGGCCAGCTCCTCGGGCGGGCTGGCCAGCGTGCCGGGCAGCAGGGCGATGACGTCGCCGGAGACCCACCACATGGCCAGGCCGCAGGCGGCCAGCTTGATCAGCGCGCGGGCCAGCTCCATCAGCCCCTGCGGGCCGAACAGCCGCTTGATGCCGGTATGCGGGCTGATCTTGCTGGGCTTCGGGATCAGCGCCTTGGCGTTGATCAGGCCGCGGGTCTGCACCAGCGTCGCGGCGAATCCGGCCAGCGCGGCGAGGCCGGCGCAGCCGAAGACCAGCGGCGCGGCGCGGCCCATCAGGTCGGGCGCGACGGATTCCAGGCTCAGCGCATGGGTCTGGCTGAACAGGCCGCGGCAGGTCTCGACCAGCTGGTGGCCGAGCGAGGGACCGAGCCAGGCCAGCGCGGCCGCGCCGCCGCAGAGGCTGGCCAGCTGCACCGCCTCGCGGCCGAGCGGGACCTGCCCCGCCTCGCGCGCCTTCCTGAGCCGTTGTTCGGAAGGATCATGTGTGCGGTCCTCGGCATCCGCCTCGCTGCTGCCGCCCTGCTCGGCCATGGCTCAGCCGAGCCCGGGCAGCAGGGCGAAGGCGGCGCGGGCCGCCTCGGCCCAATGCGCCAGCAGCGCCGGCAGGATGACCGCCAGCAGGGCGACGCCGGCCAGGGTCTGCGCCGGCGCGGCCAGGATATAGACCTGCGCCTGGGGGGCGACGCGGGCCAGCAGCCCGCTGCCCATCTGCAGCAGCAGCGAGAGCAGCAGCAGCGGCGCGGCGAGCCGCAGCGCCAGGCTGAAGCTGGCGGCGGTGGCGGCGGCGACGGTCTCGGCGGCGCCGCCCAGCGCCAGCGGCCCGCCGGCCGGCAGCACCTCGTAGCTTTCCGCCAGCGCCCGCAGCGGGATGGCGTAGAGGCCGGTGGAGAGCACCAGCACGGTGCCGGCCATGCCGAGGAAGCGGCCGACCGCGGTGCCGCCCGAGCCCACGGTCGGGTCCGGCGTCAGCACGCTGGCCAGGCCGATGAAGAAGCCGATCGTCTGCCCGGCGATGGTCAGCGCGAAGACCATCAGCCGCGCCAGCCAGCCCAGCCAGAAGCCGATGGCCAGCTCGGTGCCGACCAGCTGCAGGGTGGCGGCGATGGTCTCCGGCTCGCGCGGCAGGCTGGATTCCAGGCCGGGCAGCAGCAGGGCGACGACGGCCAGCGCCAGGCCGAGGCGGATCGTCGAGGACACCTCGGTCTCGCCCAGGCCGGGCAGCACCATGCCGCAGGCGCCGACCCGGCACATCACCAGCACCGCCTGGAAGGCGAGATGCGGCAGCGCCTCGAGGAACTGGGCGGCGTTCACCGCACCCCGCCGAGCGCCACGATCTGGTCGAACAGCCCCTCGGTGAAGCCGCGCAGCACGGCGATGGCGGCGGAGCTGCCGAACAGCAGCGCCAGGCCGAGGGCCAGCATCTTGGGGACGAAGGCGAGCGCCGCCTCCTGCACCTGGGTCAGCGCCTGCAGGATGGCGACCGAGAGGCCGACCACCAGCAGCACGCCGAGCAGCGGCCCGCCGATCAGCAGGCAGGTCCACAGCGCCTGCTGCCCCGCCAGCGCGATGGCATCGGTTTCCATCTCGACCGCCTCCTGCGGCAATGCCGGCCGGATCTTCCGGCCCCTCAGCCCGGCCTGCCGCTCAGAGCGGCATGCGCATCACTTCCTGGTAGGCGGCGACGACGCGGTCGCGCAGCGCGACGGTGGTCTGCAGCGCCAGCTCGGCGCGGGAGACGGCGAGCACCACGTCGGTGACGCCGACCGTGCCGTTGATCGCCCCGGTCGAGGCGGTGTCGGCGGCGCGCGTCGTGTCGACGACATTGTTGACGGCGCGCTCCAGCATGGCGCCGAAGCTGCCGCCGGCGCCTCCCAGGGCGCCACCGAGGCCTCCGGTCGCGCCGGTGCTGCTGCTGCTCTCGCTGCCGCTGCCGATCTGGGCGGCGGCGCGATAGGCGTTGAAGGCGGCGGAGCCGGTCAGCGGGGTGGTGCTCATCCGCGCAGCGCCTCGATGGTCCGCAGCAGCATCGAGCGGGTGGTCTCGAGCACCGAGAGGTTGGCGCTGTAGCTGCGCTGCGCCTCGCGCATGTCCATCATCTCGACCATGCTGTCGACATTGGGCGTGCGGACATAGCCGCGGGCATCGGCGGCCGGATGCGCCGGCTCGTAATGCTCGGGGAACTCGCCCTGCTGGGTGCCGATGCGGGTCGCCTGCACGGTCGAGACGCCGAGCGCGCGGTCGAGATGGTTGCCGAAGGTCACCGTCTTGCGCCGGTAGGGATCGGCGCCCGGCGTCTGGCCGGTGGTGTCCTGGTTGGCCATGTTCTCGGCCACCACGCGAAGCCGCGTCGACTGCGCGGCCATGCCGGCGGCGGAGACGCTGAGGGCGCGATCGAGATCCATCGGATTCCCCTGGTGAGCCTTGGGTGAGGTCAGCCGTTGCGGCCGAGCGCGCTGCGGAACAGCCCGACCCAGCTGCGGTGCAGGCCGAGGGCCAGCTGATGCGCCTGGTCGGTCTCGGCGACCTTCAGCGCCTGCTGGTCGAGCGAGACGCCATTGCCGTCCGGCTTGCGCTCCGCCGCCTTGCGGTCCTTGCGGGCGCGCGCATCGGTGCCGGTGGTCAGGTGCTGGTCGTCGGTGCGGGCCATCGCCACGCCGGCGCCGGCGCGCTGCAGCGCCTGGGCGAAGGGCGCCAGGTCCTGCGGCTGGTAGCCGGGCGAATTGGCATTGGCGATGTTCTGCGCCAGCACGCGCTGGCGCTGGTCCAGCCAGTGGAGCTTCTGGCCGGCAAGGGCGAGAGGATCGGTCGAACGCTGGCTCATGCCCGCCTTGTGGCGCCCGATTGCGGCCGAGATGTTAACCGCTTGTTCGGGGTGCGGGACGGCGCCGCCAAACGCCCGGGAGTGATGCCGCCAAACCACAGCGGGGACTTGTCTTTCCTCAGCGCAGCGACTGCAGTTCCTTCGACAGCGCCCGGCTGAGCGCCACCTCCTGGCGCAGCCGCTGCAGTTCCGGCGTGCCGGCGCTGGCGGGCGGCGTGGTCAGCGTGGCGAAGGCGTCGCCGAGCGGCCCGCCGGCCATGCGGCTGCCATAGCTGTCGCGCAGCTGGGCGATGCGCGCCTCGTCGCCGGCCAGCGTCCGGAAGGCGGCCAGCCGCAGCAGCAGCTGGCGCTGCGCCGGGTTGAGCGGCGCCGGTGCCGCCGGCACCAGTGCCGCGGCATGGGCGGAGAGCGCGTCCGCCGCGCCCGCCCAGTCCTGCTGCGCCGCCAGCAGATCGGCCAGCCGGGCGGCGCCGGCCGGGCCCATGGTGCGCAGCGCCGCGGTCGCCTGGGTCAGCTGGCCGGACAGCGCCAGGGCGCGCGCCTCGGCCATGCTGCGGCGCGGCCGGTCGCCGGGCTCCAGCGCCGCCTCGGGCAGCGCCTGGATGACGGAGAGCGCCTTCTCGCCTTCGCCGGCGGCGACCAGCAGCTCGGCCAGGCGCAGGTTGATCGGCGCCGGCCGGTCGCTCTTCAGCGCCGCCTTGGCCAGCAGCCGCGCCGCCGGATCCCACAGGTCCAGCGCCGCCAGCCCGTCGGCGATGCGCAGCGCCGCGGCGTCGAGGCGCGGGCCCTGCGGCAGCTGCGCCTGGCGCTGCTCGTAGAACTGCGCCGCCTCGATCACCGGCGTCTTGGGGTCGAGCAGCACGCCGAGCAGCGCCTCGGCGGTCTGCCCCTGCACCGATTCGGCGGCGTCCGGGAAGAGCGTCGCCGTCTCCTCCAGCAGCGCCAGCGCGCTCTCGTGCTGGCCGGCCTGGTGGTAGAGCTCGGCGGCGCGCAGCCGCCGGTTCAGCTCGCGCTGGTCGCCGCGCCAGCCGGGGATGGCGGCCTCCAGCATGGCGGCGGCAGCGCCCGGGTCGAGCTTGCCGCTGACCAGGCCGAGCTCGGCGATGCGGCCGCGGGCACGGTCGCGGATGTCGCGGTCACGCCCCTCGGTCAGCTTCTCATAGGTGGCCATGGCGGCATCGGTCTCGCCGCGCGCCTCGGCCAGGCGGGCGCGGGCGAAGACATGGCCCGGCGTCTCGCCGGGGGCCTCGTCGAGCAGCGCGGCGGCATCGCGCTGGGCACCGGCCTCGAGCAGCGCGCGCGCCACGCGCGGCACCAGCCGGTCGCGCAGCGCCTTGGGATAGGTCACCAGCAGCGGCGCGTTGCGCGCCAGCGCCGCGGCGAGCTCGGTCGAGGGCGTGCCCTCCCCCAGCGCGTCCAGCCGGGCCAGCGCCTGCCAGAAGGCGGGCTCGCCCTCGCGCGGCAGCCGCGGATCGGCCAGCGGCGCCAGCGATTCCTCGCCGCGCCCGGCCATCAGCGCGCCGGCGCCGATCAGCAGCAGCGCCCGCTTGTCGCCGGCGATGCGCGGATCGTCCTCGGTGGCGAGCTGGGCCAGCGCCTGCGCCTCGGCGCCGAGGCCCATGGCCAGCAGCGTCTCGGCCAGGTCGAGGCGCAGCGCCGCGCGCGCCTGCGGCGGCGCGTTCATCAGCTGGGCGAAGAGGTTGCGGCGGCGCTGCAGCAGCGCGGCGACCGGGCGGTCCTGCAGGTCGAGGACGCGGGCCATCTGCGAGCCGACCTCGCCCAGATGCCCGGGGATCGGGCCGATCGCCAGCGTGCCCTTGGAGGCCAGCGGCACGGCGAAGCCCTCGCGCACCGTGCGCAGCGCGACCGAGGGGTCGCGGATCGCCAGCGCCACGCCATGATCCGTCGGCAGCAGGTCGAAGGGCGAGAAGCTCTGGCCGACCGGCAGGGCGCGGGCCGGGGCGCCGAGCAGGCCGAGCAGCAGCAGCCCGCCGGTCTCGCGGTCCGGCACGGCGACGACGCGGCCGGGCTCGGCCACGCGCAGCAGCAGGCGCGGGCTGGCGCCCTCCTCCTGATCGACCAGGATGCGCTCGGGGCGCGGGCCGTTCGGCGGGACGATCTGCCAGATGCCATCGGCGTCGCGGCGCAGGCCGGGGATGCCGCCGCCGGGGACCAGGGGCAGGCGCAGCACGGCGGCGCCGGGCACCTCCATGATCTCCAGCCGGGCCAGGGCCGGGGACAGCCGGCGCAGCGCCGCCAGCTCGAGCGGCCGGTTGTCGTCGAAGGCGATGATCAGCGCACCGCCGCGGGCCAGCGCCGCGGCGCCGACCGAGCGGCCGAAGGGCAGCGGGATCGGCGCGGTGACCGGCATGGCGGCGCCGGGCGTCGCGGCGCGCGGCGGCAGCGGCGCGGCCGGCGCCTGAGTGGCGGGAAGCTGGGCCGCCGGAGGCTGGGCCGCGGGCGGCTGCAGCAGGGGCGGCTGGGGCATGGAGGGCGGGGCGGCAGGCGGCTGCGGGGCCGCCGGCGCCAGGGCCAGCGGGCCGGGCGCCGGCTGGCTCGGCACCACCGGCTGCGGCGCCGGCCCGGCGGGCAGCGCGGCCTGCGGGGCGGGGGCTGCGGGAGCCGGCGCCGGCGCCGGCGGGAGGGCGGCGGGCGGCAGGGCGGCAGGTGGCAAGGCGGCCTGGGGCGACGGGGCCATGGTGGCCTGCGGGACCGCCTGCGGCGCCGCCGGAGGAGCCGGCTGCGGTGCCGCCGGCGGCGCCCCCGGGGCGGCCGGGCCCGCGCCGCGCAGCTGCTCGGCCATCGCCACCAGGGCATCCATCGAGGCCTGCGGCGCCAGCTGCGGCTCGCCGGGCCGCGGCGCCGCCAGCGGCGCCGGGCGCTCGCGCGACGGCGCGGCGGGGCTCGGGGCCACCGGAGCCTGGGGCGTGGGCATCCGCGGCGCAACGACCTGCGGTGCCGCCGCCTGGGGTGTGGGCGCCGGGGGCGGCGTGGTGCCGGCGCGGCCGACCGGGGTGCCCGGCGGGATCAGCCCGGGGCGCGGCGCCGCCAGGCTGCCGGGCGCCGGCGGCGGCAGGGCATTGGCGCCGGCCGCGGGCGGCAGCGCCTGGGGGAAGAGCGGCTGCGACACCGGCGGCGAGGCGGCGGCGCGCGGCGGGGGCGCCTGGCTGGGCGGCGGCGGCGGGTCCAGCATATCGACCACGACGCGGCGGCCGAGCACGAAATGCCGCGCCCGGGCGCCCTCAGCCAGGTGGAAGCGCATGCCGCCGGGCAGCGGCTCGATGCCGCGGACATTGCGCGGCAGGCGCACGGCGGCGGCCTCGAAGGCGATGGTGCCGGCGGGGCCGAAGATCAGCTCCACCTCGTCGCCGGTCTGCACCATCGTATAGCCGGGCAGCTCGGGCCATTCGAAGACGACGCGGCCGAAGCCGGGATGGATGCCGATGCGCACGGTGACGCGGTCGGGCGGGCGGGGCGCCGCGCCGCGCGCCGGCCGGGCCGGAGGGGTCGCGGTCGCGGTGGCCGCCTCGCCGGGCACGGAGGGCGGCAGCACCTGCGGCGCCGGGGCGTCGCTGTCGCCTGCCCCGGGCAGCGCGGCCTGGGCCAGGCGCAGCGGGGCACCCTGCCCCGCTGCAGGCACGAAAAGCTCGAGCGCGGAGACCGACCCCGCCGGCGCGGCGGCCGCCTCGGCCAGGGCGGCCAGCGCCGGCAGCGGGGCAGTGCCCAGCAGCAGCGCCAGCACCCAGGCCGGGCAGCCGCGCAGCGCGCGGCGATGGTCAGTCGAACAGCGCATCGATGGCCGACTGGCTGATCGCCGCTCCCGGCAGCTGCGGGCCGTTCAGCAGGCCGTCGCCCGGCGGCACCGCCGCGGGCTGCGCCGGCGCCGGCGGCGGCGGCACGTTCTCCGCCGCCATCTGCGCCCGCGCCTTGCCGATGCGGTTCTCGATGGTCTGCAGCGCGGTCACCACCTTGGCGATGCGCTGCCCGGTGATGTCCTGGAAGGCGCAGGCCTCGTAGATCCGCGTGGTCGCCGCGAACAGCGCGTCGGCCGCCTGCGGCACCTGGGCCGCCAGGGTCTCCAGCTGCTCGCAGGTGTCGATGATCTCGTGCGTCGCCTGGGCGGTGTGCTGCACGATCGCCGCCAGCTCGTCGGTCGCCGACGGGATGGCGCTGTCGTCCAGCCCCTCGGCGCGCAGCGCGATGACCTCGGCGCGCGCATTGGCGATGACGCGGCCGACCTCCTCCAGCTCCTGCAGCAGGGTGGCGGCGGTCGCGGTCAGGTTGCCGCGAAGGTCCGCGATCGCATCGTGCTCAGCCATGGGCCATCACCTTCTCGATCTTGTCGCGCAGCGTCTCGGCGTTGAACGGCTTGACGATGTAGTTTGACACGCCGGCCTGCTTGGCGGCGACCACGTTCTCGGTCTTGCTCTCGGCGGTGACCATGATGAAGGGCAGATGCTTCAGCCGGGCATCGGCGCGCACCTCCTTCAACAGGTCGAGACCGGTCATCGGCTGCATGTTCCAGTCGCTGATCACCAGGCCGAAATTGCCGCTGCGCAGCTTGGCCAGCGCCTCGTGCCCGTCGGCCGCCTCGTCCGCGTCGTGGAAGTCGATCTGCTTCAGCAGGTTGCGGATGATGCGGGTCATGGTCTTGTAGTCGTCGACAACGAGGACCTTGATGTTGCGGTCGAGCGTCATGGGGTCGTCTTCTCCAGCGTAACTCGGAAGGGCGTTCAGCGATGCAGCAGGCGGGCCGGTGCGCGCGCGGTCAGAGCCCGGGCCGGGCGGCGCGCATGCGCGCCAGCTCGGCGGTCAGCGCGCGGACGCGCTCGGGCTCCATCGCGCCGAAGACCGGGGCGGCCTTCTGCTCGCGCATGCGGTTCACGATCTGCGCCAGCAGCGGCAGATCGAGCTCGTTGAAGACCATCGCCGCCTCGCGCGGGCGCATGGTCTCGTACAGCTTGGCGAGGCTGGCCCAATGGGCCTCGTCGCGGTTCTTCATCTGCCGCTCGTTCTCCTCCAGCCGCGACTGCAGGCCGGAGAGGCTGTCGATGCGGCCCTGCAGGCGGCGCTCGGCGGCGGCCAGCACCGCCTCGCGCATCGCCAGCATGCGGTCGCGCTCGTCGAGCTGCTCGCGCCGGGCGCGCAGCGCCTGCGCCAGCGCATCCTCGGAGCCGGCGGCGGGCGGCGGGGCGGTCTCGGCGGAGCCGCCGCCGGGCGCCCCCGGCGTCACCGCGGGCGCCACCGGCTGCGGCGCCGCCGGGCGGGCCGGGGCGGCGGCCAGGCGACGGTCGGCGGCAGCCGGCACCTCCTGGGCATTGGCGGCGCGGGCGGCCACCCGCATCGGCTGCGGCGCCGCGGCGGGGGCGGCGACCTCGGTGGCGGCCTGGGCGGCGGGCGGCCAGTCGGGCAGCAGCCCGGCCAGGGCCGCGCCCTTGATGCCGAGCAGCACGGTCAGCATCAGCAGCAGCCCGCGCAGGGCGAAGACGACATTCATGATCCGCGCCCCAGGCCCTGGTTGATGCTGTGTCCGAGCGCGCGCAGGAGATCCTGCTCGGCGCGCGGCCGCGGCGAGGCGGCCGCGGCGGAAAGCGGCGCGCGGGCGGGCGCGCCGTCGCCGGGGCGGCCGGCGCGCACCCCGGCATCGAGCCGGTCGGCCAGCGCCTCGGCGCGGTCGGTGAGGTAGCGCAGGTCCTCGCGCAGCGACTGCGCGGTGTTGACCTGCTCGGCGACCTGCCGGCCGGCGCCCTCGGCGGCGGCGCGCAGCCGGGCGATGGCGGCCTCCGCCTCGCGCGTCGCGTCGGTGAAGCCCTGCACCGTGGCGGCCAGCTGGGCGCGGTCCTTGCGCAGCGCGGTCAGCGCCCGCTCCAGCCGCAGCGCCACCGGCAGCGCGCAGGCGAGGCCCAGCACCAGCCCGGCCTGCAGGATCCATTCGATCCAGTTCATGCCGCGCCCTCCGCCCGCTCGTTCAGGTCGCGCTGCAGCCCGGCGCTGATGCCGTGCCGCGGCAGGGCGCGGTCGATCCGCACCGCCAGCCGGCCCTTGCGGCCGCCGACCTGGCCCTCGAACAGCGAGGTGTCGCCGCAGCGCAGCCGCACCGGCGCGCCGGGGCCGACGCCCAGCGTGATCAGGTCGCCGACCCGCAGCTGCACCACGTCGGTCAGCGGCATGGTCTGCTCGTCCAGCACCACGTCGAGCGCCACCTCGGTCTGCCGCAGCTCCTCGGCCAGGTGGGTCTCCCAGATGCTGTCGCGGCCGAACTTCTCGCCCATGAACTGCTGCAGCAGCAGCTCGCGCACCGGCTCGAGCGTGGCATAGGGCAGCAGCAGCTGCAGCTGGCCGCCGCGGCTCTCCATGTCGACGCGCAGCCGCGCCAGCACGGCGGCGTTGGAGGGGCGCGAGATGGCGGCGAAGCGCGGATTCACCTCCAGCCGCTCGAAGCGGAAATCGACCTCGGCCAGCGGGCCGAAGGCGTCGGACAGGTCGGCCAGCACCACTTCGGTCAGCCGCTCGATCAGGCCGCGCTCGATGGTGGTGTAGGGCCGGCCCTCGATGCGCATCGCCGTGGTGCCGCGGCGGCCGCCCAGCAGCACGTCGACCACCGAGTAGATGAGCGCCGAATCGACCACCACCAGGCCGTAATTGTCCCACTGCTCGGCCTTGAAGACGACCAGCATGGCCGGCAGCGGGATGGTGTTCAGGTAGTCGCCGAAGCGCAGGCTGGTGATGCCCTCGATCGACACCTCGACATTGTCCGAGGTGAAGTTGCGCAGGCTGGTCGACATGATGCGGACGAGGCGGTCGAAGACGATCTCGAGCATCGGCAGACGCTCGTAGGAGACCAGGCCGCGGGCGATCACCTTCTCGATGCCGGTGGCCGATTCGTCGCCCGCATCGCCGCCGTCGCCGAAGCCCAGCAGGCTGTCGATCTCGGCCTGGCTGAGCACGCGGGCCGGCTCGGGCGCGATCTCGGGGGCGGCCATCGGCATGGGCGGGGTGGCGGCGGCCTCGCCGACGGCGGCGGAGAGCGCGTCGCCCCAGCCGTCATCGCCGCCGACCGTGGCCATGTCGTCGACCAGCCCGCCCTGGGCGTCGCCCGATTCGGCAAGCGCCGCGCCCCAGGCGGCCATGTCGTCGTCGAACGGGTCGCCCGGCTTGCCGGACTCCGCCTCGGCGGCCGGCGTGGCCTCCTCCATCGAGGCCATCGCC
This sequence comes from Roseomonas sp. USHLN139, assembly GCF_037145735.1. Taxonomy (NCBI): domain Bacteria; kingdom Pseudomonadati; phylum Pseudomonadota; class Alphaproteobacteria; order Acetobacterales; family Roseomonadaceae; genus Roseomonas; species Roseomonas sp. USHLN139. Next base: position 354,236 of record NZ_JBBCWY010000003.1, on the reverse strand, counting down.
GCGGCCATGTCGAGCGCCTCGCCGTCGCCGTCGCCGGCGCCAGGGGAGACGCCAGCGGGGACGCCGTCCTGATCGGGCGCCGTGCCGCTCATTGCACCACGACCTCGACGAAGAGCACGTCGGTGATGGCGCCGGGGCGGACGGCGATATTGGCGCGCGCCACCATCTCCTCGCGCAGCCGGTGGGTGCCGGCGCTGCCGCGCAGCTCCTCGGGCCGGGTCTCGCGCAGATAGGTGGTGAACATGTCGATCAGGCGCGGCATCGCCGCCTCGGCCGCCTTGGCGTCCTCGGGCAGCGCCACCTCCAGCCGGCTGCGCAGCTTGACGAAGGTCTGGCGGCGGGCGGCGGTGTTCAGGTTGGTGATGATCTCCGGCACCTCGACGAAGACCGGCGGCCGCTGCGGCGCCGGGGTGGCCGAGGCAGCCTGCGTCTCGCCCTCCTCGCCCGAGCCGCCAAGGCCCGGAATCGACAGCAGGCCCATGTACCAGGCGCCGCCCGCGCCGCCGCCGAGCAGCAGCACGAGCCCCAGGGCCGCCACCAGCAGCAGCTTGCCCTTGCCCTTCTTCGCCTGTTTCGGGGCGTCTTTTTCAGCCCCTGCGCCGTCGCTCATGCCGGCCACTCCATCCTGGAATGCGCCGGGAATTAAGCGGGGTCTGTTAACGGCATTTGAACCGGCAATTTTTGCCTCAATGATCCGGTAATAATTGCCCGGTACCTCCAGCCCTGCGGCGTCAGGGATTTCAAGAGGAAATCACCCCGCCGCGGCCGATCCGGACGCGCTGGCACGCCTCTTGCCTAGCCTGCTCCGTCGGTCCCCGACCAGGAGCTGCGCCACGATGGACACCCCCGGTTATGTCGTCCTCTCCCGCCTCGCCGCCCAGCGGCGCGCGCAGGATGTCGTGGCGTCCAACCTCGCCAATGCGGACACGCCGGGCTTCAAGGCCAGCCAGATGGTCTTCGCCGAGCATCTGGCGCGGCAGCAGAACGCCCAGACGCCGCGCGGCGGCGCCGAGGTCGCCTTCACCCAGGACCGCGCCACCTGGCGCGACTTCTCGCCGGGCCCGCTGCAGGCCACCGGCAACCCGCTGGACATCGCCCTGTCGGGCGACGGCTTCTTCGCCCTGCAGACCGCCAATGGCGAGCGCTACACCCGGGCCGGCCGCTTCGCCCTCTCCCCCACCTCCGGGGTGGTGGATGCCCAGGGCAATCCGGTGCTGCTGCAGGACGGCACGCCGCTGCAGATCCCGGAAGGGGCCACGCGCATCGAGATCAGCGGCGACGGCACCGTCGCCACCGAGCAGGGCCCGGTCGGCCAGCTGCGCGTGGTGCGCTTCGCCGACCCGCAGAAGCTGCAGGCCCAGGGCGACCGCCTGTTCACCACGCCGCAGGACATGCCGGCCGAGCCGGTCGCCCGCCCCGCCGTGGTGCAGGGCTCGGTCGAGGGCAGCAATGTCCGCGCCGTGGTCGAGATGACCCGCATGACCGCCGAGCTGCGGGAATTCCAGTTCGTCAGCCAGTTCGTCGAGCGCGAGGGGGAGCGGCTGCAGGACAGCGTGCAGCGCATCCTGAAGCGCAAATAACCGCCTAGCCCCCGCCGCTCGATCCCCAGGAAAGACTGAAGAAGATGCGCAGCCTCCATATCGCCGGCACCGGCATGATGGCCCAGCAGACCAATGTCGAGGTCATCTCCAACAACATCGCGAACATGAGCACGACCGGCTACAAGCGCCGCCGCGCCGAGTTCCAGGACCTGATCTACCAGAACCTGCGCCGCGGCGGCTCGCAGAGCTCCGACCAGGGCACGGTGCTGCCGGCCGGCGCGCAGCTCGGCCTCGGCGTGCGGACGGCGGCGATCTACCGCATTTCCGAGCAGGGCAACCTGTCGCAGACCGAGAACACCTTCGACGTCGCCATCCGCGGCAACGGCTATTTCCCAGTCCAGCTGCCCTCCGGCGAGACCGCCTATACCCGCGCCGGCACCTTCGGCCTCTCGGCGGCCGGCACCATCGTCACGGTGGACGGCTTCCAGGTCGGCGGCGGCATCACCATCCCGGCCGGCGCCCGCGACGTCACCATCAACGCCGCCGGCGAGGTGCTGGCCAAGATGGACGGCCAGACCGCGCTGCAGAATGTCGGCCAGCTGCAGCTCGCCGTCTTCGCCAATGAGGGCGGCCTGGAGGCGGTCGGCGACAACATGCTGATGGCGACCCCGGCCTCGGGCGACGCCCAGCTCGGCAATCCGGGCGGCGTCGGCTACGGCCAGGTGCTGCAGGGCTTCATCGAGACCTCCAACGTCAACGTGGTGCAGGAGATCACCAACCTGATCACCGCGCAGCGCGCCTATGAGATGAACTCCAAGGTCATCACGGCGAGCGACGAGATGCTCTCCACCCTGTCGCGGATGCGCGGCTGATGCTTTCCGCGCCCGGCCGTTTCCGCCGCCTCGCCCTCCTGTCCGGCATTTTCTGCCTGGCGGCGAATCTTGCCGCCGCGCAGGGCCTGGGGTCCTCCCTGGTCGCCCCGCGCGGCCAGGCGATGGTCGAGGGCGGCGTGGTGACGCTGGGCGACCTGTTCGAGGGGCTGGGCCCCAAGGCGACCGTCGTGCTGGGCCCGGCCCCCGCCCCCGGCCGCCGCTTCGTCGTCGAAAGCCCGCAGCTGGCGATCATCGCCCGCGACAACGGCCTCAGCTGGCAGCCGCTGGCCGGCGACGAGCGCGTCGTCGTCGAGCGCCCCGGCCGCCCGCTGGCGCGCGAGGAGGTCGAGGCCGTCCTGCGCGCCGAGCTCTCCGCGCTGGGCGCCGACCCCGCCCTGGATATCGAGCTGGTGAACTTCCAGGCGCCGATGGTGCCGACCGGCCCCGACCCGCGGCTGGCCGTCGAAGGCACCGAGTATGACGCCGCCAGCCGCCGCTTCTCGGCCACGCTGGTAGTATTGGCCGAGGGCATGGCGACGCTGCGCCAGCGCCTGGCCGGCCGCAGCGTCGCCCTGCGCGAGGTGGTGGTCGCCACCCGCAGCCTGCGCGCCGGCGAGACGCTGGGCCCGCGCGACGTCCGCGCCGAGCGCTTGGCCGCCGAGCGCGTCCGCCCCGGCATGGCCGAGACGCTGGACCGCGCGATCGGCGCCCGGCTGACCCGCAACATCGCCGCCGGCGCCCAGCTGCCGCTGGCCGAGCTGGCGGCGCCGCTCGCCGTCACCCGCGACAGCGCGGTCGAGCTGGTGCACGAGAGCGCCGGCCTGTCGCTCGCCACCCGTGGCAAGGCGCTCGCCGATGGCGCGCCCGGCACGGTGATCACCGTCCTCAACCTGTTGAACGGCACCGTGCTGAGCGGCGAGGTGCTCGGCCCCGGCCGGGTCCGCGCGCTCGGCCCGGCGCCGGCCGCGGCGCAGCCGGGTCGCCCCGGCGCCCTCGCGCAACGCTGATGATGCGGAACATCTGCATGTCCCCGATCCTGCCCCGCCTCGCCCCCCCGCTCCGCGCCCTGCTGCTGCTCGGCCTGCTGCCGCTGGCGGCCTGCGGCAACCTCTCCCGCCTGAGCGAGATCGGCTCGGCCCCCAGCATGGCGCCGATCGAGAATCCGGGCATGGCCGAGGGGCTGCGCAACATCTCGATGCCGATGCCGGCGCGGCAGGCGCCGATCCCGGAGAGCAACAGCCTGTGGCAGCCGGGCAGCCGCACCTTCCTGCGCGACCAGCGCGCGGCGCAGGTCGGCGACCTGGTCACCGTGCTGGTGCAGATCACCGACCGCGCGGCGCTGGAGAACACCACCGAGCGCAGCCGCAACAACAATGAGAGCCTGGGCATCGGCCGGCTGCTCGGCATCCAGACCCGGCTGCCCGGCGGCAACAGCGACCTGATCGACGCCACCAGCGGCTCGGGCAGCACCGGCTCGGGCTCGATCAAGCGCACCGAATCGGTGACGCTGCGGGTCGCCGCGACCGTGGTGCAGCAGCTGCCCAACGGCAATCTGGTGGTCGCCGGCCGGCAGCAGGTGCGGGTCAACCATGAGCTGCGCGAGTTGCAGGTCAGCGGCGTCATCCGCAGCCAGGACATCGCCAGCGACAACACCGTCCGCCACGATCGCCTGGCCGAGGCGCGCATCGCCTATGGCGGCCGCGGCACGGTGAGCGACGTGCAGACGCCGCGCTACGGCCAGCAGTTCCTCGACGTCATCCTGCCGTTCTGAACCCGGAAGATCGCCCGTGCGCCCGATGCTCCGGATCCTGCTGCTGACCCTGGCCTGCCTCGGCCTGGCCGCCCCCATGGCCGCGGCCCAGCAGGGCAGCGTCCGCATCAAGGACATCGCCGATATCGAGGGCGTGCGCGACAACCAGCTGGTCGGCTACGGCCTGGTGGTCGGGCTGAACGGCACCGGCGACCGGCTGCGCAGCGCCGCCTTCACCCGGCAGTCGCTGATCGGCGTGCTGGAGCGGCTCGGCGTCAATACCCGCGACCAGGAGACCCAGCTCGACACCCGCAACATCGCCGCCGTCATGGTGACGACGAACCTGCCGGCCTTCGCCCGCAACGGCAACCGGCTGGACGTCACCGTCTCGGCGCTGGGCGATGCCACCAACCTGACCGGCGGCACCCTGGTGGTCACCCCGCTGCACGGCGCCGATGGCGAGGTCTATGCGGTGGCGCAGGGGGCGATCGCCACCGGCGCCATCGCGGCGCGGGGGGCCGCTTCCTCGGTCACCCGCGGCGTGCCGACCTCGGGCCGCATCGCCAATGGCGCCATCGTCGAGCGCGAGGTGCCCTTCACCTTCGCCAACAAGCCGAACCTGCGGCTGGCGCTGCGCAATCCCGACCTGACCACGGCGCGGCGCATCGCCGCGGCCATCAACCGCATGGCCGGCGCCGGCGCCGCCCAGGCCAGCGACCCGCGCACCGTCGTCGTCTCGATGATGGGCCGCGACCCGGTGGGCTTCGCCACCGAGATCGAGCAGCTTCGGGTGCAGCCCGACCAGGCCGCCCGCGTCGTCATCGAGGAGGCCTCGGGCACCATCGTCATGGGCGCCAATGTGCGTATCAGCACGGTGGCGATCGCCCAGGGCAACCTGACCATCCGCGTCACCGAGACGCCGCAGGTGGTGCAACCCAATGCGCTGGCCGGCGGCCAGACGGCGGTGGTGCCGCGCACCGGCATCGATGTCGACGACCAGTCCGACCGGCGGCTCGGCATCATGCCCGCCGGCGTCTCGCTGCAGGAGCTGGTGACCGGGCTGAACAACCTCGGCATCGGGCCGCGCGACATGATCTCGATCCTGCAGACCATCAAGGCGGCCGGCGCCCTGCAGGCCCAGCTGGAGGTGCGCTGAGCATGGCCGAGACCCGCCCGGCAGGTTTTGCCGCCCCGCGCCCCGCCACCGCCACCCCGGCAAATCCTGCCGGGGCCAATCCTGCCGGCGCAGCGGCAGGCCAGGTCTCCCGCCCGCAGCAGTCCCGCAGCCCCGAGGCGATGCGCAAGACGGCGCAGGAATTCGAGGCGCAGATGCTGGGCGCCATGCTGCAGCCGATGTTCGAGACCCTCCCCACCAACGGCCCGATGGGCGGCGGTGCCGCCGAGGCGCAGTGGCGGCCGATGCTGGTCGAGCAGTTCGGCAAGCAGATGGCCAAGGCCGGCGGCGTTGGCATAGGAAATGCTGTGTACCGCGACATGATGCGCCTCCAGGCGCCATCGAGCGGAGAGAAGCCATGACGGCGGTGATCGAGCTGCAGCGCGTGACCCTGGCGCTGACCGAGGTGATCCTGGCGGAGACCGCCGCGCTGGAGCGGCGCGACCTGCGCGGCGCCGCGGCGCTGTCGGGGAAGAAGGTCGCGGCGCTGGAGGCCTTCGTCGCCGCCCGCGCCCGCATGACGCCGCAGGAGGCCGCCGCCGGCGGCGCCGCGCTGGCCCAACTGGTCGACCGGCTGCGCGACCAGGTCGAGGCCAACCGCGCCGCGCTGCAGATGGGCATCGCCCTGCAGGGCCGCGTGCTGGAGACCATCGCCGGCGCGGCCGCGCAGCCGGCGATCGCGACGCCCGGCTACGGCCGGCAGGTGACGCCGATGCCGGCCGCCGCCTATGCGCTGGGCGCCGCGCCGATGGCCCTGTCGCTGAGCGCCTGAGTCGCCGCATCCCGCATTTTGAGACACGCTCCGCCCGGCCGGGCTGGGGCGCCAGCGGATTTTTTTGCAAATCATGAACAGCGCGCCGCGCCCTGCTGCCGGGGCGCTGCCGCTCCATGCCTGCTCCATTACTGCAGCCCGAACCGGTAAATATTTGAAAGCCACTGAAATATCGGCGACGCGATCCGCGCCGGCGCGGCAGTCGCCGCATGCCTGCCCGTCACCCTCGAAATGAAGTGGTTAACAACGGGGAAACGCGCTGCTGGTTAGTTGCGGCCGTCGGGCCCGGTAGGCGGCAGAAGGCCGCTGGGGCGCGGGATCGAGATTCGGACGGGCAGGAGGCCTGGGTCGCGGATGAACTACCAAGGGGCGATGACGGCTCTGGCCGCCCTGATCCTGGTGCTGGCCCTGGTGCTGCTGGCGGCCCGGGCGGCGCGGCGCTTCGGCCTGGCGCCCGGCATGCCCGGCCCGCCGCGCGGCGCCGACCGGCGGCTGATGCTGGTCGAGAGCCTGGCGCTGGACACCCGCCGCCGCCTGCTGCTGCTGCGCTGCGACGGGCGCGAGCTGCTGCTGGTCACCGGCGGCCCGCAGGATCTTTTCCTCCAGGAGCTGCCGCCCGCGACCGCCGCGCTGCGCGTCACCCCCCAGGCCGCCGGCTGATGCGCCGCGCCCTGGCTCGCACCCTGCCCCGCGCCCTGACCCTCGGCATCGTGCTGCTGCTGCCGGGGCTGGCGCTCGCGCAGAGCGTCAGCATCGACATGGGCACCTCGGAAGCCGGCGCCACCACGCGGCTGGTGCAGCTGACGGCGCTGATCGGCCTGCTGTCGCTGGCGCCCTCCCTGCTGGTCATGGCCACCGCCTTCGCCCGCATCAGCATTGTCCTGTCGCTTCTGCGCAGCGCCATCGGCGCCGGCGGGGTGCCGCCCAATCCGGTGTTGATCGGGCTGGCGCTGTTCCTCACCTTCTTCGTCATGCAGCCGGTGCTGGAACAGTCCTGGCAGCGCGGGCTGCAGCCAATGGCCAATGGCCAGATCGAGGAGATCGCCGGGCTGCAGGCGGCGGCCGAGCCGTTCCGCACCTTCATGGCGGCCAATACCCGCGAATCCGACATCGCACTGTTCCTCGACCTCGGCAACCTGCCGCCGGTGACCGATGCGGCGCAGACCCCCTGGCGCGCCCTGGTCCCCGCCTTCATGGTCGGCGAGCTGCGCCGCGCCTTCGAGATCGGCTTCCTGATCTTCCTGCCCTTCCTGATCATCGACATCGTGGTGGCCAGCGTGCTGATGGGCCTCGGCATGATGATGCTGCCGCCCAACGCCATCTCGCTGCCGTTCAAGCTGATCTTCTTCGTGCTGGTCGATGGCTGGCGGCTGGTCGCCGGCAGCCTGGTGCAGGGATTTGCCGGTGGTGGCTGACCCGGTCTCCCTCGCCCAGCCGGGCGCTGCGGCCCCGGCCATGGTTAATGAACTGGCGATGAACGGCTGCGCAGGCTGCGCAATGGCCGTGCTTGCCCCCAGGATCCGAGAGATGTCGCCCGCGACTCCATGGCCGCTGCCGCCGCGCCTCCTCGTCCCTGCCCTGCCCGGCGCGAAAGGGCCGGCGGGCTGATGCCGCAGCCGCCTCCCCCCGCCTCGGCGACACCCGCCCCCACGCCCCCGGCCCCGGGCAATGCCGCCCCGCGGGATCGCTACAAGGCCTTCGCCTTCGCCGCCGCCGAGCTGCTGGTCGAGGCCGACCCCGAGGGCCGCGCCGTCTTCCTGGCCGGCAATTTCCTCCGCCGCCTGGGCCGCGGCGCCGAGAGCGCCCTGGGCGCGCCGGCCCGCGATCTGGTCGCCTTCGAGGACCGCCCGCAATTCGATGCGGCGCTGGCCCGGCTGCTGGCCGAGGGGCGGCTGCCGCCCACCGCCCTGTCGCTGGCCAGCACCGAGCCGCTGCCCTGCGTGCTGACCGGGCTGCTGCACCGCGACGGCGTCCCCGTGCCGCGCGCCGCGCGAGGCGAGGCCGGGCTGCGTCTGGCGCTGAGCTTCGGCGGGCTGCCGGCCGAGCGGGCCCTGCCCCGCCGCCCCGCCGCGCCGATGCTGCCGACCGATGCCACCAGCCTGGCGCGCGAGGCGGAATCCCTGCTGCTCGGCCTGAGCGACGCCCCCGGCGAAACCGGCGTGGCCCCGGTGCTCTCGCTGCTCGAGCTGAACGGCCGCGACGGCCGCCTCACGCCGCGCGCCTCGGTGGTGCGCGACGTCGCCGCGCTGCTGGCCGAGCATGCCGGGCCGCAGGGCAAGGCGGCGCAGATCGCCCCCGGCTTCTTCGGCATGGTGCATTCCGGCAACGAGCCGCCCAATCTCGGGCTGGTGGTCGAGCAGCTGCAGACGGTGCTGGCCGGTGCCGGGCTGCAGGGGGCGACGGTCGCCACCCATGCGCTGACGCTGGAAACCCCGGCCCGCGGCATGAGCGGGCCGCAGGCGGTGCGCGCGCTGCGCCTGGCGCTGGGCACCTTCGCCCAGGGCGGCACCGCGGCGCTGGCCAAGGCCGGCTTCGATGACGGGCTGCACGGCTTCGTCGGCGCGGTCGGCCCGCGCGCCGCGGCGCTGGCCCGCGCCATCGCCGACCGCCGCTTCTCCCTGGCCTTCCAGCCGATCGTCGAGCTGGCCGAGCCGGAGGCGGCGCCGGCGCATTACGAGGCGCTGATCCGCCCACTGGCGACCGACGGCCTGCCGACGCTCGGGCCGCAGGCCTTCGTCAACCTGGCCGAGATGGTCGGGCTGTCCGCCGAGCTCGACCTGGCCGTCGCCGATGCCTCGCTGGTGGCGCTGACCCGCGCCGGCGGGGAGACCCGCGTCGCCTGCAACGTCTCCGGCCTGTCGCTGCAGGACCCGGCCTTCCGCCGCCGCCTGCTGGCCCTGCTGGAAAGCCATGCCCCCGAGCTGCGCGCCCGGCTGCTGATCGAGGTCACCGAGACGGTCGAGATCGACAACGAGGCCGAGGCCGTCGCCTCCCGCGAGGCGCTGCGCCAGCACGGCGTCACCGTCTGCATCGACGATTTCGGCGCCGGCGCCGCCGGGCTCAGCTATCTCCGCCTGCTGAAGCCCAACCTGGTGAAGCTCGATGGCCGCTTCATGGAGGCGACCAGCGGCGGCCAGCGCGGCGAGAGCTACAATTTCGCCGCCGCCCTGGTGGAGCTCGCCCGCGCCACCGGCGCCGCGGTCGTCGCCGAGCGGATCGAGACCGAATCCGATGCCGACACCGCCCGCTCCTTCGGCGCGCGCTATGGCCAGGGCTGGCTGTTCGGGCGGCCGGGGACGCTGCCGGGCAATCTCGGCCCGCGCGCCTTCGGCGCGACCGCCCGCCGCGCCGCCACGCTGCGGCCGGAAGGCCTGGTCGCAAGCAGTTAACATCTTTGCGGCGATTCTGACCCCATGTCCCTCGACAGCGCGCTCACCACCGCCACCAGCGGCCTGCGGCTGACCCAGAAGCAGCTCACCCAGGCATCGCAGAACATCGCCAATGCCGGGGTGGCGGGCTACACGCGCAAGCAGGTCGACGCCCAGTCGGTGACCGGCGGCAGCGGCGTCCGCGCGCTGGAGGCGACGCGCCAGATCGACACCGCGCTGCGCGCGCAGCTGCTCGCCGCCGCCGGGCAGCAGGGCGCCGCCTCGCTGCGCGACACCACCCTGGCGCCGCTGGCGCAGCTGCAGGGCAATCCCTCGGACGCCACCAGCACCGCCGGCCTGGTCTCGGCGCTGAACGACGCCTTCACCAACCTCGCCGCCAATCCGACCGACAGCGGCGCCATGAGCACGGCCCTCGGCGCCGCGCAGAACCTGGCCGGCCAGATCAACAGCGTCTCGGACGCCATCGGCGCGGCGCGCCAGCAGGTGCAGGACGGGCTGAAGGGCGATGTCGACACCGCCAACGGCCTGCTCTCCGACATCGCCAAGCTGGACAGGCTAGTGCGCAGCGAGACCATGGCCGGGCGCAGCGGCGCCGACCTCGCCGACCAGCGCGACGCCGCCATCACCCAGCTGGCCTCCCTGGTCAACGTCAAGCCGGTCGCCGCCGAGAATGGCGGCGTCACGCTGATGCTGAACGACGGCTCGATCCTGCCGCTGCAGGAGGGCAGCACGCCCTTCGGCCTGGCCGAGGCCACCGTCTCTCCCGGCAGCTATTACGGCGATCCCGACGGCACCCTGCCGGGGCTGACGCTGAACGGCCAGGCGCTCTCGACCGCGACCATCGGCGGCGCCATCGGCGAGGGCTTCTCGCTTCGCGACACCACGCTGCCGACCATGCAGGCGGAGCTCGACATGACCGCGGCGACGCTGGCGCACCGGCTGGACGAGCAGGGGCTGCGGCTGTTCACCGACAGCGGCGACAGCGCGCCGCCCGACCCGACCACGGCCGAGGGGCTGGCCGCCAGCACCGGCTTCGCCAGCCGCATCAGCGTCAACAGCGCGGTCAGCGACAGCCCGCGCCTGCTGCGCGACGGCACCCATGCGGTGGACGGCTTCACCCCCAATCCCGCGGGCGGACCTGCCGGCTTCAACACCCTGCTGACACGGGTCACCACCTACAGCTTCGGCAGCGAATCCGCCGCCGGCACCAAACATGCGGCGATCGCCGGCAGCGGGCTGGGCGCGAATGGCAAGCTCTCGGCCAGCTTCAGCGCACCGTCGCGCATCGCCGACTATGCCTCGGCCGTGGTCGGCAGCCAGGCCAGCATCGCGGCCGCCGCCAGCGGCGCCGCCACCCAGTCGACCGCGCTGCGCAACCAGTTCGACACGCTGCTGCAGAAGGCCGAGGGCGTCAACGTCGACAGCGAGATGGCCAACATGGTGCAGCTGCAGAACGCCTATGCCGCCAATGCCCGGGTGCTGACGGCGGTGCAGAGCATGTGGGACGCGCTGCTCGGCGCGGTCCGGTAAGGGATTCGGTCGATGGCGATCAGCGGCTTCTCCGGCTTGAGCGCGGCGGCGACGGCGGCGGCGCAGGTGCGCGCCCGCTTCGACGAGGCCTCGCGCATCGCCACCTCCGGCGAGCGCGCCACCAGCTATGCCGGGCTCGGCGCCGACGCCGGCAAGGCGGTCGATCTCAGCGCGCAGCTCAGCAAGCGCACCCAGCTGGCGACCATCGCCAGCAATGGCGAGGCGCGGGCGAGCTACACCCAGGTGGCGCTGACCCGGCTGTCCGACATCGCCACCGAGATGGCGGGCCAGGCCAGCAAGATCGGCTCGGCCGACGGCACCACCGTCGAGATGGTGGCCACCAATGCGCGCAACGCGCTGCAGGAGGTGGTCGGGCTGCTGAACGAGCGCTACCAGGGCGAAGCCATCTTCGGCGGCAGCGACCTGGAGAACGACCCGATCGCCGGCCCCGACCAGATCACCGCGACGGGGATGTTCACCGGCATCGGCACCGCGCTGGACGGGCTGACCGACGCCAATGCCGCCGACGTGCTGGGCAGCATCCTGGGCCTGGCCACCAGCAATGCCGAAGGGGTCAGCCCCTTCTCCAGCTTCGCCAACCAGGCGGCCGCGGGCGAGGTCGAGGATGCGCGCCGCGCCGTGCCGACCGAGAACGGCGCCAGCATCGAGGTCGGGCTCTACGCCAACCGCAATGCCAGCACGGCGAGCAGCGGCGGCACCACCGGCTCCTGGGCGCGCGACATTATCATGGGCCTGTCGATGCTGGCCAACATGACCAGCGCCCAGGCCTCGACCGGCGCCTTCTCGACGGTCACCGCGGCCGCCACCAGCGCGCTGCGCGACGGCGCCAGCGGCGTCACCGACGAGGCCGGCGCGCTCGGCATGGCGCAGTCGCGGCTGCAGGCGACGGCGACCTGGCACAAGGATGTCGCCTCGCAGGTCGAGACCCAGCTGGGCAATGTCACCACCGTCGATCCGGCCGAGGCCTATCTGCGGCTGACCGAGACGCAGACCCAGCTGCAGGCCAGCTACAAGGCGCTGTCGATGATCGGCAGCGTGTCGCTGACCAACTACCTCTAGGCACTGACGGCAGCGCGCCGGCGCCGGCCTTCTTCGAGGGCGGGGCGGGCGCCGGCGCGGCACCTGCCTGCCGGGCGATCTTCCTGCGCAGCACGGCAGCGAATCGAACAGACCGTTCCGGTTCCGGGTCTTTCCGGCAGCGCCGACAAGGAACCGGTCCGCAAGGATCGAGGCGCCGTCGCCATTCTCCGCGAATCGCGTCAGCCATCCGGCCAGGACGACGCGGCGGCTTGGCCCTTGGATTGGCCATCGGGCCACTTTCCTGCCGGCCAATGGAAAACGGTGCGACGTTCCCGGCGGCCTAAACGGAGGCTTGCCCATCGGCAGCGCCTTCCGCCCTGCCCTGCCGGCCGCCCTGAGCCTGCGCCCGTCCTCTCTGCCTTGCTGCCTGATGGAAGATCGCTGTGAGGCAAAGCATTCCCGGTGAGCCGGGCGGCGGGGCGGCGCTGTTCCGGAAACGCCGCAGCAGTCTCACTATTTAGAAGAGCGGGCGCACGGCGGCCATCGGGCTGCGCGCCGCCGTCACCGTCAGCAAGGGCGCGGCGCGGCTGCTGCTGCCGACCATCGGGATCGGCGCGCTGCGATAGGCGTCGAGCCCGCGGCCGCCGCCACTGCCCGGCGCCGCCATGGCCACCTGGGCGCGCGCCGCGCCATTGTCGAGGAAGCCGCCGCCCGGGCTGGCCGCCAGCGCGCCGGCCGTCATCGGGATCCCGCCGCCCACCACCGGCGGCGCCACGGCAGGGCCCGGGGGCCGACCGGGACGCGCCGGCGCGCTCAGGGCGGCCAGCTGCGTGGCACTCGGCGGCGGCGCCGGGTTCTGCTGCTCGGCCCGCCAGGCGGCCTGGATGCGCGCCAGATAGGGTTCGGCGAATTCCGGGTTCTGCGAGTGATAGGCCGCCGCAGCGCGCGACCAGTCGCCGCGCGCATTGTACAGCTCGGTCAGGAACCTGGCAGCGTAGCGGACATTCGTCAGCGGGTCGAAGGCGTCGTCCAGCGAGGCGAAGGCATTCGGATGATGGCGCAGATTGATCTGCATGCAGCCGACATCGATCGAGCGCATGCCGCCGGCCTGCAGATTCTGCACATGGGCAATAACTGCCGCCTTGGACGGGAACATCGCGCCCTTGCCCTCGGCATTGATCGTCCAGGGATAGGGATCGGGCCGGCCATTGCTGCCTCGGGTGCCGGATTCGACCCGGCCGATCGCTGCCAGCAGATGCTGCGGGATACTGAATTCACGCTCCACCACGCTGATGGCCGTGCGGCAGAGCCCGCCGGGCGCCGCATCGGCCGGCGCCGCCGCCGCCGTCTCCGAGGCGGTCGAGGAGCCGATCGGGCGCGCCGCCGCGGGGCTGACACAGAGCAGCAGCAGGGCCAAAAGCGGCAGAATCTGCAGGCAGGGAGCGGCAAGGAAGTGGCGCATGCCGGTGGTTCTGCAACCGGCATGCCAGGGCTTTCTGCAATCGCAAGTTGCAGCTTGGTCGTTTACAATCCGGCAATGGCTAACCTCTAGTAAATCGCACGCTGGCAATAAGGTATTCGTGAATGCGCACAGGCGCCCCCTCGACCCCCCTCGGCCCCTCAGGACCGGTCCCGCGCAAGGGCATCGGCAGCGCCGCCGCAACCGGAGAGGGTGCTTTCACCGCCCGGCTCGACAGCGCGGTCCGGCAGAGCGGGAGCGAGGCAGCACGCCTCGGCGGGGTGCAGGCGCCGCTTCTGCTGGGCAGCGGCTTTTCGGGCGGGCAAAATTCAGGAAGTCAAGAGAGCGCTCAAACGATTTCCGATAAGGCCCTGAAAAAGCTCAAAAAATGCCAGCTTGCCCTGCTGCGGAATGGCTCCGTTTCAGCTGAGGAACTGTTAAGCCTGGCGGAATCGATGGAATCGGCAGCCGATTCGGAGTCCGGTGAAGCGGCCCGGCTGTGCCGGTCAATAGCGCTCAGGCTCCGCTTGCAGGCGGCCCAGGCCGATCCGGCCGCAGGGGTTTCTCGCCCCGGTTAATCTACCTATGGTTTAACCACTGTGTCGTGCATGCCGCACTTCGTCACGGGCTTGCAGTTTTTCGGGCGCCGCAACCTTTCAATACAACTTTACCTTGCACGTCACGAAGCCGAGAGGTACCTCGGCCTTGTTACGAGCCCTGGTTGCTCCGATCCCGGCGAAAATCGCAAGGACTTGGCATGCACGTTCTCCTCGCCACGACTGTGGGCAAAAGCCCCGAACTGCAGCTCTGCCTCAGCCAGGAAGGTCACGGCTGTGACCTGGCTGAGCCCTTTGCTGAAGTGGCCTCCATCGCCCAGCACAGTGGCCCCTACGACGTGGTCGTTCTCGATGTCGCCGATGCGCGGCTGCAGGCCTTCGCGGCGCTGCGGGAGATCCGTCGCCGCGGCCTGCGCATGCCGGTGGTGGTCATCACCAGCGCGATCTCGGTCGAGGATGAGCAGACCGCGCTCAACCTCGGTGCCGATGACGTGCTGATCCGCCCGGTGCGCGCGCCGGTGCTGATCGCCCGCATGCAGGCGATCCTGCGCCGCGGCCTCGGCCACGCCTCGTCGCAGCTGACCTGCGGCAATGTCGTGCTCGACCAGGCGCGCCGCACCGTCACCGTCGACGGCCGCCATGTCCGCATCACCTGTCGCGAGTTCGACGTCCTCGAGATGCTGATGCTCCGCCGCGGCGTGCTGCTGACCAAGGAACAGTTCATGAGCCGCGCCTATGGCGTGGAGGATGGGCCGGACCAGCGCATCCTCGACGTCTTCGTCTGCAAGCTGCGGCGCAAGCTGGCGGCGGCGGGCTCGGCCGAGATCGTGCGCACCATCTGGGGCCGCGGCTATGTGCTGGAAGACCCGACCGCGGCGGAAGTCGCCGCCGCCCGGGCCCGCTTCCAGACCGGCCAGCCGCGCATGCGCCGCGCCCATCTGAGCGTCGACCTGAACGCGTCCATGGCCGTCGCCGTCTAGCATCATCCCACCGCGCCCCGCGCGCGGACAGGAGACGCCAGATGGCGAAGAACCGGAATCAGCGCCCGATCGTCATCGTGCGCCGTGAGGAAGGGGGCGAGCACGGGCACCATGGCGGTGCCTGGAAGATCGCTTACGCCGACTTCGTCACGGCCATGATGGCCTTCTTCCTGCTGATGTGGCTGATCAACGCCACCACCGACGCGCAGCGCGTCGGCCTTGCTGACTACTTCGCGCCCACCAACATCCTCAGCCGCGGCTCCTCGGGCTCCGGCGAGCCGTTTGGCGGCCGCACGCTGAACAGCGACCAGAAGCTGGCCGGCGAACCGCCGCCGGTGACCAGCAACCGCCCGCCGACCGCGGCCTCGACGCTCGACCGGCAGCGGGAGGAAGACGAGATGGACGACGACGCGGCGGCGCAGCGCCAGCCCCCGCGTCGCATCCGCGAGAGTCTGGAGGCGCTCTCCGCCTATGAGGCGGCGCGCAATCCGGTGGCCGATCGCGGCGCCAACCGGGGCGAGTTCGCCGCCGGCCAGCCGAGCGAGATGCCGACCGATGCCAGCGGCCAGGCCGATGCCGCGGGTGCCGCCAATGCGGCCGCCAATGCCGCCTCCGGCGCGGCGCTGCAGGCGCTGCTGGTGGCCCAGCAGGGTCCGGCCGCGGCGGCCGCCCAGGCGGCGCAGGCGGCGGCCCAGCAGGGCGCCCAGGGCCAGGCGGAAGGCCAGGGGAATGGCCAGGGAAGTGGCCAGGGCGCGATGACGGCGCAGCAGGCGCGGGAAGCGCTGGACCGCGCGGCGCAGGAGATCCGCGCCGCCATCCAGTCGGATCCGCAGCTCGCCGACCTGGCGCGCCAGCTGCTGGTCGAGCAGACCCGCGAGGGCCTGCGCATCCAGCTGGTCGATGCCGATGGCCAGCCGGTCTTCTCGGCCGGCCAGGCGGCGCCGAACGGCCGCGGCCGCGCCCTGCTGCTGCAGGTGGCGCGCGTCGTGGCGCGGCTGCCGAACGGCGTCGACATCACCGGCCATACCGATGCCACGCCGTTCCGCGGCGGCGGCGACCGGTCGAACTGGGAGCTGTCCTCGGAACGCGCCAGCGCCGCGCGCCGCCTGCTGATCGAGGCCGGCGTCGCCGAGGACCGCCTGCGCGCCGTCGCCGGCCGCGCCGACCGCGACCTGCTGCTGAAGGATCGGCCCACCGATCCGACCAACCGACGTGTCTCCATCCTTGTCCTCATGCCGGCGACGACGCCGCGGGGTTTCACTCCATGATCGTGATGGCCGGTTTCGGCGTCCTGCTGGCCTGCGTCTTCGGCGGCTACCTGGCGGCCGGCGGGCATATGGGCCCGATCCTGCATTCGCTGCCCTTCGAGATGATCATCATCGGCGGCGCCGCGGTCGGCAGCTTCCTGATGTCGAACTCGATGCACGACGTGAAGCACACCATGGGTGCGCTGAAGAAGGTGATGAAGGGCGGGCGCTACAACCGGCAGGACTACATGGACCTCTGCGCCCTGCTGTTCCGCCTGCTGCGCGTGGCCCAGGCCAAGGGCGCCGTCGGGCTCGAGCCGCATATCGAGCGGCCGCAGGAGAGCGACATCTTCACGCTCTTCCCGAAGATCCTGGCCGACCACCACGCGCAGACGCTGATCTGCGACTATCTGCGCATGGTGGGCATGAACGCCGACGACCCGCACCAGGTCGAGGACGTCATGCTGCGCGAGCTGAAGAAGATCCACAACGAGGAGATGCACCCGGCGCATGCGCTGCAGTCGATGGCCGATGCGCTGCCGGCGCTGGGCATCGTCGCCGCCGTGCTCGGCGTCATCAAGACCATGGGCGCGATCGACCAGCCGCCGGCGGTGCTCGGCGCGATGATCGGCGGCGCGCTGGTCGGCACCTTCCTGGGCGTGCTGCTGGCCTATGGCCTGGTCGGCCCGCTGGCGACCCGGCTGAAGGCGGTGGTCGACGAGGAATCGAAGTTCCTCGAGGTGATCCGCGCGGTGCTGATCGCGCATCTGCACGGCAATGCGCCGCCGGTCGCGGTGGAGATCGGCCGCAAGACGGTGCCGACCGACCTGATGCCGACCTTCCAGGCCATGGACGCCACCCTGCAGGAACAGCGCGCCTAGTCTTTTCCGGGTTTTCTTTCAGGCTGCCGCCGTCCGCTGGAGATGGCGGACGCGACACGGGCAGAAGGGTGCGACCTTACGGGGTCGCGCCCTTTTTCATGGCGGCGTTGCGTGCTGCCGTCTCGGCGATGTTGCTTGCAGGAACAGCGATCCTGGAGACAGGGCGTGGCCGGCAGGTGCCGCCCGCCGCCCGCCCTATCCGGCGAAGGTCGACGAGCGTCTGCGGGCAGCTCGCAGGAGAGCGCGGCGCGGCGGGGCCGGAGGAACGCCATCCTGGCCGCTCCTCCGGGTGGCAGGCAGGCGCCCGCGGCGGCGCCGCACGGGGCGCGGCGGGCCGGAACTGACGCCCGGGAAAGCACGGAATGGCGCCTCTTGCGCCGGCGGCGGCCAGACCGCGACCCGTCCTGGCGGAAGCCAGCGCGGTCGCGATCGCCACGAGAAGGCAGGGCTCGTCCCTTCTGGACGGCAGGGCCGCGGCTCTTCCGCGGCGGGCAGGCGCGGCACGTCGGCCCCGCCGCTCTTCGGCGAAGGCCCTGGTCTGGCGCTGTCCTGGCGCCGCGTGGCACCGCGGGCGGATCTTCCGCCGCGCGGGGCGGGGGCCGCGCCTCTTGCGCGCCTCGCCGCCGGAACCCGATCCACCATCGGACCGCCGTCGCCGCCACCGGCGGCGACAACCGAAGAAATCAGCGGCGGATGTTGATGGTGTCGGCCAGCATCTCGTCGGTCGTCGTCAGCACGCGCGTATTGGCGGTATAGGCGCGCTGGGCGACGATCATCTTCGAGAATTCGGCCGTGATATCGACGTTGGAGCTCTCCAGCGCGCTGGTGGCCAGCGTGCCGGCGCCCTCGGTGCCCACCTCGCTGACCTGCATGGCGCCGGCCTCGGTGGTCAGGCTGAAGGCCTGGCCGTCCTCGCGCTGCAGGGCATCGGCATTGGGGAAGGTGACGACGGGCACCCGCGAGATGGTCTTGCTCTTGCCGTTGTCGTAGCTGAGCACGACGTCGCCATTGTCGCGGATGCTGACGCCGCTATAGGCGCCGGCCGGCGCGCCATCGACCACCAGGCTGCGCTGCTCATAGGCGGTGCCGGCGTATTGCGTCACGCCCTCGGCGGTGCCGTAGCTGCCGAGATCCAGCGTCAGCGGCGTGGCGCCGTTGAAGGTGATCGAGGCATCGCTGCCCTTGCCGGCATTCGCCGTGGTGGTCAGCGTCGTCACGCCATCCGCCGGCGCCAGGCTGAGCAGCGTGCCGGCCGGCATGGTGGCGTCGGTGCCGTCCGAGAAGGTCGCCACAGCCGTGCCGAGCGAGGCGCCGCCGCTGGTGGCCTCGACGCTCCACTGGTTGGCGACGGTCTCCGACTTGGTCCAGTTCAGCGTGACCGTGCGCGCATTGCCGAGCTCGTCATAGCCGGGCACCTGCGTCGAGAAGCTGTTGGTCGTCGGCGTCGCCGGCAGATTGGCCGCCAGCCTCGCGGTGCTGGTGGGCGTCGGCGGATAGGCGGCGGTGTCGATCTTCACCGGCGTCAGCGTGCCGGTATTGGCGACGCCGTCGGTCACCGGCCAGCCCTCCAGCGCATAGCCGCTGCCGTTCACCAGATAGCCCTGGGCGTTCTTGGTGAAGTCGCCGGCGCGGGTGAACAGAGGCGTCGCCGAGTCGTACTGGATGTTGCCGGCATTGTCGGTGCCGCTCGGCCGCGCCACGCTGAACAGCCCGTTGCCGCTGATCGCCAGCGCCAGCGGATTCTCCGACTGGGTGATGGTGCCCTGCAGCGACACCGTGGCGTCCGGCGTGACGCTGACCGCGCCCGGCGTGTGGATCTTCGCCGTCGACTGGGTCAGCAGATCCTCGAAGGTGCTGTCGACGCGCTTGTAGCCGGTGGTCGAGCTGTTGGCGACGTTGTCGGAAATATGGCCGAGCGCCCGCGACTGGGCGTTCATGCCGGAGATGGCGGTGGTCATCGAGCCGAAGAGCGACATGCGCGGGGTCCTCGAATGCAGGTCCATTCCCGCGGCTGGTGGCGCAACAGGCGCCGCACCCGGGATCGGCAGACCTCTCGCAACCGGCGTGCCAGAGGTTTTCCGGCCTGCAGGCGGCAGGTTCCGCCGGGTGGCGGCGATTCTGCCCTGCCCCGCCCGGCATAAACTGCCGGGGCGCGGCGTTCCTGCCGGGTCGCCGGGGGGCCAGGCCCTGGCCCGCTTGTTGCAGTCCTCCCCGCCGCCCAACCGATGCGCGGACCATGACCGTTACCCTGCAGGCTCCGACGACCCGTTCCCCCGCTGCCGAGCTCGCCGCGCCGCCGCGTGCCGGGGCGGACACGGCCGCGCCGGGCTTCGCGGCGGCGCTGGCCACCGCCACCGCGCCGCCGACGCCGGCCCCGGCCCCGGCCCCGGCCCCGGCCCAGGGCCATCCCGCAGCGGCCCCGGCGGCAGCAGTCCTTGCCGCCGCCCCGGCGGCAGCGGGGATGCAGGGCGCGGCGGTGCCAGGCGCGAAGGCTGCGCCCGTCGTGGGGGCCGCCCCAGGCCAGGCCTCGCAGGGCGTTGTCCCGCCGACGGCGGCCAGCCTGCCGCCGCCGCAGCAGCAGCCCGGCCCGCCAAGCGCGGCGCTCCCCCTGGCCGAGGCCGCCAACGGCAAGGACGCGCCACCCACCCTGCCGATCCTGCCGGTCGCGGACGAGGCCGCTGCGCCGCTGGCCGTTGCGGAGGAAGCGGGGATCGAAGCCGAGGCCTCGGACGACAGCGAGGCGCCGCCTGCCTCCCCGGAGGCGGCGCCGCTGCCGGTCATGACACCGGCCGCGCCCGCGCTGCCGACCGCTCCGCCGAGCCAGGCGCCGCTCCAGCAGAGCGGCCAGCCGGCCACCGCGCCGCCCGTACCGCCTGCCGCGACGCTGGCGTCGGAAGCGCCCGCCCCTGCCGCTGTCCAGGCGGCCCTGCCGCCGCGCGCGGAGGCCAAGCCGCAGGCCACCCGCGCCGCCGCGCCCGGCAAGGGCCCGGCGGTCGAGGAGGACGGCACCGCGCCCGCAGCGGAAATCCCTGCCGGGGCCCTGGCGACGCTGATGGCCGCGGCCGCGCCGGCGGCTTCGGCCCCGGCGGTGGCACAGCCGGTGGCGCAGCAGGCCGCCACGGCATCGGCGAACCCGCCGCCGCAGGAGGGTGCGCCCCAGCCCGCCGCCGCCGCCGCGAGCCGCCCGGCCGAGGCCAGCGCCGGCGCGGCAGCGGAGGCTGCCCCCCTGCCCGCCGCCACGCCGGAGCCGGCAGCCTCCCTCCCCGCCTTCCCCTCCCCGGAGGCCGCAAGCCAGGACGCCGGCAGCGATCCCGCCGGCACCGCAACAGCTTTCCCCGCCCCCGCCGCCCCGGCCGCCAGCCAGGCGCCGACCGCCGCCCCGAGCGCGCCGCTGCAGGCCTATGGCCATGCCGCCCCGCCGCCGCCGGCGCAGCAGGTCGGCCGCGCCGTGCTCAGCGTCGCGCTGCGCGGCAGCGAGGGCGGGCCGAGCCGGATCAGCGTCGCCGTGGCGCCCGAGGCGCTCGGCCGCGTCGAGATCAGCATCGAGAAGGACGGCGACGGCCCAACGCAGGTCAGCGTCAAGGCCGAGCGGCCGGAGACGCTGCTGCTGCTGATGCGCGATGCCGGCGCCATCGAGCAGGCGCTGGCCCAGGCCGGGCTCGGCCCGGAGACCGGGCGCAACCTCAGCCTCGGCCTCGCCGATCAGCGCGGCGACCCGGGCGGCCAGGGCGCGCAGCAGCGCCAGGGCGGCCGCGACGGCCAGGGCCAGGGCCGCGGCCAGGCCCCGGCAGATCCTGCCGAGGAGGCCCACGCCCCCGCCGTGGCACGCCAGTTGCGTGCCATCGGCCTGCTCGACCTCGCCGTCTGACCCTGACCCGCGCCGCAAGGATCGCCCTCCGACATGGCCACCTCCACCGCCGTCACCACCGCCTCCACCACCAGCAGCACGACCGGCACCAAGGCGAGCGCGGCGGCCGGCACCAAGCTCGCCGGCGACATGCAGAGCTTCCTGGTGCTGCTGACCACCCAGCTGCAGAACCAGGACCCGACCAACCCGACCGATTCGAGCCAGTTCACCACCCAGCTCGCGCAGTTCTCGGCGGTCGAGCAGCAGATCGCGACCAATGCCCATCTGGAGACGCTGCTGTCGCTGCAGCAGAGCTCCTCGATGCTCAACGCCACCTCGCTGGTCGGGCGCGAGGTCGAGATCAGCGGCGACACGCTGGTGCTGCAGGATGGCGACACGCAGAGCCTCAAGCTGCCGGCCCTGTCGGGCGCGGGCGGCGCCAGCAGCGCGCTGATCACCGTCGCCAATGCCAGCGGCACCACGGTGCGCACGGCGCTGGTGGCGCTGGGCTCGGATGCGACGCGCTGGAGCTGGGACGGGACGGATTCGAACGGCCGGTCGCTGGCCGACGGCAAGTACACCGTCACCGTGGCGGGCGCGGATTCGAAGGGCAATTCCACCGGCAGCCTGACGCCGACCATGACCGGCACGGTGACCAGCGTCACCCGCACCGACGGCAATCCGACGCTGACCCTTGGCGGCCTCACCGTCAGCATGGACAAGCTGGTCGGGCTGCAATAGCGGCAGCCGCCCCGGCCAGGGGCCAGAGGGCCAGAGGGCCAGAGGGCCAGAGAACAAGAGGACCGGGGCGGTTGCAGGACCGCCCGGCGATGCGACCATGCCGGGCGGGCGGCCCCGTGTTACGTCCGCAACGCATGGCGCCCGCGACTTCCTGCAAGGTCCGGTTAACATCTGATCAACGCCCGCGCGCGAAAGAGTGAACGCGCGGCAGGATACCGCGCGCGGAGGCGGCGGTGGATGCGGCGACTCAGCGGCCCATGACGGGACCGGAAGCTTTGGAAAGCGGCGCCAATGCCGCGCAGGCCAGCGTTGCCGGCGGGCTGGGCCAGATGATGGCGTCGCTGCGCGCCTTCGGGCCGATGCGGCTGGCGGCGCTGGGGATCACCGGGCTGCTGACGCTCGGGCTGATCGCCTTCCTGACCCTGCGCACCGCCTCGGCGCCGATGGGCCTGCTCTATGGCGATCTCGACCAGCGCGATGCCGGCCAGGTGGTCGCCTCGCTGGAGAAGGCGCGCGTGCCCTACCGGCTCGGCCGCAACGGCAGCGAGATCATGGTGCCCGAGGACATGATCCCGCGCCTGCGCCTGAACCTGGCGCGCGAGGGACTGCCCAGCGGCGGCAGCGTCGGCTACGAGATCTTCGACCGCCAGGGCGGCCTGACCACCACCCCCTTCCAGCAGGACATGAACCGGCTGCGCGCCCTCGAGGGCGAGCTGGTCCGCAGCATCCGCAGCCTGGACGGCGTGGCGCAGGCGCGCGTCCACCTGGTGCTGCCGCGGCGCGAGCCCTTCTCGCGCGAGCGCGGCGAGGCCCAGGGCAGCGTGGTGCTGCAGATGCGCGGCGTGCAGCGGCTCGACCGCGAGGGCGTGCAGGCGGTGCTGCACATGGTGGCCGCCGCCGTCCCCGGGCTGAAGCCGCAGAACATCTCCATCGTCGACGGCCGCGGCGAGCTGCTGTCGCGCGGCGGCCAGGTCGGCGCCAGCGGGCTGGTGCAGACCCAGGAGGAGATCCGCCGCGCCCAGGAAATGCGCATGTCGCGTTCCGTGGAGGAGATGCTGGAGCGCATCCTCGGCCCCGGCCGGGTGCGCGCCGAGGCCACCATCGAGATGGATCACGACCGGATCCAGACGGTGGAGGAGCGCTTCGACCCCGAGAACCAGGTGCCGCGCAGCCAGAGCTCGACCAACGAGAGCAGCCGCAACGGCGAGCCGCAGAACGTCTCGGTGGCCAACCAGCTGCCCGGCGCGCCCCCCGCCCCGCAGGCCAGCGGCCCGCAGAGCCAGGAGGCGCGGCAGGAGGAGACGACCAACTACGAGATCGGCCGCACCACGCGGAACACCATGCGCGAGCAGCCGGTGGTGCGCCGCGTCTCGGTCGCCGTGCTGGTGGATGGCATCTGGGAGCCCGGCGAGAATGGCGGCCCGGCCCGCTTCCGCGAGCGCACGCCGCAGGAGATCGACCGCATCAGCGCCCTGGTGCGCGGCGCCATCGGCTACAACGAGCAGCGCGGTGACCGTCTCGAGGTGGTCTCGCTCCGCTTCGCCGATCCGGGCTTCGGCGGCCAGGAGGAGCAGGCGGCCGGCTTCCTCGGCCTGCCGGCGCTGACGCCGACGCTGACCGCGCGGCTGCTGGAGAGCGGCGTCTATGCCATCGTCGCCCTGCTCGCCCTGCTGCTGGTCGGCCGCCCGGTCGCCAAGCGGCTGGTGCAGGGGATGAACCCGCGCATGGCCGGCGCGCTGCCGGGCGGCGGCAGCCTGCCGGCGCCGGACGACGTGCTGCAGGGCAGCGGCCTCGGCCCCGGCATGGCGGCGCTCGCCGCCGGCGACCCGTCCGAGCCGCTGTCGGATGCCGACCAGACCATGATCGACCTCGCCATGGTCAGCGGCCAGATCCGCATCTCGAGCCTGAACACCCTCGCCGACCTGGTCGACAAGCACCCCGAGGAGACGCTGGCGGTGGTCCGCCGCTGGCTCTCCCCCGATGAGGCCGCAAAGTCATGAGCATGACCACCGTCCGCCGCGCCAGCGGCCTGTCCGGGCCGCAGAAGGCGGCGACCCTGATGCTGGCGCTGGGCGAGGAGCGCGCCTCCAAGATCCTCGGCCGCATGCATGACGACGAGGTGCGCGACGTCTCCGCCGCGATGGCGCAGCTCGGCTCGGTGCCGGCCGAATCGGTCGAGGCGCTGTGCCATGAATTCGCCGAGCAGATCGGCCAGGCCGGCTCGCTGATCGGCAGCTGGGAGACCACCGAGCGGATGCTGCTGCGCTCGCTGCCGCGCGAGCGCGTCACCCAGATCATGGAGGAGCTGCGCGGTCCCGCCGGCCGCACCATGTGGGACAAGCTGGGCAACGTGAACGAGGCGGTGCTCGCCAACTACCTGAAGAACGAATACCCGCAGACCGTCGCCGTGGTGCTGACCAAGGTGAAGCCCGACCATGCGGCGCGCGTCCTCGCCCTGCTGCCGGACAGCTTCGCGATGGAGGTGGTGATGCGCATGCTGCGCATGGAAAGCCCGCAGGCCGAGGCGCTGGAAGGCGTCGAGCGCACGCTGAAGGCCGAGTTCATGTCGAACCTGGCGCGCTCGACGCGGCGCGACGCGCATGAGCTGATGGCCGACATCATGAACAACCTCGACCGCGGCGCCGAGGGGCGGATCATGGCGGCGCTGGAGGAGCAGTCGGCGGAAAGCGCCGCGCGCATCCGCTCGCTGATGTTCACCTTCGAGGATCTGCGCCGGCTGGACGCCGCCGGCATGCAGGTGCTGCTGCGCACCGTCGAGAAGGAGAAGCTGGCCATCGCGCTGAAGGGCGCCTCCGAGAACCTGCGCGACCAGTTCCTGAAGAGCATGTCCGAACGCGCCGGCCGCATGCTGAAGGACGACATCGCCGCGCTCGGCCCGACCCGGCTGCGCGACGTCGAGGAGGCGCAGATGGCCATGGTGGCGCTGGCCAAGGAGCTGGCGCAGCAGGGCGAGATCCGCCTGGCCGAAGGCGGCCAGCCCGAGGAGCTGGTCTATTGAGCGCCGACGCCGCCATGGCCTTCGAGGAAAGCGCGCCGCTGGCCAATCCCGCCCTGCTGGGCACGCATCACGCCATCCTGTTCCGCAAGCCGCAGGCCACCGTGCAGCAGGCGGCGGCGCCGCAGACGGCGCCCTCGCGCCGCATCGCCGGCGGGCTGGGCGGCATGGCGCCGGTGCACATGTTCACCGCCAACGATTTCGACGCGCCGCTGATCAAGGCGGCGGCGGCGCCGGCGCCGGAGCCGGTGCACGACCCGCTGCCGGCGCTGCTCGAGGCGGCGCGCGCCGAGGCCTTCGCCGCCGGCCGCGCCGAAGGTCTGGCCGCCGGCCTGGCGCAGGGCCGCGCCGAGATTGAGGCGGAGCGCGACACCGCCGCCGTCGCCGCCCTGCGCATGGCCGCCAGCGGCTTCACCGAGGCGGCGCGGACCAATGCCGCCATCGCCGAGGAGGCGGCCCGCGCGGTTGCCGAGGCGGCGCTGGCCGCCCTCTGCGCCGCCATGCCCGCGCTCGGCGCGCGCTTCGGCGCCGCCGAGGCCGAGGCCTTCGTCGGCGCCATGCTGCCGGTGCTGCAGGAAGAGCCTGCGGTCTCGGTGCAGGTCGAGGAATCGCTGGTGGCGCCGCTCTCGGCGCGCTTGGCCGGCATGAAGCGGGTCGAGGTTGTGGCGGAAGCGGGACTCCTGCCGGGCGATGCCGTGCTAAGGTGGCATTCGGGCGAGGCCGCGCGGCGCAGCGCGGCGGCGCGGCAGGCGGTGCTGGCGGCGCTGACCGCCTGCGGGCTGGTCACGCCGGAGGCCATGGCGGCGGAAGCCCGCCTGGCGCCGATCGCCTGATCCAGGCTGGATGACGTTCGAGTGCTGGCCGAGAACAGGCCGGCTGCGATAGAGACCGAGGGAAGGCAAAATGCAGGACCCGATGATGCGCGGCAATGTGGCCCTTGGTGGCGAGCTGCCCGACGTGCCGGAAGGCGACGCGCCGCGTCGCGCCGCCGCCGATCTGAACGCCGTCTACGATATTCCCGTACAGGTCAGCGCCGTGCTCGGCCGCGCCACCATGCAGGTCAGCCAGCTGCTGAAGCTCGGCCGCGGCGCCGTGGTCGAGCTCGACCGCAAGCTCGGCGAGGCCGTCGACATCTACGTCAACAACCGGCTGGTCGCGCGCGGCGAGGTGGTGATGGTCGGCGAGAACCGGCTGGGCGTCACCATGACCGAGATCGTCAAGACCGACCGGGTGGGCTGAACCCATGCCCCGCGTGCTGATCGTCGGCCCCCTGGCGGGGGAGCTGGGTCTGGCCGCGCGCATGGCCCAGGCCCGCGGCGCGCGCGTCGCGCAGGTCGAGGGCGTCACCGGCGCCCTGGCGAAGCTGCGCGTCGAGGGCGCCGACGTGGTGATGTGCGAGGTGCATCACGACATCGACTGGCTGGTGCGCGCCATGCTGGCGGAGCGCATCCTCTGCCCGGTCATCGCCTGCGGCGTCGATGCCGCGGCCGAGACCGCGGTGCGCGCCATCCGCGCCGGCGCCCGCGACTTCCTGCCGCTGCCGCCCGATGCCGACCTGATCGCCGCCATGCTGCAGGCCGCCGCTGGCGAGCAGGCGGAGGAGACCGCGCCGCCGGCCGCGCGCGACCCGGTGATGGCTGCCGTGCTGGCCCGCGCCGACCAGGTGGCGCGCGCCGAGGCCTCGGTGCTGATCACCGGCGAGAGCGGCACCGGCAAGGAGGTGATGGCGCGGCGCATCCATGCCGGCTCGCGCCGCGCCAAGGGCCCCTTCGTCGCGCTGAACTGCGCGGCGCTGCCCGAGAGCCTGCTGGAGAGCGAGCTGTTCGGCCATGAGAAGGGCGCCTTCTCCGGTGCCGTCGCCGCGCGGAAGGGAAAGTTCGAGCAGGCCGAGGGCGGCACGCTGCTGCTCGACGAGATCGGCGAGATGGACCCCCGGCTGCAGGCCAAGCTGCTGCGCGCCCTGCAGGAGCGCGAGATCGACCGGCTGGGCAGCACGCGGCCGATCCGGGTCGATGTCCGCATCCTGGCCGCCACCAACCGCGACCTGATGGCCGAGGTGCGCGCCGGCCGCTTCCGCGAGGACCTCTATTTCCGCCTCGACGTGGTGCGGCTGCGCCTGCCGCCGCTGCGCGAGCGCCCGGGCGACATTCTTCCCCTCGCCGATCTCTTTGCTGCCCGCTTCGCGGAAGTGAACGGATTGCCGCCGCGCAAGCTGGACGCCGCCGCCCGCCGCGCGCTGCTGGCCTATTCCTGGCCGGGCAATGTGCGCGAGCTGGAGAACGCCCTACACCGCGCCGTGCTGATGGCCGAAGGCGAGGCGATCGGCGCCGAGGCGATCGAGCTGGCCCGGCCTGATTCCGCCGCCGGCGTCCCGGTCACCGGCCTGACGCCCGCCGCCGCGGCCGCCGCCTTCTTCGCCGATCCGCCGCGCCCGCCAGCGATGCCGCAGCCGCCGCTGCCGACCCCGGCCGAGCTCGCGGCCGCCGCCACCACAGCCACCGCCGCCGCGCCCGCCTATGCCAGCTATGGCGCCGTCGCCCCCCCGGCGCCGGCCCCCGCTCCTGCATCGCCCCCTGCCACGCCGAACCTGTCGCCCGAGGCCGGCATCGCCGCCCTGGTCGGCCGCCGCATGGAGGATGTCGAGCGCGACCTGATCCTGGGCACGCTGGCGCATTGCCTGGGCAACCGCACGCGGGCGGCGGAGGTGCTGGGCATCTCGATCCGCGCGCTGCGCAACAAGCTGCAGGATTACCGCGCCTCCGGCCTGGCGGTGACCGCCCCCGGCGGCGGCGCAGCCCCGATGACAGGCGGCGGCGCCCTGCTTCCCGGCGGCGCGGCGGCGGCGGAGTAAGCACGCATGGCCATCGCCCTGCCGTTGCCCGACGCCCTGAAGCGGGTCCGCATCGGCACCGATGTCGGCCTGGCGCTCAGCGTCATCTGCCTGCTGGCGGTGATGCTGGTGCCGCTGCCGACGCTGCTCCTCGATCTCGGCCTGGCGATCTCGATCACCGCCTCGGTGCTGGTGCTGATGGTGGCGCTGCTGCTGCAGCGGCCGCTCGACTTCACCTCCTTCCCCACCATCCTGCTGCTGACCACGCTGATGCGGCTGGCGCTGAACGTCGCCACCACCCGCGCGGTGCTGACGCATGGGCATGAGGGGCCGGGCTCGGCCGGCGGCGTCATCGCCGCCTTCGGCAACTTCCTGATGGGCGGCGACGTGGTGATCGGCCTGGTGGTCTTCGCCATCCTGCTGATCGTCAACTTCATGGTGGTGACCAAGGGCTCCGGCCGCATCGCCGAGGTGGCCGCGCGCTTCAGCCTGGACGCCATGCCCGGCAAGCAGATGGCGATCGACGCCGATCTCTCGGCCGGCATGATCGAGGAGGCCGAGGCGCGCCGCCGCCGGCGCGAGCTGGAGGAGGAGAGCGGCTTCTACGGCGCCATGGACGGCGCCGCCAAGTTCGTCCGCGGCGACGCCATCGCCGGGCTGATCATCACCGGCATCAACCTGCTGGGCGGCCTGGCGATCGGCATGGGCCGGCACAGCATGGGCTTCGGCGACGCCGCCGAGACCTTTGCCGTCCTGACCGTGGGCGACGGGCTGGTGACGCAGATCCCGGCGCTGCTGATCTCGGTCGCCGCCGGTATCGTGGTGACCAAGGGCGGCGGCGACGGTCGCGCCGACCAGATCCTGGCCGGCCAGCTCGGCACCGCCTCGAAGCCGCTGGCGATCGCCGCCGGCAGCGCGCTGGTGATGGCCACCATGCCGGCCATGCCGGTGCTGCCCTTCCTGGCGATCGCCGCGGTCTGCGGCGGGCTGGCCTGGAACCGGCGCAAGGCGGAACAGGTCAAGGCCCGCGCGCCGGCGCGGCCCGCCGCCCCACTCGACCCCGCCGCCAAGGCCGCGGCCGAGGAGGCGCCGGTCGCCGAGGCGCTGCGGATGGACCAGCTGCGCCTCGAGATCGGCTATGGCCTGCTCTCGCTCGCCTCCGGCGAGGCGCCGCGGCTGACCGAGCAGATCCGCCAGCTGCGCAAGAGCATCGCCCAGGAGATGGGCTTCGTGCTGCCCAGCGTCCGGGTGCAGGACAACATGCAGCTGCCGCCCTCGACCTATGTCGTGCGCGTCAAGGAGGTCGAGGCGGCGCGCGGCGAGGTGAAGCCGCCGATGCTGCTGGCGATCGATCCCAGCGGCAAGCTGCCGCCGCTGCCGGGCGAGCGCTGCCAGGAGCCGGCCTTCGGCCTGCCGGCGCTGTGGATCGAGGAGAACCTGCGCGACCAGGCGCTGGCCCGCGGCTGCACCGTGGTCGATGCCGCCAGCGTCCTGGTCACCCACCTGACCGAGGTGGTGCGCGAGAACATGGCCGACCTGCTGAGCCATACCGAGACGCGCCGCCTGCTCGACGGCCTGCCGGAGGAGAACAAGCGCCTGGTCGCCGACCTGGTGCCCGGCCAGGCCAGCATCGGCACGGTGCAGCGCGTGCTGCAGGCCTTGCTCGCCGAGCGCGTCTCGATCCGCGACCTGCCGACCATCCTGGAGGGCATCCAGGAGGCGACGGCCGGCGGCGGCGCCCGCGGCCTGTCGAGCATCGTGCAGATCGTCCGCGCGCGCCTGGCCCGCCAGCTGACCGAATCGGCGCGCGGCCACCAGGGCGACGTGCCGCTGCTGACGCTCGGCGCCGAATGGGAGGCCGCCTTCGCCGAGGCGCTGATCGGCCCGGCCGAGGAGCGCCAGCTGGCCATGGCGCCGTCGCGCGTCAACGACTTCGCGCAGAAGCTGCGGCTGGCGCTGGACCGCGCCGGGGCGGCCGGCGACGCGCCGGCGCTGGTCTGCTCGGGCGCCATCCGCGCCCATGTCCGTGCCGTGGTCGAGCGCTTCCGCCCGACCACGCCGGTGCTGGCCCAGGCCGAGATCCATCCGCGGGCGCGCATCCGCGTCCTCGGCAGCGTCTGAGGCGCGGGTAGCCGGCCATGCGCATCCGCGTCATCCGCGCCCCCACCATGGCGGAGGCCATGCGCCTGCTGACCGCGGAGCTGGGGCCGGACGCGGTGCTGCTCTCCTCCCGCCGGGTCAATGGCGGGGTGGAGGCGACCGCGGCGCTGGAGGTCGATCCGCCGGACGAGCCGCTGCCGGTGGTGGCCCCCACCCCGGAGCCGGCGCTGGAGCGCGCCGCCTGGCCGCCGCCGATGGCGCCCCTGCCGGCGCCCGTGCCGGAGGCGGCGGACGACCAGGCCCTGGCCTTCCACAACCTGCCGGCGCCGCTGCGTGACCGGCTGCTGACCGGCCCGCTGGAGGCGACGCTGGCCGCCAGCTTCCGCTTCGGCGGGCTGCCGCCGCTCGGGACCCGGCCGCTGCTGCTGGCCGGGCCGCCCGGCGCGGGAAAGACGCTGACCTCGGTGAAGATCGCCGCGCGGCACGTGAT
The DNA here is from genome assembly GCF_037145735.1 of Roseomonas sp. USHLN139. Classification (NCBI taxonomy): domain Bacteria; kingdom Pseudomonadati; phylum Pseudomonadota; class Alphaproteobacteria; order Acetobacterales; family Roseomonadaceae; genus Roseomonas; species Roseomonas sp. USHLN139. The sequence continues at coordinate 324,019 of NZ_JBBCWY010000003.1, read as the reverse complement.
GGATGGCGAGGCGCCGCCGCTGCTGATCAACACCGACCACCAGCGCCCGGGGGCGGCCGACCAGCTGACCGGGGTGGCCGAGGTGCTGGGCGCCAGCCTGGCCCAGGCGACCAGCCCGGCCGCGGCGCTGCAGGCCATCGCGCTGCGCCCGCCGGGCGGCGCGGTGCTGATCGACACCCCCGGCACCGACCCCTTCGAGCCGCAGCAGGCGCGGCTGCTGGCGGCGCTGATCGCGCAGACCCGGCCACATGTGGCGCTGGTCCTGCCGGCCGGCCTCGACTGCGCCGAGGCGGCCGAGCTGGCCCGCGCCTTCCGCGCGCTCGGCGCCACCCATCTGGTCGCGACGCGGCTGGATGCGACGCGGCGCCTGGGCAGCGTGCTGGCCGCCGCCGCCGCCGGGCAGCTGGTGCTCTCCGCCGGCGGCACCGGGCCCGAGGCGTCCGGCCAGCTGCTGCCGCTGAACCCCGACTGGCTGGCGGCGCGGCTGCGCCGGCGCAGCCATGCGGCCCCCGCCGCCGATACCCCCTTGCCTGTCCCCCCGTTGACGGCTGGAGTCCTCCCCTGATGCCCGACCTCTCCTTCCGTCCGGACCCGCCGCTGAACTTCCAGGCCCAGGCCACCGCCGGCCGGCTGATCGCCATCGCCTCGGGCAAGGGGGGCGTGGGCAAGACCTGGCTGGCGATCACCCTGGCGCAGACCCTGGCGCAGCGCGGCCGCCGCGTGCTGCTGGCCGATGGCGATCTCGGCCTCGCCAATGTCGACGTGCAGCTCGGCCTGCAGCCGGAGCGCGACCTGCAGGCGGTGCTGGCCGGGCGCATCGCGCTGACCCAGGCGGTGATCCACCACCCGGAGGGCGGCTTCGACGTGCTCGCCGGGCGTTCCGGCAGCGGCATGCTGGCGAGCCTCCGGCCCGAGGTGGTCGAGCATGTGGCGACGCTGCTGCGCGCCGCGACCGGGCGCTGGGACGTGGTGATCCTCGACCTCGGCGCCGGGCTGGCGCCGGCCACGCGCCGGCTGGCGGCGGCGGCCGACACGCTGCTGGTGGTCGCCACCGACGAGCCGACCAGCCTGACCGACGCCTATGCCACGCTGAAGCTGCACGGCACCGACCGGCCGGGCGGCGATGCGCGGATCGTGGTGAACCAGGCGATCGACGTGCCCTCCGGCCGCCGCACCGCCGCCACCCTGCAGCGCGCCTGCAGCACCTTCCTGCAGCGCGACGTGCCGCTGGCCGGGCTGGTCCGCCGCGACGAGCGGGTGCGCGACGCCATCCGCCGGCAGATGCCGCTGCTCAGCCGGCATCCGACCTCGGCCGCCGCGGCCGATGTCGCGGTGCTGGCCCGCGCCGTCGATCCCTGATCGCCTCCCTGCGGCAATTTAATCTTCAGGGCTCGGCATAGCCGGTCGCCCGCAGCGTCAGCCGTCCGCTAGGGTCCTGGCGGAACCACAGCCCGCCGCGCGCGCTCGAGCCGCGCGGGACATAGTCGAGCACGGTGCGGCTGGTCTCCAGCACGCGGCCGCCCTCGGCCAGGACGCCTTCGACCGTCACCTGCGCCGCCGTGGCCGGCGCGGCGTTGGTCACCGTGAAGCGGACCAGGAAGGCACCCTGGCCATCGGGCCGCGGCGGCTCCTCGGCGATGGTGAGAAGCGGCACCGGGTCGCCCCGGCTGGCCGGGATGTCGCTGGCGACGATCGCCAGGGTGCCGAGCGTCAGCACCGCGCCGAAGCCCGCCATCAGCCATTCGAGAACCGGTTTCCCGCTCATGCCGCTCACACCACCAGCCGGGCGATGGCGGCGCCGAGCGCCGCCGGGAAGCCCAGCACCACCGTCACCATGGCCATCATCGGCAGGCTGGCCAGGTCGGCGCGGCCGAAGGTCCACAGCACGTAGAAGCTGACCGCCAGCGCCAGGCCATAGCCCGCCAGGCTGTAGGCGCCGAAGGTGCGCCAGGCCCCCGCCCCTTCCGGCCGCTGCTCCTGCCCGGCGAAGCCGATGGTATAGACCAGCAGGTGCAGCAGCAGCAGCGACAGCCCCATCAGCCCGATCAGCGACCAGGGCGGCATGCGCAGCGCGATCAGCAGCACCTCCTCGGTCGGCGCCACGTTGAAGGCCAGGAACAGCGCCCCCGCCCCCATCAGGAAGAGCTGCGCCGGATAGCCGGCGCGGTCCTCGCGCGCCTCGCCCTCGCGGGCGCCGAACTGGCGGCGCGCGGCGACCGCGCCCATCCCCGCCGGCACCGCCTGCAGCGCCACCATGCCGAGCGCCGCCCGCCAGCCGAGCCCGGGCGTGACGATGCCGAACAGCCAGAGCAGCAGCCCGCTGCCGATCAACCCGATGGCGAAGGCGCCCAGCGCGTCGAGCAGCGCATCCAGCCAGTCCGCCGCCGGCTCGAAGCCGCTGTAATAGGCGAGGCCGGCCAGCACCCCGAGGCCGAGCAGCAGGAACAGGAAAAGCCGCGCCGGCGTGACCGAGAAGCCGATCGACCACATCTCCATGGTCATCACCAGCGGGAAGGCGAAGATCAGCGCGCCGGCCATGCCGCGCGCCAGGCTGATCGCATAGGCGCGGTTGCCACCCCGGTTGCCTGTTGCCTGTTCCGTCATCGCCTGCCCTTCCCGCCCCCTGTCGAAAGGCCGGCGGGGTTGGAAGTTGCAACCGCCGTGTGACGCGAGATGGCGACGCTGTCATGCGCCCTGGCGGCGCGCGCGCCTGGCAGCGAAGCATTAATAATCAAGAAAAGATTCGGACCAATAACGCGATCTTGTTCCCAGTCCCGGAAAAAAAAATGCTTACGGTCCTTGGCCGCCTCCGCCTGCGCAGCAAGCTGCTGGGCGCCTTCGGCCTGTTGCTCCTGCTCACCACCCTGCTCGGCCTGCTGGGGCTGCAGCAGCTCAGCCAAGTTCAGTCCGGCCTGGTGGAGATCCAGACGAACTGGCTGCCCTCGGTGCGCTCGATCACGCATCTGCAATTCAGCCTGTCGCGCGAGCGCACCAGCGCCGCGCGGGTCGTCGCCACCGCCGATGCCGCGCAGCGCACCACGGCGCAGAGCGATCTGGCAGCCCGCCGGCGGGACGTCGAGGTCGACTTCGCCGCCGCCGGCAGCCTCAGCTCGACCCCGCCCGAGCAGGCGCTGCTGAGCCGCACGCGCAGCGAATACAACGCCTATCTGACGACGATCGAGGCCGCCCTGGCGCGGCCGGGTGGCGATGTGGTGGCGGTCACCCTGTTCAACACGGAAGGCGCCCAGGCGATCCGCAAGGTCTTCGCCACGCTGGACGAGCTGGCCGCATTGAACGAGGCCGGCGCCACCGCCGCCGCCGAGGAAGCCTCCACCATCTACCAGCGGGCGCTCTGGCTGACCGGCATGGTGCTCGCCCTGGCGCTGGTCGCCGGGCTCGGCGCCGCGCTCTTCCTCGACCGCCACATCGCCCGCAGCATCGTCGGCCTGGCCGCGGCGCTGCGCCGCGTCGCTCAGCGCGACTATGCGGTCAGCCTGCCTGACCTGGCGCGCGGCGACGAGGTGGGCGACATGTCGCGCGCCGTCGACGAATGCCGCACCGGCCTGCAGCACGCCGATACGCTGGCCGCCGAGCAGGCCGCCGCGCAGGAAGCCCGCCAGAAGCGCGCCGAGGTCCTGGCGCAGCTGGTCGCCGCCTTCGAGGCGCGGGTTGGCGACATGGTCGGCGTCGTCTCCTCGGCGGCCACCGAGCTGGAGGCGACCGCGCGCAGCATGTCGGGCACCGCGGAGGAGACCAATGCCCAGGCGAATTCCGTGGCGGGCGCGGCGCAGGCCGCCAGCGGCGGCGTGCAGACCGTCGCCTCGGCCGCCGAGCAGCTCTCCGCCTCGATCTCCGAGATCAGCCGCCAGGTGACCCAGGCGACCAGCGTCTCCGGCCAGGCGGTGGAGCGCGCGCGCGAGACCGATGCGACGGTGCGCGTGCTGGCCGAGGGCGCCAGCAAGATCGGCGAGGTGGTGAACCTGATCACCTCGATCGCCGGCCAGACCAATCTCCTCGCCCTCAACGCCACCATTGAGGCGGCCCGCGCCGGCGAGGCCGGCAAGGGCTTCGCCGTCGTGGCTTCCGAGGTGAAGAACCTGGCCAACCAGACCAGCAAGGCGACCGAGGAGATCGGCGCGCAGATCGGCTCGATCCAGCAGGCGACGCAGCAGGCGGTGGTGGCGATCGGCGCCATCGCCAGCACGATCGACGAGGTCAGCCGCATCACCGTGGCGATCGCCGCCGCGGTCGAGGAGCAGAGCGCCGCCACCGCCGAGATCGCCCGCACCGTGCAGGAGACGGCGCAGGCGACCGGCGTGGTGACGATGAACATCGCCTCGGTCGGTCAGGGCGCCAGCAGCACCGGCGCCGCCGCCAGCCAGGTGCTGGCCGCCGCCACCGACCTGTCGCGCCAGTCCGAGCAGCTGACCGGCGCGGTGGATGACTTCGTATCGAAGGTGCGCGCGGCCTAGGCGTCGGCGACGGGGACGCGCGCCGCCACCGGCGCGCGTCCCGCGAAGAGCAGGATGACGGAAAAGCCCTCGGACGAGTCCAGCCGGAAGGACAGCGCGCCGCCATGGGCGCGCATCACCTGCTCAGCGATGGCGACGCCGAGGCCCGCCCCGCGCTCCGCCTCGCCCCGGCTGTGGAAGGGCTCGCGCACATGCTGCCAGCGCGAGGGCGGAATCCCCGGCCCATCGTCGGAAATTTCCACCAGCGTCATCGCCGTGTCCTGGCGCAGCGTCACCAGGACATGCGTCCGCGCACCATGCTTCAGCGCGTTGTGCACCAGATTGCTCAAGGCCTCGCGCAGGCTGACGCGGTCGCCGGCGACCAGCACCGGGACCTCGGGCGCCTCCAGCTCCAGCCGGATGCGGCCGGCCAGCGGCAGCAGCGCCACCAGCACCTGGCGCGCCAGCGGCACCAGATCGACCTCCTCCAGCCGCACCTGGCCGGCGCGGTGCAGCACCATGGCATGATCGAAGAGCTGCGCCGCCAGCCGGCCGAGCTGCGCCGCGCGGTCCTGCAGCCGGGCCAGATGCGCCTGCCGCGCGGCCTCGTCCTGCGCGCCCTCCAGCATCTCCAGCTGCGCGGTCAGCGCGGTCAGCGGCGTGCGGATCTGATGCGCCGCATCGCCGATCAGCCGCCGCATCTGGCCGAGATGCGCCTCCAGCCGCGCCATGAAGGCATTGATCGCGGCCAGCAGCGTGTGGATCTCCGGCGGCGCGTCCAGCACCAGCGGCGCCAGGTCCTGCGGGTCACGCGCGGCGATGGCGGCCTCGACCCGGCGCAGCGGGGCCAGGGCCAGCCGCACCGCCAGCAGCGTGGCGACCAGCCCGAGGCCGGACAGCGCCAGGATCAGCACCATGGATTTCGCCGCCAGACCGCGCGCCATCTCCTCCCGCGCATGGTTGGTCTGGGCCAGCGTCACGCTGGCCCAGCCGCCCTGGATGCGCCGCGCCGTGGTCGCCGTGTGGTAGTCCTGTCCCATCAGCCGGGTCCGGCCGAGCTGGGTATGCGTCCCATCCGCCGGCGGGCTGTCGAGGCCGGAGCTGCCGGCGACGACGATGCCGCGCGCATCGACCACCTTGTAGACCACGCGGTCCTGCGCCGAGAGGCTGGCGACGACGGCGATCGGCGGCTCGACCACCAGCACGCCGCCGGCGACATACATGTTCTCGGCGATCTGCGCGGCACCGGCGGCCAGCAGCGCGTCATGCGCGCCATCGGCCACGACGCGCGCCGTGACCCAGGCGGCGATGGCGAAGCCGCCGGAGACCGCGCCGAAGACCAGCGCCAGCAGCACCATGATCCGCGCATGCAGCGAGCGGCTCTGCATTCTTCTCTCTATCGCGCCATGATCTGGTAGCCGAGGCCACGCAGCGTGCGGATCTCCGTCGTCGACAGCGACAGTTTTTTTCGGAGCCGGGCGACGTGCTGCTCCACCGCGTTCAGGCTGGCGGCCTCGTCCAATCCGAAGAGCCGGTCCATCAGCTGCTCCTTCGGCACGATGCGGCCCGGCCGCGCCAGCAGCAATTCGAGCAGCGTCAGCTCGCGTTTCGTCAGCTCCAGCGGCTGGCCGTTCAGCGCGGCGACATGGCCCTCCAGGTCGATGCTGATATCGCCGAAGCGCAATTCGTTGACGGCGGCGCCGCTGCCGCGGCGCAGCAGGGCGCGCACCCGCGCCTCCAGCTCGCGGAAGTCGAAGGGCTTGGTCAGGTAGTCATCGGCGCCAAGGTCCAGCGCGCTGACCCGGTCATCCACCTGGCTGCGCGCCGTCAGCATCAGCACCGGGGTGGCGCCACCCCGCGCCCGCAGCCGGCGCAGGATGGCCATGCCGTCGATGGCGCCGCCCAGCATCACGTCCAGGATCACCAGGTCATAGCCCTGCTGCACGTCGAGCCGCGCCATGGCCGCCTCGCCGCTGCGCTCCCAGTCCAGCGCATGGCCGAGCCGGGCCAGGCGGGCCTGCACCGCCTCCCCCACATCGGCATTGTCCTCCACCAGCAGGATCCGCATCGGCATCTTTCATGCTGCAGTTGCGAACAAAAATTTCCTGAGCCTCGTCAGTTTGGCAACAGCTTGGCGGATTAGAGAGGAAGCCAATCCGGCCCCGCAAGGGCGGCAACGAGACAAGGAGGAAGCGATGGCCGCGCAGGATGCGGGCGCGACAGCGCCGCTGTTGCAGGTGCAGGGCGTGACCCTGCAATACAAGACCGACGAATATGTCGTCACCGCCACCCAGCGGGTGGATTTCGACGTCTATCCTTCCGAGCGCTACGTGCTGCTCGGCCCCTCGGGCTGCGGCAAGTCGACGCTGCTGAAGGCGATTGGCGGCTACCTGACCCCCTCCGAGGGCAGCATCCGCCTGAAGGGGCGCGAGGTGCGCGAGCCCGGCCCCGACCGCATGATGGTCTTCCAGGAATTCGACCAGCTGCTGCCGTGGAAGACGGTGCAGCAGAACGTCACCTTCGCGCTGACCGCCTCGAAGCGCCTCTCGGCCGCCGAGGCGCGCGACCGCGCGGGCTACTACATCGAGAAGGTCGGGCTGAAGGATTTCGCCGACAGCTATCCGCACATGCTGTCCGGCGGCATGAAGCAGCGCGTCGCCATCGCCCGCGGCATGGCCATGGAGCCCGATGTCCTGCTGATGGACGAGCCCTATGCCGCGCTCGACGCCCTCACCCGCCGGCGCATGCAGGAGGAGCTGCTGCGGCTGTGGGAGGACACGCGCTTCACCGTGCTCTTCGTCACCCATTCGATCGAGGAGGCGATCCGCATCGGCACCCGCATCCTGCTGCTGTCGCCGCATCCCGGCCAGGTCAAGGCCGAGCTGAACAGCGTGCCGCCGGAGCTGCTGGGCACCGCCGCCCAGGCCGAGCTCGAGACCCGCATCAACGACATGCTCTTCGTCCATTGAGGGAGCGCGCAGCATGAGCACGACCGTGAACCACGCCCCGCTGCTGACCCGCCCCGAGATCGTGCGCGAGCCGGTCCGCGGCCAGCCCGCCGAGGTGCAGAAGCCGATTTCCGCCTGGGAATCGGTCTATCGCATCGGCTTCCTGCGCAAGGGTTTCATTCTCCTCGTCCTTGCCGTCATCTGGGAGATCTATGGGCGGTGGCTGGATAACCCCCTGCTCTTCCCGGCTTTCTCCGAGACGGTGGAGGCGCTGATCAGCAACCTGCTGAACGGCATCATCCCGGCCCGCGCGCTGATCTCGCTGCAGACGCTGGCGATCGGCTATGCCATCGGCGTCGGCCTCGCCGCCCTGCTGACCGTGCTGGCCATCGGCTCGCGCATCGGCACCGACCTGCTCGAGACGCTGACGGCGATGTTTAACCCGCTGCCGGCCATCGCCCTGCTGCCGCTGGCGCTGATCTGGTTCGGGCTGGGCACCGGCAGCGTCATCTTCGTGCTGGTCCACTCCGTGCTCTGGGCGATCGCGCTGAACACCCATGCCGGCTTCCGCGCGGTGTCGAAGACGCTGAAGATGGTCGGGCTGAACTACGGCCTGCGCAACATCGGGCTGGTGCGCGACATCCTGATCCCGGCCGCCTTCCCCTCGATCCTGACCGGGCTGAAGGTCGGCTGGGCCTTCGCCTGGCGCACCCTGATCGCCGCCGAACTGGTCTTCGGCGTCTCCTCCGGCTCGGGCGGCCTCGGCTGGTTCATCTTCGAGAACCGCAACCAGCTGGAGACCGCCAATGTCTTCGCCGGCCTGTTCTTCGTCATCCTGATCGGCCTGTTCGTGGAGAACGTGATCTTCGCGACCATCGAGAAGCGCACCATCCGCCGCTGGGGCATGCAGAGCTGATCCCATGATCTTCGGAGGAAACAACACGATGAACCGCCGCACCCTGCTCGGCACCGCCGGCGCCCTCGGCGCCGCCGCCAGCCTCGGCTTCAACATCCGCGCCGCGCATGCCGAGACCAGCCGCCTGCGCATCTCGCACGGCTACGGCATCCTCTATTTGCCGCTGATCGTCATGCGCGACCAGAAGCTGATCGAGCGCCAGGCCCAGAAGGCCGGGCTCGGCACCCTGGAGATCGGCTGGCAGACGCTGGATGGCGGCAACGTCATCAACGACGCGATGCTGGCCGGCTCGCTCGACATCGCGGGCACCGGCTCGCCGGGCTTCATCACCCTCTGGGCCAAGGCGCGCGGCATTCCGCGGGCCGAGGTCATCGGCGTCGCCGGCATGTCGAGCTGCGCGCTCGTGCTCAACGCCAACCGGCCGCACCTGAAGACGCTGGCCGACTTCACCGCCAACGACAAGATCGCCCTGCCCGGCATCAAGACCTCGCTGGCGGCGGTGGTGCTGCAGATGCTGGTGGCCAAGCAGTTCGGCCAGGAGAACTACGCCAAGCTGGACCCGATGACCGTCGGCCTGCCGCATCCCGAGGCCGCCCAGGCGCTGCTCAGCGGCAGGACCGAGATCGCGGCGCATTTCGCCTCGCCGCCCTTCTCGATCATCGAGCTGAACAACCCCTCGATCCACAAGGTGATCGCCGCCAGCGACGTGCTCGGCGATTCGACGCTGGACGTGATCTTCGCGCAGAAGCGCTTCGTCGAGGCCAATCCGCGCGTCATGCAGGTCTTCCTGGCGGCGCTGGACGAGGCCAACGACTTCATCGCCAAGGACCCGGCCGCCGCCGCCCAGGCCTTCAACCGCATCACCCGCACCACGGCCACCGACGAGGACGTGGTGAAGATGATCAAGGACCCGGACAGCCGCTTCTCGGCGACCCCGCACGGCGTCATGGAATACGCCCGCTTCATGCATGCGGTGGGCTCGGTCCGGGTGAAGCCGGACAGCTGGAAGGACCTGTTCATCCCGGCGCTGCACGACCGGCAGGGGTCGTAAAAAAGCAAGCAGCGGGGGGAGGTATCCCCCCGCGCCCCCTTCTATTTTTGCGACTCAGTCCGCAAGCACGACGCGGACGCCTTCAGCCACGAACCCGTCGCAAGCTTCCAAGCCGGCATCCGTCACCAGGCACGCCCCGGGACGCAAGGGCGCCCAGAAGGGCTGTTCCGCCCGACCCAGCTTCGAGGCGTCGGCCAGGACAAAGACCTCGGCGGCTTGGCGCATCATCAGCGACTTCAGGGAAACCTGCTCCAGCGTCGCCTCGCAGAGGCCATAGCCGGGCATGACGCCATCGGCGCTGGTGAACAGCTTGTCGGCGGTCATGCAGCGCAGCGCCTGCTCGGCCAGGCTGCCGGTGGTGCCCATGCTGATCGGGCGCACGGTGCCGCCCAGCACCACCAGCTCGATCCCCGGCGTATCGGCCAGCACCGGGATCAGGGGCAGGTTGTTGGTGATGATGCGCAGCCGCCGCCCGGCCAGCCGCCGTCCCAGCGCCTCGACGGTCGAGCCGCCATCAAGGATCAGCGTGTCACCATCCGCGACCAGGGCCAGGGCGGCCTCGGCGATGGCGGCCTTGGCGTCGCGGTGCTGCTCGCTGCGGGTGCCGAGGCTTTCCTCGGGCACCGCATGGGCCAGCATCGCCCCGCCATAGGTGCGTGCGATGGCGCGCCGCGCCGAGAGGTCCTGCAGGTCGCGCCGGATGGTCGAGGCCGAGACCCCGAAGCGTTCCGCCAGGCTGTCGACGTCCACCACGCCCTGGGCCATGGCTGAGAGGATGTCGTCCCGACGGCTTTTCCGGTGTCGCATGCGTCGATCTGGACCGGCCCGCGCTGGTCCCGCAAGGGCCGTTGTACAGAAATAGAAGGGGGTGCGGGGGGATACCTCCCCCCGCCCTTTCTTACTTCGTCCGCTTCGGCGCCAGATCGACGGCCTGCCGCAGCGCCTCGATCAGCGAGCCCTCATCGGCGATGCCCTTGCCGGCGATGTCGAAGGCGGTGCCGTGGTCGACCGAGGTGCGGATGACGGGCAGGCCAATGGTGATGTTCACCCCCGCCTCCAGCCCCATGACCTTCACCGGCCCGTGGCCCTGGTCGTGGTACATGGCGACGACCAGGTCGAAATCGCCGCGGGCGGCGCGGAAGAACAGCGTATCGGCCGGCAGCGGGCCGGTGACCGACCAGCCCTTGGCCTGGCAGGCCTGCACGGCGGGGATGATCTTCTCTGCCTCCTCGCCCTGGCCGAAGAGGCCGTTCTCGCCGGCATGCGGGTTGATGCCGCAGACGCCGATGCGCGGCTCGGCGATGCCGGCCTTGACCAGGGTGGCATGGCCGCGGGCGATGACGCGCTCGACCAGGCCGGGCTCGATCTTCCGGATGGCGTCCATCAGGCCGATATGCGTGGTCACGTGGATGACGCGCAGCTTCGGCGCCACCAGCATCATCGAGACCTCGGGCGTGCCGGTCAGATGGGCCAGCAGCTCGGTATGGCCGGGATATTTGTGGCCGGCGGCGTGCAGCGCCTCCTTCGACAGGGGGGCGGTGCAGATGGCGTCGGCCGCGCCGGCCTCGACCAGGCGGGTGGCGCGCTCGATGTAGCGATAGGCGCCCTCGCCCGAGAGCGTGGAAAGCTGGCCGAAGGGATGGCCGGCCGGGATCAGGCCCAGGTCGATGCAGTCGACGGTGCCGATCTCATACTTCGCGCCGGCGGGCTCCTGCAGCGCGGCCACCTTGAGGTTGGTCCGGGTCAGCGCGTCGGCCTCGCGCAGGCGGGTGGCGTCGCCCACCACCAGCGGGCGGCAGATCGCATAGACATCCGGCCGGGCCAGGGCCTTCATGATGATCTCGGGGCCGATGCCCGAGGCGTCGCCCATGGTGATGGCAACGATCGGGCGGGTGTCGGCGGCAGGGGCGTTGGTCATGCGGTCAGGCTCCGGGCAGGGCGTGCAGGCGGGACAGGCTGTTCAGGATGGTGCCCTCATGGCCGAAGGCGCCGGCCTTGGTCATCACCGGGATGGCCAGGGCGCCCTCGGTGATGCCGAGCGGCACGCCGGGCTCGACCTCCTCCAGCAGGCGGATGCCGTGCACGCCGAGATGCGTCAGCAGCGCGCAGGCGGTCTCGCCGCCGGTGGCGAAGAGGCCGGCGATGACCGGGGCGGCCGGCGCCAGCAGGGCGGCCAGGCGCTCGGCCAGGATGGCACCCTGGCTGAGGTCGGCTGCCGGGTCGGCATCGATCTCGACCAGGGTGTCGCGCCGCTGCGCCAGGCTGTCGGCGATGCCGGCGGCCAGCGCGCCCCAGCCGGGATGGCGGTCGCCGGCGCGCAGCAGGGCGGGCGGCACGCCGAAGCGGGTGGCGCGGCCGGCCTCGACCAGCCGGGCGGCGGCGGCGCGGGAGGCCTCGGCGACGCTGCCCACCACCACCAGCACGCCACCACGGGCCGGCGGCAGTAACGGCATGGCGGCCGGCGTGGCGGCGGGCGGCAGGGTCCCGGCCAGCGCCGCGGCGATGCCGCCGGAGCCGACCCAGAAGACTTCGTCCGCCATCGGCAGGCTGGCGGCGGCCAGGCGGTCGAGGTCGCAGGCCTCGACCGCGTCGCAGACCACGGCGTCCAGCCCCTCGGCGATCGCCTGTTGCAGGGCGGTGGCCAGGCGGGCGGGGCCGCTGCGGATGACGGAGAGCGGCAGGTGGCGGGTGCTCAGCCCGACGCCCTGCAGCACCGCCGGCAGATGCGCGGTGTCGTAGCTGTGGTCGCGCGCCCAGAGCGGCGTCGATTCCAGCGCCGCCCCTTGCAGGCGGATGCTGCCGGCCTCGGTGGTGCGGCCGGTGGCCGGGAAGGCCGGCGCCAGGATGGCCAGGCGCGGCTGGCCGGCCTGGCGCAGCAGCGTGCAGGTGGCGGCGAGCTCGGCCGCCGGTTGGCCACGCAGCGTGGAGTCGATCTTCTTGATGAGCCCCACCCCGGCCGCGTGGTGCGCGTCGAGCAGGGCGGCATGGCGCGCCGCCGCCGCCGCCGGATCGAGGCGGCGGCTGTCGGCATCGACCGCCAGCACGGCGGGGGCGGCGGCCGCCCCCTGCCTTGGAACCGCCCCTGGGGTCGTCCCATGGGTCGACCCGTGCCAGCCCACCGAGGCGGCGAGGCCGCGGCGGGCGAAGGCGATGGCGCAGTCCGCCGCGCCGGTCAGGTCATCGGCCAGGATCAGCCAGCGCGACGGCAGGGCGGTCATGTCGTTCCCTTCCTCAGGCCTGGGGCGCGGCGTCGCGGCTGCCGCCGAAGCGGCGGGCGGTCCAGGCGGTCAGCGGCGGCACCAGCACGGTGGTGACGATGACGGCGGCCGCGACCAGGATGGTGGCGTGCGCGGCGGCTTCCGCATAGATCGGGTTGGCGGCCGCCACGATGGCGGGCACCGCCGCCGCATTGCCGGCGGTCGAGGCCGCGGCGACGCCCGCCACGCCGGTGCCGCCGATGGCGCGGTCGGCCAGGAACAGCGGGATGCCGGTGACCACGACCACCGCGACGCCGAGGCCGAGGCCCAGCACCCCCGCCTGCCACACCTTGGCGAGGTCGAGCCCGCTGCCCAGCGCGAAGGCGAAGAAGGGGATCATCACCGGGATGGCGCGGCTGAGGAAGGCGCGCATCTCGCGGTCCAGGTTGCCCAGCAGCATGCCGACCAGCAGCGGCAGGATCGAGCCCACCAGCGTCTGCCAGGGGAAGGCCGAGAGGCCGGCGACGCCCAGCGTGACCATGGTCAGGAAGGGCCCCGACTCCAGCGTCATCACGGTGTAGGCGCCGACGTCGCGCGGCTCGCCATACTGGCCCATCAGCGCCATGTAGAGGCCGCCATTGGTGTCGTTCATGGCGGCGACGATGGCCAGCGTCGACAGCCCGGCGAAGAGGCCGGCGCCGACCGGCGCCTCGCCCAGCAGCTGGCCGAAGACCACGCCGAGGATGATGGCGACGCCGATCTTCACGCCGAACAGCGTGCCGCCCTTCTTCAGGATGTAGGGGGTCGCCTTGAAGTCGATGCTGGCGCCCATGCAGACATAGAAGACCGCGAGGATGGTCAGCGAGCCGGTGAACAGCGCGCCGGTGAAGGAGCCGAAGAATTTCGGCGTGCCGGGGAAGAAGGTGGCCAGCAGCGCGCCGAGCGCCAGCGGCACCACCATCATGCCGCCGGGCACCGCCTCGATGCCACGCTTGATCGGAATCTGCATCAACGTCCTCGCTGGCCGGCGCCATCGGCGGGCCTTCTTTATGCGCGAAATGCGCAGGATTGGCGGGCTCCTTCCGCCCGACGGCGAGGCAAGTCAACCATGATCTGCGCGAATCGCGCAACAAAAAGCCGAATTACGCGCAGAATTGCGCCGAATTTTGCGCGTTTTCCGCATCGAGGCAGGGCCGAGCGTCGCGCGGGTCCGCGGGCCCGCCGCAGGGCGCGGCGGGGGATTTTTGCCCGGCCCGGTCAGGCGCGGTTCAAAAGCCGCCCCCGGCGTGGCAGTTTGCCCGGCCATGGCCCGCCTCCTCCCCGCGATCGCGAACGACCGCCGCTTCCTGATCATGCTGGCCCTCGGCTTCTCCGCCGGGGTGCCGCTGCCGCTGACCGCCTTCGTGCTGCGGCAATGGATGTCGGAATCCGGCATATCGCTGACCGCGATCGGGCTGACCGCGCTGATCGGCCTGTCCTATTCGCTGAAATTCCTCTGGTCGCCGCTAATTGACCACGCGCCGCCGCCCTTCTTCCGCAGCTGGGGCCGGCGCCGCGGCTGGCTGGCCAGCATCCAGCCGGTCCTCGCCCTGGCGATCCTCGGCCTCGGCCTGACCAGCCCGGCGGCCGACCCGGCACTGACCGTCATGGTCGCCGTGCTGGTCGCCTTCCTCTCGGCCAGCCAGGACATCGTCATCGACGCCTACCGCATCGAGTTCCTGGAGGAGCGGCAGCAGGGCCTCGGCCTCGCCTATTATGTCTGGGGCTATCGCGGCGCCATGCTGGCGGCCAATGCGGGCGCGCTGACCGTCGCCGAATTCGCCGGCTGGCCGCTGGCCTTCACCTATTGCGCGGCACTGATCGGCGTGGGCTTCCTGGCCGTCTGGCTCGGCCCCGAGCCCGAGGCGGCGCCCCGCGCCGTGATGGCCTGGTCCGCCCGGCTGCGCGCCGCCACCATCGACCCCTTCGCCGATTTCGTCCGCCGCCGGCACTGGCTGGCGATCCTGCTGTTCATCGCGCTGTTCAAGCTGGGCGAGGCCATGGCCGGCACCATGGTCGCCCCCTTCTACCGCGAGCTCGGCTTCAGCCGCACCGAGGTCGCCGCCGTCGGCAGCGTCTTCGGCCTGTTCGCCACGCTGCTCGGCGCGCTGGCCGGCGGCTGGCTGGTGGTGCGCATCGGCACCGCCCGCGCCCTGGTGCTGACCGGCATGGGCCAGATGCTGTCCAACCTGATGTATGTGGCGCTGGCCCATGCCGGGCACGACATGCCGATGCTCTGGGCCCAGGTCGGCATCGAGAACTTCACCGACGGCCTGGCCGACGCGGCCTTCGTCACCTACCTGTCCAGCCTGACCAGCCGGGCCTTCACCGCCACCCAGTACGCCCTGCTCTCCTCGCTCGCCGCGGTGCCGCTGCGCACCATCGGCGGCACCTCGGGCGGGCTGGCCGAATGGCTGGGCTGGCCCGACTTCTTCCTGCTGACCACCGCGGCGGCGCTGCCGGCCATGGCCATCATGGTCTACCTGCTGATCCGCCTGCCGCCGGCGCCCGCCGTGCCGGCCGCAGCGCCCGCCCCCATCGAGTGAGACGGCCCATGATCCAAGTCCCGCGCGCCCAGCCCGCGCACAAGATGCTGACCGCTCGCCTGGCCGAGCTGCACCGCACGCTGCTCAATGCCCAGGCGATCGGCCACCCGGCGGCCAACAACCCCTACGCCCTGCTGCAGGCGGTGATGCACGACCCCGCCTTCGCCTGGCTGCGCGCCTATTCCGACCTGATCCTGCGCATCGACGAGGCCGGGGCCAAGGGCGCCACCCCCTCCCCCGAAGCCATGCAGGACTTCCTGGCCGGGGCGACAGAGCTCACCGAAGGCGACAACGAGACCCAGTCGAAGACGCGCGCCTTCCTGCTGCGCCGCGACGTGGCCCAGGCGCATGGGGCACTGCGGGAAGTGCTGGCGGATCTGCGGCGGAGCCTTTCCCAGTAAGAGAAGACAAGCCGAAGGCCAGGGGAATGAATTCCCCTGGACCCCATCTTTTTTCTTTCAGATTGCCATGTCCACGTGGCGACGGGACGTGAAACGGCCCAGCCAAAGCGCGACCTGCGAGCGAGCGCCAATTCTACAAGAACAGAAAAAAGAAGGGGGTTCGGGGGAATTCATTCCCCCGACCTACCCATTTCTTCTCTGTCAGCCCTTGTCCCGCATCAACCGCGCCTTGTCCCGCTGCCAGTCGCGGGCGGCGATGGCGTGGCGCTTGTCGGCCTTGTTCTTGCCCTCGCCGAGGCCGAGCACGACCTTGGCGATGCCGCGTTCGTTGAACAGGATTTCCAGCGGCACCAGGGTGACGCCTTCGCGCGCCACCGAGCCGGTCAGGGTCTCGACCTGCTTCTTCTTCAGCAGCAGCTTGCGCGGGCGCCGAGGCTCGAACTGCGAGACGAAGCTGCCCGCCTGCCATTCCGGGATGTAGCAGTTGAACAGCCAGAGCTCGCCATCGCGCTCGCCGGCCCAGGCCTCGGCGATGGCGGCGCGGCCGGCGCGCAGCGACTTCACCTCGGGGCCCAGCAGCACCAGCCCGGCCTCGTAGGTGTCGCCGATCTTGTAGTCGAAGCGCGCCTTGCGGTTCTGCGCGGCGGTGCCGTGGGCGATCAGCGATTTCTTGCGGGGCTCAGCCATGGGTCTCTCGGTGGGGCGGCGCCGTGGCGCCGGCCCTTTCGTGTCGGGTCGAGGCGATATGGGGAGGCAGGGGCCTCAGTTCAGCAGGCCGGCGGAGAGCATCGCCGCCTTGACGCGCTCCTTGGTGCTGTCGGCGACCGGGGCCATCGGCAGGCGGCAGAAGGCGCTCGACTTGCCCAGCAGGCTGGCGGCGTATTTCACCGGCCCCGGCGAGGTCTCGCAGAACATGGCGTCGTGCAGCGGGGTCAGGCGGTCCTGGATGGCCATGGCCTCGGCGATGTTGCCGGCCTCCCAGGCGGCGTGCATCTCGGCGCAGAGCCGCGGCGCCACATTGGCCGAGACGCTGATGCAGCCCACGCCGCCGGCGGCGCGGAAGGCCAGCGCCGTGTGGTCCTCGCCGGAGAGCTGGCAGAAATCGGTGCCGGCGGTCAGGCGGGTATGCAGCGGCCGCGTCAGGTTGGCGGTCGCGTCCTTCACGCCGACGATGTTCGGGTGCTTCGCCAGCCGCGCCATGGTCTCGACCGACATGTCGACCACGCTGCGCGGCGGGATGTTGTAGATGATGAGCGGCAGGTCGACGGCGTCGGCGATCGCCGTGAAATGCAGGTACAGGCCTTCCTGGGTCGGCTTGTTGTAGTAGGGCGTGACCACCAGGGCGGCGTCCGCGCCGGCTTCCTTGGCGTGGCGGGTCAGCTCGATGGCCTCCGCCGTGCTGTTCGAGCCGGTGCCGGCGATGACCGGCACCCGCCCGCCGGCCGCCTCGACGCAGAGCTCGACCACCCGGTGGTGCTCGGCATGCGACAGGGTCGGGCTTTCGCCGGTGGTGCCGACCGGGATCAAGCCGCTGGTGCCCTCGGCCACCTGCCAGGCGACCAGCTCCTGGAAGGCTTTGGGGTCCAGCGCGCCGTCCTCGGTCATGGGCGTGATCAGCGCGACGAGGGAACCCTTGAACATGGGACCAGACTTTCCTTCCCGGGGGAATGGCAGAGGGATGAAGGGGCGAAGCTACGGCCGGCGTCTCCGCGGCACAAGGCCGACCGGCGGATGACGGGCATTCCGCCGCGCGCGACCCTGGCCTCTCGCGGCGCCGGGGCCGCTCACGACGCTGGGAGAAGCCGCGGCGATCGGATAGGGTCCGCCCCCATGCACGCCGTCCCGCCTTCGCGCCCCCGCCGGTCTTCCCGCTGGACCCTGGCCCTGCTGCCGGCTTTGGCCCTGCTTTCCGTGCCGCTCGCCGCACCCGCCGCGGCGCAGCCCTGGGCGACCGAGCCGCAGCGGGCCGCCGGCCGCGCCGCCATGGTCGCCATCCAGGCCGGCCGCTGGTCGGAGGCCGAGAGCCTGGCCCGCCAGGGCGCCGATCCGATCGCCGCCAAGCTGGTCACCTGGATCCGGCTGCAGGTGCGCGGCCAGGCCAGCGCCGAGGAGGTCGCCGCCTTCACCGCCGCCAATCCCGACTGGCCGCTGCAATCCACCCTGACGCTGCGCGGCGAGGAGGTGCTGCCGGTGCTGGCGGATGACGCGCTGGTGCTGGCGCTCTTCGCCCGCACGCCGCCGCGGACGCTCGCCGCCACTCGCCAGCTGGCCGAGGCGCTGCAGAGACGCGGTGATGCCGAGGGCGCCCGCCGGGTGATCCGCGCCGGCTGGCGCGAGGGCGGCGCCGATGCCGTCTCCGAGCCGACCTATGTCGCCGCCTTCCAGTCCGTGCTGACGCCGGCCGACCACTTGGCGCGATTCAACCGCCTGGCCTGGCTGCGCCAGGGGGCGGCCGCGGCCCGGCTGCTGCCGCTGCTGCCGCCCGAGGCGCGGCTGACCGCCGAGCTCCGGTTGGCGCTGGCCGGCGGCCAGGCCGGCGCCGAGGCGCAGGCGGCGGCCCGCGCCAAGGACGATCTCGGCCTGTCGCTGGAGCTCGCCCGCTACTACCGCCAGCAGGAGCGCGACCGCGAGGCGGCCGGGGTCTGGGAACGCGCCGAGCCGCTGCAGAAGGACCTCTCGCCCGAGGCGGCGCGCGCGGTGTGGACCGAGCGGCAGGTGCTGTCGCGCAAGCTGCTGCGCCTCGGCGATGTCAGCGGCGCCTACCGCACCGCCGCCCGGCACGGCCAGACCGAGGGCGAGGGGCTGCACGAGGCCGAGTTCTGGGCCGGCTTCATCGCGCTGCGCCGGCTGTCCGATGGCAGCCGCGCGGCGCAGCATTTCGCCGCCCTCGGCCAGGGCAGCAGCAGCGTCATCACCAATGCCAGGGCGCATTACTGGCGCGGCCGCGCCGCCGCTGGCCTTGGCCGGGCCGAGGAGGCGCGGGCGCATTTCACCGCCGCCGCGGCCTTCCCGACCGCCTTCTACGGCCAGCTCGGCGCCATGGCGCTGGGTGAGAGCGCGCCGCAGCTGGCCGCCCGCATCGCCGGCTACCGCCCACCCCAGCCCACGCCCGAGGCGGCCAATGCCTATCTCGACAAGGAACTGGCCCGCGCGGTGCTGACGCTGGCCGATCTCGGCGATACCGGCCGGGCGCGCTCCTTCCTGCTGCGGCTGGAGGAGGTCGCCGCGACGCCGGCCGAGCAGGTGCTGGCCGCCCGGCTGGCGAATGCCATCGGCCGCCAGGACCATGCCGTCTGGGTCTCGCGCCGCGGCGGCATCGACGGGGTGATGATGATCCCCGAGGGCTATCCGACCCCCTATACCCTGCCCGACGGCGCCGGGATCGAGCCGGCCTTCGCCTATGCCATCACCCGGCAGGAGAGCAATTTCGACCCCGCCGCCGTCTCGCCGGCCAATGCGCGCGGGCTGATGCAGCTGCTGCCCTCGACCGCCGCCCTGGTCGCCCGCCAGATGGGCGTGCCGCACCAGCCCGGCTGGCTGACCACCCAGCCGGAGCACAACATGCGGCTCGGCGCGCGCTACCTGGCCGACCAGATCGCCCGCTTCGGCAACCTGGCCATGGCGGCGGCGGCCTACAATGCCGGGCCGCGGCGGGTGGACGACTGGATCGTCACCTATGGCGACCCGCGGCTGCCGCCGGGCGCCGGCGGCACCGACATGCTGGACTGGATGGAGCAGATCCCCTTCAGCGAGACCCGCAACTACGTCCAGCGCGTCATCGAGAATGCCGTCATCTACCGGGCGCTGGCCGGCGACGGCGCCCTCGACCATCCGCTGAAGCCCTGGCTGCCGGTGGGCACCGTCCGGTGAGCGGGGGTCGCTGATGCAGGATCCCGCCCTCGCGGTGGCGCCGGCGCCGCTTGCCGCCGCCTCCCCTGCCCTGCCGCGGCTGCTGGCCAGCCTGGGCGGCATCGGCTTCCTGCGGCCCGCCCCCGGCACCTGGGGCAGCGCGCTGGTGCTGCCGGCGGTGCTCGGCGGGCCCTGGGCCTGCCTGGGGCTGGCGCTGCTGCTCAGCCTGCTCGGCTGGTGGGCGCTGGCGCGGCTGCCGGCGGCGCAGAGCGATCCCGGCTGGGTGGTGATCGACGAGGGCGCCGGGCAGAGCCTGGCGCTGGCCGCCCTGCCGCTCGGCGCCGGCGCGCCCGGCATCATCCTGGCCTTCCTGCTGTTCCGGCTGTTCGACATCACCAAGCCCGGGCCGGTCGGCTGGGCCGACCGCCGCAAGGGGCCGACCGGCGTCATGCTGGACGACCTCTTCGCCGGCGCCATGGCCGCCGCGGTGATCCTGGCGTTGCGTCTCGGAGGGCTGCTGCCATGACCGTCTTCACGCCCGGCACGGAGGAGGCCGCCGCCCGGCTGCTGCAGCGGCTGGCCGCCGAGGGCCTGACCGTCGCCACCGCCGAAAGCTGCACCGGCGGGCTGGTCGCCGCGGCGCTGACCGCCATCCCTGGCTCCTCGGCCAGCGTCCTGGCCGGCTTCGTCACCTATTCGAACGAGGCGAAGGAAAGAATGGTCGGCGTGCCGCGGGCGCTGCTCGAGGCGCATGGCGCGGTCAGCGCCGAGGTGGCGCGGGCCATGGCGGAGGGGGCGCTGCGCGAATCCGGCGCGGCGCTCGCCGTCTCCACCACCGGCATCGCCGGTCCCGGCGGCGCGGTGCCAGGCAAGCCGGTCGGGCTGGTCTATCTCGCCGCCGCCCGGCGCGGCCGGCCCACCCAGGTGCAGCGCCATGTCTTCCCCGGCGACCGCGCGGCGGTGCGGGCGGCGACGGTGGTGGCGGCGCTGGCCATGCTGGACGGCCTGTGAGTCCAGATTCATGACGGTGCCGCGCTTCTGCTGCTGGCGCTGCCGCGCGAACACGGTTAAGAGGCCAGCGCCATGATGACCGTCCTGCTCGTCCTGCATCTTTTCGTGACCCTCGCCCTCATCGGCGTTGTCCTGCTGCAGCGCAGCGAGGGCGGCGGCCTGGGCATCGGCTCCTCCCAGGGCATGGGCTCCTTCATGAGCGGGCGGGGCACCGCCAACCTGCTGACCCGCACCACCGGGGTGCTGGCCTTCCTGTTCATGGGCCTGGCGCTGGCCATGGCCATGTTGGGCCGCGGCACCGGCGCGCCGCGCTCGATCCTGGACCAGCCGCCGCCGGCCGCCAGCGCGCCGGCCCCGGCGACCAACACGCCCGCGCCGGCGCCAACGGCGCCCGCCACGCCGCCGCCGGCCTCGGTGCCGACGAACTGACTTCCCGAATCGGGCGCCGGACCACCCTCCGGCGCCCGAAACGTTTTATGAGGGCGCTGCCCCGCTTCCCCCGAACACCAGCCTTGCCGTGCCGCATGCTTCCCGCATGCCCGGTCGATTGCTAGAAAGGACTCCCATGACGCGGTTCGTTTTCATCACCGGCGGCGTGGTTTCCTCTCTCGGCAAGGGCATCGCGGCGGCAAGCCTCGGCGCGCTCTTGCAGGCACGGGGCTACAAGGTCCGCATTCGCAAGCTCGACCCCTACCTCAACGTCGATCCGGGCACGATGTCCCCGTATCAGCACGGCGAGGTCTTCGTCACCGATGACGGGGCGGAAGCCGATCTCGATCTCGGCCACTACGAGCGCTTCACCGGCGTGCATGCGAGCAAGGGGGACAGCTTCACCTCCGGCCGCATCTATGCCGATGTGATCGCCAAGGAGCGCCGCGGCGACTATCTGGGCGGCACCGTCCAGGTGATCCCGCACATCACCGACGCCATCAAGGAAGCCGCCACCGCCAACACGGACGGGCTGGACTTCGTGCTGGTCGAGGTCGGCGGCACGGTGGGCGACATCGAGAGCCTGCCCTTCCTGGAGGCGCTGCGGCAGCTCAACAACGAGCTCGGCCCGCAGAACAGCCTCTTCATGCACCTGACCCTGGTGCCCTACATCCCCTCCGCCGGCGAGCTGAAGACCAAGCCGACCCAGCATTCCGTCAAGGAGCTGCTGGGGCTTGGCATCCAGCCGCAGATTCTCCTCTGCCGTTGTGATCGCCCGATCCCGGAGAACGAGCGCCGGAAGATCGCGCTGTTCTGCAACGTGCGGCCGGAGAGCGTGATCCCGGCGCTCGACGCCAGCTCGATCTATGCCGTGCCGCTGCAGTACCATGCCGAAGGCCTGGACCGCGAAGTGCTGCGGCATTTCGGCCTGTCGATCTATGGCGAGCCCGACCTGTCCAACTGGCAGCGCATCGTCCGCCGCCTGGAGAACCCCGAGGGCGAGGTCAAGATCGCCATCGTCGGCAAGTACATCACCCTGCTCGACGCCTATAAGTCGCTGGCCGAGGCGCTGGTGCATGGCGGCATCCAGCACGGCGTGAAGGTCAAGCTGGAATGGGTGGACAGCCAGATCTTCGAGACCCCGAACGCGGTCGAGCGGCTCGACGGCGTGCACGGCATCCTGGTGCCCGGCGGCTTCGGCGAGCGCGGCGCCGAGGGCAAGATCGAGGCGGTCCGCTTCGCCCGCGAGCGCCGGATCCCCTTCCTCGGCATCTGCTTCGGCATGCAGATGGCGGTGATCGAGGCGACCCGCAACCTGGTCGGGCTGGAGCACGCCTCCTCCACCGAATTCGGCCCCTGCGACGAGCCGGTGGTCGGGCTGCTGACCGAGTGGCTGCGCGGCAATGAGCGCGAGCGCCGGCACTCCGAGGGCGATCTCGGCGGCACCATGCGGCTCGGCGCCTATCCGGCTGCACTGGCCGAGGGCTCGCTGGTGCGCCAGGTCTATGGCCAGGCCGAGATCACCGAGCGCCACCGCCACCGCTACGAGGTCAATGTCGCCTATCGCGAGCGGCTGGAGGAGAAGGGCCTGCGCTTCTCCGGCATGTCGCCCGACGGCCTGCTGCCGGAGATCGTCGAATATCCCGACCACCCCTGGTTCATCGGCGTGCAGTACCATCCGGAGCTGAAGTCGAAGCCGTTCCAGCCGCATCCGCTGTTCGGCGGCTTCATCGGCGCGGCGGTGAAGCAGGCCCGCCTGGTCTGAGGCGCGGCCGGCCCCGCCGGAGCGGCCATGGCGCAAGCGTTAAGGCTTGCGCCATTTTTTTGTCCTAGCCTCGGCAGGCCAGTCATGCGGGAAGCGGGAAATGCAGGCTTCGGGGACCCTCCCCGCCCGCATTTAAATCCTTTCTTTACCTTTTCATCGGAAAGTGAGGCATCCGCCGCCGCTCACGGAGAGCCTCTCCCGGCCATGCCCGTCGACCCCAGGTCACCGTCGGCCCGCCTCGCCCTGCTGCGGCGGGCTTCCCGCCTGCTGGTGCTGCTCGGTGCCGCCGCCACCCTGGCGCTGTGGCACCTGGCGGCGCGCCGGGACGCGGCCGAGGCGGATGCCCGCTTCCAGGAAGCCGGGCGCCAGGTGCAGCGCCTGGTGGAGGAGCGGACGCTGCGCGCCCTCGACATCATCGCCGGCTTCCGCGCGCTTTTCGAGGTCAGCGACGAGGTCAGCCGCGCCGATTTCCACCGCCACGCCCTGTCGCTGAAGCTGGACGAGCGCTTCCCCGGCGCGGTCGGCGTGCAGTTCGCGCCGCTGGTCACCGCCGCCGCCCGCGAGGCCTTCGAGGCGGCGGTGCGGCGCGATGCCAGCCTCGACCCGCATGGCTACCCGGACTACGCCATCCATCCGGACGGGCCGCGCAGCTTCTACATGCCCAACCTCTACAACGAGCCGATGGCCGGCAACGAGGCCGCCTTCGGCCACGACACCACCGCCGAGCCCAGCCGCCGCCGCATCATGGAGCGCAGCCGCGACAGCGGCGAGCCGGTCGCCTCGCAGCCGCTCAGCCTGCTGCAGGGCGGCACCGGCTTCACCATCCGCCAGGCGATCTACCGCCGCGGCGCGCCGCTGCGCAGCGCCGAGCAGCGGCGCGAGGCCTTCATCGGCCAGATCACCGGCGTGTTCCGCGCCGACGAGATGGTCGCCCCGCTGCTGCACGACCAGCTGCGCGACTACCGCATCCGCATCGAGGATCTCGGCGTGCTGGGCGCCGAGGCCGGCCCGCAGCTGCTGTTCGACAGCCGCCCCGTGCCGCCCGGCGAGGCCGAGCCGCGGCCGGCGCCCGGCGACCGGCAGCAGGCCGCGGTGGCGGTCGCCGGGCGCGCCTGGCGGATCACGCTGGCCCGGCGCGCCACCTGGCCGCATCTGGCCCCGCTGCCGCTGGTGGTGCTGCTGGGCGGCACCGCGCTGACCGGCGGCCTGGCCTGGCTGCTGCGGGCGCTGGCCCGGCACCATCGCAACACCGCCGCCCTCGCCCGGCGCCTGGAGCACCAGGCGCAGCACGACGCCCTGACCGGCCTGCCCAACCGGCTGCTGCTGGACCAGCGCCTGGTCGAGGCCCTGGCCCGGGCCGAGCGCCAGGGCGGCAGGCTGGCGCTGATCTTCATCGACCTGGACCGCTTCAAGGCGATCAACGACACGCTGGGCCATGCCGCCGGCGATGCCATGCTGCAGGCGGTCGCCGCCCGGCTGTGCCACGCGCTGCGGCCGGGGGATACGGTGGCCCGGCTCGGCGGCGACGAATTCGTCGTGCTGCTGCCGGACCTGCCCGCCACCACGCCGGCCGACCCGCCGGGCCGCGCCATCGGCGAGCGGCTGCGGCAGCTGATCAGCCAGCCGGTGGAATATCGCGGCCGCCTGCTCTCGGTCGGGGCCAGCCTGGGCACGGCGCATTTCCCGGAGGACGGCCGCGACGCCACCACCCTGATGCGGCATGCCGATGGCCAGATGTACGGCGCCAAGCACGCGCCCGCCCGCCGCGAGATCATCCCCGCCGCCTGAGGGAATCGGCCCGCCGCGGCGCTTCTCCTGACAAAGCCGCGCGCCGGCCCGGCCCCCGGCGAGGAGCGGCGACCGCCCCCTTGCCCTGCGCGGCGTTGCAGCCTATCGCCGGGGCACCGCCACAGGCACGCCTCCACAGGCACGGGAGCCCAGAATGACCGCGATCGCCGACATCATCGCCCGCGAGATCCTCGATTCGCGCGGCAACCCCACCGTCGAGGTCGATGTCGTGCTGGAGAGCGGGGCCGTCGGCCGCGCCGCCGTCCCCTCGGGCGCCTCGACCGGCGCGCATGAGGCGGTCGAGCTGCGCGACGGCGACAAGGCCCGCTTCGGCGGCAAGGGCGTGCAGAAGGCCATCGCCAATGTCGAGGGCGAGATCTACGACGCCCTCTCCGGGCTGGATGCCACCGAGCAGGTCAAGATCGACGAGATCATGATCGCCCTCGACGGCACCCCCAACAAGAGCCGCCTCGGCGCCAATGCCATCCTGGCGGTCAGCCTGGCCAATGCCCGCGCCGCAGCGGCGCATTTCGACCTGCCGCTCTACCGCTATGTCGGCGGCGTCTTCGCCCGCACCCTGCCGGTGCCGATGATGAACATCATCAATGGCGGCCAGCATGCCGACAACCCGATCGACATCCAGGAATTCATGGTGATGCCGGTCGCCGCCGGCTCGCTGGCGGAAGCCACCCGGATCGGCTCGGAGATTTTCCAGGCGCTGAAGAAGGGCCTGCACGATGCCGGCCACAGCACCAATGTCGGCGACGAGGGCGGCTTCGCGCCGAACCTGAAGTCGGCCGAGGAGGCGCTGTCCTTCATCGAGAAGGCTTGCGAGAAGGCCGGCCACCGCTTCGGCGAGGACGTCATGGTGGCGCTCGACTGCGCCGCCACCGAGTTCTTCAAGGACGGCGTCTATGACATGGAAGGCGAGGGCAAGAAGCTCGACTCCGCCGGCATGGTCGATTACCTGGCCGGGCTCTGCGGCAAGTTCCCGATCATCTCGATCGAGGACGGCATGTCCGAGGATGACTGGGCCGGCTGGAAGCTGCTGACCGAGAAGCTGGGGGCCAAGGTGCAGCTGGTCGGCGACGACCTCTTCGTCACCAACCCGGAGCGCCTGCGCCAGGGCATCGAGAAGGCCACCGCCAATTCGATCCTGGTCAAGGTCAACCAGATCGGCTCGCTGACCGAGACGCTGGAAGCCGTCGAGATGGCGCATCGCGCCGGCTACACCGCCGTGATGTCGCACCGCTCGGGCGAGACCGAGGACAACACCATCGCCGATCTCGCCGTCGCCACCAATTGCGGGCAGATCAAGACCGGCTCGCTCAGCCGCTCCGACCGCCTGGCCAAGTACAACCAGCTGATCCGCATCGAGCAGCAGCTGGGCAGCGCGGCCCGCTACGCCGGCCGCACCATCCTCAAGCGCTGATTTCTTTCGGGCTGCCGCCTTCGCGTGGGGGCGCTGGTTCCGGCAGTCCAGGGGCAACGCGACCTGAGAGGGGAGAGCTTCGGCTCTCCCCTTTTTTCGTGGCGCGCAGATGGCGACCGAAGGGAAATCCTGGCGTGCCAAATGGTTAAGCCCGCGCCCGGCGAAATGGCGTGTCCTGCCGGCAACACCGGATGCAAGAACGTGACAGGTTTCGCTTCACCCCTTGCCGGTCCGCGTTATCAAAGCCTTAACCTGCGCGGATCACGGAAGGGGTGAGCATGCGCGCCATCAAGCGGACGATTCAGGTGCTGTGGCTGCCCCTGGTCTTTGCCGGGCTGATCTGGCACTTCGCCTGGTATGCCGTGCACGGCCCGCGTGTCGGCTCGCTGGCGCGCGAGGCCAAGGCGGGCGAGATCGCCGCCGCCCGAATCACCCTGGCCCAGGCCGAGGCCGAGCGCGATTCGATCGAGCGCAAGGTGATCGGCCTGCGCGGCGACCGGATCGACCGCGACCAGCTCGACGAGCGCGCCCGCGCCCTGCTGAACATGGTCGGCAAGGACGAGCTCGTCGTCCCCTACGGCCAGAACCGCCGCCTCTTCTAGCCCTTCGCCGCCAGCGCCAGCAGCGCCCGGCTGGCGCGGCTGGCATAGCGCTCCTTGTGGCGCAGCGCCTTGAAGCTGCGCGGCGGCAGGCTCACCCCGGCCCGCACCAGCAGCCCGGCCGCCAGATGCGGCCCGGCCGCCCGTTCCGACACCACGGTGGCGCCGCCATCGGCCTCCACCGCCGCCAGCACCGCCTCGTTCGAGGGCAGTTCCAGCGTCACCCGCAGGGCGTCGGGCGCCAGGCCCCAGCCGGCCAGCAGCAGCTCGAAGGCCGCCCGCGTCCCCGACCCCGCCTCGCGCATGATCCAGGCACTACCGGTCAGCTGCCGCGGCGCCAGCAACCGGCCATCGGCCCAGGAGTGGTTCGGCCCGACGACGACGACCAGCTGGTCGCGCGCCAGGAGGGTCTGCGACAGCGCCGGCTCCTCCACCTCGCCCTCGACGAAGCCAAGCTCGGCGCTGCCCTCCAGCACCGCCTGCGCCACGCTGGTGGTGTTGCCGGCGCCGACCTCGACGGCGACGCCCGGGCATTCCGCCTGGAAGCGCACCAGCAGCGGCGGCAGCCAGTAGCTGGCGACCGTCTGGCTGGCCTGGATGCGCAGGGTGCCGCGCAGCGCGCCGCCGAGCTCCGACAGCACCAGCTCCGCCGCCTCGGCGCGGGCCAGCACGGCGGCGGCCTCGGCGCGGAAGATGCGGCCCTCCTCGGTCAGCTCGATGCGGCGACCGATGCGGTGGAACAGGGTGATGCCGTGCCGCCCCTCCAGCGCCCGCACCGCCGCCGAGACGGCCGATTGCGTCAGGTGCAGCGCCTCCGCCGCCCGTGTCACATGCTCCCGCTCGGCCACCGCCAGGAAGATGCGGAGCTGCTCCAGCGTCACGGCGTCCCTCCCGCCCCAATCATTCGATTGTACCGATTGGAACCATAAGAACAACGCGTTGGATCACTGGATTGTGCCGGCGCAAGGTCGTCATCCCCTTGTCACGGTTCGGTCATGTCCAGCGCCACCAGCAGCCCCGCCCCTGCCCTGCCGCAACGCCTGATCCAAAGCGCGCAGACGCTCTGGCCCGGCCTGCTGCTCTGCGCCGCGGTGGCCGGCGCCGGCAGCCTGCTGGCCGAGCTGCAGCGCCAGGCGCTCGGCCGCGCCTGGGTCGATGCGCTGGTGCTGTCCATCCTGATCGGCACCACGCTGCGCAGCCTCTGGACCCCGCCCAAGGCCTGCAATGCCGGCGTCGCCTTCAGCGCCAAGATGCTGCTGGAGGTGGCGGTGATGCTGCTGGGCGCCTCGCTCAGCGTCACGGCGATGCTGGCGGCCGGCCCCTGGCTGATCCTGGGCATCGCCGTCGTCGTCGCGCTGTCGATCGGCTTCAGCTACGGGCTTGGCCGGCTGCTCGGCCTGCCGGGCAAGATGGCCATGCTGGTCGCCTGCGGCAATTCGATCTGCGGCAATTCGGCCATCGCCGCCGTCGCCCCGGTTATCGGCGCCCAGGCGCGCGATGTCGCCGCCGCCATTGCCTTCACCGCCGTGCTCGGCGTCGGCGTGGTGCTGGCCCTGCCCTTCCTGATGCCGGTGCTCGGCCTGAACGAGGTGCAGTACGGCATCCTCGCCGGCCTGACCGTCTATGCCGTGCCGCAGGTCCTGGCCGCCACCGCCCCGGTCGGCAGCCTGGCGGTGCAGATCGGCACGCTGGTGAAGCTGGTGCGCGTGCTGATGCTGGGCCCGCTGGTTCTGGCCCTGTCGCTGCGCGCCGGCAGCGAGGCGGGCCGGAAGCCCGGCCTCTCCCGCCTGGTGCCCTGGTTCATCCTGGGCTTCCTCGGCCTGGCCGCGCTGCGCGCGCTCGGCGCCATCCCGGATGTGCTGCTGGCGCCCCTGTCCACCCTCGCCGGCATCCTGACCCTGCTGGCCATGGCCGCACTGGGCCTCGGCGTCGATGTCCGCAGCGTCGCCCAGGCGGGGCCGCGGGTGACCGCGACGGTGGTGCTGTCGCTGCTGGCGCTCGGCGCTGCCAGCCTGGGGCTGATCGCTCTGCAATAAGCTTTCGGCAGAGAAGCGTCAGGTAGGTCGGGGGAATGAATTCCCCCGATCCCCCATTTTTTTTTGATGACCGGCCGTTCCGTAACCTGCGCTTTATTGGTGCCGGCATCAGGGCATGACGGCGGGACGCTGAATACAAAAACAGCGCGCCCTCGCAGGTCGCGCTGTCGATGGGCCGGGCCACGTACCGTCGCCACGTGGACACGGCAGTCTGACAGAAAAAAGATGGGGTCCAGGGGAATTCATTCCCCTGGCCTGCCCTGCTCTTCTCTTTACTGCCGCTTCGCCTCGATCGCGTCCCAGATCGCCTTCTCCAGGTGAATCCCGTCGAAGCGGGCCAGTTCCTGCAGGCCGGTCGGCGAGGTGACGTTGATCTCGGTCAGGTAGTCGCCGATCACGTCGATGCCGACGAAGGTCAGGCCACGCTTCTTCAGCTCGGGCCCGATGCGCTCGCAGATCTCGCGGTCACGCGGCGTCAGGGCCACGGCTTCCGGGCGGCCGCCGACATGCATGTTGCTGCGGCTTTCGCCTTCGGCGGGCACGCGGTTGATGGCGCCCATCGGCACGCCGTCGACCAGGATGATTCGCTTGTCGCCCAGGCGGACGGCCGGGACGTATTGCTGGATCATCAGCGGCTCGCGCGACTTCTCGGCATACATCTCGAGCAGCGAGTTCAGGTTGCTGTCCTCGGGCCGCAGGTGGAAGACGCCGGCGCCGCCATTGCCGAACAGCGGCTTGACGATGATGTCGCCGTGCTTCTGGCGGAAGCGGCGCACCTGCTCGGCGTCATGGGTGATGATGGTGTCCGGCATCAGCTCCGGGAACTGCATCACGAACAGCTTTTCCGGCGCGTTGCGCACGCTGGCCGGGTCGTTCACCACCAGGGTCTTGGGGTGGATATGCTCGAGGATATGGGTGGCGGTGATATAGGCCATGTCGAAGGGCGGGTCCTGGCGCATCAGCACCACGTCCATCTCCGACAGGTCGTATTCGGCCATCTCGCCTAGCTCGTAATGGGCGCCCTTCTCCCGCTTCACCGTCACCGGCTGCATGCGGGCCATCACCTTGCCGGCGGCCAGGGTCAGGTCCTTCACGTGGTAGTGCCACAGCTGGTGGCCCCGCGCCTGCGCCTCGAGCATCAGGACGAAGGTGCTGTCGCCGTCGATATTGATCCCCTGGATCGGGTCCATCTGGACCGCGACCTTCAAAGCACGCGTCATGCCGGGCTCCTGTCTCATAGGCTCTGTTGCCGCCAGTCGTGGCATTGCCCGCGCCGGATTGCCAGGGGGTCCCGGCGCGGCGGCCATGCAGGGAGGGTATGCAGCGCCGGGCACGCCGCCGCATGATGCGCCATCGCAACGCAGCAGGCGGAGGGGCAGCATGCGCTTCGGGGCAATCGGATGGCTGGCGGCGGCGGGGCTGGCGGCCTGGCTGGCGGTGCCGGGCCGTCTGCAGGCGCAGGGCAGTATCCCGACACAGGGCAACCAGCCGGCACAGGGCGCGGCCGCGCCGGCGCCCGGGCTCTGGCCGCTCTGGGAGCAGGCGCTGCGCGGCGCCCGCTACATCGACCTGACCCATGCCTTCGAGCCGCAGCAGCCGGTCTGGCCCGGATTCGGCCAGGCCGAGTTCCTGCCCGGCCGGGCCGGCGCCGACATCCCCGGCTATGTCGCGCGCGGCGAGGTCTACACCTACGAGAAGCACGGCTTCGTCGCCAGCGAGTACCGCCTGCCCACCGACCAGTACGGCACCCAGCTCGATCCGCCGGCGCATTGGAACCCGCGCGGGGCGACGATCAGCGACCTGCCGCCGACCATCAGCCTGCGGCCGCTGGTGGTGATCCCGATCCAGGACAAGGTCGCGGCCGATCCCGGCTACCACCTGCAGCGCGCCGATATCGAGGCCTGGGAGGCCCGGCACGGCCGCATTCCCGAGGGCGCGGTGGTGATGGTGCGCTCCGACTGGCACAAGCGCTGGTCGGACCGCGCCCGCTTCAACCAGAAGCCCTTCCCCGGCATCTCGCTGGCCGCCCTGCAGTTCCTGCACCTGGAGCGGCAGATCCTGTTCCACGGGCATGAGCCGCTGGACACCGACACCACGCCCAACCTCGAGGGCGAGCACTGGCTGATGCACAACAACTTCGCCCAGGCCGAGGGCGTCGCCAATCTCGACCAGGTGCCGGAGGCCGGGGCGCTGATCACCATCGGCTTCGCCAAGCCGCTGGGCGGCACCGGCGGCTATGCCCGCTACGTCGCCATCGCCCCGGCCGGCTGGCCGCATGGCGTCGGCCTGACCGAGGCGCCGGGCGCCCCGCTGCCGACCCAGCCGCACCCGCTGCGCCGCGATGCCCAGGGGGTGATGCGGCCGACGCCCTGACGGCCAGGCCGGCGGTGGCAAACCCCATTGACCCGGGGCGCCGCTCCGTCGATTCATGGCCGCATGACGATCATCTCCGGCAAGGCCAGGCTGGCGGGCGTGCTCGGCTGGCCGGCCTCGCATTCGCGCTCGCCGCTGCTGCATGGCCACTGGCTGCGCCGCCACGGCATCGACGGCACCTATATCCCGCTGCAGGTGCGGCCCGACGATTTCGCCGAGGCCGTGCGGGCGCTGGTGAAGCTCGGCTTCCGCGGCGCCAATGTCACCATCCCGCACAAGGAGGCGGCCTTTTCGCTCTGTGACGAGGTCGATGCCTCGGCCCGCCGGGCGGGGGCGGTGAACACGCTGGTGTTCCGCGACGGGCGCATCCTGGGGTCGAACACCGACGGCTTCGGCTTCCTGGAAAGCGTGCGGGAGCAGGCGCCGGGCTGGCAGGCCTCGGCCGGGCCCGCGGTGCTGCTGGGTGCCGGCGGGGCGGCGCGGGCCATCGCGGCGGCGCTGCTCGATGCCGGCTGCCCGAAGCTCACCATCGTCAACCGCAGCGCCGAGCGGGCCGAGGCGCTGGCCGCCGAGCTCGGCGGGCCGGTCGTCGTGTCGGACACCCCGCCCCTGGCGGACGCCGCGCTGCTGGTCAATTCCACCAGCCTCGGCATGGCCGGCCAGCCGCCGCTGGAGATCGATCTGTCGCCTCTCCCTGGCCATGCCATCGTGGTCGATGCGGTCTATGTGCCGCTGGAGACGCCGCTGCTGGCCGCCGCCCGGGCGCGCGGGCTGGTCGGCGTCGATGGCCTCGGGATGCTGCTGCACCAGGCTCGGCCGGGCTTCGAGGCCTGGTTCGGCGTGGCGCCCTCGGTCGATGCCGATCTGCGCGACACCGTCGCCGCCGATATTCCGCGCCGCTGACCGCATGAAGATCCTCGGCCTCACCGGTGGCATCGGGATGGGCAAGTCGACGGCGGCCGCCACCTTCCGCCGCCACGGCCTGCCGGTCTTCGACGCCGACGCGGCCGTGCATGCGCTGCAGGCCCGCGGCGGCCGCGCGGTGGCGCCGATCGGGGCCGCCTTCCCGGGCAGCATCCGCGACGGCGCCGTGGACCGCGAGGCGCTGCGCCGCGCCGTGCTGGGCAATCCCCCGGCGCTGAAGATCCTGGAAAAGATCGTCCACCCGCTGGTGAGGGCCGAAGAAAGACGCTTCCTCGGCCGGGCCCGGCGGCAGGGGCGGCGGCTGGTGGTCCTCGACATCCCGCTGCTCTTCGAGACCGGGGGCGAAGCGCGCTGCGACGCCGTGGTGGTGGTCTCCGCCCCGGCCGCGGTGCAGAAGGCGCGGGTGCTGCGGCGCGGCGGCATGACCGAGGAAAGGCTCGCCGCCATCCTGGCGCGGCAGACGCCGGATGCCGAGAAGCGGCGCCGCGCCGATTACGTGATCCGCACCGGACTGTCCCGCGCCCATGCGCGCCGCGGCATCCGGCGCCTGCTGGAGAGCCTGCGATGAGCCGCACTTTGGTGCTCGACACCGAGACCACCGGCTTCGACCCGGCGACCGGCGACCGCGTGCTCGAGGTCGCCGCCGTCGAGCTGGTCAACCTGGTGCCCACCGGCCGCTTCTACCACCAGCTGATCGACCCCGAGCGCGAGGTGCCCGAGGAGGCGGTGAAGGTGCATGGCTTCACCTGGGAGATGCTGCGCGGCAAGCCGAAATTCCCGGCCATCGCCCAGGACATGCTGGACTTCCTGGGCGACGATCCGATCGTCGCGCACAACGCGCCCTTCGACTTCGGCTTCCTGGATGCCGAGCTGAAGCTGGCCGGCCGCGCCCCGCTCGACCGGGCGCGGATGGTCGATTCGCTGCAGCTCGCCAAGAAGCGCTTCCCCGGCCTGCCGAACAGCCTGGACGCGCTCTGCCGGCGCTACGGCATCGACAACTCGATGCGCACCGCCCACAACGCGCTGCTCGACGTGCAGCTGCTGGCCCAGGTCTATCTGGAGCTGATGGGCGGCAAGCAGCCCGGCCTGGCGCTGGCCACCCGCTCCAATGTCGCGGCGCCAGTGGTGATCGCGGTCGAATCCGATGTCGCCGGCCGCGTCCCGCGCCCGATCCTGCCGAGCGAGGACGAGCTCGCCGCGCACCGCGCCTTCCTGGGCAAGCTCAAGGAGCCGCTCTGGGCGGCGCTGGACGCGGAGCCTCCGCCGGGCTGACCGCCGCGACCCGCTGCCGCAGCCGCGGGATCGCATGGTCGAGGAAGACGCGCAGCTTCAGCGGCAGGGTGGCGCGCGGCGCGTGCAGCAGGCTGACCGGCAGCGGCGGCGGCTCGAAACCCTCCAGCACGCGGACCAGGCTGCCGCGGGCCAGGGCCTCCGCACACTGGTAGCGCAGCAGCCGGGTGACGCCGAGGCCGCGCTCGGCCGCCGCCACCGCCGCCTCGGCGGTGGAGACCGAGAGCCGCGGGCGCAGCGCCACCGCCACCCCTGGCCCGAAGCGCCAGAGCGGCGGCGGCAGCCCGCCCTCGGCCACGAAGTCGAAGCCGACGCAGGGCAGCCCGGCCAGCGCCTCGGGCCGGTCCGGCAGGCCATGGGTGGCCCAGAAATCCGGGCTGGCGCAGACCACCGGGGCGATGGCGCCCAGCCGCGTCGCCACCAGGCTGCTGTCCGGCAGGGCGCCGATGCGCAACGCCAGGTCCACATGCTCGTCGAGCAGATGCAGGTTGCGGTCGGACAGCGCCAGCCGCACCGCGATCTCCGGATAGGCCTCCAGGAAATCCGCCACCACCGGCAGGAGGTGCAGCCGGCCGAACAGCACCGGCGCGGTCAGCACCAGCGCGCCGCGCGGGGAGGTGAACTCGCCGGCGGCCTGGCGCTCGGCGGCCTCGACCTCCTCCAGGATGCGGCGGGCGCTGGACAGGTAGGCCTCGCCGGCCTCGGTCAGCGCCAGGCGGCGGGTCGAGCGGCGCAGCAGCCGGGCGCCGAGATGCGCCTCCAGCTCGGCGATTTTCCTGCTCACCGTCGGCAGCGGCATGCGCAGGCTGCGCGCCGCCGCGGTCAGGCTGCCCTGCTCCACCACCCGCAGCAGCACCGCCATCGCCTCCAGCCGATCCATTTTTCTTTCAGATTCCGAGAGAATGGCTCTCAAGGATACGGAATTATTGCCGGACGGCGGAAGCGCCATTCTCCCCGCCGACAGACAGGAGATGGTGCGCCATGGCCTACAGCTTCCTCGACACCTATGCGACGCCCTCGGTGCAGGCGGCCCAGGCCGCGATGGGCGCCGATCACCTCTGGCGCGGCGGCGGGCGCGACCGCGTCTTCGACCGCCTCGACGAGGATGTCGCGGCCTTCATCGCCGAGCGCGACAGCTTCTACATGGCGAGCACCGCCGAGAATGGCTGGCCCTATGTCCAGCATCGCGGCGGGCCGGCCGGCTTCCTCAAGGTGATCGACCCGGTGACGCTGGCCTTTGCCGATTATCGCGGCAACCGGCAATACATCTCGACCGGCAACCTGGCGGCCGATGACCGGGTGGCGCTGATCCTTGTCGACTATCCGCGCCGCGCCCGGCTGAAGCTGCTGGCCCATGCCACGATGGTGCCGCTGGGCAGCGACCCCGCGCTGGAGGAAGCGGTGCGCGACCCCGGCTATCGCGGCCAGGCTGAAAGAGTCTTCCGGCTGCGGCTGCAGGCCTATGACTGGAACTGCCCGCAGCACATCACGCCACGCTTCACCGCCGAGCAGGTGAATGCCGGCCTCGCCCCGCTGCGCGCCCGGCTGGCCGAGCTGGAGGCCGAGAATGCCGCGCTCCGGGCCGCCGCCGCCTCAGCCCAGGCGTCCCAGTAGCCGGGCCAGGTCGCGCAGGCTCTCGGCCCCGGTCTTCTCCAGCGCGCGGCGCAGCAGGGTGCGGATGGTGCTGATCTGCACGCCGCGGGCGAAGGCGATGGCGTCCGGGCTGGCGCCGCCGGCCAGCGCCGCCGCCGTCGTGGCCTCCGCCGCGGTCAGGCCGAACAGCGCGCGCAGCTGCTGCTCGAGGCGCGCCGCATCCTCGGCCGCGTCCAGCGCGCGCAGCGTCAGCAGCGCGAAGCCGCCCGCCGCCTCCCCCTGCAGCACCTTCGGCAGCGGCGTGACCAGGGCGGCCAGCCGCTCGCCGGTGGCGGGATGCAGCAGGGTCAGGGCGCCGCCCGCCTCGCCGCCGGCCGCCCGGGCGATGGCGGCCAGCAGCCACTGCGTCTCGCGCGGGGTGGTGGCGGCCAGGCGGCCGGCCTGGCGGCCCAGCCGCAGCGGGCCGCCACCCCGCTCCATCGCCTCCGCCTCGGCATTCGCCAGCACAACCTGGCCGGTCGCGGTCAGCACCAGCGCCGGCAGCCGCAGCCCGTCCAGCGCCGCCAGCCCGAGCCTGGCCTGCAGCTCGGCCGCCTGCAGCCGCTCCGCCAGCTGCATCGCCCGCTGCAGATGCGGCAGCAGCCCGACCAGCTCCGCCTGCGCCGCGGCGTCGAAGGCCTCGAGCTGCCGCGGCCGGTGCAGCGCCAGCACGCCGATGCGCGACTGCGCGTCCGGCGGTGTGCGGGCGGCGATCACGTGGAACGAGTCGATGTGCCGGCCGAAGTCGTTGTAGTAGGGCGTCGTCGCGTAATCGGCATCGGTGATGGCATCCTGGCCGCGCAGCACCCGCAGCTGCGGATTGGCCAGGGCGAAGCGCGCCCGCGGATCATGGCGATGCCAGTGCTGCTGATAGCTGGCCAGCGCCGCGGGATCGATCTGGCTGCCCTGAATCCGGCCGACCGGGGCGCCGCTCCCCGCATGGATCGACAGCACCGCCGCGCTGCTGGCGCCCAGCGCCTGCCGCAGCAGCTCGGGCAGGCGGGCCAGCGCCTCGGGCTGCAGCGCGGCATCATAGAGGGTGCCGAGCAGCGCCTCACGGTCCGGTGGCGGAAGGGAGCCATGCGGCATAGCTTCCGTTAACGCATCGCAACGCGCCGCAGCAAGCCCCCGTCAGGCCCGAGGGCGGCGGCGTCGCCCCTCAGGCGTTCCAGTCGGGCGCGAAATCGGGGTTCACCCGGCGCCAGTCCTTCGGCATGGCGTCGATCGCGGCGATGTCGGCGGCGTCGAGCCGGTCCAGCAGCGCCAGGGCATCGAGATTGCCCTGCTGGGTCTCGCGGCGGCTGGCCTTGGGAATCGCCACCACCATCTCCTGCCGCAGCAGCCAGGCGAGCGCGACCTGCAGGCCGGAGAAGCCGTGCTTCTTGCCGATCTCGGCCAGCACCGGCTGGTCGGCCAGCGCGCCCTGGCCGAGCGGCGAATAGGCGGTCAGCGCGATGCCGCGCGGCTGGCAGAAATCCAGCAGCTTCTTCTGAGAGAGCAGCGCGTGGTACTCGACCTGCAGGGCGGCAGGCTTCCCGCCAAGTTCCTCGACCTGCTGCATCAGGCCCAGCGGAAAATTGGAGACGCCCCAGCGGCGGACCAGGCCGCTGTCCTGCGCCTTCTGCATCGTCCTGACGATGGCGGGCAGGTCCATGTCCGGGCGCGGCCAGTGCACCAGGAAGAGATCCAGGTAGTCGGTGCCGAGCTTCTTCAGCGAGCCGGCCAGGGAGCGCTCGATGGCGTCCGGCGCCAGGTTCTCCCACCAGACCTTGCTGGTCAGGAAGATGTCGCCGCGGGCGACGCCGGAGGCAGCCATGGCGGCGCCCACCTCGGCCTCGTTGGCATAGCGGTCGGCGGTGTCGAGGTGGCGGTAGCCGAGCGCCAGCGCGCTCTCGACCGCGGCCTGCCCCTCGGAACCGGCCAGCTTCCAGGTGCCGAGGCCGAGCTTCGGGATATCGATGCGCGCCGAGGTGGCGTTCGGGATGCCGGGCATGTCTCGATCTTCCAGACTGACGGTGAATCACGGAGGTCCGGGGGAGACTCTCCCCCGGATTCTTTCTTCTCTTTAACGGAACCGCGGACCCAGGCCGCTGTTACCTCGGGCGCAACCCCGGCAGGGCCCAGGCGTTGGCCTGGTCATGCCGGCCCTTCGCCCTGCTCCGGACCGCGCCGCCTCACGCCGCCTCGGCATCCCGGGCGAGGGCGCGCCGCGCCGTCTCGGCCAGGAAGCCGCTGGCCACCGGCAGCACCGCATCGTCGAAGTCGTAATGCGGGTTGTGCAGCTCGCGCCCGCCCTCGGCCGGCCCATTGCCGATCCAGACGAAGGCGCCCGGCACCTGGTGCAGGAAGTGGGAAAAATCCTCGCCGGTCATCGCCGGGCCGATGTCGCGGCGCAGCGTGGTGACGGCGGCGGCGGCCTCGGCGGCCAGCTCGCGCGGCTCGGGATGGTTGGCGGTGACCGGCACGCCGGCGCCGATGATCGCCTCGGCCCGCACGCCGAAGGTGGCGGAGACGCCGGCGGCGACGCGCGCCAGCCCGTCGCGGATCTGCTGCCCGACCTCCTCGGTCAGGTAGCGCATGCTGCCCTTGATGACGACGCGGGCGGCGATCTGGTTCTGCGCCTCGCCGCCCTCGATGACGGTCAGGCTGACCACGCCGGTCGCCATCGGGTCGAGGTTGCGCGCCACGATCGACTGGCAGGCGACGATGGCATGGCCGGCGGCGACGATCGGGTCGCGCGTCAGGTGCGGCAGCGCGGCATGGCCGGCATGGCCATCGATGACGATCTCGAAGCGGTTGCCCGCCGCCATCACGGCGTTGTCATGCACCGCGATGGTGCCGACCGGCAGGCCGGGCCAGTTGTGCCAGCCGAAGATGCGGTCCATCGGGAAGCGCTGGAACAGCCCGTCCTTCACCATCGCGGCGGCGCCGCCGCCGCCTTCCTCGGCCGGCTGGAAGACCAGGCGGACGGTGCCCGTCCAGCTGTCGTCCTGCAGCAGCAGCGCCGCGGCGCCGAGCAGCGCGGTGGTGTGCCCGTCATGGCCGCAGGCATGCATCACGCCCGGATTGGTGCTGCGCCAGGCCAGGTCCTGCGCCGCTTCCTCGATCGGCAGCGCGTCCATATCGGCGCGCAGCCCGACGCTGCGGTTGCTGCCGGGCCGGTGCAGGCTGGCCACGACGCCGTGGCCGCCGACATCGGTCGCGATGTCGGTGACACCAAGTTCCTTCAGCTTTTCCACCACGAAGGCCGCGGTCGGCCCCTCATGCAGGGTCAGGCTCGGATTGGCGTGGAGATGCCTGCGCCAACGCGTCAGTGTTTCGGCAAGGGTCGGGTCCATGTGTTAGGGCATACCGCTTAAGCCGATGCGTCTCAAATCCTCCCTCCCCCTCGCCCTGTTCTCCGCCAGTCTTGGCCTCGCGATTCCGCTCGTCGCGGTGCTGCATGCCCGCGCGCAGGAAGCGCCGGCCGCGGCGGAAGGCGACGCGGAATCAAGGGAGAACGACGCGCCCGAGGTCGCCGCCGAGCGGACGGTGACCTACGAGGTCACGCTGCCGGAAACCGGCGACGAGGCCCTCGACAGCGCGATTTCGCGCGCCTCGGCGCTGGACCAACTGCGCGAGCGCGCGCCTGTCGATAGCTATGGCCTGGTCAGCCGGGCCATCGCCGAGTCGGGCAACATGCGCGACGCGCTGCGCTCCGAGGGCTACTACGCCGGCACCGCCCGCATCCTGGTGGACGGCACGACGCCGGACACGCCGGGCCTGGCCGACCGGCTGGCGGCCCGCACCGGCGACACGCCGATCCCGGTGGTGATCACCGTCGAGAAGGGCGCCCGCTACCGGCTGGCCACGGTGCGGCTGCAGGCCGAGCCGGCCGGCGCCTCGCTCGAGGATGCCGGCGCCGCCGGGCTGGAGGAAGGCACGCCCGCCCGCGCCCAGCCGATCCTCGATGCCGAGGGGCGCATGCTCACCGCCCTGCGCGATGCCGGGCATCCCTTCGCCAGCCTGCGCCGCCGCGTCACCGTCGACCACGACACGCAGCGTATGGAGGTCACCTTCCTGGTCGCGCCCGGGCCGCGCGCCAATTTCGCGCAGCCCTCCGTCACCGGCGAGCAGCGGACGCATGCCTCGCTGCTCGCCAGCATCGTGGCGCCGCTGGAGGGGCAGCAATACAGCCAGGAGAAGATCGACCAGACCCGGCGCGACCTGCTCAGCCTCGGCGTCTTCAACACGGTGCGCGCCCGCGCCGCCGAGCGGCTGGACGAGACCGGCCGCCTGCCGGTCGCCTACACGGTGATCGAGCGGCCGCTGCACGCGATCGGCTTCGGCGCCGCCTACGAGACCCGCTACGGCCCGACCTTCAGCGCCTATTGGGAGCACCGCAACCTGTTCGGCGGCGCCGAGCGGCTGCGGCTGGAGGCGGAGGTCAACCGCCTGGGCACCACGGGCGATACCAGCGACACCGGCGGCAAGGTCGGCGCCAGCCTGAAGACGCCCTGGTTCGCCGGGCGCAACCAGACCCTGACCTTCGACATCGCCGCCCTGCGCGAGCGCCCCGACGCCTATGACCGCGATGCCTTCACCCTGGGCGCGCTGCTGGAGCGGACCGTCTCCTCCCGCCTGTCCTGGGGCGCCGGGCCGCAGCTGGAATTCAGCCGGGTGACGCAGGATGCGGTGACCACCGACTACCAGCTGGTCGGCGTGCTCGGCACGCTGCGCTGGAACGACACCGACAGCCCGCTGAACCCGAGCCGCGGCACCCGCGCCACCGTGCTGGTCAACCCGATCTACAGCCTGGGCGAGAGCAATGCCTTCACCCGGCTGCGCGTCCAGGGCAGCACCTATTTCGACATCTCCGGCGACAAGGGCAGCATCCTGGCGCTGCGCGGCGTGGTCGGCAGCATCGTCGGCGCCAGCTTCGGCGGCGTGCCGCCGGACAAGCGCTTCTATTCAGGCGGCGGCGGCTCGGTGCGCGGCTACAGCTACCAGTCGGTGGGTCCGCGCACCGCCTCGGACGAGCCGGCCGGCGGGCTGTCGCAGATCGAGGGCACGATCGAGCTGCGCCAGCGCGTCTCCGGCAATTTCGGCATGGCGGCCTTCGTCGATGCCGGCGCCGTCACCCGCGACCCCACCCCCACCTTCAGCAACCTGAAGGTCGGCGCCGGCCTCGGCGTGCGCTACCTGACCGCCATCGGACCGCTGCGCGCCGATATCGGCGTGCCGCTCAACAAGGAACGGGGCGACAGCGCCTTCGGCCTCTATGTCGGCATCGGGCAGGCGTTCTGATGCGCCGGCTGCTGCGCTGGGCCGGGTTCACCCTGGCCCTCGTCATCATTCTGCCGCTGCTGCTGGTGGGCGGCGTGCTGCTGGGGGCCAATACCGCGCCCGGCCAGCGCCTGATCACCGATTTGGCGCAGCGCTTCGTGCCCGGCCTGACCCTGGAGGGGCTGCACGGCCCGCTGCCCGGCGCCCCCGGCTTCTCCCGCCTGGTCATGGCCGATGCCAAGGGGCCCTGGCTCGAGGTGGAGAATGCGCGGATCGACCTCGACCTGCGCACCCTGCTCGGCCGCGAGTTGCGCATCGAGGAGATCACCGCCGGCCGCATCGCCCTGCTGCGCCTGCCGGAGGCCGATCCCAACGCGCCGCCGCCGGCGCCCGCCGATCCCGACGCGCCGCTGATCCCCTCCCTGCCCGAGCTGCCGGTCGCGGTGCGGCTGGAGAAGCTGGCCATTGCCCGCATCGAGATCCCGCGCGAGCTGGTCGCCGCCACCGTCGAGGAGCACGGCCCCGCCCCCGGCTTCGCCCTCTCCCTGAACGGCGATGCCTCGCTGGTCGCCGCGGCGCTGCAGGCCAAGCTCGCCGTGCAGCGGCTGGAGGCGGCGGGCTCGCTCGACCTAGCCCTCGGCCTCGACCCCAAGGGCCGGCTGCTGGCCGATCTGCGGGTGCAGGAGCCGGCCGGCGGCGTGCTGGCCACCGGCCTCGGCATCCCTGACGCGCCGGCCGATCTCAGCCTGAAGCTGGACGGCCCGGCGTCCGGCGCAGCACTCACCGCGCGCGCCGATTTCGGCGGCCAGGCCGGCTTCCGCGCCGAGGGCCAGGTTGCCCTCCAGCCCGGTGGCGCCGGCGGGCTGACCCTGGCCGGCCATCTGGATTCGCCGGCCATCCTGGCGCCGCCGCCGGTGCGGGCGCTGGATTTTGCCCTCGATGCGGTGATCCCCGCCGGCGGCCAGCCCGCGCTGCGCTCGCTGCGCCTGACCACCGAGGCGGGAGAGGTCACCGCCAGCGGCAGCCTGGCCCTGCTGAAGGCCGAGGCACGGGTCGCCGCCTCCTCGGTGCTCGGCCCGCTGGTGCCGGAGATCGTCGGCTGGGATGGGATCCTGCTGAACGCGGAAATCCGCGATGGCCAGACCATCACCGCGCAGCTGCGCCCCCGGGGCCTCCGCGGTCCCGACCCGCTCTCCACCGTGCTCGGCCCCGAGCCCGAGGTGGATTTCGCCGGCACCCCCTTCCGCATCGACAGCCTGGAGCTGCGCGGCCGTGGCGCGACGCTGAACGTCCAGGGCAGCGGCTGGGATATTCTTGATCTTTCCGCCCAGCTGCAGGTGCCCGACCTGAAGGCCGTCCGGCCGGAGCTGGAGGGCCCTGCCCGCCTGGAGGCGAAGGTGACCGGCCCGGTCGCCGACCCGGCCATCCGCCTGCACCTGACCAGCCCCGGCCTGATTGCCGCCGGGCGGAAGATCGAGAACCCCGATCTCACCGCCGAGATTCCGGCGGTCAGCGCCTATGCCGGCACGCTGCGCCTGACCGGCCGCGCCGAGGGCCAGCCGGTGCAGATCGCCCTCCGCGCCGCCCGCGACGGCGAGGCGGTGAAGCTGGAGCAGGCCGAGGCGACCTTCGGCCCGGTGCGCGCCACCGCCGAGGGCCGCTACGACATGGCGGCCGCCCGCTTCGACGGCCAGATGACCGCGGGCGCCGAGAACATCGCCCCGCTCTCCGGCCTGATCGGCCAGCCCGTCGCCGGCGGCTTCCGCCTGACCGCCCGGCTGGCGCCGACGCCGGAAGGCCGGCAGTCGATCGATGCCCGGCTGGCGGCGCAGCAGGTGCAGCTGGCCGGCCAGGCCTATGCCGCCGAGATGACACTGAAGGGCACCGACGCGGCGCTGGACTGGGACGTGAAGGGCCGCCTGCCGCAGGCCAATGTCGCCGGCCGTGGCCGCTTCACCCGCGGCGAGGCCGGCATGCGCCTCGACATCGCCGCCTTCGACGCCAGCCAGGGCGAGATGGGGATCCGCCTGGCCGCCCCCGGCAGCATTCTTCTCCCGCCCTCCGGCGCCATCGAGATTCCCGGCCTGCGCCTGTCCGCCCGCCCGGCCGGCAACTTCACCGTCAGCGGCCGCTGGGGGCCCGAGCGCGCCGATATCCGGGTGGCCCTGGCGGCGCTGCCTGCCTCCCTGGTGAACATGTTCGCGCCCGAGCCGCGACTGCAGGGCAGCGTGGTCGGCGAGGCCCGCATCACCGGCCCGGTCGCCGCCCCGGAGATCACCGCCACCCTCAACGGCACCGGCCTGCGCGCCGAGGCGCCCTGGTCGCAGGGCTGGCCCGCCGCCAGCCTGAAGGTCGATGTCGAGCGCAACGGCGCCGGCGCCATCCGCGCCACCGCCGCGCTACGCATGGGCAATCTGATCACCCTCGACGCCACCGCTGGCCTGCCCCAGGGCCCCGGCGCCGAGGCGCCGCTGAACGCCTCGGTGAAGGGCAACCTGAACATCCAGCCGCTGGTCGCACCCTCGCTGGGCGGCGGCGCCATGCGCGTCACCGGCCGCGTCGCCATCGATGCCGGCG
This sequence comes from Roseomonas sp. USHLN139, assembly GCF_037145735.1. NCBI lineage: Bacteria > Pseudomonadati > Pseudomonadota > Alphaproteobacteria > Acetobacterales > Roseomonadaceae > Roseomonas > Roseomonas sp. USHLN139. The sequence continues at coordinate 281,500 of NZ_JBBCWY010000003.1, read as the reverse complement.
CCTCCGGCACGCTTGGCGCGCCGGTGCTGACCGGCGCCGCGACCCTCTCGGGCGGCGAGGTGCGCAACCCGCTCTTCGGCCTGCGGCTGACCAATATCGGCGGCCGCCTGCGCATGGAGGGCGACCGCGTCCTGGTCGACAATATCGTGGCGCGCGCCGGCACCGGCCGCATCGCCATCAACGGCTATGCCCAGCCGCTGGCCGAGGGCATCCCGCTCGACATCAGCATCACCGCGCGCGACGCGACGCCGGTGCAGAGCGAGCTGGTCACCGCGCTGATGGATGCCGATCTGCGCTTCACCGGCCCGCTGCAGGTCAGCCCGGCGCTGGGCGGCACCGTGCGGCTGAAGCGCGTCGCGCTGAACATCCCGCAGGCGCTGCCCGGCGGTGGCGTGGCGACGCTGGGCGAGGTGCGCGAGCGCGGCGCCAATGCCCCGCCACCCCCGCCGCCGGCGACGCCCGCGCCCCCTATCGCGCTGAACGTCACCGTCGAGGCGCCGCAATCCATCCTGGTGCGCGGCCGCGGCCTGGATGCCGAGCTCGGCGGCACGCTGCGGGTCGGCGGCACCGCGGCCGATCCGCAGCCCGCCGGCGGCTTCAACCTGCGCCGCGGCACCTTCCAGCTGCTCGACCGCCGGCTGACCTTCAGCAAGGGCGACCTGAACTTCGACGGCAGCCTGATGCCCAGCCTGGACTTCGCCGCCAGCACCACCACCCAGGGCGTCACCATCACCGTCACCATCACCGGCGAGCCGGCCAAGCCGACCATCGCCTTCAGCTCCGAGCCCGAGCTGCCGCAGGACGAGGTGCTGGCGCGGCTGCTGTTCAACCGCTCGGTCGACAAGCTGTCGCCGCTGGAGATCGCCCAGCTCGCCGGCGGCGTCGCCAACCTGGCCGGGGTCGGGCCGGGCGGCTCGCGCGGCTTCCTCGGCCGGCTGGCCGACCGGCTGGGGCTCGACCGGCTCGGCGTCGGCAACAGCCAGGGCGGGCTGGAGAACCCCTCCGTCCAGGCCGGCGGCTATGTCGGCCAGGGCGTCTATGTCGGCGTCGAGCAGGGCGCCGATGGCGGGCCGCGCGCCAATGTCCAGGTCGAGATCACGCCGCGGCTCAAGCTGGAAAGCTCGACCGGGGGGGAATCCGGGGAGCGGGTCGGGCTGTCCTACGAGTTCGAGTACTGAAGCCGGGACAGCGGCCGGGGGAATGAATTCCCCCGGACCCCCTTCTCCTTCTTTCCATGCTGCCGCCCAGGGCGGGACGCCCTGGCGCGCAGCGGGGCGCAAGATTTTTTTGCGGGCGCGAAGGGGGCGAAAAGCCGCGGCCGCACGGCCGATTCCTGAAACCATCCACAGCGGCAGGCCGGCCACCGGCATGCCGGCAGCCGTTCCGCGCGCCGCCCGGCTGCGCTATCCTGCGGCCCATGGATGCAACGCAGGCGAGCCTCGTGACGCGGCGTCCGGCAGGCCTCGGCCTGGCCGGCGGCAGCGCCATGCCCTGCCGCCACGCCGCCGCCGCACCCTAGCTCCATCGCCCTGCCGCCGCCTGCTTCCGCCCGGGCGACCCTGCCCCGGGCGGCGAAACAGGTTTTGACCCCAAGGAACCCCTGCTCATGCGCGCTTTCGACGGCCAGATCTCCGGCAACCGCCCCATCTCCCGCTCGCCCGAGGAGAAGAAGCGCCAGCTGCGCGAGCTCAAGGAAGCGCTGGCCGCGCTGAAGCCGCATGCCGCCGCGACGCTGCGCGAATCGCTGACCGCCAAGATCAAGGCCCTCGAGACCGAGCTCGCCGGCCGCCGCTGAGCCTGCGCGCGTGAGGCCCCGCCGCCCGCCCTCCGCCGCCCTGGTGGGCATGGGGCTGATGCTGCTGGCGGCGCTCTGCGGCGCCGGCGTCAATGCCTGCTACCGCGCGGCGCTGCGCGACGGCCTGCCGGTGCCGCTGGTGCCCTTCGCCCGCGGCGCCATCACCCTGGCCGTCCTCGCCCCCTGGATCCTGCGCAGCGGCCCGGTCGCCGCGCTGGCCACCCGCCGGCCGCTGCTGCACCTGGCGCGCGGCGGGGCGGGCATCGCCACCTTCCTGCTGCAGCTGCTGGCGATCCTCTGGCTGCCGCTGGCCGATGCGGTGGCGATGATGAGCGCGCGGCCGCTCTGGGTGCTGCCGCTCGCCGCCCTGCTGCTGCACGAGCGGGTGCGCCGCGACCGGGCGCTGGCCGCCGGCATCGGCTTCCTCGGCGTGCTGATCATCGCCCAGCCGGGCGGCGAGCTCTCGCTCGGAACGCCGGCCGCCATGGCCGCCGGCCTCTGCAGCGGGCTGGTGCTGATCACCTTCCGCAAGCTGTCCGCCACCGAGCCGCCGGCCCGCGTCATCGCCTGGTATGCCGCGCTCTCGGTGCTGTTCTGGGGCCCGGTCTCCGCCTTCGTCTGGCAGCTTCCCAGCCTCTTCGCGCTGGCGATGCTGGTCGGCGGGACGATGTTCGCGCTGGTCTCCGACCTCTGTGCCTCGGCCGCGGCGCGGCGGGCGGAAGTCGGGCTGCTGGCGCCCATGGAATATGCGCAGATCCCGGCCAGCGCCACGATCGGCTGGGCGGTCTATGCCGAGCAGCCGGGCTGGGGGCTGCTGCTGGGCACGCTCGCCATGCTGGCGGCGACCCTCTATCTGGTCCGCCGCGCCCGCTGAGCAGGGGCGGCCGAAAGCCGCGCATCGGCGCGGGGGTGCCGAGGCGGTCGCAGGATCGCGGCGGGGGGACCGCCGTCTGGAAGCAGCCGGGCCGTCCTTTCAGACGGCCGGGCGTCCCGCCGGGGCGGCCTCGCGGCCCGGCGCCGGGGTCGGCGTCGGCGCGGCCGGCGGCAGCTCCACCTCGATCGCCAGCGTGCTCATGTCGCCGCCACGGTCGAGCGAGACATTCACCGCCTTCGGATCGATGGCCACGTAGCGCGCCACCACCTGGATCAGCTCGCGCTGCAGCCGCGGCAGGAAGTCGTCGCCGCTGCGGTTGATGCGCTCATGCGCAAGCACGATCTGCAGCCGCTCCTTCGCCGCCCCCGCCGTCGTGGCGGGGGGCTTGCGGTTGCCGCGGAAGACGTCGAGCCAGCTCATGCTGCCCTCCCACCGAAGAGCCGGGACAGGAAGCCCTTCTTCTCCGGGTCGATGAAGCGGTGCGGCCGGTCCTCGCCGAGGAAGCGGGCCACCGCATCCTTATACGCCGTCCCGGCGCTCGACGCCTCGTCCATGATCACCGGATTGCCGGTGTTCGAGGCCTTCAGCACGCTCTCGCTCTCCGGGATGACGCCCAGCAGCGGGATCGCCAGGATCTCGCGGATATCCTCGAGCTTCAGCATCTCGCCGCGCTCGACGCGGTTGGCGTCGTAGCGGGTGACCAGCAGATGCTCCTTGACCGGGTCCTTCTTCTCCTCGGCGCGGCGCGACTTGGACTGCAGCACGCCGAGGATGCGGTCGGAATCGCGCACCGAGGAGACCTCCGGGTTGGTCACCACGATCGCCTGGTCGGCGAAATACAGCGCCAGCAGGGCGCCCTTCTCGATGCCGGCCGGGCTGTCGCACAGGATGTAGTCGAAATCCTGGCTCAGCTCCTCGATGATCTGGGCGACGCCCTCGCGGGTCAGCGCATCCTTGTCCCGCGTCTGGCTGGCCGGCAGGATCGACAGCGTGTCGACCCGCTTGTCGCGGATCAGCGCCTGGTTGAGCTTGGCCTCGCCGTTGATCACATTGACGATGTCGAAGACGACGCGCCGCTCGACGCCCATGATCAGGTCGAGGTTGCGCAGACCGACGTCGAAGTCGATGACCGCCGTCTTCTTGCCGCTCTGGGCGAGACCGGTGGCGAAGGCGGCGGAGCTTGTGGTCTTGCCGACCCCTCCCTTGCCGGACGTCACCACGATCACTTGCGCCATGAGTATCTCCCTCTGTTCCAATCAGTCTGAGCCAGCTCGTTGGGGCTCAGCCCAACCGGTCGAATCGCATGTTCTCGCCGATCAGCCGCACCTGCACCGGCTTGCCGATCGGGGCATCCGTCAGCCCTTCCCGCACCGCGTAGTAGCCCGCGATCGAGACCAGCTCCGGATCGAAGTTCAGCGCGAAGACCCGCGCCTCCATGTTGTCGGCGCCACCGGCGATGGCACGGCCCCGGAGCGCGCCATAGACGTGCAGGTTGCCGTCCGCAATCACCTCCGCCCCGGGATTGACCGTGCCGTTGACGATCAGGTCGGCGCCCTGGGCCCAGATCCGCTGCCCGGCGCGCACCGCATGGTCGACCACCATGGTCGGCCGCATCGAGCCCGGCGGCAGCGGCGGCTCCGGCGCGGCGGCGGCGGGCTGGGCCGGGGCCGGGGCCATCTCCACCGGCTCGTCCTTGCCGCCGGCGGCGCGGACCGGCGGCAGGCCGGCCCCCTGCGCCGCGGCGCGCAGCTCGGGCGAGCCGCCGACGGTGCCGATCGGCATGATCTCGATGGCGCGCAGCTCGTTCACCAGGGTGATGAAATCGATCTCGTGCGGCGCGACGTTCAGGTCGTCCAGCCCGATCACCAGCGGTGCGAAGCGCAGGAAGCCGGGCGCGCGGCGGAACTGGTCGGCGATCGCGGGCACGATCACCTCCGCGCGCGGGTCCAGCAGCCGGAGCACCAGCAGGTTGAAATTCGCGCCCCGCAGCCGGAATGGCTCAAGGCGGGGATTGAGGGCGGGCGCTGACATCGGCTGTGGTGACGGTCCTGGCTGGGTCTTCGTGGCTGAAACGGAGTCTCGGTCGGCGTGATTCTGGCAGAAAGCGCGGCGGAGCGGAAACCTGCCATCGCCTTGCCGCTCCCCCCCGGCGGCGGTCACGGCGTGGAACGGCGGACTTCCCCTGAACGGCCCCCCGGATACCGGGCTGGCGATCAGGTGACTGGGCATCCAGCCGGCGGAGCGCCTGCCGGATGGGCATTCTGCCACCGATGGCCTTCCGGATCGCCAGGAATTCTTCATCTATACAGGCCGGAACGGGACAGGCGAAGAGCGGGCCGCGCCCTGCAACGTCAGATGGCGCGCGGGCGTCGCGTTTCTGCCACGCCCCCCGGCGGATCGGCCGCGGGCGGCGGCCTTCCCGGCATGGCGTTTGCAATGCGAGGCCCATCATTCCCGGGAGGTCCCGCCATGTCGCATCGCCGTCCCCGCCTGAGGCCGCGCCGCCCGCTGCAGCGGACAGGGGCTGCCGCCCGGCGGGCGCGGGCGCGCGCGGTCCCCGGGCCGGCCTGCCAGGCCGGCGGCCCGCGATGATCGCGGTCCCGCCGCTGCCGCCGCGCAGCCCGCGCAGCGCCGTCCGCGCCCTCGGCCAGCCCGCCTCCCCGGCCGAGCGCGCCGCGCAGCGCCAGGCCGATTCCGCGGCGCTGCGCGCGGCGCGGCCGGGCAAGCTGGATCTGGCCTATGCCGCCGCCGCCGAATGCCGCTGGGACCTCTACCCGGCCCTGGCGCCCGACGCGCCGGTGCTGGTGCTGCTGCCGGGCGACCACTGGCAGGGCAGCCGGCTGGGCGCGGGCGCCGTGGCGCAGGGGCTGCTGGCGCATGGCTGGGCCGCCGCGCTGCCCGGCCACAGCCCGGCGCCGGCGGCCAGCCTGACCCGCATCGTGCGGCAGATGCACCGCGCGCTGGACTGGTTGGCCGATCAGGGCCCGCGGCATGGCGTGGCCGGGCCGGTGCTGCTCTGCGGCTGGGGCTCGGGGGCGCATCTGGCGGCGATGCTGCTGGAGCATCCGCGGGTCACCGCAGGCCTCGGCCTCGGCGGCTGCTACGACCTGGCCGGGCTGGAGGAAGGGCTGGCGCTGAACCCGCTGGAGGTCGAGGTGCTCTCGCCGCAGCGCCTGCCGGTGGCCCGCAAGCCCTTCGCCCTGGCCTTCGGCGAGGCCGATCCCCCCGAGCTGCAGCGCCAGAGCCGGCATTTCCACGCCTACCGGTCGCTCGACGGCGGCGGCGGCCCGCTGCTGCCGCTGCCCGGTCTGGAGCTGGAGGGCGTGCTGGAATCGCTGCGCGCGCCGGACGGGCTGCTCTGCCACACCGCCCGGGCGCTGATCGAGGAATCGCTGGCCGGGGCGGCGGCGGCGCGGGAGTGAACGAAAAAAAGCGCGACCCGGAAGGTCGCGCTTCGTTCTGGCCGTTTCACCCGCTGTCGCCAGGCGACGGCGGCAGCGTTGAAGATTAACCCTTGGTGCCGGCCTCGGCCGACTTCCGCTCGATCAGCTCGATCTTGTAGCCGTCGGGGTCCTCGACGAAGGCGATGACCGTGGTGCCGAACTTCACCGGGCCCGGCTCGCGGGTGATCTTGGCACCGGCGGCGCGCAGCGCGTCGCAGGTGGCATAGATGTCCGGCACGCCGATCGCCAGATGGCCGAAGGCATTGCCCAGCTCGTACTTCTCGACGCCGTAGTTATAGGTCAGCTCGATCACGCCGGCGCCGGTGCTCTCCGGGGCGTAGCCCACGAAGACCAGGGTGTACTTGCCGTCGGGCACGTCGTTGCGGCGCAGTTCCTTCATGCCCAGCAGGTTGGTGTAGAAGGAAACGCTGCGCTCCAGGTCGCCGACGCGGAGCATGGTGTGCAGGAAGCTGCTCATGGGGGAGAATTCCTCAGAGGGGTTCGTTCCAGGTCGGAGCCTGCACGTCGATCGCCAGCAGGAACAGTCCCGCCGCATCGGCCGCCGCGATGGTCTCCGCGCGGTCCACGATGATGGTGCCGTTGGCCTCGATGGCAAGGCCGCGCAGCCCGGCGGCGGCGGCGGCGGCGATGGTGGCCGGGCCGATGGTGGGCAGGTCGACGCGACGGTCCTGGCCGGGCTTCAGGATCTTCACCAGCACGCCGCCCGGCCCCTCGCGGTGCAGGGCGCCGGCACGGGCCAGCATGGCGTCGGTGCCCTCGATCGCCTCGACCGCCAGCACCAGCCCCTGCTGCACGATGGCGCCCTGGCCGACATCGACGGCGCCCAGCGCGCGCACCACGGCGACGCCGCGGCGGATGTCGCGGACGGCTTCGGCATCGGGGGCGTGGCGGCCGAGCTGGCCGGCGGTCGGCTGCAGCAGCTCGGCCAGCAGGGCCTGGGCCGGCAGCGGCTCGAAGCCCTCCTCGCGGAGGACGCGGATCACCGCCGTCAGCAGCGAATCATCGCCGCCGAAGGCCTTCATGCCGATGCGCGGCAGCAGCTTCGCCGCCCCCGCATCGGGGCGCAGCGCCAGGAAGCTGGGGCGCTTCACCTGGCCGGCGAGGACCAGCTCGCGGCAGCCGGCGGCGCGCAGCCAGTCCAGCATCCGCCCGCCGGCGCCGAGCCGGCAGGTGATCTGCGGATAGGCGGCGTAATCGGCCGGATTGCCGAAGCCCTCCAGCACCACGACATGCGGGCGGCGCCCGGCAGCGGCCGCGGCGGCGGCGGCGCGCTGCGGCATCATCCCGCCGCCGACGATCAGGCCGAGCGGCGCGCCGGTGGCCTCCGTCACGGCCTCAGCCCTCGGTCGCGTCGTCATCCTCGACCGTGACGCGGCGGGCGCGGCACAGGCCGCGATGGCTGTCGGCGCGCATGAAGCCCAGGATCTCCTGCACCACCGGGTCCTGGCCGTGCTCGGCCTCGACCACCTGCATGCGGTCGCGCAGCTCGCCGGCATGGCGGAACAGGCTGCGGAAGCTGGCGCGCAGGATGTTGATCTGCGGCCGCGGGAAGCCGCGGCGCTTCAGCCCGATCAGGTTCAGCCCGGTCAGCCGCGCGCGGTTTCCCATGACGGCGCCGAAGGGGATGATATCGGCCTCGACGCCGCTCATGCCGCCGACCACGACCTGGCGGCCGATGCGGACGAACTGGTGGATGGCGGCGCCGCCGCCGACGAACACCGTGTCGGCGATCTGCACATGGCCGCCGAGCATGACGTTGTTGGCCAGGATCACATGGTGGTCCAGCGTGCTGTCATGCCCGACATGGGCATTGACCATCAGCAGGCAGTCGGCGCCGACCGTGGTCACGCCATGGCCGCCGACGCTGCCGCGGTGGACCGTCGCATGCTCGCGGATCTGGGTGCGGGGGCCGACGACCACGCGGGTCGGCTGGCCCTTGTACTTCAGGTCCTGCGGCGCCATGCCGATGGTGGCGAAGGGGCTGACCTGCACGGCATCGCCGATGCTGGCATGGCCATCGACCACCACATGCGACACCAGTACCACGTCGCGCCCCAGCACCGCGTCGGCGCCGATCATGCAATAGGGGCCGATGCGGCAGCCGGCGCCGATGCTGGCGCCCTCGGCCACGATCGCGGTCGGGTGGATCTGGGCGCTGGGATCGATCTGGCGGGTGGCGGCGGGCTGTTCTGTCTCGTTCACGCGTTCGAGCATCCGCTCAGCGGTCCATGATCATCGCGGCATAGCTGGCCTCGGCCACCGCGACGCCGTCGACCCGGGCCACCGCGTTGAACTTCCAGACATTGCCGCGCTGACGGTCCTTGTTGATGTGAATCCGCAGCTGGTCGCCGGGGACGACGGGCCGGCGGAACTTGGCGTTCTCGATGCTCATGAAATAGACGATCTTGCCATGCGCGCTCGGCCCCAGGGTCTCGACCACCAGCACCGCCGCGGTCTGCGCCATCGCCTCGATGATCAGCACGCCCGGCATCACCGGATGCGCCGGGAAGTGGCCCTGGAAGAAGTTCTCGTTGACCGTGACGTTCTTGATGCCGATGGCGCTCTCGCCCAGCACGATATCGACCATGCGGTCGACCAGCAGCATCGGGTAGCGGTGCGGGATCGCGCGCATGATGCGGGCGATGTCGATGCTGTCCAGATTCTGCTTCGGCGCCGCCTCGGTGGAAGGCTGCTCTTGCTGGTCCATGCCGTCAGTCCGTCTGTCCTGGGCGCGCGGTCGGCGCCATGCTCGTGTTCGCAGTCCGGCCCGGAGATCGGGGCCTGGCGGGGTGGCGCCAGGATCGTCCCGCCTCGCCCGGGCGTCGTCTAATCCTCGCCGCGGCCGCCCTTGGCCACGGGCTTGCGGGCGCCAAGCTTGCGCAGATAGAGCGCGGCGCGCAGCGCATCCTTCACCGGCATGGCAGGGGAGCCCGTGACATCCTGGCCCGGGGCCACATCGCCCTGCACGCCGGCCTGGGCGCCGATGCGGGCCTTGCTGCCGATGCTCAGATGCCCGGTCAGCCCGGCCTGCCCGGCGATGGTCACGTAATCGCCGAGCCGGGTGGAGCCGGAAATCCCCACCTGGGCCACGATCACGCAGCCCCGCCCGGTGACCACGTTGTGGCCGATCTGCACGAGGTTGTCGAGCCGCGTGCCGGGGCCCAGCACGGTGTCGCCGAGCGCGCCGCGGTCGACGCAGGCATTGGCCCCCACCTCCACCTCGTCACCCAGGATCACCCGGCCGAGCTGCGGGATGGTGACGAAACGGCCCTCCGGGGTCGGCGCGAAGCCGAAGCCCTCCTGGCCGATGCGGGCGCCGTGATGCAGGGTGACCCGGTGCCCGGCCAGGCAGCAGATGGCGCTGGCCTGCGCATGGATGCGGCAGTCGTCGCCGAACACCACGCCCGGACCGATCACCGCCTGCGCGCCGACCCGGCAGCGGGCGCCAAGGCTGGCGCCGTCGCCGATCACCGCATGCGGGCCGATCTCGCAGCCCTCGCCCAGCGTCACCCCCTCGCCGATGACGGCGGTCGGGTGGATGCCGGGCACCGGGCTGGCGGGCGGGTGGAACAGGCCGGCGACGCGGGCGAAGGCCAGCTGCGGCGAGGCCACCACCAGGGCGACGCAGCCCTCCGGCACGGCGGGCGCCAGCTCGGCGGTGAGCAGCACGGCGCCGGCACGGCTGGCGCGCAGCATGTCGAGGTGCTTGCGGCCGTCGAGGAAGGCGACTTCCTCGCCGCCCGCCTCGGCCAGCGGCGCGACGCCGCGGAACAGCCGCGCCGCCACCGCCTCCTCGAGCCGCGCCCCGGCCGCCGCGGCCACGGCCGCCAGCGGCTGCGGGGCGGCGACCGGGTGGAAGCGCGGATCCGCCATGGCGGTCAGTTCCGCCGCGGCGCCTGCTGGCCCTGGCCGCCACCCTGCGCCGGACGCGCCGCCGGGGCGGCCGCGGGGGTCGCTTCCTCGGGCGCCACGGCCACGGCCTTCAGCACCTTGTTGAGCTGGGTCGAGACCTCCTCGGTCAGGTCGAAGGCCGGCTCGTTGAAGATCACCACCGGGCGCGGCAGCACCAGGTTGACCTTGCGGCTGGCCGAGACCTGGCGGATCACCAGGGCGAGCGCGCGCTCGATCTCCTGCAGGCTGGCCTGCGCCGCCTGCTCGATGTTGCGGCTGCGGTCGCGGAAGATGCGCTGCGCGTCGGTCACCCGCTCCTGCAGGTCACGCTCCTTGGTGCGCAGCTCCTCCGGCGACAGCGTCGCGCGCTGGTTGGCCAGCTGCTGCTGCTCCTCGCGCCAGCGGCCCTGCTCGCGCTGCAGATCGTCGTTCAGCTTCTGCCGGCGCTTCTCGATCTCTTCGCGCACCGCGTTGAAGGCGGTCGAGTTGCGCTGCACCTCGGGCACGTCGACGATGCCGATGACGGCGGCCGGCGGCGGCTCGCCGGGCGGCAGCGGCGCCGGGTTGGCCTGCACCGGGCGCTGCGCCGGCTGCTGGCGCGGCGCCTGGGCCGGGCGCTGCGCGGGCGGCGAGGATTGCTGCGGCTGGTTGGGGACGAACCACTGCTGTTGCTGCTGCGCCAGCGCCTGGCCGCCCACCAGGAGGGTGGACGACATCAGGATCGCTGCAAGCGCAGCCGGTGCGCGACGCGCCATATTGGGAACTCCGTAGGATAGGCTCAGAAGCGCGTGCCGAAGCCGAAGCGGAAGACCTGCGTTTCGTCGTAGGACTTCTTCACCACGGCCTGCGCCAGATCGACGTTGATCAGGCCGAAGGGGCTGCGCCAGGAGATGCCGATGCCGGCGCCGACGCGGGGCGCCGAGTCATCGACGATATTCGCGCCGGTGCTGCCGCCGCTGAGCGAGCCGACATCGACGAAGGCACGGCCGAGCAGGCCGAGCTCGGAGGGCACCGGCAGCGGGAAGCGCATCTCGGTGCTCTGGGTCCACATGGTGCGGCCGCCCAGCGCGTCGTCGGTCGAGGTGTCGCGCGGGCCGACGCCGGCGACCGCGAAGCCGCGCAGGTTCTCGCCGCCCAGGAAGAAGCGGTCGATGATCCGCTCCTGCTTGCCGCCGTAGTTGAACATGTGGGCGACGCCGGCCGAGAGGGCCAGCACGTAGTCCGGATCGCCCAGCAGCCGCTCGAAGGGAATGAAGTAGCTGCCGTCGAGGCGGGTGCGGACATAGGAGACGTCGCCGCCGAGGCCGGCCAGGTCGGTGCCGAAGCGCAGCACGTAGCCTTCATGCGGGTCGAGGCGGGAGTCGCGGGTGTCGTAGGTCAGCGTCTGGCCGATCTGCGACAGCAGCGTCACGCCCTTCTGCTCGCGGATGTAGATCGAGGCGTCGTCGTTCACGTTGAAGACGTTGCGGCGGGACAGGGTATAGGCCCAGCTCTGCCGCAGCCGCTCGTTGAACTCGTAGCCGGCGCGCAGGCTGAAGCCGACGCGGCGCTCCTCGTAGCCGGAATAATCCGTCAGGTCGCGGACCACGTAGAAGACGTCGGCGCCGACCGACAGGTTGCGGTCCAAGAAGGACGGGTCGGTGACCGAGAGGTCGATCTGGCTGCGGCGCTGCGCGATCGTCGTGTTGGCGCGGGCATCGACGCCGGTGCCGAGGATGTTGCGCTCGCGCAGGCCGAGATCGGCCAGCGCGCCGGCATCCGTCGAATAGCCGCCGCCGATCGAGATCTCGCCGGTGGCGCGCTCGGAGACATTGGTGTTCAGCGTCACCCGGTCGGGCGTCGGGCCCGGCTGCTGGGTGATCTGCACGTCGTTGAAGTAGCCGAGGTCGCGGATGCGCTGGCGCGAGCGGCGGACGGCGGCGGCGTTGAAGGCATCGCCCTCGGCCAGCCGCATCTCGCGGCGGATCACGCGGTCCTGGGTGCGCGTGTTGCCGGTGACGTCGATGCGGTCGACATAGAGCCGGGTGCCCTCGGTCGCCGCGAAGACCAGGTCGATCGTGTTGGTGTCGCGGTTGCGGGTGATCTTCGGCTCGATCTCGACGAAGGGCGCGCCGGCGAGGTTGCCCTCGTCGATCAGCGTCTGCTCCATCCGCTCGATCGCGTCGCCGTCATAGACGTCGCCCGGCTGGATGGTCATGACGCGCTGCAGCCGCTCGGCCGAGACGTTGCGCAGCGCCGAGGTGATCTCGACCTTGCCGAGGCGATAGCGCGGGCCTTCCTTCACCGTATAGGTGACGAAGAAGCCGCTGCGGTCGGGGGCCAGCTCGGCGGTGGAGCCGGTCACCTCGACATCGGCATAGCCCTGGCGCTGGTAGTAGCGGCGCAGCAGCTCGCGGTCGAAGTTCAGCCGCTCCGGCTCATAGGTGTCGGACGAGCTGAACGGGCGGTACCAGGCGGCCTCGCGCGAGGAGACGATCTCCTTCAGCCGGCTGTCGGAAAAGGCCTCGTTGCCGACGAAATTGATGCGGCTGATCAGCGCGGCATCGCCCTCGGTGATCTCAAAGACCACGTCGACGCGGTTCTGGTCGAGCTCGATGATCTTCGGCTCGACGCGCGCGGCGAAGCGGCCGCGGCGGGCATAGAGCTCGAGCAGCTTCTGGCGGTCGGCCTGGGCGGTCGCCGGGGTGAAGACGGCGCGCGGGCGCAGCGTCAGCTCCGGCCGCAGCGTGTCGTCGGAGAGCTTGCTGTTGCCCTCGAAGGCCACCCGGCTGACGATCGGGTTCTCCTGCACCTTCACCACCAGCCGGTCGCCCTGGCGGGTGACCTGGACGTCGCGGAACAGGCCGGTCGCGAACAGCGTGCGCAGGCTGCGGTCCTGCCGGTCGATGTCGAAGGCGTCGCCCGGCTGCAGCAGCATGTAGGAGCGGATGGTGTCCGCCTCGATGCGCTGGTTGCCCTGCACGTCGATCGCCCGGACCATGCCGGTCGCGGCGGCGGTTGCCGCGGGCGCCCCGCGCCGTGGCGGGTTGCGCGTCTGCGCCGACGCGTCGGGCGGCAGCAGGACGGGCACGAGGCAGGTGGCGGCGAGCAGGATGGCGCGGGTAGCGTGCAAAGGATCGGATCCGGGGCCGGTGGTTGGGGGCCGAAGCGTTGGTCCGCCGGAAACAGAGCGTCCCGGGCGGCCGGAGACTAGCGGGTAAAAAGCAAGCCCGCCACCCCCTTGAAAAGGGCCCGGTTCAGCTCTGCCGGCGGGCGCTTCCTGCACCAAACGTCAAGGAAACGGGCCCAGAAGGCCCGCCGAGGCCGAGTCGGCGGCTCAGCCGATCAGGCCGGCCACCCAGCGCCCCAGCGCCGAGGCGCCGAGGTCGTTGAAGGTCGCGAAGACGAAGATCACCATCAGCAGGGCGAAGCCGGCGCGGAAGCTGTACTCGATGGTGCGCGGCTTGGCCGGCTTGCCGCGGATCGCCTCCACCGCGTGGAAGACCAGGTGGCCGCCATCCAGCATCGGGATCGGGAAGAGGTTCATCAGCCCGAGATTGATCGACAGCACGGCGACGAAGGAGACCATGCTGGCGATGCCGAGCTGCGCCACCTGGCCCGAGATCTGGGCGATGCGCAGCGGCCCGCCGAGCTCGTCCAGCCCGCGCTTGCCGGTGATCATCTGGCCCAGCGCCACCACCGTCTGCGCGGTCACGTCCCAGGTCTGCACCACGCCGGCGACCAGGCCGGAGACCGGGTCCATGCGGCGGAATTCCGGCGCGCCGCCGGCGATGCCGAGCAGGCCGACGGTCTGGCCATTGACCTCGCGCGAGTCCGGCGTCGCGGTGACGCTGCTTTCGGCGCCGTCGCGGCTCAGGCGGATCTCGACCGGCTGGCCGCCGCGCGGCTGGATATGCGCCTGCACCTGGTCGAAGCGCTCGACCGGCTGGCCATCCAGGCTGAGGATGCGGTCGCCGGCGCGCAGGCCGGCGCGGTCGGCGGCCGAGCCGATGGTGACCTGGCCGACATTGGTGGTCGGCACCGGCTGGCCGACGGTCGCGTAGAGCAGGCCGAACAGCACGATGGCGAGCAGGAAATTGGCGGCCGGCCCGGCCGCGATGACGATGGCGCGGTCGCGCACCGGCTTGGCGTGGAAGGTCTCGCCCTCGCGCCAGGCGGCGCGCTGCTCCGGCGTCGCGTCGTCCGGCCCCTCATGCCCGTGCAGCTTCACATAGCCGCCGAGCGGCAGCCAGGAGAGCCGCCACTGGCAGCCGCGCTTGTCGGTCCAGCTGCGGATCGGCTTGCCGAAGCCGATCGAGAAGACCTCGACATGCACGCCGCGCCAGCGGGCGGCCAGGTAGTGGCCCATCTCATGGATGAAGACCAGCACGCCGAGCACCACCACGAAGGCCAGGGCCGAGCGGAAGGTGTCGTTCACGAAATGCAGCAGGGAGTCCAAGGTCGCGTCTCCTGCCCGCGGCCACGGGGCCGTCGGGGCTTGGGCAAGCGGCGGGTCGGGCCGCCCGATCCGTCCAACTCAGTCAGGCGGCGCGGCGGGCCGCGCTCCCAGGTATCAAGCGGCGCGACGCGCCGCGCGGGCTGCCGCATCCTGCCGCGCCGCCGCATCCAGGGCCAGGACATCCTCCAGGCTGGTGGTGGCCGGCGCGCCGAGGGCGGCCAGGCTCTCCTCCACCACGGCGGCGATGTCGAGGAAGCCCAGGCGCCGTTCGAGGAACAGGCCGACCGCCGCCTCATTGGCCGCGTTCAGGATGGTGGGGGCCCCGCCCCCGGCCCGCAAGGCCTCGCGCGCCAGGCGCAGCGCCGGGAAACGCTTCGTATCGGGGGCGAAGAAATCCAGCCGCGCCAGCGCCGCCAGGTCGAGCCGCGGCAGGTCCACCGCCATGCGCCGCGGCCAGGCCAGGGCATGGGCGATCGGGGTCCGCATGTCCGGCGTGCCGAGCTGCGCCAGCAGCGAGCCGTCGCTGTACTGCACCAGCCCGTGCACCGCCGATTGCGGATGCACCAGCACCTCGATGCGCGGCTCGGGGATCGGGAAGAGGCGGGCGGCCTCGATCAGCTCCAGCCCCTTGTTCATCATGGTGGCGCTGTCGATCGAGATCTTGGCGCCCATCGACCAGACCGGGTGGCGCACCGCCTGCTCCGGCGTAGCGCACGCCATGGTCTCCAGGCTGGCCTCGCGGAACGGCCCGCCCGAGGCGGTCAGGATGATCTTCTCCACCGCGCCGGCCTCGCGGGCGTCGAAGGCCTGGAACAGCGCGTTGTGCTCGGAATCCACCGGCAGCAGGGTCGCCCCCCCTGCCCGCGCCGCCGCCAGCACGATCTCGCCGGCGCAGACCAGCGCCTCCTTGTTGGCCAGGGCCAGCGTGCCGCCCCGGGCCAGCGCGGCGAGCACCGGCTGCAGCCCGGCCGCCCCCACGATGGCGGCCATGGTCCAGTCGGCCGGCCTGGCAGAGGCTTCCAGCACAGCGGCGCGGCCGGCGGCGCAGGCGATGCCGCTGCCCTCCAGCCGTGCCCGCAGCTCTGGCAGGGCGCTCTCGGTGCCGACCACGGCGATCTCGGGGCGCAGGCGCAGCGCCTGCTCGGCCAGGCCCGCGGCATCCTGGCCGGCGACCAGGGCGACGACCGAGAACTCGCCAGGGGCCGCGGCATCCAGCAGGGCGACCGTGCTGCGGCCGACCGAGCCGGTGCTGCCGAGGATGGTGACCCGGCGCGGAGAACCGTTCACCGCCGCCTGCTTCACCGCCGCCTGCTTCACCGCCACAGGGGCACGCCATAGCCGACGGCGAAGGCCAGCAGCGCCGCGACCGGGGCGGCGGCCAGCAGCCCGTCCAGCCGGTCGAGCACGCCGCCATGGCCGGGGATCAGCATGGAGGAATCCTTGACGCCGAAATGCCGCTTCACCGCGCTCTCCAGCAGGTCGCCGAGCTGCGTCGCGATGCCGAGCAGGGCGGCGACGGCCAGCACCTTCAGCACCGCCGGATTGCCCGGCACCAGCCAGTCGGCGGCCAGCCAGCCGACCAGCATCGAGCTGAGCAGCCCGCCCACCGCGCCGGAGCGCGTCTTGCCCGGCGAGATCGAGGGCGCCAGCTTCGGCCCGCCGACCAGCCGGCCGACGATATAGGCGCCGATATCCGAGGCCCAGACGACGAAGATCAGGAAGAAGACATTGCCGCGGCCGGCGTCATTGTCGTGCCGCAACTCGATCAGGGCGATGCCGGCCAGGCCGATATAGAGGACGCCCAGGGCCAGCCAGCTGGCCGGCGGCGGCGGGCCGCCGCGGCGGCGCAGCCGCGGGGCGGCGATCCAGGTCGCCGCGAAGCCGGCGAACAGCAGGCCGAGGCCCACGACCGGCTGGCCCAGCACGGCGGCGGCGCAGGCCAGGCCGACCACGGCGGGCACCGCGATGCCCGGCCAGGCGCGGCTGCGCAGCCCGCACATCCGCACCCATTCCCAGGTCAGCAGGGCGATGGCGACGGTCATCAGCGCGGTCCAGGCCGCGGCCCCGAGCCAGATGCAGAGCAGCGCGCCCGGCCCCAGCACGGCGGCGGAGAGCGCGCGCTTGCGCAGGTCGCGCCAGCGGCGCGCGGGTTCGGCGGCGGCGGAACCGGCCGGCGGCTCGGGCATGACGGGCGGCGGCAGGCCCATGGCTCAGCCCGCGCCGACGCCGAAGCGCCGCGCCCGGCGCCGGTACTCGGTCAGCGCCTGGTCCAGATGCGCCGCCTCGAAATCCGGCCAGAGCACGTCGAGGAAGACGAACTCGGCATAGGCCGCCTGCCAGAGCAGGAAGTTGGACAGCCGCTGCTCGCCCGAGGTGCGGATGATCAGGTCGGGGTCCGGCATGCCGGCGGTGGACAGCCGGGCAGCAATGGCCGCCTCGTCGACGGCCGCGGGATCGAGGGTGCCGGCGGCGACCTCGGCGGCGATGGCGCGCGTGGCGGCGGCGATCTCGGCCCGCGCGCCATAGGACAGCGCGACGGTCAGGTTGAGCCGCGTGTTGTGGGCGGTGGCCGCCTCGGCCTCGGCGATGGCGGCCATGGTCTCGCGGCCGAAGCGCTCGCGCTCGCCGATGACGCGCAGCCGCACGCCGTTCTTGGCCAGCGTGTTGACCTCGTGCCGCAGATAGAGGCGCAGCAGGCCGGTGAGGTCGCGCACCTCGTCGGCCGAGCGCTGCCAGTTCTCGGAGGAGAAGGCGAAGAGCGTCAGCCAGCCGATGCCGGCATCGGCGCAGGCCTGGACGGCGCGGCGCACCGCCTCCACCCCCGCCTTGTGGCCGAGCGCCCGCGGCAGGGCGCGGTTGCGCGCCCAGCGGCGGTTGCCGTCCATGATCAGGCCGACATGCACCGGGTCGCCGGTGCTCCCGGCCGGACTCGGGGATGCGGTCCCGGAGGCCGCGAAGGCGGCGCCGGCAGCAGGCTGGTTGAGGGGCGCCGCGCTCATGCTTCCGGTCAGACCGCCTTGATGTCCTTTTCCTTCTCGGCCAGCAGCTCATCGACCTTCTTGATCGTCTGGTCGGTCAGCTTCTGCACCTCGTCGGACCACTTCGCCGCGTCATCCTTGCCGATCTCGGACTTCTTCTCCCAGCCCTTGATCTGCTCCATGCCGTCGCGGCGCACGGCGCGCGCCGCCACCTTGGCGGCTTCGGCATACTTCGCCGCCTGCTTGGCCAGCTCGTTGCGGCGCTCCTGGGTCAGCGGCGGCAGCGGCACGCGGATCGTCTGGCCCTCGGTCTGCGGGTTCAGGCCGAGGCCGGAATCGCGGATGGCGATCTCCACGGCCTTGGCGGCCTGGCGGTCCCAGACCTGCACCTGCAGCATGCTGGGGCCACCGACCGAGATATTGGCGACCTGCGCCAGCGGCTGGTTGGCGCCATAGACCTCGACGCGGATCGGCTCCAGCAGCGCCGGCGAGGCGCGGCCGGTGCGCAGGCCGACGAATTCCTTCTTCAGGACTTCAAGGCCCGACTCCATGCGGCGGGCGATGTCCTGCTTCAGCGTGTTCAGATCGGCAGGTGCGGCCATGGCGCGGCTTCCTTCTCGGCTAGGCTCGGTAGGATGGGCTCAGAGGTCCACGACGGTGGTGAAGCGGCCCTCGCCCTGCATCACGGCGGTGAAGGCGCCCGTCTCGTGGATATTGAAGACGATGATCGGCAGCTTGTTCTCGCGTGCCAGGCTGATCGCGGCGGCGTCCATCACCGCCAGGTCGCGCGCCAGCATGTCGAGATAGGTGAGCGTCGTGTAACGCTCGGCATTCGGGTTCTTGCGCGGGTCGGCGGAATAGACGCCATCCACCTGGGTGCCCTTGAACAGGGCGTCGCACTTCATCTCGGCGGCGCGCAGCGCGGCGGCGGTGTCCGTGGTGAAGAAGGGATTGCCCGAGCCGGCGGCGAAGACCACGACCCGGCCCTTCTCCATGTGCCGCTCGGCGCGGCGGCGGATGAAGGGCTCGCAGACGCTGCTCATCGGGATGGCGGACTGCACCCGGGTCGGCACGCCGGCCCGCTCCAGCGCGCTCTGCATCGCCAGCGCGTTCATCACGGTGGCCAGCATGCCCATGCTGTCGGCCTGGGCGCGGTCCATGCCGGAGGAGGCGCCGGCGACGCCGCGGAAGATGTTGCCGCCGCCCACCACGACGCAGACCTCGACGCCCAGCGAGACGACGCCCTTGATGTCCTCGGCGATGGCGCGGACGGTCGCATTGTCCAGCCCGTAGTCGCGATTGCCCATCAGCGCCTCGCCGGACAGCTTGAGCAGCACGCGCTTGTAGATCGGGGCGGTCATGATGCGGGCTCCGGCGGCAGGAGGCGAGGAAGGGGCGCGGCACGATAGGCACGGGCCGAGGGGGCAGCAAGCGCGGTCGCGGCGTCGGGCCGCACCGGCCGGATCAGAAAACCGGGGGCGACGCCGTTTGCGCCGCAGCATGGCGGCGCGGGCGGCGTCCCCGGACAGGGCTTCCGGAAGCCGGAAGAAGGCGGGCAGAAAGATGGGGGCGCCGGCCTGCGCCAGCACCCCCTTCCCTGCAGCCCGCGACGCGGATCAGACCGTGCCGGCGGCGGCGGCGACTTCGGCGGCGAAGTCGCTGGTCTGCTTCTCGATGCCCTCGCCCAGCTGGAAGCGGGCGAAGCCCGTCAGCTTGGCGCCGGCCTTCTGGACGACGGCCTTCACGCGGCTCTCGCCGTCATGCACCCAGACCTGCTCCAGCAGCACCACTTCCTCGTAGTACTTGCGGACGCGGCCCTCGACCATCTTCTCGATGATGGCGTCCGGCTTGCCGGAGGCGCGCGCCTGCTCGGTCAGCACGGCCTTCTCACGCTCCAGCGCCGACGGATCGACGGCGGAGGTGTCGAGCGCGTCCGGACGGGCGGCGGCGACATGCATGCCGATCTGGCGGCCCAGGATCTCGAGCGCCTCGATCTCCGAGGGCGCCTCGAGGGCGGCGAGCACGCCGATCTTGCCCAGGCCCGGCTTGACGGCCGAGTGGACATAGGTCGCGACCACGCCGGACGGGACCTGCAGCCGCTTGGCGCGGCGGATCGTCATGTTCTCGCCGATCGTGGCGATCAGGCGGGTCAGCTCGTCCTGCACCGAGTGGGTGGTGCCCGGATAGGTCGCCGCCTTCAGCGTCTCGACATCGTCGCCGACCGAGAGAACCAGGCCCGCCACTTCCGCGACGAAGTTCTGGAACAGGTCGTTGCGGGCAACGAAATCGGTCTCGGCGTTGATCTCCACCATGCCGCCGACCTGCGGGCCGGTGGCGGTGCCGATCAGGCCCTCGGCGGCGACGCGGCCGGACTTCTTGGCGGCGGCGGCGAGGCCCTTCTTGCGCAGCCAGTCGATCGCAGCCTCGGCGTCGCCGTTGTTCTCAACGAGCGCCTTCTTGACGTCCATCATGCCCGCGCCGGTCTTGTCGCGCAGGTCGCGGACCATCGCGGCGGTCACCTCAACCATGGATCTGCTCCTGTCCTGTCTCAGCTCGGCAATCAGGCCTGCGGCGCCACCGGGGCGTCGGCACCGCCGACGGCGGCCTCGGCCTCGGCAACCGCATTGCCCTCAACGCCCTCGACCACCGGCAGTTCCTCGGCCAGCTCCTCGGAGGCGCCCAGGTCGACGCCCGAGGCCTGCAGCTCGGCGCTGATGCCGTCGAACACGGCGCCGGCGATCAGGTCGCAGTAGAGGTTGATGGCGCGGATCGCGTCGTCATTGCCCGGGATCGGGAAGGCCACGCCCTCGGGATCGGCGTTGGAGTCGACCACGGCGACCACCGGGATGCCGAGCTTGTTGGCCTCCTCGATCGCCAGCTTCTCCTTCACCACGTCGATGACGAAGATGATGTCGGGCAGGCCGCCCATCTCGCGGATGCCGCCCAGGGCGCGGTCCAGCTTCTCACGCTCGCGCGTGAGCATCAGGACTTCCTTCTTGGTCAGGCCGGCGGTGTTGCCGCCCAGCTGCTCGTCCATCTGCTTCAGGCGCTTGATCGAGCCCGTGATGGTCTTCCAGTTGGTCAGCATGCCGCCGAGCCAACGGTGGTTCACGTAGTACTGGCCGCAGCGGGTCGCGGCTTCCGCCACATACTCGGCCGCCGCCTTCTTGGTGCCGACGAAGAGCACGCGGCCGCCGCCGGCGACGACGTCACGGACGGTGCGCAGCGCGCGGTCCAGCATCGGCACGGTCTGCTGCAGGTCGAGGATGTGCACCTGGTTGCGCACGCCGAAGATGTACGGCGCCATCCGCGGGTTCCAGCGGCGGGTGTGGTGGCCGAAATGGACACCGGCCTCGAGCAGCTGACGCAGGGAAACTTCGGGCATCGCCATGCTGGCGGTCCTTCCTTCGATAAACACGTCCGGTTGAGCCTCCGCGGCGCTGACCCCTGAAGCCAGGGGACCGGACCCTGATCCCTGCCGGGACCGAAGGGCGCACCGCGTGCGGATTTGCCGGCTCGGGGGACGTCCCGGGCCGGCGCGGCCGATATAGAGGCCGAGGCCCCGGCTGGCAAGGAATGCCTGCCCCCTTTGCCGGCGCGCCGCGGCCCGGCAGACTGTGGCGCGCCATGACCCGCCTGACGCTCCGCCCCGCCCAAGCCAGCGACGCCGAGGCCCTGATCACGGCCAACCGCGAAAGCCGCGCCCACCACGCCCCCTGGGTCGAGCCCTTCACCGACCGGCCCGGCTTCGACGCCTGGTTCCAGCGCCAGCTGACCGGGCCGAATCTGGGGCTGGTCGCGGTGGAAGCCCGTTCCGGCGGCATCGCCGGCGTGGTCAACCTGAACCAGATCGTCGGCGGCGCCTTCCAGTCGGCCTATCTCGGCTATTACGGCATGGCCCGCTTCGCCCGGCAGGGGCTGATGACCGAGGCGCTGCGCCTGACCATCGCCCATGCCTTCGGCCCGCTCGGCCTGCACCGGCTGGAGGCGAACATCCAGCCGGACAACGCCGCCTCCCGCGCCCTGGTGCAAAGGCTGGGCTTCCGCCTGGAGGGGCTCTCGCCGCGCTATCTCCGCATCGGCGGGCTGTGGCGGGACCATGAGCGGTGGGCCGTGTTGGCGGACGAGGACTGAGCGCCGCGTCCCGCCGCCAGGCCCTGGTGTGGTGGCCGGCGAAGCGCTGCCCCCCCAAACGGCCGGTGACCAGAAAGAAGAAGGGGTCCAGGGGAATTCCTTCCCCTGGCCTTTCCTGCCTTCGGGTCAGCCCGCCTCCACCGTCGACACCCCCGGCACCACCTTGATCGCCTGGGCCAGCCGCGGCGAGACGTTCCAGGCGCCCGGCAGCACCACCTCGAGCTCCTGGCTCTCGCCCAGCCGGGGGATCAGGATGACGCGGCCGCGGCCCGGGCCTTCGCGGGTCAGCATGTCGCGCACCGGGTCGATGGCGGCGGGGTCGTCGATCCACAGCCGCAGCATCTGGCCGACGCCGCTGGCCGCCTTGTCCAGGCCTTCCAGGCCCTGCGCGGTCAGGCGCAGGGTCTCGCCTTCCATCCGCGCCTCGCAGGTGACCAGCACGGCATTGCCCTCGGTCAGCAGCGGGCGGGCGCGCAGCAGGATCTCGGAGAACAGGGTGACCTCGGTGCTGCCGCTGGCATCCGAGATGCGCAGCCAGGCCATGCGGCTGCCGGTGCGGGTGGTGCGCTCCTTGCTGTTCACCACGGTGCCGGCCAGGCGCAGGACCCCGGCGCCGGATTCGGCCTTGGCCTGCATCTGGGCGATCGGCGTGACCCGCAGCTTCTTCAGCACGTCCTTATAGGTGTCGAGCGGATGGGCGGAGAGGTGGAAGCCTACCGCCTCGGCCTCCTGGGTCAGGCGCTCGAGCTCCGGCCAGTCGGCGACATTGGGCATGCGCAGCGGCTCGGGCCGGGCATCGCCGCCGCCGAACAGGCCGAACTGGCTGGAGGTCCGCTCCTCCGCCGCGGCCTGGGCGCGGCGCAGGATCACCTCGGCCGAGAGCGTCATCTTCGCCCGGTTCGGCTCCAGGCTGTCGAAGGCACCGGCGCGGGCCAGGTTCTCCAGCTGCATCTTGTTGAGCTGCTTTGGATCGACCCGGCCGGCGAATTCGGCGACCGAGACAAAGGGCCCGGCCTTGTCGCGCGCCGCCACCAGATCCTTCATCGCCTGCATGCCGACGCGCTTGACCGCGGCCAGGGCGAAGCGGATCGCCGGCGTGCCATCCTCCAGCGCATCCACCTTGAAGTCGGCGGCGGAGCGGTTGATGTCGGGCGGCAGCACCTTGATGCCGAGGCGCGAGGCCTCCTGCATGTGGTTGGCCAGCTTCTCGGTCTTGTCGAGGTCGAGCGTCATCGAGGCGGCCAGGAAGGCCACCGGATGGTTCGCCTTCAGATAGGCCGTGTGATAGGCGACCAGCGCATAGGCGGCGGCATGCGACTTGTTGAAGCCGTATTCCGCGAACTTCTCCATCATGTCGAAGATCTCGCCGGCCTTGCCTTCCGGCACGCCGTTCTTCACCGCGCCGTCGACGAAGATCTTGCGCTGGGCCTCCATCTCGGAGCGGATCTTCTTGCCCATGGCGCGGCGCAGCAGGTCGGCGCCGCCGAGGGAATAGCCGGCGACGTCCTGGCTGATCTGCATGACCTGCTCCTGGTAGACCAGGATGCCATAGGTCTCCTCGACCAGGTGCTTCATCGCCGGATGCACCGGCTCCCACTTCTCGCCATGCTTGCGGGCGCAATAGGCCGGGATATTGGCCATCGGGCCGGGGCGGTAGAGCGAGACGGCGGCGATCAGGTCCTCGAAGCGGTCGGGGCGCATCATGCGCAGGCAGTCCCGCATCCCCTGGCCTTCGAACTGGAACACCCCGGCGGAATCGCCGCGGGCCAGCATCTCATAGGTCCTGCGGTCGTCGAGCGGCAGGCTGGGCAGGTCGATGGTGACCCCCTGCCCGGCCAGGATCTCGACCGCGCGCTGCAGCACGGTCAGGGTCTTCAAACCGAGGAAGTCGAATTTTACGAGCGTCGCATTCTCCACATACTTCATGGAGTACTGCGTCACGAGCATATCGGACCGCGGGTCGCGGTAGAGGGCGACAATATCGATCAGCGGCTTGCGGCCGATCACCACGCCGGCGGCATGGGTCGAGGCGTTGCGGTAGAGGCCCTCGAGGACCAGGGCCGTCTCCATCAGCCGGTCGACGGTCTCGTCGCTCTCGCGCATCTCCTGCAGCCGCGGCTCGCCGTCGAGCGCCTGCTGCAGGGTGACCGGCTTGGCCGGGTTGAAGGGGATCAGCTCGGCGATCTTGTTCACCTGGCCATAGGGCATGCCCATGACGCGGCCGACATCGCGCACCACCGCCTTGGCCTGCAGGCGGCCGAAGGTGATGATCTGCGCCACCCGGTCCTCGCCATATTCGCGGCGGACGTAGCGGATCACCTCGTCGCGGCGGTCCTGGCAGAAGTCGATGTCGAAATCCGGCATCGAGACGCGCTCGGGATTGAGGAAGCGCTCGAAGAGCAGGCCGAAGCGCAGCGGGTCGAGGTCGGTGATCAGCAGCGCCCAGGCGGCGACCGAGCCGGCGCCCGAGCCGCGGCCCGGCCCGACCGGAATGCCCTGCGCCTTGGCCCATTGGATGAAGTCGGCGACGATCAGGAAATAGCCCGAGAAGCCCATCTTCTCGATGACGTTGAGCTCGAATTCCAGCCGCTCGCGATAGACCGGGCGGGCCTCCTCCGGCGTGCCCTGGGCCTGCAGCCGGTCCTCCAGCCCGCGCGCGGCCATGTCGCGGACGGTCTCGGCCTCGGTCATGCCGGGCTGCACCTTGGGGCAGATCGGCAGCTCGGGCTTGCGGGACTCGGCCATGACGGCGCAGCGGCGGGCGATGGCCAGCGTGTTGTCGCAGGCCTCCGGCAGGTCGGCGAAGAGCTTGCGCATCGCCGCGGCCGGCTTGAAGTAGTGCTCGGGCGTCAGGCGGCGGCGGTCGGTCTCGGCCAGCGTGCGGCCCTCGGCGATGCAGAGCAGCGCGTCATGCGCCTCGTACATCGCCGATTTGGCGAAGTAGATATCGTTGGCGGCGACGATCGGCAGCGCCGCGCCGTCGGCCAGCGCCACCAGCGCCGGGTCCAGCCCGCGCTCGATGTCGAGCCCGTGCCGGGTCAGCTCCACCGCCAGCCGGTCGCCATAGCTTTCCTTCAGGGCGTCCAGCAGCTTCATGGCCGCGTCGCGGCGGCCTTCCACCAGCAGCCGCCCCAGCGGACCGTGCGTGCCACCCGTGAGCAGGAAGACGCCGGAAGCGTGCTGCTGCAGCAGCTCCAGCGTGACGGTCGGCTTGCCGGAGGGGTCGTCGCGCAGGAAGCCCTGGGACGACAGGCGCTGGACGTTCTCCAGCCCCTCAGCGTTCATCGCCAGGGCGACCACCGGGTCGGGGGCCAGCCGCAGCACCTCGGGCCGGTCGTCGGCGGCGCCGCGGGAGAGGAAAAGCTGGCAGCCCATGATCGGCTGCACGCCCTTGCCGGCGCAGGCCTTGGCAAATTCCAGGGCGCCGAACATGTTGGCGGTGTCGGTCAGCGCCACCGCCGGCATGCCGTCCGCCTTGGCGAGGTCCGCCAGCTTCTCCGCCTTGATCGCCCCCTCGGCCAGGGAATAGGCGGAATGGACGTGCAGGTGAACGAAGCTGTCGGTCATCTTTTTAGTCTAGCACGCTCCGGTGTCGCGTGCAGGTTCCGCGCTCAGGCGGGCACCACCCGCCCGTCCCGCAGCGTCACCACCCGGTCCATCCGCCGCGCCAGATCGGGGTTGTGGGTGGCGATCAGCGCCCCCACCCCGGCGCCCCGCACCGCCTCCAGCAATTCCGAAAAAACCTTGTCGGAGGTGGCGACGTCGAGGTTGCCGGTGGGCTCGTCGGCCAGCAGCAGGCCGGGCTTGTTGGCCAGCGCCCGGGCGATGGCGACGCGCTGCTGCTCGCCGCCCGAGAGGCGCCCCGGACGATGGCCCTCGCGCCCGGACAGGCCGAAGCGGGCCAGCAGCGCGCGGGCGCGCTCGGCCGCCGGCTTCTCGGCCGCGCCGACCGCCATCTGCGGCAGCACGATGTTCTCGAGCGCGGTGAATTCCGGCAGCAGATGGTGGAACTGATAGACGAAGCCGATGGCGCGGCCGCGCAGCGCGCTGCGGGCCTCGTCCTTCAGCCCGACGGTGGGCTGGCCACCGACATGCACCTCGCCGGAATCCGGCCGCTCCAGCAGGCCGGCCAGGTGCAGCAGCGTCGACTTACCGGTGCCCGAGGGCGCGACCAGGGCCACGATCTCGCCGGCGGCAATGGTCAGCTCGGCGCCGGTCAGGACCGGCAGCTCGCCGGCCTCGGTGCGGAAGTGGCGCTGGACATTGTCCAGGCGCAGGCGGATTTCACTCATTGCGCAGCGCTTCCACCGGATCGGTCTTCGCCGCCCGCCAGGAGGGGTAGAGGGTGGCCAGCAGCGACAGGCCGAGGCCCATCAGCACCACCTGCACCACCTCATGCGGGTTCACCACGGCTGGCAGCCTGGTCAGGAAATAGACCTCCGGGCTGAACAGCTGGGTGCCGGTCAGCGACTGCAGCGCCTGGCGGATGCTCTCGATGTTCAGGCAGAAGACCAGGCCGAGCGCGAAGCCGATGGCGGTGCCCAGCACGCCGATCGAGGTGCCACAGATCAGGAAGATGCGCATCACCGCGCCGCGCGTGGCGCCCATGGTGCGCAGGATGGCGATGTCGCGGCCCTTGTCCTTCACCAGCATGATCAGCGAGGAGACGATGTTGAAGGCCGCCACCACGATGATCAGGGTCAGGATCAGGAACATCACGTTCCGCTCGACCTGCACCGCGGCAAAGAAAGAAGAGTTGGCGTTCTGCCAGTCCAGCACCCGGACGGGGAAAGGCAGCGGCGCGTTCAGAATCTCCCGCGTCACGGCGCGAACATTGTCCGGGTTATGAACAAAAACCTCGATCTGCGAGACCGATTCCTTCATCTGGAAATAGACCTGCGCGGCCGGCAGCGGCAGGAACACGTAGGAACTGTCGTATTCGTTCATGCCGGCTTCGAAGAGCGCCACCACCGTATAGGCGCGCAGCCGCGGCACCGTGCCGATCACCGTGTTGCGCCCCTGCGGCGAGACCACCGTGATCTTGCCGCCCACCCCGATGCCCAGCTTCTGCGCCAGGCGGGTGCCGATCAGGATGGCGTCGTCGCCCTCGAAGCGGTCCAGGCTGCCGGCGCGGATATTGCCGGCCAGCAGCGGCCGGGCGCGCAGATCCTCGGGCTTGATGCCGCGGGCGATGCCGCCGGTCGCACCCCCCGCCTCGCTGGTCAGCAGCACCTGGCCCTCGACCAGCGGCGTGGCGCTGGCGACGCCGGCCAGCTGCCGGATGCTGGCGGCGATCTGGTCGTAGTCGCGCACGCCGCCGGGGCCGGGGGCGCTGACCGCCAGATGGCCGTTCAGGCCGAGGATGCGGCCCAGCAGCTCCTGGCGGAAGCCGTTCATCACGCTCATCACGATGATCAGCGTGGCGACGCCCAGCGCGATGCCCACCAGCGAGAAGGTCGCGATCACCGAGACGAAGCGTTCGCCCTTGCGCGCCCGCAGGTAGCGGAACGCGACCTTCCGCTCGAAGGCACCGAACATGGTCGGCTCAGCGCCCGAGGATCTTGGCGAGGGCGACCTCGAGCGAGACCTCCTCGCGCTCGCCCGTGGCGCGGCGCTTCAGCTCGATGACGCCATTGGCCGCCCCGCGCGGGCCGATGATGGCCTGCCAGGGATAGCCGGCCAGGTCGGCATCGGCGAACTTCACCCCGGCGCGCTCGCCGCGGTCGTCCAGCACGGCATCGCCCGGCAGCGAGGCATAGAGCTTCTCGCAGAGCGTGTCGCAGCCGAGATCGCCCGGCTTCAGGTTGAGGATGGCGCAGCGGAAGGGGGCCACCGCCTCCGGCCACTTGATGCCGGCCTCGTCGTGGTTGGCCTCGATGATGGCGCCCAGCAGGCGGGAGACGCCGATGCCGTAGCTGCCCATCTGCGGCGTCACCGGCTGGCCGTCGGGGCCGGCGACCTGCAGCCCCATCGCCGCGCTGTACTTGGTGCCGAAGAAGAAGATGTGGCCGACCTCGATGCCGCGGGCGGAGACCTGGGACTCGGCGCCGAGCGCGTTCCAGGCGGCCTCGTCATGCATCTCGTCGGTGGCGGCGTAGCGGCTGGTCCAGAAGTCGACCGTCGGGTTCAGGTCGCCCTCGTAATCCGGCGTCTGCGCCAGCACGTCGAAATCCAGCAGGTCCTTGTGCAGATAGACCTGGCTCTCGCCGGTCTCGGCCAGGATGATGAACTCGTGGCTGAGGTCGCCGCCGATCGGGCCGGTGTCGGCGCGCATCGGGATGGCCTTCAGCCCCATCCGCGCGAAGGTGCGCAGATAGGCGACGAACATCTTCTTGTAGGAGAGCCGCGCCGCTTCCGCGTCCAGATCGAAGGAATAGGCATCCTTCATCAGGAATTCGCGGCCGCGCATCACGCCGAAGCGCGGACGGATCTCGTCCCGGAACTTCCACTGGATGTGGTAGAGGTTGCGCGGCAGGTCGCGATACGACTTGGCATAGCCCTTGAAGATGTCGGTGATCATCTCCTCGTTGGTCGGGCCGAACAGCATCTCGCGCTCATGCCGGTCGGTGATGCGCAGCATCTCCTTGCCGTAGTCGTCGTAGCGGCCGGACTGCTTCCAGAGCTCGGCGCTCTGGATGGTCGGCATCAGGATCTCCTGGGCGCCGGCGGCGTCCTGCTCTTCGCGGACGATCTGCGCCACCTTCTGCAGCACGCGCAGGCCCAGCGGCAGCCAGGCATAGATGCCGGCGCTGGTCTGGCGGATCATCCCCGCCCGCAGCATCAGCTTGTGCGAGGCGATGGCGGCCTCGGCGGGAACTTCTTTGAGCGTCGGCAGGAAGGCGCGGGAGAGGCGCAAGGGAGGTGCTCCGGTCAGAAACGGCGGGCGGAAGGTAGAGGGGCGCGGGGCTTTGTGCCAGGGGGTGCGCCAAGGGGCGCGCCGCCGCCCGCCGCCGCCCCCCAGGCCATCCGCGTGCAGCGCAGCAAAAATGCGCCCGAAGGCCGGAAAGCGCAATTTTCATGCGGAAATCGGCGACAACACGGCACATGGCCCTTGTCGCACCGGGACCGAAACCATTAAGCTGGCGGAAAGCCAAGAAAAAAGGGCCGCTCCCGTAAAGGGTGCGGCCCGAGTTTAGGGAGGAAACGCCAGTCACACGGCAGGAAGAGAACCAGCTCTCTTCCTGTCGATGATGGTGCCCGGCCGCCCCCTACGCTGCAACGCAAAAACATCCCGGATTCGCCGAAAAAATGGGCTTCGGCGCCCTCTCTGCGCGATTCCGTGCAGAAATCGCCGCAAGGTCGGTCAAACAGCTTAATTTCTGGGCATTGCCAGCCAGCCGTCGCGAAAGCTCAGCCAGTCGCTCTGCACCACGGCATAGATCCCGAGGAACACCACGGTCGCCACCAGCGTGGTGAGCAGCGCCTTGCGCCCCAGCTGCGGGGCCCGCGGCGCGCCACGCCAGCCGCCGGTCGCCTCGCCTTCCACATCCGGCCGCACCCCGATCGGCAGGATGGCGAAGAGCACCGTCCACCAGACCAGGAAATAGACCATCAAACCCGTGAACCAGTTCATCGCCCCCGTCCCCTGCCGCCACGGCCTGCGCAGGGACTTAGGCGCTTCCCCTTGTTCCGGCCAGAGCGTGGCCCGGCCGAGGCGCGCGATCACGAGCGGCTGAGCGCCGCGCAACCCGCGGCGGCGCTCCTGGTTGCCTTGCCGTCCCTGGTCGCGCCCGCGCGGCCCGCCCGCGCCCGCCCCTCGGGAAAGGCGCCCCACTGGCCCTGCCCCGGCACCGCCCCTGCGCCGGTTTCCGGCAGCGCCCGTCCGGATACCGGGAGACCATGACGGCTGCCTCTCCTTCCCGCCTCGTCGAGCTCGACTCGCTGCGCGGCATCGCCGCGCTGATCGTCGTCCTGCACCACGCCTGGCTGACGCTGGACGGCACGCCGCCCTGGCTGGACTGGGCGCTGACGGAAACCCCGCTGCGCCCCATCGCCATGGGCCGCCAGGCCGTTATCTTCTTCTTCGTCCTCAGCGGCTTCGTCCTGACCCGCGCGCTGCTGCGGCAGGAGGCGCGCAGCCCCGGCAGCGTGCTGTCGCCGCTCGGCTGGGGGCATTACGCCGCCCAGCGCGCCATCCGCCTGGGCCTGCCGGTGCTGGCGGCGGTGCTGTTCTCGGCGGCGCTGCAATCGCTGACCTGGCAGGGGCTGCTGCCGCTCGGCCAGCCGCATATCCTGCGCGGCGCCAGTTGGAGCACGCCCTGGACCTGGTCGGACATCGCCTCCCAGGCCCTGCTGCTGCGCTATGGCGACGGCTTCCAGCTGAACCCGGTGCTGTGGTCGCTGGTGCATGAATGGCGCATCGCCCTGCTGCTGCCCTTCGCCCTGCTGCTGCGCCGGCGGCCGGAGCTGCTGCTGGCCATCGCCCTGCTCGGCGCCGCCATCGCCCGCCTGGCCGGCATGCCCGAAGGCCAGGTCTCGCTGGGCGGCAGCCTGGCCGAGACCTTCGCCGCCAGCGCCGGCTTCCTGCCCGCCTTCGCCGCCGGTGCGGCGCTCGCCCTGCGGCCCCTGCCCCGCCTCGACCGCATCCAGGCCATCGCCGCCGGCGCCGCCATCGCGGTGATGGCCATGGTCGCCCATGACTACGGCGTCATCGCCGGCTCGGTGCTGCTGATCCTGCTGGCCCAGCGCGGCGGCCGCTTCGCCACGGCGCTGCGCCACCCGGCGCTGCTCTGGCTGGGGAAGGTGTCCTTCAGCCTCTATTTGATCCACCTGCCGGTGCTGCTGGCGCTGACCCATGCGCTGTTCGGCCAGGCCTCGCCCGAGGCCATCGCCGCTCTGGCGGTGGGGATCTCCCTGCCGGTCGCCGCCGCCGCCCATGCGCTGGTGGAAAAGCCCGCCCATCGCCTGGCGCGGCGCCTGCCGGTGCTGCGCGCGCGCCAGGGGAGGATTCAGGCAGCCTAGGGAGAAGGTTGGGGGAATGAATTCCCCCCGCAAACCTACAGGTTTGCGCCCATCTTTTTTCTGCTCACCGGCCGTTCAACGACCTGCACGGCAACGGAACCGTCGCACCGGCCTCACGGCGGGACGCCGCCTACAAGAACAGCGCGTCCCGTCGCCTCGTGGACACGGCAGTCTGACAGAAAGAAGAAGGGGTCCAGGGGAATTCATTCCCCTGGCCTTTCCCCTGTCTTCCCTGCCGTCAAACCCGCAGCAGATGGATTTCCACGCTCGGCCGCTTCCGCAGCCGCCGCCCCAGCGCCTTGCGCAGCGCCGTGCGCGCGGCGTCGCGCAGCAGGTCGTCTTCCTGCTTCAGCGCCGGGGGCAGGTCGCCCACCACGCGGGCCAGTTCGTCAGCGATCTGCCCGGGCTCGGCATCGGCCATGTCGAACAGGCCGGGGGCCGAAACCTGCGGGGTGCCCAGCACGCGGCCCTGGCGGTCCACCGCCAGCGAGGCCACCACCACGCCGTTGAACAGCATCCGCCGGCGGGCGCCGAGCACGCCGCCTTCCAGCGGCAGCAGGCGGTCGCCATCCAGCACCAGCTGGCCGGTGGGGACGCCTTCCACCACGTCGGGCGCCTCGTTGCTGCCGTGCGAAGCCAGGCGGAGCACGTCGCCATCCTCCACCAGCACCGGGGTCGAGCCCATCTCGCGGGCCAGGGCGGCGTGTTCCTGCAGGTGGCGCCACTCGCCATGCACCGGCACGGCGAAGCGCGGCTTGACCAGGCTGTAGAGCTTCTTCAGCTCGTCGCGCGCCGGATGGCCGGAGACGTGCACCATGTGGTCGTCGGCGGTCATCACCTTGCAGCCGCCGCGGGCCAGCTCGTCCTGCATGCGCAGGATGGCACGCTCATTGCCCGGGATCATGCGCGAGGAGAAGATCACCGTGTCGCCCTCGCCCAGCGAGATGCGCGGATGCGTGTCGGCGGCGATCTTGGCCATGGCCGAGCGCGGCTCGCCCTGGCTGCCGGTGCAGACGATCAGCAGCTGGTCATCGGGGACGTCGTCGGCGTCGTCCTCATGCAGGAACGGCTGCACCTGCTGCAGATAGCCGCATTCGCGCGCCGAGGCCTCGGCATTGCGCAGGCTGCGGCCGAACAGCGCCACCTGCCGGCCGGCGGCCTGGGCGGCCAGCGCGATGCTCTCGATGCGGGCGATGTTGGTGGCGAAGCAGGTGACGGCGACACGGCCCTTCAACTGGCGGATCAGCGCCGTCATGTTGCGCCGGACCTCGGCCTCGCTGCCGGAATGGCCTTCCACCAGGGCATTGGTGCTGTCGCAGACCATGGCGAGCACGCCTTCGCGGCCGAGCGCGGCGAAGGCCTCCTCATCGGCCGGCTCGCCGACCAGCGGGTCGGGGTCCAGCTTCCAGTCGCCGGTGTGCAGCACGGTGCCGTGGCGGGTGCGGATGGCGATCGACTGCGGCTCCGGCACCGAATGGGTGACGCGGATGAACTGCAGCGCGAAGGGGCCGAGCTCGAAGCGGCCGCCGAGCGGGATGGTGACCAGCTTCACCTGGCCGAGCAGCCCGGCCTCGCCCAGCTTGCGGCGCAGCACCGAGGCGGTGAAGGGGCTGCAATAGATCGGGCAGCGCAGCTGCGGCCAGAGCGGCGCGACGGCGCCGATATGGTCCTCATGCGCATGGGTGATCACCAGGCCGAGCAGCTTGTCCTTGCGGTCGGCGAGCCAGGCGGGATCGGGCACCATGACCTCGGCCTCGGGCTGCTCGGCGCCGCCGAAGCCCAGGCCGCAGTCAACCGCCAGCAGCTTGCCGTCGCAGCGATAGACATTGAGGTTGAGTCCGATCTCCCCCGTCCCGCCGAGCGGGATGAAGGCCAGGTCTTCTTGATGAAATTGCATCGATACTCGCCAATGGATAGTCGTTTGACAGGGAATTTTGATGGGTCGTCATTGCCCCTCGGGGCAGATTCCTTGGCCTTCGCATGCTCAATCACCCTCCGGGCGGAGCGCGTCAGGCAAACTCGTACGCTGGAAAATGGGGACGGGATTGCGTTCCGCCAACAGGCGGAGCCCTTCCAGCGTGATGTCGGGATCGGTGATTTCCAGCACCGGCGTGCCCTCGGCGAACAGCGGGGCCAGCCCGCCGGTGCCGATCACTTTCAACGCGCCCCCGTGCTCGGCGCGGATTCGGGCAACGATACCTTCCACCAGACCCACATAGCCCCAGAAGATGCCGGATTGCATCGCCGGAACGGTGGCCGTGCCGATCACGGATTGCGGACGGCCGATGCCGATGCGCGGCAGCCGGGCCGCCGCCTTGTGCAGCGCCTCGATCGACAGGTTGATCCCCGGGGCGATCACGCCGCCGCGATACCCGCCATCCTCATCCACCACGTCGAAGGTGGTGGCGGTGCCAAAATCGATGACGATCAGTGGGCCGCGGTAATGATGGTGCGCCGCCAGCGCATTCAGCAGCCGGTCGGCGCCCACCTCCTCCGGCTGCTCGACCCGGATCGGGAAGCCCCAGTCGAGCGGGGCCCGCGCCACCAGCGGCTCGCAATCGAACCATTCGCGGCACAGCCGGCGCAGGTTGTAGAGCGCCGCCGGCACCACCGTGCCCAGCACGCAGCGCTCGATCTGCCCCGCTGTCAGCCCGACATGGCCGAGCAGCGCCAGCAGCCAGACGGCATATTCGTCGCTGGTCCGCGCCGCGTCGGTGCGGATCCGCCAGCGGCCGCGCCACTCGGTGCCGTCATGGATGGCGAAGACGACATTGGTGTTGCCGGCATCGATGGCGAGCAGCATGCGGAGCCTGGTCCTGGCGGGTCGGGAAGGTGGAAGCGGCGGGTCTAGCCGTTGATCTCGCCAGAGGATACGGCGATGCGCCCTGCCTCGCCGCATAGCAGCAATCGGCCATCCTCGGCGAGGCCGGCATAGCTGCCCTGCAGCGCCTCACCCGTCTGGCGCACGGTCAGCGGCGTGCCGAGCGCCGGGCCGCGCGCCATCCAGGCCGCCCGGATGGGGGCAAAGCCTTCCGCCGCCTGGGCGTCGCGCCAGCGGTCCAGCGCGCCCAGCAGCGTCCAGGCGAAGTCCACCGGCCTCGGCGGGGAGATCCCCTGCCCGGCCAGGCTGGCGGTCGGACGGTCGGGCAGCGGCGGCGCCTCGGCCAGGTTGACGCCGATGCCGAAGGTCAGCCAGGCGATGCCCCCTGCCCCGTCCGGCGCCGCCTGGGTCAGGATGCCGGCCGCCTTGGCGCCGCCCAGCAGCAGGTCATTCGGCCATTTCAGCCGGAGCAGGCCCGCCTCCGGCAGATAGTGAGACACGGCCTCGGCCAGGGCCACCGCCACCAGCAGCGACCATTGCGGCAGTTCCCGCGCGGCGCCGGGCGGGCGCAGCAGGACGGACAGGAAGAGATTGCCCCGCGGCGATCGCCAGGGACGGCCCTGGGTGCCGCGGCCGGCAGTCTGCGCCAGGGCCAGCACGGCCAGGCCGTCGGGCTCGCCAGCCGCCGCCGCCGCCAGGACGGTGTCCTGCGTGCTCGGCAATTCCTCGTGGACACTCAGGCGCCAGGTCATCCATCAGCCCTAAAAGCAAAAGGCCGGGGGGAAAGAATTCCCCCCGGACCCCCCATCTTCTTTCTGTCGAGAAAGAAAGTCAGCCCAGCAGGGCCGCGACCGCCGCCTGCGCCGCAGCCATGAACGGCGCGGGGAACAGGAAGAAGAAGGTGGTGAACAACCCGGTGCCGGCCAGCACCATCGACAGGCTCGCGGGACGCCGGTCCAGCGCCTCGCCACTGTCGAAGAACATCACCTTGATGACGCGCAGATAGTAGTAGGCCGAGACCGCGGAGCTCAGCACGCCGACCACCGCCAGCGTCCAGAACCCACCCTGCACCGCCGCCAGGAAGACGTAGAGCTTGCCGAAGAAGCCGGCCAAGGGCGGGATGCCCGCCATGGACAGCATGAACAGCGTCATGGCCAGCGCCATCGCCGGATCGGTCTTGCCCAGCCCGGCCAGGTCGTCGATCCCCTCCAGCGCCCGGCCCTTGCGGCGCATGGCGATCAGCACCGCGAAGGCGCCGACATTGGTGAAGAGATAGATCGCCATGTAGAGCAGCAGGCCGCGAACGCCGAGCTCGCTGCCCACCGCCAGACCCATCAGCGCATAGCCGACATGGCCGATCGACGAATAGGCCATCAGCCGCTTGATGTTCTTCTGGCCGATCGCCGCCAGGGCGCCCAGGATCATCGAGCCCAGCGAGCAGAGCACGATCACCTGCTGCCACTGCGCCACCAGGTCGCCAAAGGGGCCGGCGGCCACGCGGACCAGCAGCGCGATCGCCGCGACCTTCGGCGCCGAGGCGAAGAAGGCGGTCACCGGGGTCGGCGCGCCCTCATAGACGTCGGGCGTCCACATGTGGAAGGGCACGGCCGAGACCTTAAAGGCCAGCGCCGCCAGCACGAAGACCAGGCCGACCACCAGGCCAAAGGGCGCACCCTCGGCCGAGGAGATCGCATCGGCGATCCGGTCGAAATTGGTGGTGCCGGAGAAGCCGTAGATCAGGCTGGACCCGTAGAGCAGCAGGCCCGAGGCCAGCGCGCCCAGCACGAAGTACTTGAGGCCGGCTTCCGAGGACCGCTCGCTGTCACGGTTGAAGGCGGCGATGACATAGAGCGAGAGCGACAGCAGCTCGATGCCCATATAGAGGGCGATCAGGTCGTTGGCCGAGACCATCACCATCATGCCGATGGTGCTGAACAGCACCAGCAGCGGGAACTCGAACTTCGACAGGCCTTCCTTGGCGTTCCAGTCGATCGCCAGCAGCAGGCCCAGCGCCGCGCCCGCGACCACCAGCAGCTTCATGAAGCGGGTGAAGGCGTCGGCGACATACTGGCCGCCGAAGGCATTGCCCTCGGGCTGCGCCAGCACCAGCACACCGGCCAGCAGCAGCCCGCCCAGCACGCCCATGCTGACGCCGAAGGTGGTGTCGCGCTTCGGCAGCACGCCGGCGACCATGGCGACCAGCCCGACCAGCGCCAGCGCCAGCTCGGGGAGGATGAGGGTCCAGTTCATGCCGGTCACATCCCGGCCAGGCGCGGCAGCGCCATCGCGGCTTCATGCCGCGAGACGAGCGCCGCGACGCTGACCTCGAAGAAGGAGAAGAAGGACGAGGGATAGAGGCCCATCCACAGCGTCAGCACGATCAGCGGCGCGAAGGTGACCACCTCGCGCGGGCTGAGGTCGAGCAGCACCCGCAGGTCATCCCGCGTGATGCGCGAGAAGATCACCCGACGGTACAGCCACAGCATGTAGGCAGCGCCCAGGATCATCCCCAGCGCCGCGCCGAAGGCGACCCAGGGGTTGGCATGCCAGGCGCCGACGATCACCAGGAACTCGCCGGGGAAGCCGGCGGTGCCGGGGAGTGCCACCGAGCCCATGGTGAACAGCATGAACACCGCGGCATAGACCGGCATGATCTTGGCGACGCCGCCATAGCGCAGGATCTCGCGGCTATGGACGCGGTCGTAGAGCACGCCGACGCAGAGGAACAGCGCGCCCGAGACCACGCCATGGCTCAGCATCTGGAAGATCGCGCCCGAGATGCCCTGGTGGTTCATGGTGAAGATGCCGATCGTCACGATGCCCATATGGGCGACCGAGGAATAGGCGATCAGCTTCTTCATGTCCTCCTGGGCCAGCGCCACCAGCGAGGTATAGACCACGGCGATGACGGAGAGCGCGAAGATCAGCGGCGCGAACCACTCCACCGCCTGCGGCAGCAGCGGCAGCGAGAAGCGCAGGAAGCCATAGGCGCCCATCTTCAGCAGCACGCCGGCCAGGATGACCGAGCCCGCCGTCGGCGCCTCGACATGCGCGTCCGGCAGCCAGGTGTGCACCGGCCACATCGGCACCTTCACCGCGAAGGAGGCGAAGAAGGCCAGGAACAGCCAGACCTGGACATGCGGCGCGATGCGCAGCTCGAACAGCGCCGGGATGTAGGTGGTGCCGGCGGCATACCAGAGCGCCAGCAGCGCCAGCAGCATCAGCAGCGAGCCGAGCAGCGTGTAGAGGAACAGCTTGTAGGCCGCATAGACCCGGCGCGCCCCGCCCCAGACGCCGATGATCAGGAACATCGGGATCAGGACGCCCTCGAAGAAGATGTAGAACATCACCATGTCCAGCGAGCTGAACATGCCGATCATCATCGTCTCGAGCACCAGGAAGGCGATCATGTACTCGCGCACCCGGCTCTGGATCGCCTCCCAGGAGGAGAGGATGCAGAGCGGCGTCAGCGCGGTCGACAGCAGCACGAAGAGGACGGAAATGCCGTCCACCCCCATGTGATAGCCCAGGCCGAATTCCGGCATCCAGTCCAGCCGCTCGACGAACTGGAAGTCCGCGGTCGTCTTGTCGAACTGGAACCACAGGATCAGCGACAGGCCGAAGGTGATCAGGCTGGTCCAGAGCGCCGTCCAGCGCGCATTGGCCGCCACCGCCTGCTCGTCGCCGCGGACGAAGAGCAGGATGCCCGCGCCCAGCAGCGGCAGGAAGGTGAGCAGCGAGAGCAGGGGGAAACCCGCGGCGTTCATCGACCGACCCCAAACAGGAAGATGCTGACGAAGAGGACGAGCCCGATGATCATCGCGAAGGCGTAGTTCGCCACCCGCCCCGACTGCAGCCGCACCATCCGGCCGGAGGCCTGGACCGTCAGCCGGGCGGCGCCGTTCGGCATGCCGTCGATGATCTTCACGTCGCCGGTCTTCCACAGCACCTGCGCCAGGCGACGCGCGGGCTGGACGAAGATCCGGTCATAGAGCTCGTCGAAATACCACTTGTTCAGCAGGAAGCGGTACAGGCCGGGCACGGCCGCCGCCACCTTCCCCGGGATGGAGGGGACGAACATGTAGCAGAGATAGGCGAGCGCGATGCCCAGCGCGCCGACGATGGTCGGCGCCACCGGCACCCAGCCCGGCACCTCATGCGCGTCGTGCATGATGTGGTTGTGCGGCGCGTTGACGATCGAGCCGTTCCAGAAGGCCTGCCAGTGATGGCCGACGAAATCCTCGGCGAAATAGGCGCCGGTGAACAGCGCGCCCAGCGCCAGCACGAAGAGCGGGATCAGCATGACCGCCGGGCTCTCATGCACGTGCTCCATCGTGTGATGGTCGGCCCGCGGCGTGCCGTGGAAGGTCATGATGATCAGCCGCCAGGAGTAGAAGGCGGTCAGGAAGGCGGCCAGGATGCCGCAGACGAAGGCATACTTGGCGGTCCAGCCATGGCCGGCGAAGGCCGCCTCGAGGACGAAGTCCTTCGAGTAGTAGCCGGCGAAGAAGGGCACGCCGGCCAGCGCCAGGCTGCCGATCCAGAACATCGCGTAGGTGATCGGGATCTTCTTCCAGATCCCGCCCATCTTGCGGATGTCCTGCTCGTCCGACATGGCGTGGATCACCGAGCCGGCCGAGAGGAACAGCAGCGCCTTGAAGAAGGCATGCGTGAACAGGTGGAACACCGCCGCCTGATAGGCGCCGACGCCGATGGCGAAGAACATGTAGCCGAGCTGCGAGCAGGTCGAATAGGCGATGACCCGCTTGATGTCGTTCTGCACCATGCCGACGGAGGCGGCGAACAGCGCCGTGGTGGCGCCGATCACGGTGATGAAGCCCAGCACGTTCGGCGCGTATTCGATGACCGGCGACATGCGCGCCATCAGGAACACGCCCGCCGTCACCAGCGTCGCCGCATGGATCAGCGCGGAGACCGGCGTCGGGCCTTCCATCGCGTCCGGCAGCCAGGTGTGCAGGCCGATCTGCGCCGACTTGCCCATGGCGCCCAGGAACAGCAGCAGCGCGATCACCTCGAGCGCCGGATAGCCGGCGAAGGTCACCTGCTGGGCGGCCTCGATGCCCTGGAAGATGGTCGCGAACTCGACGGAGCCGAAGGTCCAGAAGGTCAGCGCCATGCCGAGCATGAAGAACAGGTCGCCGACGCGGTTGACGATGAAGGCCTTCATCGCCGCGCGGTTGGCGCTTTCCTTCTCGTACCAGTAGCCGATCAGCAGGTAGCTCGCGAGGCCGATGCCTTCCCAGCCGAAGAACAGCTGGACCAGGTTATCGGCGGTCACCAGCATGAGCATCATGAAGGTGAAGAGCGACAGGTAGCTGAAGAAGCGCGGGATCGTCGCGTCATGCGACATGTAGCCCACGCTGTAGAGGTGGATCATGGTCGAGGCGAGCGTGACCATGCCGACCATGACGACCGACAGCGTGTCGTAGCGCAGCGCCCAGGAGAACTGCAGCCCGCCGACATCCAGCCAGGTCACGATATCGACCGTGGCCGGGGCATGGCCCCAGGCCACCTGGGCGAAGGAGGACAATCCGCAGAAGGCGGCCAGCGCCATGCAGATCACGGTCGCCCATTGCGCCGCGCGGTCGCCGATCAGCCGGCCGAAAAGACCGGCGATGATCGAACCCAGCAGCGGCAGGAAGACAGCACCGACGAACATTGGGCTAACCCTTCAGGGTGGAGACGTCCTCCACCTCGATGCTGCCGCGGTTGCGGAAGTAGATGACGAGGATGGCCAGGCCGATGGCGGCTTCCGCGGCCGCGACGGTCAGCACGAAGAGCGCGAAGATCTGCCCGGTGAGGTCCTGCAGGGCCGAGGAGAAGGCCACCATGTTCAGGTTCACCGAGAGCAGGATGAGCTCCAGCGACATCAGGATGACGATGACATTCTTGCGGTTCATGAAGATGCCGAAGATGCCCAGCACGAAGAGGATCGCGCTGACCGTCAGGTAGTGGCCGAGGCCGATGGTCAGCATCAGTGATGCCCCCCGCCATGCTTGTCGTCATGGCCATGGCCACCATGGCCGTGGTCGTCATGCCCGTGCCCAGGCCCGTGCCCATGATCGTCGTGACCATGGCCGTGGCCATGGATCGCCTTGGGCTTGGGCGGCGCCGGCAGCGGCCGGCGGACGATGCCGAGCTCGGCCAGGCCCTTGCGCGAGGGCACCGAGGTCAGCGTCACCGCCTCGCCGCGGGCGACCTGGGTCGCGATGTCCTGGCGGCGGCTGTTCGCCGGCTTGTCGCGCAGCGTCAGCACGATGGCGCCGATCATGGCGACCAGCAGGATCAGCCCGGCCAGCTGGAACAGGAAGATGTAATCCGTGTAGATCAGCTGGCCCAGAGCGGCCGTGTTGCTGATCCCGCTCTCCGGCGCCGCGTTCATGCGCAGGCTGTTGGCCTCCGGCGCGAACTGCCAGGAGCCGAAGACGAAGAGCAGCTCGAGGAAGAGGATCGCCCCGATCACCGCGCCGATCGGCGCGTAGCGCTGGAAGCCTTCCCGCAGCCGGCTGAAGTCGATGTCCAGCATCATGACGATGAACAGGAACAGGACCGCGACCGCGCCCACATAGACGATGACCAGGATCATCGCCAGGAACTCGGCCCCTGCGAGCAGGAACAGCGCCGAGGCGTTGAAGAACGCCAGGATCAGGAACAGCACGCTGTGCACGGGGTTGCGGCTGGTCACGACCATGACCGCGGAAGCGATCAAGATGGCCGCGAAGACATAGAAGGCGAGTGCGGCGATCATCGCAGCCCGCCCGCGTGCAGATGCAGCATCATGGCACCGTTCCGAGAAAGCCGTCCTGGCAGGAGGACGGGGCCGTGAAGGAAAGCCGCGGGGATGGCACGACCGGACCCACCCCCGCCGCAGAACTCAGCGGTAGGGCGCGTCGAGCTCGAGGCGCTTGGCGATTTCCGGCTCCCACCGGTCGCCATTCGAGAGCAGCCGATCCTTGTCATAGATCA
Organism: Roseomonas sp. USHLN139; assembly: GCF_037145735.1. NCBI lineage: Bacteria > Pseudomonadati > Pseudomonadota > Alphaproteobacteria > Acetobacterales > Roseomonadaceae > Roseomonas > Roseomonas sp. USHLN139. Next base: position 241,157 of record NZ_JBBCWY010000003.1, on the reverse strand, counting down.
GCTCCGCCCGGGTCTCGGTCGCGAACTCGAAATTCGGCCCCTCGACGATGGCATCCACCGGGCAGGCTTCCTCGCACAGGCCGCAATAGATGCACTTCGTCATGTCGATGTCGTAGCGCGTGGTGCGGCGCGAGCCGTCCTCGCGCGGCTCGGCCTCGATGGTGATGGCCAGCGCCGGGCAGACCGCCTCGCAGAGCTTGCAGGCGATGCAGCGTTCCTCGCCATTGGCGTAGCGGCGCAGCGCATGCTCGCCCTTGAAGCGCGGCGACAGCGCCGTCTTCTCGAAGGGGTAGCTGATGGTGCTCTTCGGCTTGAAGAAATACTTCAGCGTCAGCGCCATGCCCGAGGCCAGCTCGGCCAGCAGCAGGCTGCGCGCCATCCGGTCAAGACTTGCCATCACTCACCTCGCGGCGCGGGGGTAGCCCGCGCTCTCCATTTGGACAAGGTCCGTCATCATGACCAGCAGGGGGTTGGACCAGGTCATGCCGGCAGCCAGCCCATGATCTTCAGCACGAAGGCCGTCAGGATCAGCCAGCCCAGGCTGAAGGGCAGGAAGATCTTCCAGCCCAGCCGCATCAGCTGGTCGTAACGGTAGCGCGGGAAGGTCGCGCGCACCCAGACGAAGGTGAACAGGCAGAGGCAGATCTTCAGGATGAACCAGATCGGCCCCGGCACCCAGTTGAAGGGCGCGATGTCCATCGGCGGCAGCCAGCCACCCAGGAACAGGATGGTGGTCATTGCCGACATCAGGATCATGTTGGCGTATTCGCCGAGGAAGAACAGCGCGTAGGTCATGGAGGAATATTCCACCATGAAGCCCGCCACCAGTTCCGACTCGCCTTCCGCCAGGTCGAAGGGCGGACGGTTGGTCTCCGCCAGGGTCGAGATGAAGAAGATGATGAACATCGGGAAGAGCGGGATGGCGAACCACACCGTGCTCTGCGCCCGCACGATCTCCGTCAGGTTCAGGCTGCCCACGCAGAGCAGCACCGTGACGATGACCAGGCCCATCGAGACTTCATAGGAGACCATCTGCGCCGCCGAGCGCAGCGCGCCCAGGAAGGCGTATTTCGAGTTCGAGGCCCAGCCGGCGATGACGATGCCGTAGACGCCGAGCGAGGAGATCGCCAGCAAATAGAGCACGCCGACATTGATGTCGGCGATCGCCCAGCCGTCATTCACCGGGATCACCGCCCAGGCGATCAGCGCCAGCACCAGGGTCAGCATCGGGCCCAGGATGAACAGCGCCCGGCTGGCGCCGGCCGGGATGATGGTCTCCTTCAGCAGCATCTTCAGCGCGTCGGCGAAGGGCTGCAGCAGGCCGAAGGGGCCGACCACATTCGGGCCGACGCGCATCTGCATCGCCGCCATCACCTTGCGCTCGGCATAGGTCATGTAGGCGACGCCGATCAGCAGCGGCACCAGCAGCGCCAGGGTCTGCGCCACGGTGATGGCCAGGATCCCGATCGGGGAAGCGAGGAAAGCGTCCATGGCCCGTTACTCCGCCGCCAGCTTGGGCGAGGCGTCGTTGTAGATGCGGCTGCACTCGGCCATCGTCTCCGAGGCGCGGCTGATCGCATCCGCCTGCCAGTAATCGGTGACCGGCAGGGTGAAATTGTCATGACCGAGCGGGGCGCCGCCGGCCGCCGGGCCGGTGGTGTCCAGGCAGCCGCCGGCGACGCGGCCATCGATCATGCCGAAGACCGGGTTGGCGGCGACCAGCCGGGCGCGCAGCGCGTCCAGCGTGTCGAAGGCCAGCGGCACGCCGAGGGCGGCGCCGGCGGCGCGGACGATGCGCCAGTCCTCCCGCGCCTCGCCCGGCGGGTGCAGCGCCAGGCGGCCGCGCTGGGCGCGGCCCTCGGTGTTGACGTAGGTGCCTTCCTTCTCCGGATAGGCGGCGCCCGGCAGGATCACGTCGGCGCGGCTGGCCGCGCGGTCGCCGTGATGGCCTTGATAGACCACGAAGGTCCCGGCCGGGATCAGCGCCGGGTCGAAGCCGTCGGCGCCGAGCAGCCAGAGCGCGTCCATGCCGCCCGACAGCATCGCCGGCAGGTCCTTGCCCCCCGGACCCGGCAGGAAGCCGGCATCCAGCGCGCCGACCTGGCCGCCGAACAGGTGCAGCAGGTTGAAGCCGTGCCATTCCGGGGTCAGCGCGCCGACGGACTCGGCCAGCGCCCAGGCCGCGGCCAGCACCGCCGCGCCATCGGCCCGCGCGATCGCCGCACGGCCCAGGATGATCATCGGCTTGGAGGCGCCCTTCAGCACCTCGGCGAAGCCCTCACCGGCCTGCAGGGCTGCCAGCGCGGCAGGCCCCTCACCCAGATGCTGCGCCTTGTAGGTCAGGTTCAGACCCTGCGGCCCGACATAACCGACCTTCAGCGCGCCCGAGGCCCAGCGCTTGCGGATGCGCGCGTTGAGCACCGGCGCTTCCTGGCGCGGGTTGCTGCCGATGATCAGCAGCGCATCGGCCTCGTCGATGCCGGCGATGCCGCTGTTGAACAGGTAGAAGTCGCGGCGCGAGGCGTCGATCGCCGCGCCGTCCTGCCGGCAGTCGAGATTGGCCGAGCCGAGGCCCGCCATCAGCTCGCGCAGCGCGAAGGCGCTCTCGGCATCGACCAGGTCGCCGGCGACGGCGCCGACGCGCTCGGGCTTCAGGCCCTGGAAGCGGTCGGCGATGGCCGCGAAGGCCTCTTCCCAGCTGGCCGGGCGCAGCTTGCCGTCCACCCGGATCCACGGGCGGTCCAGCCGCTTCCGCTTCAACCCGTCGAAGGAGAAGCGGCCGCGATCGGCCATCCACTCCTCGTTCACGTCCTCATTGGTGCGCGGCAGGATGCGCACCACTTCCGGGCCCCGCGTGTCGATGCGGATGGCAGCGCCCACCGCGTCGAGGACGTCGATGCTGTCGGTCTTGCGCAGCTCCCAGGGCCGCGCGACGAAGGCATAGGGGCGGCTGGTCAGCGCGCCGACCGGGCAGATGTCGATCAGGTTGCCCGAGAGCTCGGTGGACAGCGCCTTCTCGACATAGGTGCCGATCTGCATGTCCTCGCCGCGGCCCGTCGCGCCCAGCTCGGGGACGCCGGCGACCTCGGTGGCGAAGCGGATGCAGCGGGTGCACTGGATGCAGCGGGTCATGATCGTCTTGACCAGCGGACCCATATACTTGTCCTTCACCGCGCGCTTCTGCTCGCGGTAACGGCCGCCCTGCCCGCCATAGGCGGTCGCCTGGTCCTGCAGGTCGCACTCGCCGCCCTGGTCGCAGATCGGGCAGTCGAGCGGGTGGTTGATCAGCAGGAATTCCATGACGTTGCGACGGGCGTTGCGCACCATCGCAGAGTCGGTGAAGACCTTCATGCCATCGGCGACCGGATAGGCGCAGGAAGCCACCGGCTTCGGCGCCTTCTCCACCTCGACCAGGCACATGCGGCAATTGCCGGCGACCGACAGGCGCTCATGGTAGCAGAAGCGCGGGATTTCCTTGCCAGCGGCCTCGCAGGCCTGCAGCACGGTGGCGCCGTTCGGGACCTCGATCTCGATCCCGTCGACTGTGACCTTGGCCATGCTCGCTTACTCCGCCGCCAGCGGCATCGCGCCGCTGTGTTTCCTGGCGTGATAGTCCCGGATGCGCTCTTCCATCAGCGGCCGGAAGTGCCGGATCAGGCCCTGCACCGGCCAGACGCCGCCATCGGCCAGCGCGCAGATGGTGTGGCCCTCGATCTGCCGCGTGACGCTTTCCAGCACGTCGATCTCGGCGAGCTCGGCGCGGCCCTCGACCATGCGGTCCATCAGGCGCTTCTGCCAGCCCATGCCCTCGCGGCAGGGGGTGCACTGGCCGCAGCTCTCATGCTTGTAGAAATGCGCGAGGCGCGCGATCGCCTTGATGATGTCGGTGGACTTGTCCATGACGATCACGCCGGCGGTGCCCAGGCCCGACTTGTGCTCGCGCAGCGCGTCGAAATCCATCAGCACGTCGTCGCAGATATGCTTGGGCAGCAGCGGGGTGGACGAGCCGCCGGGGATCACCGCCAGCAGATTGTCCCAGCCGCCGCGCACGCCGCCAGCATAGCGGTCGATCAGCTCCCGCATCGGGATGCTCATCTCGGCTTCCACGTTGCAGGGCTTGTTCACATGGCCCTGGATGCAGAAGATTTTCGTCCCGACATTCTTCGGGCGGCCGAAGCTGGAGAACCAGCTGGCACCGCGCTTCAGGATGGCGGGAACGACGGCGATGGTCTCCACGTTGTTCACGGTGGTCGGGCAGCCATAGAGGCCGACGGCGGCCGGGAAAGGCGGCTTCAGCCGCGGCATCCCCTTCTTGCCCTCGAGGCTCTCGATCAGCGCCGTCTCCTCGCCGCAGATATAGGCGCCGGCGCCGCGATGCACGTAGAGGTCGAAATCCCAGCCCGAACCGGCGGCGTTCTTGCCGAGCAGGCCTGCCTCATAGCACTCGTCGATCGCGGCCTGCAGGACCTGGATCTCGTTGTAGTACTCGCCGCGGACATAGATGTAGCCCGCATGCGCGCCCATGCCGACGCCGGCATAGAGGCAGCCCTCGATCAGCAGGTGCGGATCGTTGCGGATGATGTCGCGGTCCTTGCAGGTGCCCGGCTCCGACTCGTCGCCATTGACGACCAGGTAGGAGGGGCGCCCGTCCGGGTTCGACTTCGGCATGAAGGACCACTTCATGCCGGTCGGGAAGCCGGCGCCGCCGCGGCCGCGCAGGCCGGACTGCTTCATCTCCTCGATGATCCAGTCACGGCCCTTGGCGATGATCGCCGCGGTGCCGTCCCAGCTGCCGCGGCGCCGGGCATCCTTCAGGTTCCACGGATGCAGGCCGTAGAGGTTGGTGAAGATGCGGTCCTTGTCGCTCAGCGCCATGGTCTCACTCCTTCCCCAGGGTCCGGGCGGCGTCATCCATCGGGATGTCGAGCACGGTCTCCGGCCCGCCGATCGGCGCGCTGCCCTGGCGGCCCTTCATGCTGCCCGGCACCGGCCGCTCGCCGCGCTTCAGCGCCTCGAGCAGCTGGACCGTCGTCTCGTAGTCCATGTCCTCGTAGTAGTCGTCATCCACCTGCAGGATCGGCGCGTTGACGCAGCCGCCCAGGCACTCCACCTCGGTCATGGTGAAGAGGCCGTCCTCGCTGGTGTCGCCATAGCCCTTGAGGTGGCCGTGCTCCTTGCAGGCGCGCAGCACCTCGTCCGAGCCGCGCAGCCAGCAGGGCGTCGTGCCGCAGACCTGCAGGTGGAAGCGGCCGATCGGCTTGGTGTTGAACATGAAGTAGAAGGTGGCCACCTCATAGACGCGGATCGGCGCCATGCCGAGCCGCTCCGCGATGGTGTCCATGGCGATGCGCGGCACCCAGGCGCTGCCGGTCAGCCGGCCCATCTGCTTCTGCGCCACATAGAGCAGCGGGATCACGCCGCTGGCCTGCTTGCCCTCGGGATAGCGCGCCAGGATCTTGGCGATCTGCGCCTCGCTGTCGGCGTCGAAGGCGAAGCTCGCCGGCTCCTCGTGCTGATGGGCCTGGTGAGAATGGGAATGCGGGGCGCTCACCGGTCGATCTCTCCGAAGACGATGTCCAGGCTGCCGATGACAGAGACGGCGTCGGCCAGCATGTGGCCCTTGGACAGTTTCTCCATCGCCTGCAGATGCGCGAAGCCGGGCGCGCGAATCTTGCAGCGATAGGGCTTGTTGGTGCCGTCGGCGACCAGGAAGACGCCGAACTCGCCCTTCGGCGCCTCGACGGCGGTGTAGGTCGACCCCTCGGGCACGTGATAGCCCTCGGAATACAGCTTGAAGTGGTGGATCAGCGCTTCCATCGAGCGCTTCATCTCGGCCCGCTTCGGCGGCGCGATCTTGCTGTCCGCCACCTTGATCGGGCCGCCCGGCATCTGCGCCAGGCACTGCTTGATGATCTTGTGGCTCTCACGCATCTCGGCGATGCGCACCAGGTAGCGCTCGTAGCAGTCGCCATGGCTGCCCACCGGGATCTCGAAATCGAGCTGGTCGTAGATCTCGTAGGGCTGACTGCGGCGCAGATCCCAGGCGCAGCCCGAGGCGCGGATGCACGGCCCGGTGAAGCCCCAGGCCATCGCTTCCTCGGCGGTCATGATGCCGATGTCGACGGTGCGCTGCTTGAAGATGCGGTTGCCGGTCAGCAGCCGCTCGATGTCGTCGACGAAGGTCGGGAACTGCTCGGCCCAGGCGCTGATCCGCTCGGTCAGCCCGGCCGGCAGGTCCTTCGCCACCCCGCCGGGGCGGAAGTAGTTGGCGTGGTAATGCGAGCCCGAGGTGGCGTCATAGAATTCCAGCAGCACCTCGCGCTGCTCGAAGCCCCAGAGGCTCGGCGTCGTCGCGCCCACATCCAGCGCATAGGTGGTGATGTTCAGGATGTGGTTCAGGACGCGGCTGATCTCGGCGAAGAGCACGCGGATATACTGGGCGCGGATCGGCGCCTCGATGCCCAGCAGCTTCTCCACGGCCAGCGCGAAGCAATGCTCCTGCGCCATCGGCGCCACGTAGTCGAGGCGGTCGAAATAGGGCAGCGCCTGCAGATAGGTCTTGTGCTCGATCAGCTTCTCGGTGCCGCGATGCAGCAGGCCGATATGCGGGTCGGCACGCTCCACCACCTCGCCCTGCATCTCCAGGATCAGGCGCAGCACGCCATGCGCCGCCGGATGCTGCGGGCCGAAATTGATGGTGTGGCTGTCGATCTCGACGGTGCGGGTGCCGCCCGAGGCCGGGGTGTCGTCGGTGCTGAGGCTCATTCGCGGGTGATCCGGTTGAGATGCACCTTCTCGTCGCCGGGCAGCGTCGTCATGCCTTCCCAGGGCGAGAGGAAATCGAAATTGCGGAAGTCCTGGGTGAGCTTCACCGGCTCATAGACCACGGCCTGGCGCTCGGGGTCGTAGCGGACCTCGACGAAGCCGGTGAGCGGGAAGTCCTTGCGCAGCGGATGGCCTTCGAAGCCGTAATCCGTGAGGATCCGGCGCAGGTCCGGCTGGCCGTCGAAGACCACGCCGTACATGTCCCAGGTCTCGCGCTCGAACCAGGTGGCGGAGGGCCAGATGTCGCAGATGCTGGCCACCGGCGTCGCCGCATCGGTCGCGACGATCACCCGGATGCGGTGGTTATGCGCCATCGACAGCAGGTGATAGACCACGTCGAAGCGCTCGGCCCGCGTCGGCCAGTCGACGCCGCAGACATCGATGCAGAGCTCGAAGGCGAAGCGCGGATCGTCGCGCAGCATCATCATGGTCGCGTGCAGCGCCTCGCGGCGGATGCGGATCTCCACCTCGGCGCCGCGGGCGATCTGGCTTTCCAGCGCCACGCCCCCGGGCAGGGAGGCGAGGACGGCGGCCAGCAGCGCCTGCTCGGGCGTCGGCGGCGGCGGCGGCTCGGCCGGGGCGACGGCGGTTTCGTTCTCAGCCACGCAGGATGCTCCCCGTCCGGCGGATCTTCTTCTGCAGCTGCAGGATGCCATAGACCAGCGCCTCGGCCGTCGGCGGGCAGCCGGGCACATAGACATCGACCGGCACCACGCGGTCGCAGCCGCGCACCACGCTGTAGCTGTAGTGGTAGTAGCCGCCGCCATTGGCGCAGCTGCCCATCGAGATGACCCAGCGCGGCTCGGCCATCTGGTCGTAGACCTTGCGCAGCGCCGGGGCCATCTTGTTGGTCAGCGTGCCGGCGACGATCATCACATCCGACTGGCGCGGCGAGCCGCGCGGGATGACGCCGAAGCGGTCGAGGTCGTAGCGGGGCATATAGGCGTGGATCATCGGCACCGCGCAGCAGGCCAGGCCGAAGGTCATCGGCCAGAGGCTGCCGGTCCGGGCCCAGTTCACCACCTTGTCCAGGTTGGCGACGACAAAGCCCTTCTCCTCGATCTCGCCGGAGACGCCGTTGAGCACGGCGTCCTGCTCAGCCCCCGGCGGCAAGGCCTGCTGGTTCCAGGCCAGCTGATTGCTCGCGCTCATGAGCCGGTCACTCCCAGTCCAGGGCGCCTTTGCGCCACTCGTAGATGAAGCCGACGGTCAGCACGCCCAGGAACGCCATCATCGACAGGAAGCCCAGCCAGCCGATCTGCCCAAGCGAGACGGCCCAGGGGAAGAGGAAGGCGACCTCGAGGTCGAAGATGATGAACAGGATGGCGACCAGGTAGAATCGCACATCGAAGCGGCGGCGGGTGTCGTCGAAAGGCTCGAAGCCGCATTCATAGGCGGAGACCTTCTCCGCATAGGGCTTCTGCCGGGCCGCCAGCACGCTGCCGCCCACCATCGCAATGGCGATGCCGCCGGCAATGGCCAGGAAGACCAGGATCGGGAAATAGTTCGCCAGCAGGGGCTGGGTCATGGTGCGTCCGTCCTCGGGCCCGGGGCCCAACAGGGCCGTGCACAGGGGAGCACACGGCCAGTCACGCCGCGGGGCATGCCGCAGCGCAACGCTGGGCGGACATTACCTCCCAAGCGCCCGGATCGCCATAGCCCCCAGCCCCTTGCGGAACATTGAAAGATGGATAGCCGCCAAGACAAAAACGCCGCCCTGGAAAATCCAGGGCGGCGTTTTTGCGTTACGACTGGCGCGAGTGACGGGGCTCGAACCCGCGACCTCCGGCGTGACAGGCCGGCGCTCTAACCAACTGAGCTACACCCGCTTCCGTCGTGGAGGGGGAAATACGGCCCGGCGCCCCTGCTGTCAACGACCCAAAATCACCTTTTCGGGGATTGATATGACAGAGAAATGGCTGAGCCGTGGCTTCGCTCCCGGAGCGGCCTGACGGCCCCGAGTCCCGGCCCGGGAAGGCGGGGCCAGGCGCCCGGCAAAGGAGGAGACGCGCAGGACCCGCGGCGACAGGGCGCACGACATCGCCCGGAGAAGCATCCCGCTTCTCCCGCCTGTCACGACCATCATCAGGGAATGGGCGCTGACGGATTCGAACCGCCGGCATCCTCGGTGTAAACGAGGCGCTCTACCGCTGAGCTAAGCGCCCTCAGCGTCGCCGCTGTTTAGCGGGAAAAACCACCGCAGGCCAAGCGGGGCCGCGGGGGGTACCGGCCAGCGGCTTCTGCCGCCGGGCCGGCGCCTTCCAGAGGCCGGATCGGGCGGCGCGGTGTCCTGGCTCTTATCCGGGACCCCGCGCCGATCGGCCCATCAGGGGCGGCGACGCCGCCCCACACAGTCAATCCAGCCCGGTCAATCCAGCCCGTCCTTCAGCGCCTTGCCGGCCTTGAAGCGCACGGTGGCGGAGGCGGCGATCTCGATCTCCTCCCCGGTGCGCGGATTGCGGCCCTTGCCGGCCTTGCGGCGCGAGGTGGAGAAGGTGCCGAAGCCGACCAGCCGCACCTCCTGCTTGTTCTTCAACGACTCGCTGATGGCATCGAACACCGCATCGAGCACCTCGCCGGCCTTGGCCTTGGAGAGCTCGCCGGTCTCTGCGACGACCGCGACGAGATCCTGCTTGTTCACGTGGTCCTGTCCCCCGACTCTCTCGATCACTGACTCTGGATGGCGTCGCCCGCCTTCTGGCCGGGCCTCGCCGGTGGGTATCGTCCCCGCAGGTATCATCCCCCTGGCCAAGACTACCGCATCGCGCCGTCCGGCAAAATTCGGCGGGCCGGCGGCGGCGCGGGGTCGCCTCCCCCGGCGCCCTCAGTCTCAACCGCTTGGTGCATATCCGCAACGTCCGACCCCGGGCCGCCGCCGGAAAACCGCTGCGCGGCGCATAAAAAAAGGGCCAGGATAATTCCTGGCCCTTTCTTCACCGGCATGGGCTCAAGGCCCGGCCGGATCGCTCAATGCGGCAGGCTGGCCGGCGCGGTGGCCTTGCCGTCGGCGGCCTGCGGCGCAGGCTCCTCCGGCTCGCTCCAGTCGATCGCCTCGGGCGGACGGACCAGTGCCTTGTTGATCACCTCGTCGACATGCGCCACGGGGTTGATGGTCAGCCCCTTCTTCACGTTGTCGGGGATCTCGGCCAGGTCCTTCTCATTGTCCTTCGGGATGAAGACCGTCTTGATGCCGGCCCGCAGCGCCGCCAGCAGTTTTTCCTTCAATCCGCCGATCGGCAGCACGCGACCGCGCAGGGTGATCTCGCCGGTCATGGCGACATCCTTGCGCACCGGGATGCCGGTCAGGATCGAGACGATCGATGTCGCCATGGCGATGCCGGCCGAGGGGCCGTCCTTGGGCGTCGCCCCTTCCGGGACGTGCACATGGATGTCGCGGCGGTCGAAGGTCGTCGGCTTGATGCCGAAGCTGATCGCCCGCGAGCGGACATAGGACAGCGCCGCCGAGACGCTCTCCTGCATCACGTCGCCGAGCTTGCCGGTGGTCTGCACCTTGCCCTTGCCCGGGACCATGACGGATTCGATCGTCAGGATCTCGCCGCCGACCTCGGTCCAGGCCAGGCCGGTGACCACGCCCACCATGTCCTCGGACTCGGTCTCGCCATAGGTGAACTTCTTCACCCCGGCATACTTGTCCAGGTTCTTGCGGTTGATCGCGACCTTCTTGGCCTTCTTCGAGACGATCTCCTTGACCGCCTTGCGGGCCAGGCCGCCGACCTCGCGCTCCAGGTTCCGGACGCCGGCCTCGCGCGTGTAGTAGCGCACCAGGTCGAGCAGCGCGTCGTCGGTGACGCTCCACTCGCCGTCCTTCAGCCCGTTGGCCTCAGTGACCTTGGGGATCAGGTGGCGGCGGCAGATCTGCACCTTCTCATCCTCGGTATAGCCGGGGATGCGGATGATCTCCATGCGGTCCAGCAGCGGCTGCGGCATGCGCAGGCTGTTGGCGGTCGTCACGAACATCACGTCCGAGAGGTCGTAATCGACCTCCAGATAGTGGTCGGCGAAGGTCGCGTTCTGCTCCGGATCCAGCACCTCGAGCAGGGCGCTCGACGGATCGCCGCGCCAGTCGGCACCGAGCTTGTCGATCTCGTCCAGCAGGAAGAGCGGGTTGGAGGTCTTGGCCTTCTTCATCCCCTGGATGACCTTGCCCGGCATCGAGCCGATATAGGTCCGCCGGTGGCCGCGCACCTCCGCCTCGTCGCGCACGCCGCCGAGGCTCATGCGCACGAAGTTGCGGTTGGTCGCCTTGGCGATCGACTTGCCCAGCGAGGTCTTGCCGACGCCCGGCGGGCCGACCAGGCAGAGGATCGGGCCGCGGATCTTCGGGCTGCGCGACTGCACCGCCAGGTATTCGAGGATCCGCTCCTTGATCTTGTCGAGGCCGTAGTGGTCGGCGTCCAGCACCGCCTCGGCCTTGGCCAGGTCGTTGCGGACCTTCGACTTCTTCTTCCAGGGGATCGACAGGATCCAGTCGAGGTAGTTGCGCACCACCGTCGCCTCGGCGCTCATCGGCGACATCGAGCGCAGCTTCTTCAGCTCCGCCATCGCCTTGTCGCGCGCCTCGGGGGAGAGCTTGGTAGCCTTGATCTTGGCCTCGAGCTCGGCGGACTCGTCCTTGCCGTCCTCGCCCTCGCCCAGCTCCTTCTGGATCGCCTTCAGCTGCTCGTTCAGATAGTACTCGCGCTGGGTCTTCTCCATCTGCCGCTTGACGCGGTTGCGGATGCGCTTCTCCACCTGAAGAACGCCGATCTCGTTCTCCATATGGGCGAAGACCCGCTCCAGCCGCTGCGCGACGGAGGCGATCTCGAGCAGCTCCTGCTTCTCGGAGATCTTCAGGTTGAGGTGGCTGGCGACGGTGTCGGCCAGCTTGGCCGAATCCTCGATCTGGTTGATCGAGACCAGCACCTCGGGCGCGATCTTCTTGTTGAGCTTGATATACTGCTCGAACTGGGACACGACCGTGCGGGCCAGCGCCTCGATCTCGGGCGCCTCGGGCTGCTCCTCGTCGAGGGCGGCCGTATAGGCCTCGAAATACTGGTCGGTCTCCTTGAAGCCGAGCACGCGGGCGCGCTTGCCCCCTTCGACCAGCACCTTGACGGTGCCGTCCGGCAGCTTCAGCAGCTGCAGCACGGTGGAGACGGTGCCCACATCGTAGAGATCGGCGGAGCCGGGGTCGTCCTGGGCGGCATTGCGCTGGGCGACCAGCAGGATCTGCTTGTCCTCCCGCATCACCGCTTCCAGGGCGCGGACGCTTTTCTCGCGGCCGACGAAGAGCGGCACGATCATGTGCGGGAAGACGACGATGTCGCGCAGCGGCAACACCGGCAGCAGCTCACCGCTCGTCAATTCGGGTTTCTGTTCCGCCATTGGGGACCTCACTCAGGACAGTCGGTGCAGGTCCGCCCGGTCATCGGCACGGCTCCGCACCACGGGCGTCATTCCCATGAAATGGGGCCGGCAAGGGGCCGGGGCAAGCCGCGCGGCGAAAGCCGACGGACCCCCCGGACACCGCTGCCGGGTACGGCTCACGCGGAAGACTGCTCCGCCGCCCGTTCACCATAGATGAACAGCGGGGCGGCACGGCCTTCGGCCACCTCCTTGTTCACCACCACTTCCTCGACATCTTCCAGACCCGGCAGATCGAACATGGTGCCGAGCAGGATGCCCTCCATGATCGAGCGCAGGCCACGGGCGCCGGTCTTGCGCTGGATGGCGCGGGCGGCGACCGAGCGCATCGCGTCCTCGGTGAAGGTCAGCTTGGTGGCCTCCATCTCGAACAGGCGCTGGTACTGCTTGACCAGGGCGTTCTTCGGCTTGGTCAGGATCTCGATCAGCGCCTTCTCGTCCAGATCGTCGAGCGTGGCGATGACCGGCAGACGGCCGATGAATTCCGGGATCAGGCCGAACTTCAGCAGGTCCTCGGGCTCCACCTCGCGCAGGATCTGGCCGGTGCGCCGCTCGTCGGGGCCGCGCACCTCGGCGCCGTAGCCGATGCCCGAGCCCTTGCCGCGGCCGGCGATGATCTTCTCCAGCCCGGCGAAGGCGCCGCCGACGATGAAGAGGATGTTCGAGGTGTCGACCTGCAGGAATTCCTGCTGCGGATGCTTGCGCCCGCCCTGCGGCGGCACCGAGGCGACGGTGCCCTCCATGATCTTCAGCAGGGCCTGCTGCACGCCCTCGCCGCTCACATCACGGGTGATGGAGGGGTTGTCGGACTTGCGGCTGATCTTGTCGACCTCGTCGATATAGACGATGCCGCGCTGCGCCCGCTCGACATTGTAGTCGGCCGCCTGCAGCAGCTTGAGGATGATGTTCTCGACATCCTCGCCTACATAGCCGGCCTCGGTCAGCGTCGTCGCGTCGGCCATGGTGAAGGGCACGTCGAGGATGCGCGCCAGGGTCTGCGCCAGCAGCGTCTTGCCCGAGCCGGTGGGGCCGACCAGCATGATGTTCGACTTGGCGATCTCGACTTCGCCGGTCTTCGCGCCATGGGCCAGGCGCTTGTAATGATTGTGCACCGCGACGGAGAGCACCTTCTTGGCGTGCTCCTGCCCGATCACGTAGTCATCCAGCACCTTGCAGATCTCGCGCGGGGTCGGCACCCCGTCGCGCGACTTCACCAGATGCGTCTTGTGCTCCTCACGGATGATATCCATGCAGAGCTCGACGCACTCGTCGCAGATGAAGACCGTCGGGCCGGCGATGAGTTTGCGTACCTCGTGCTGCGACTTGCCGCAGAACGAGCAATACAGGGTGTTCTTTGAGTCGCCGGACTTGCTCATGCGCGCTCCTGGACCCCCCGGCGAAGGGCCGGGCGATCTTGCGGGACTGTAGCCCCCCTGTCATCCGGGGGGAAGTGGAACGGAAACAGGGCGGCCCGCGCCAGCCCCGCTCCCGCCAGGCGGGCAGACCGTGGAAGCCCGGCCGGGTTTCTCGCCCGGCGCAGGGCTTCCGCCGGCCTCACCCCTTGGCCAGCTCGGCGGGGGTGGCCGGGCGCTCCTCGACCACCTGGTCGATCAGCCCGAAATCCCGCGCCTCCTCGGCGGACATGTAGCTGTCCCGCTCCAGCTTCTTCTCGATCTCCTCGATCGGCTGGCCGGTATGCTTCACGTAGATCTGGTTCAGCCGCTTGCGCAGCGACAGGATCTCGCGCGCCTGGATCTCGATATCGGTCGCCTGGCCCTGGGCGCCGCCGGAGGGCTGGTGCACCATGATCCGGCTGTTCGGCAGGGCGAACCGCTTGCCCTTCTCGCCCGCGGTCAGCAGCAGGCTGCCCATCGAGGCGGCCATGCCGAGGCAGACCGTGCTGACCGGGGCGCGGATGTACTGCATCGTGTCGTACATCGCGAGGCCGGCCGAGACCACGCCGCCCGGGCTGTTGATGTAGAAGGCGATATCCTTGTTCGGATTCTCGCTCTCCAGGAACAGCAGCTGGGCGCAGATCAGCGACGACATCTGGTCGTAGACCGGACCCGTCAGGAAGATGATCCGCTCCTTCAGCAGGCGCGAATAGATATCGAAGGCCCGCTCGCCCCGGGCGGTCTGCTCGATCACCATGGGGACGAGGTTGTTGTACAGTTCGACCGGATCGCGGTCCCGCATTGTGCATCCTCTCGCGGTGGCAGGGGGGCCGGATCCGCCGCGGGCCCTTTGCCCACGGCCTTCCGGCACCGGCCTGCCGCCGTCACCCTAACGCTTCGGGATTAACATGGGGCAGCCGGCGGCGGCGCGAAAGAGGGGGGCGCGACAATGCGGGGGCAAACCCCCCGGCAGAAGCGCCTTCCCTGCCCGGCGCCGGGCGCCGGGCTGTTCCGGGCGGACCGTGGCGCGCCCTTCTGGGCCTTTCCGGCAGCCGGTCCCGGCGCGAGTCCGGGGCCGGCTTCCCTCCGGCGGGCGGGACCAACCCCGCCGCGCCGCGATGGCATCCCCCCCGGCCGAAGCCAGGGGGAGAGAGGTCAGGCCGCGGGCTCGGCCGAGAGATCGCCGGCCGGGACTTCCTTCTCGCTGACCTTGGCCAGCTCGAGCATGAAGTCGACCACCTTCTCCTCGAAGATCGGCGCGCGCAGGTTGTCGATTGCCTGCGGGTTCTTCTGGAAGAAGTCGAGGACCTGGCGCTCCTGACCCGGATAGCGGCTGGCCTCGGTCCGCATCGCCTGGGTCAGTTCCTCGTTGGTCACCTGGATGTTGTTGCTGCGGCCGATCTCCGACAGCAGCAGGCCCAGGCGAATGCGACGCTCGGCAATGGCGCGGTAGTCGCCCTTCAGCGTCTCCTCGTCCTTGCCCTTGTCCTCGTCATCCAGGCGGCCGGCCTTCAGGTCGGCCTCGACGCGCTGCCAGATCTGGGCGAACTCGCTCTCGACCATCGAGGGGGGCACCTCGAAGCTGGCCTGCGCGGCCAGGGCGTCGAGCAGCTTGCGCTTGACGTTCAGCCGCGACAGCTGGTCGTACTCGCCCTGCAGGGACTCGGCGATCCGCTTCTTCAGCTCGTCCAGGCTCTCCAGGCCGAGCTTCTTGGCGAAGTCCTCGTCCACCGAGGCGGCGACCGGGGTCTGCAGCTTCTTGGCGGTCAGCTCGAACTGGGCCGGCTTGCCGGCCAGCTCGGCGGCGCCGTACTCGGCCGGGAAGGTCACGTCGACATGGCGGGTCTCACCGACCTTGATGCCGACCAGGCCCTCGGCGAAGCCGGGGATGAAGCCGGCGCCGCCGATCTCGACCGGCATGTCGGTGCCGGTGCCGCCCTGGAAGGCCTCGCCGACCACGCCATCGACCACGAGGCGGCCGGTGAAGTCGGTGACGACCACGTCGCCCTCGGCCGCGGCGCGGTCCTCGGTGACGTCCTCCATGGCGCGGTTGCGGGACGCGATGCCCTCCAGCGCCTTCATCACCTCGTCGTCACCGACCTTGGCGACCGGCTTCTCCAGCTCGATCGCCGAGAAGTCGGGCAGCGGGATCTCGGGCAGCTGCTCCAGCTCGATCTTGAACTCGAGGTCGCTGCCATCCTCGAACTTCACCAGCTCGATCTTCGGCTGCGTGGCCGGGCGCAGGCCGCGCTCATCGACCACGGTCTTGGTGATGGACTGCACCTGCTCCTCGAGCACCTCGCCCATGATCGAGGCGCCGTAGCGCTGCTTGACCACCGCGGCCGGCACCTTGCCGGGGCGGAAGCCCGGCAGCCGGATCTCCTTCGCCAGCGACGCCAGACGCTGATCGCGCGCCGCGGCGATGTCCGCCGCCGGAACCACCACGGTAAAGCCCCGCTTCAGCCCCTCGGCTGCCAGCTCGGTCACCTGCATCGCCACACCATGCTCCTGAAGAATCAGTCTCGTGCCGGACGGCCGGTGGTGCGGGCGGAGGGATTTGAACCCCCACGGCTTGCGCCACTGGAACCTAAATCCAGCGTGTCTGCCAGTTCCACCACGCCCGCGAACGCAGTCCCGGCGCTTCCATAAGCCGGCGCGTTTAGCGCAAGGGGGCCGGCAATGAAAGGGTGGACCGCAATGCCGCCACCTTCCGCGCCCCGCTTGCGCTCGGCCGCGCGCCCCTCCACACAGGCGGAACGACGCCCGAAGGTCCTGCCATGAGCACCGCCATCACCGCCACCCCCCTGCCCCTCGCCCCCTTCGACACCCTGGACGAGCGCATCCGCGCCCTCGGGGTCAACCAGATCGCCGAGATCGCCGACCTGGCGCGCGAGGACCCGGCGGTGATCAAGCTGTGGATCGGCGAGGGCGACCTGCCGACGCCGCCCTTCGTGGTCGAGGCCGCCGCCGCCGCGATGCGCGCCGGCCACACCCGCTACACCTATGCGCTGGGCCTGCCGGCGCTGCGCCAGGCGCTGTCCGACTACCACCGCCGCCACTGGGGGGTGGAGGTGCCGGCCAGCCGCTTCACCATCACCACCGGCGGCATGAACGCCATCATGCAGGGGCTGCAGGCGGTGCTCAGCCCGGGCGACGAGGTGATCTTCCCGGCGCCACACTGGCCGAACCTGGCCGAGACGGTGAAGGTGCTGGGTGGCACCCCGGTCCCCGTGGCGCTGCGCCAGGACCGCCCCGGCGCCTTCCGCCTGGATCTCGCCGATATCGAGGCGGCGATCACGCCGAAGACCCGGGTGATCGCCATCAACTCGCCCTCCAACCCGACCGGCTGGGTGATGAGCAAGGCCGAGATGGTGGCGCTGCGCGACCTCGCCCGCCAGCACGGGCTGTGGATCCTCTCCGACGAGGTCTACAACCACTTCACCTATGGCAACGCCATCGCCCCCTCCTTCCTGGAAGTCTGTGACGCCCAGGACAAGCTCCTGATCTCCAACACTTTTTCCAAGAACTGGGCGATGACCGGCTGGCGCGCCGGCTGGCTGGTCTTCCCCGAGGGGCTGGCGCCGGTCTTCGACAATCTCAGCCAGTACAACACCACCTCGATCCCGACCTTCATCCAGCACGCCTGCGTGGCCGCGCTGGAACAGGGCGACGACTTCATCCGCACCATGGTGGCGCGCTGCCGCGAGAGCCGGCGGATCTTCTCGGAAGGGCTGGCCGCGCTGCCGGGGGTGAAGGTGCAGCCGCCGGAGGGCAGCTTCTACGTGATGTTCGGCGTCGAGGGCGAGGCGGATGCCAAGGCGCTCGCGGTGCGCATCCTGCGCGAGGCCAAGGTCGGGCTGGCGCCCGGCACCGCCTTCGGCCC
Organism: Roseomonas sp. USHLN139; assembly: GCF_037145735.1. Lineage (NCBI taxonomy): Bacteria > Pseudomonadati > Pseudomonadota > Alphaproteobacteria > Acetobacterales > Roseomonadaceae > Roseomonas > Roseomonas sp. USHLN139. The sequence continues at coordinate 223,631 of NZ_JBBCWY010000003.1, read as the reverse complement.
GGCCGGCCAGGGGCAGCTGCGACTCTGCTTCGCCATCGACGTGCCGCTGGCCGAGGAGGCGATGCGCCGCCTCTCGGCCTTCTTCCACGCGCGCGCCGGCCAGGCGCCGGCGGCCGTCTGACCGGCGGCGCCGCGCCCTCAGGCGAGCAGGTTCAGCAGCCCCCGGCCGGGCAGGGCGAGCAGCGCGATGCGCAGCCGCCCTTCCGGCAGGAGGGCTGCCAGTTTCTTCGAGGGCGGCGCCTCGCCGGCGCGGGCGGCCCGGCGCAGCGCCAGCAGCACCCGCTCGGCCCCGCCCTCGGCGGCCAGGGTGGCGCGCAGCAGGTCGCGCAGCAGGAGCCGGTGCCCCGTGGCCAGGCAGAGCCCGCCCAGCGACTCGGGATCGGCCGAGGCCAGGGCCGGCCCGAATTCATGGAGATCGAGCACCAGGCAGGCCGCCCCCTGCCCTTCCAGGCTGGCGGCCACCAGCAGCCCGGCCTGGCCGCGGCGGCGGCGCGCCAGCAGCTCGGGCGGCGGCGGCAGGCGCAGCGGCGCCAGGGCAGCGGCGATGGCGCGGCTTTCGGGCGGCGTGAAATGCAGGGCGGCAAGCATGGGCCGCCCGGTGATGCCGCAGCAGTGTTAACGCTGAATAACTGGAAAACCGTCTCGTTTTTGCCTCAGCCCAGCAGCGCCTGGGCGCAGGCATCCAGGATGGCATCCGCATCCAGCCCGTATTCGCGGTAGAGATCGGGGATGTCGCCGGCCTGGCCGAAGCGGTCGACGCCGAGCGGCACCATGCGATGCCCGCGCACGCCGCCGATCCAGCCATGTGCCGCCGGATGGCCGTCGAGGATGGAGACGATGGCCGCGTCCGTGGCCAGCGGCGCCAGCAGCCGCTCGATCGCCGAGGGCGCCACGCCGGGGCCACGCCGCGCGGTGCGGCGCGAGGCCAGCCAGCCGGCCTGCAGGCGGTCGGGGCTGGTGATGGCCAGCAGCCCGGCGCCGGGCTCCTCTTCCTGCAGCATCGCGAAGGCGGCCATGGCTTCGGGCGCCACCGGTCCCTGATAGGCGATGGCGATGCGGGCGCCCTCCGCCGGCGGCACGGCCCAGTAGCCGCCCTCGATCACCGCCGCCGGGTCGAGCTGCCGCTCGGGCTGGGCGATGCTGCGGGTCGACAGCCGCAGCCAGACCGCCGAGCCATCCGGCTGCTGCATGTGGTGGAAGGCGTGGCGCAGCAGGATGGCCAGCTCGTCCAGATGCGCCGGCTCATAGGCCACCAGCCGGTCCTGGGCGATGCCGAGCAGCGGCGTGTTGCTGCTCTGGTGCTGGCCGCCCTCGGGGGCCAGGGTCAGGCCGGAGGGCGTCGAGACCAGCAGGAAGCGCGCATCCTGGTAGCAGGCATAGATCAGCGCATCGAGGCCGCGGTTGACGAAGGGATCATAGACAGTCCCCACCGGCAGCAGCCGCGCCCCATGCATCCGGTCCGCCAGCCCCAGCGCGCCGAGGACGAGGAAAAGATTCTGCTCGGCGATGCCGAGTTCCACATGCTGGCCCTTGGGCGACATGCCCCAGCGCTGGGCGCTGGCCAGCTTGGCATCGCGGAACACGTCGTTCTTCAGGTGGCGGTCGAAAATGCCGCGCCGGTTCACCCAGGGGCCGAGGCTGGTCGAGACGGTGACGTCCGGGCTGGTGGTGACGATGCGGCTGGCGAGCGGCGCCAGCTCGCGGTTGCCGCGGCCGATCTCGGCCAGCATCTCGCCGAAGCCGGACTGGGTGGAGGCCATGCGGTTCGGCGCCAGCCGCGGCGCCGGCAGGGTGGCGGGCACCGGCACCGGCTCGGCCGAGAGGCAGCGGCCCTCCGGCGTCAGCTTCCGGGCGAAGGGGACGTTCTGCAGGAAGTCGCGCAGCTCGGCCTCGGGGATGTCCAGCCCCTCGAACAGGTCCCATTCATGGCCCTCGCGGATGTTCTGCTCGATCCGGAAGGAATCCATCTGCTCGCGGGTCATCAGCCCGGCATGGTTGTCCTTGTGGCCGGCGAAGGGCAGGCCCATGCCCTTGACCGTATAGGCGATGAAGCAGGTCGGCTGGTCGCCGGCGGCCTCCTGGGCGCGGAACTGCTCGGTCAGCGTCTCGATGTCATGGCCGCCAAGATTGGTCATCAGCGCGCCCAGCTCGGCATCGTCGAGCGGGTCGATGATGGCGCGGATGCCGGGAATGCGGCCGAGCTCGGCCAGCAGGGCGGCGCGCCAGGCGGCGCCCCCCTGGAAGGTCAGCGCCGAATAGAGGCTGTTCGGGCAGTCGTCGATCCAGCGGCGCAGATGCTCGCCATCGGGCCGGGCGAAGGCGGCCTCCAGCTTGCGGCCGTATTTCAGGGTGACGACGTTCCAGCCCATGTCGCGGAACAGCCCCTCGATCCGGCCGAAGAGCCGGTCGGGGACGACGCTGTCCAGGCTCTGCCGGTTGTAGTCGATCACCCACCAGACATCGCGGATGTCGTGCTTCCAGCCTTCCAGCAGGGCCTCGTAGATATTGCCCTCGTCGAGCTCGGCATCGCCGACGATGGCGACATGGCGCCCCCGCTGCATCCCGGGCCGCGTCAGGCCCTGCAGATGGACATAGTCCTGCACCAGGGCGGCGAAGCTGGTCAGCGCGACGCCGAGGCCCACCGAGCCGGTGGAGAAATCCACCTCCGCCCCGTCCTTGACCCGGCTGGGATAGGGCTGGATGCCGCCGAACTGCCGCAGCGTCGCCAGTTTTTCCCGCTCCTGCCGCCCCAGCAGGTAGTTGACCGCGTGGAACACCGGCCCGGCATGCGGCTTGACCGCGACACGGTCCTCGGGACGCAGAATATCGAAATACAAGGCCGTCATGATGGCGGCGACCGAGGCGGAGGAGGCCTGATGCCCGCCCACCTTCAGCCCGTCGCGATTGGGACGGATGTGATTGGCATTGTGGATGGTCCAGGCGGAGAGCCAGAGCAGCTTCTTTTCCAGCGCCTTGAGCAGGGCCAGGCGACGCTCGGGCTCCAGGGCGGCACCGGTTTCGGCGCGCAGGCCGCGCGGGTCGGGCGTGGCGTTCATCGGCTTCTCTCCCCGGGGGTTCGCCCCCCTGGCTCGCGACATTCCTTGGACGCGTCCATGGTGGACCGGAACGGGCGCCCACCGCCAGTGCCCAGCAGGCGCCGCCCGGCCGCGCAGCCCAGCCCCGCGGCAGCCGCACGGCGAGCTCAGCCCAGCGGCGCAACCGGAGCCGGCGGGCTTATCTTAAGAACCCGCTTATCTTAAGAGAAGGAAACAGGTAATGACTTGGGTGCAGAAGCAGCGCCCCGACAGGAGCCTGACGCATGCCCGAGCCTGATTCCCGCCCGCGCGGCTGCCAGGGCTGCGGCGCGGCGGCACCGGCCGCTCCCGCCCTGTCGATGGCCTTCCAGCCGATCCTGCGCTGTGACCCCTCCGGCCACGGCCTCTACGCCTATGAAGCCCTGGTGCGCGGGCCCGCCGGCGAGAGTGCCGCCAGCGTCCTGGGGCAGATCTCGGCCGACAACCGCTATGGCTTCGACCAGCAGTGCCGCACCACGGCCATCACCCTGGCGACCCGGCTCGGGCTGCTGGCGACGCCGGCGGCCCTGTCGATCAACTTCATGCCCAACGCGGTCTATGAGCCGCGCGCCTGCATCCGTGCCAGCCTGGAAGCGGCCCAGCGGGTCGGCCTGCCGCGCGAGCGGCTGATCTTCGAGTTCACCGAGAACGAGGCCATGGAGGATCCAGGCCACCTGCTGCGCATCCTGGCCAGCTACCGCGCCATGGGCTTCCGCACCGCGATCGACGATTTCGGCGCCGGCCACTCCGGCCTGAGCCTGCTGGCCGAGTTCCAGCCCGACACGGTGAAGCTTGACATGGCACTGATCCGCGGCGTGGACCATGACCGGCCGCGCCAGATCATCATCCGCCATACCGCCGCGCTCTGCGCCGAGCTCGGCTGCGCCGTGGTCGCCGAGGGGGTGGAGACGGAAGCCGAGTTCCGCATGCTGCGGCAGCTCGGCGTCACGCTGTTCCAGGGCTACCTGCTGGGGCGGCCCGGCTTCGAGCAGCTGCCCGTGCCGGTGCTGCCGCCCCAGTCCTGAGGGCCCCAGTCCTGACGGCCCGAGTCCTGACGGCCCGTCCTAAGCCCCGCTGCGGGCCAGCTTGCGCAGCGCCGTCGGCGCGGCACGGCTGCCCTCGCCGACATAGGCCTCGTGGTAGTCCTCGATCTTCGCGGGATCGTAGAGATAGTTGACCATGAAGCCGAGGCTCTCGCGGATGCCCTTCTCCGAGATGTCGCCGCGCCAGCAGATGCGCTCGACCCGGGCGCCGTTGGACAGGTGGAAATGCCCCACCGGATCGCGCGCACGGCGGCCGCCGCGGCCGGTCTCCAGCACCAGGTAGCGGGCGCAGAGCCGGGTCAGCACCGGCTCGGCCTTGGCGCACCAGCTCTCCGCCAGCGGGCGGCGGTTGGCCAGCAGCGCCCGCAGCGCCGCGGCGCCATCGGCCAGGCCCGAGGCCTCGGTCAGCAGCTTGTTCTCTTCCTCGGTCAGCAGCTTCGGATCGGACTCGATCAGCGCTTCCTCCAGCCAGCGGCGGAAGCCCGGGATCGGCGACAACGTGGAGAAGGTCTTCAGCTTCGGCAGCTCCTCCGACAGCAGGGCCACCACCCGCTTGATCAGGAAATTGCCGAAGGAAATACCGTCCAGCCCGCGCTGGCAGTTGTTGATCGAGTAGAAGATGGCGGTGTCGGCGGCGCGCGGGTCCTGCACCGGCGCGCGCTCGTCCAGCAGGGTCTGCACCGAGCCGGAGAGGCCCTGGACCAGCGCCACCTCGACGAAGATCAGCGGCTCCTCCGGCATGCGCGGATGGAAGAAGGCATAGCAGCGGCGGTCGGAATCCAGCCGGTTTTTCAGGTCGCGCCAGGTGCGGATGCGGTGCACCGCCTCGTAGCCGACCAGCTTCTCCAGCAGGGCGGCGGGCGACTGCCAGTCGATGCGGCGGAGCTCCAGGAAGCCGAGGTCGAACCAGCTGGCCAGCAGCCCGCGCAGATCGGCGTCGAGCGCCTGCAGCATCGGGTCGCGCCCCATGCCGCGCAGCAGGTCGGCGCGCAGGTCGACCAGGAACTTCACGCCGTCGGGGATGGTGGTCAGCTGGGTCAGCAGCCGCAGCCGCGGCGGCTCCAGCGTGCGGCGCAGCTTGGCTTTCGCCGCCGCGCGCGCCGCCGTGTCGGGGGCGGCGCTGACCTCGCGCATCGCGGCTTCCACCGCCGCCGGATCGGAGTCGAAGCCGGCCAGCGCCTGGAAGAAGGCCATGCGGCCGGCCTCGTCCAGCGTGGTATAGGATTGCGCCAGGCCGGCGGCGCGGGCACGGGCCGAGATCTCGCCGCCGCGCGCCTCCAGGCAGGCGCGCATCCGCGCTTCCCAGCTGGCATCCTCCGCCGGCGAGGAGACGGAGGAGGCCATGTCGCGCCAGAGCAGGGCGACGCGCTTCAGGGCGCGATCGAACAGGCCGGCTTCCGCCACGGCGATGTCGGACATGGTGCCTCCTTCAGCGCTCCCGGCAGCGGGCCGGGAGTGAAATCCGCAGAAACATATGGTGAGCAGCTTGCCCCAGCCTAGGGGCCGCTGGGAAGGGCCGAGGCAAGGCTTTTTCCGATTTCCGGAAAGAGATCCTCGGGCAGCAGCGGCGCGCCTCCGGGCCGGCCGCCCAGCGCCCGCCGCGCGGCGTCGCCATGCAGCCAGACGGCGGCGCAGGCCGCCTCGAACGGCGCCATGCCCTGCCCCAGCAGCCCCGCCGCCAGCCCCGCCAGCACGTCGCCGCTGCCGGCGGTGGCCAGCGCCGCCGGCGCGTTGTCGTTGATCGCCGCCCGTCCGTCGGGTGCGGCGATGATGCTGTCGGAGCCTTTCAGAATGATGACGGCGCCGGTCGATTCCGCCGCGCGGCGCGCCGCCGCCAGCCGGTCGGACCCGGCCTCGCCGAAGACGCGGGCGAATTCGCCGGCATGCGGCGTCAGGAGGGCGGCGCCGCGCAGCGCCGCGGGATCGCCGGCACAGGCGGTCAGCGCCCCGCCATCGGCGACCACGGCGCGGCCGGCCTCGATCACCCGGCGCAGCAGGGCGCGGGTCGCATCATCGGGCGGCAGGCCGGGGCCAAGCAGCCAGGGATTACGGCGGCGGTCCTGCAGCAGGATCGCCACCGCCTCGGTCGTGACCATCAGCCCGGGCTCGCCGCCCCGCAGCACGGCCGCGGTGCCCGGATCGTCGGTTGCCAGGCTGACCAGCCCGGCGCCGGCCCGCCGCGCCGCCCCCGCCGCCAGCCGCGCCGCGCCGGGCAGCGCCGCGCCGCAGGGAATCGTGACATGGCCCCGGCTGAATTTGTGGCTGTCGCTGCCGCGCAGCGGCGGCCGCCACAGGCCGGGCGCGTTGTGGAAGGCGCGCGGCCCGATCGCCTCCAGCACGCCATCGGGCAGGCCGATCCCGGCGAGAACCGTCTCGCCGCAGCGGTCGCGCCCGGGCAGCAGCAGGTGGCCCGGCTTGCGGCGGAAGAAGGTGACGGTCAGCGCCGCCTGCGGGGCATGGCCGAGGATCGCGCCGGTGCCGCCATCGACGCCGGAAGGGATGTCGACGGCCACCAGCGGCGCGCGCACCGCCTGCAGCAGGTCCACGACCGGCGGCGGGAGCGGCCGCGACAGGCCGGCGCCGAACAGCGCATCAACCACCAGCGCGGCCCGCCCGACCTCCGCGGCGGCAAAGGGCAGAATCGGGCCGCGCCAGCGGGCGGCGGCGGCGGCCGCATCGCTGCCCGGCCGCGGCGGGGCGAGCGGCGCGACGGCGACCGGCCAGCCCGCCTGCTCCAGCAGCCGCGCCAGCACATAGCCGTCGCCGCCATTGTTGCCGGGGCCGGCCAGCACCACGGTGCGGCAGGGCCGGAAGCGCCGGCGGATGGCTTCGGCGACGGCGCGGCCGGCGGCCAGCATCAGCGCCTCGCCGGAGCAGCCGCCAGCGAGCGCGGCGGCATCGGCGCGGCCCATTTCTTCCGGGGTGAGCAGGGCGAGACGGTTCATGGCCGCGAGGCTAGTGCAGGGCATCCGCGGGCGGAACGCCCGGCGCGCCGCCGGCGTTGCCGCAATGCGGGCGGGAGAAATGTGACGAAAAGCATGCAGCCCCGCGCAATCGCCTCTCGCGGCGGCGGGGCATTTCCTGGCAAAGGGGGCCCCGCCGCCGGGGATGCCGACCATTGGAAGAGAAATTCGTCGAGATCGAGGATGTCGCCATGCGCTATGGCGGGGCGGAGGGCACGCTCGCCCTGCAGCACACCAGCCTGAGCCTGGCGCGGGGCGAGTTCGTGGCCGTGGTCGGCCCCTCGGGCTGCGGCAAGTCGACGCTGATGAAGCTGGTCAGCGGGCTGTGGCCGTCGACCGCCGGCAGCGTCACCGTCGAGGGGCGCGAGGTGGACGGGCCGCTTTCCTCGGTCGGCATGGCCTTCCAGAACCCGACCTTGCTGCCCTGGCGCAGCATCCTGGACAATGTGATGCTGCCGCTCGAGGTGGTGGAGCCGCATCGCCGCCGCCTGCGCGCCGAGCGCGCGACCTATGAGGCCAAGGCCCGCCACCTGCTGTCCCTGGTCGGCCTGTCGGGATTTGAGAAGAAATTCCCGCACCAGCTGTCGGGCGGCATGCAGCAGCGCGCCAGCCTGTGCCGCGCGCTGATCCACGACCCCAAGCTGCTGATGCTGGACGAGCCCTTCGGCGCGCTCGACATCTTCACCCGCGAGGATCTCTGGGTGCAGCTGCAGGATCTCTGCGCCGACCTGAAGCCCAGCGTCATCCTGGTCACCCACGACCTGAAGGAGGCCGCCTTCCTGGCCGACCGGGTGCTGGTGATGTCGGCGCGGCCGGGGCGGATCATCGCCGACCACACCGTCCCCTTCCCGCGCCCGCGCCGGCTGGAGGACACCTATGGCGCCGAGTTCCAGGCGCTGCAGCACCGGCTGCGCGCCGAGATCAGCGCGGCGCGGCACGGCGAGGAGGTGGCCCATGTCGGCTGAGCAGAAGGGCGCCGCCAATGCCCGGCGCGTCGCGACGATGGTGGCGCGCGCCCGCCGCCGCCGCCGGCTGCAGCGGGTGCTGCCCTGGCTGGTGGTGCTGGCCGCCTTCCTGCTGTGGGAGGGGGTGGTGCGGCTGTTCCGCATCGATCCCTTCATCCTGCCGGCGCCGAGCGTGATCTTCGGCAGCATGCTGCAATGGTGGCAGCCGCTGCTGGAGAATGCCGGGCAGACGCTGATGACGACGCTGGCCGGCTTCGCGCTGGCCATCGTCTTCGGCCTGGCGCTGGGGGTCGCGATCGGCAGCTCGACGCTGCTGTATCACGGGCTCTATCCGCTGCTGATCGGCTTCAACTCGGTGCCCAAGGTCGCCGTGGTGCCGGTGCTGGTGATCTGGTTCGGCATCGGCACCGTGCCCGCCATCATCACCGCTTTCCTGATCAGTTTTTTCCCCATCGTCGTCAACGTCGCGACGGGGATCGCGACGGTGGAGCCGGAGCTGCGCGACGTGCTGCGGGCGCTCGGCGCCCGGCCCATCGACATCATCCGGAAGGTGGGGCTGCCGCGGGCCATGCCCTATTTCTTCGCCTCGCTGAAGATCGCCATCACGGTGGCCTTCGTCGGCTCCATCCTGGCCGAGACGGTCGCCGCCAACAGCGGCATCGGCCAGCTGATGATGCTGGCCAGCAGCCGCTTCGACGTGCCGCTGGTCTTCGCCGGCCTGCTGGTCACCGCGGCGATGGGGGTCGCCATGTATGTCGTGGCCGCCGCCATCGAGGCGCGCACCACCGGCTGGGCGATGCGCGGGCAGCAGGGCCCGATCTAGCCGGGCCCCTCGCCTCCGGCGGCTGGATTGTTGCGGGCCGCCCGCAGCACGGGCTAAGCAGATGCTTCCCAGGGAGGAACGGATCATGGTGCAACGTCGCCATCTGCTCGGGCTGGCCGCGGGCCTCGCGGCGCCGGCCCTGCTGCCCCGCGGCGCCCGGGCCGAGGAGGTGACGCTGCGGCTGCACCACTTCCTGCCCGCCGTCTCCAACGTCCACCGCAATTTCCTCCTCCCCTGGTCGCGCAAGGTGGAGGAGGCGTCGAACGGCCGGCTGAAGATCCGCATCTTCCCGGCGATGCAGCTGGGCGGCGCGCCGCCGCAGCTGTTCGACCAGGCGCGCGACGGCGTCGCCGACATCGCCTGGACCCTGCCCGGCTACACCCCCGGCCGCTTCCCGCGCATCGAGGTGCTGGAGCTGCCCTTCATCGCCAGCCGCAGCGGGCTGGTGAACGCGAAGGTCACCCAGGAATTCGCCCAGAAACACCTCGCCGCCGAGTTCGGGGAGGTGCATCCGCTCTGCTTCTGGTCGCATGATGGCGGGCTGATCCATGCAAGGCGCCCGGTCCGGCAACTGGCCGACCTGCAGGGCATGAAGCTGCGCTTCCCGACGCGGCAAGCCGGCGAGGCGCTGCGCGCGCTCGGCGCCGCGCCGGTCGGCATGCCGGTGCCGCAGGTGCCCGAGGCGCTGAGCCAGGGTGTGCTCGACGGCACCGTGCTGCCCTGGGAGGTGGTGCCCTCGCTCAAGCTGCAGGAGCTGGTGCGCAACCACACCGCCTTCCCCGGCAGCCCGACCTTCTACACGGCCTCCAACGTGCTGGCGATGAACAAGGCGAAGTACCAAGCGCTGCCGGCCGATCTGCGCGCCGTGCTCGACGCGCAGTCGGGGGAGGCCGCCGCCAGCCTGGTCGGCGCCATGCTGGACGAGCAGGGCGTGACGGTCTCGGAGATGGTCCGCCGCCGCGGCAACACCATGATCGAGCTGGCGCCGGAGGAAGTCGCCCGCTGGCGCGACGCCTGCCGGCCGGTGACCGAGGCCTGGCTGGCCCAGGGCAAGGATCGCGGCTTCGACGCCGCGGCGCTGCTGAACGACGCCCGCGCCAGCTTCGCCCGGCATGCCTGACCAGCCGCGCGGGCCGGCAGCCCGCCTCGCCGCCACGCTGATGCTGGGCGGCAGCCTGCTGCTGCTGGCCATCGCGCTGCTGACCACCGCCAGCGTGCTGCGGCGCTGGCTGACCGGCCATCCGGTGCCGGGCGATTTCGAGCTGGTGCAGATGGGCGCCGGCATCGCCGTCTTCGGCTTCCTGGCGCATGGCACGCTGGCCGGCAGCCACATCCTGGTCGACAGCTTCACCACCTGGCTGCCGCCGCGCCTCCAGGCGGCGATCGACGCTTTCTGGAACCTCGTCTGGGGGCTGGTGGCGCTCGCCCTGGCCTGGCGCATGGCGCTGGGCACGCTGGACTCCTACGCCAGCGACACCCGCAGCATGGTGCTCTCGGTGCCGATCTGGCCGGGCATCGGGCTCGGCGCGCTGGGCTTCCTGGCGACCGCGCTGGCCGCCGGGCTCGCCGCGCAACGGCTGCTGCAGGGCCGCGCCGGATGAGCGAGGAATTCCTGCAGGCCGGGCTCGGCTTCGGCGCCATGCTGCTGCTGATCGTGCTGCGCGCGCCGGTCGGGCTGGCCATGCTGCTGGTCGGCGCGGTCGGCTACCAGCAGATCGTCGGCCTCGACGTGCTGCTGAACTACCTGAAGGCCACCCCCTACCACCTCTTCGCCAGCTACACCCTGTCGGTGATCCCGCTGTTCATCCTGATGGGCGCGATCGCCGAGCGCGGCGGGCTGGCGCGCGACCTGTTCACCGCCGCCCAGGCGCTGGTCGGTACCCGGCGCGGCGGGCTGGCGATCGGCGTGATCGGCGCCTGCGCCGCCTTCGGCGCGGTCTGCGGCTCCTCGGTCGCCACCACCGCCACCTTCGCCCGCGCCGCCCTGCCGGAGCTGCGCCGCTACGGCTATGCGCCCGGCCTGGCGACCGGCACCATCGCGGTGGGGGGCACGCTCGGCATTCTGATCCCGCCCAGCGTCATCCTGGTGGTCTATGCCATCAGCACCGAGCAGAACATCGCCAAGCTGTTCATGGCCGCCCTGATCCCCGGCCTGCTGGCGACGCTGTCGTATGTCATCGCCATCATGATCCAGGCGCGGCTGCGGCCCGACCTGATGCCGCCGGCGCCGGCCATGTCGGGCGCCGAGAAACGACAGGCGCTGCTGCGGGTGCTGCCGGTGCTGTCGATCGCCGTCGCCGTCATCGGCGGCATCTATGGCGGCATCTTCACGCCGACCGAAAGCGCGGCCGTCGGCGTGATGGCGACGCTGGCGGTGGCGCTGGCCCGGCGCAGCCTGGGACTGGCCGGCCTCGTCGCCGCGCTGCGCGGCACCGCCGAGACCACGGCGATGATCTTCGCCATCCTGCTCGGCGCCGAGGTGTTCAATGCCTTCCTGGCGCTGACCCAGGCGCCCGACCTGCTGGCGCTGTGGATCGCCGAGCAGTCGCTGCCGGCCTATGGCGTGCTGGCGCTGCTGCTGGCCAGCTACCTGGTGCTGGGCGCGGTGATGGACGAGCTGGCGATGATCCTGCTGACCCTGCCGGTGTTCTTCCCCGTCGTCACCGCGCTCGATTTCGGCCTGGGGCCGGAGGAGACGGCGATCTGGTTCGGCGTCCTGGTCCTCATCGTCGTCGGCATCGGCCTGACCGCGCCGCCGATCGGGCTGAACGTCTTCGTCGTCGCCGGGCTGGCGCGCGACGTGCCGATGGGGCGGATCTATCGCGGCGTGCTGCCCTATCTGGCGATGGACCTGCTGCGGCTGCTCACCTGCGCCGCCTTCCCGGCGCTGTCGCTGCTGCTGGTGCGCTGGCTCGGCTAGCCGCATCAGGCTAAGCTCGCGCCGGGAAGGCGGCGGCGGCCGACCGGACACTCTCGGGGTAGGCTCAGCATGTTCGTCCAGATCGCCGATCACCTGGTGCATTGCGTGGTGGAGGGGCCGGAGGAGGCCCCGCCCCTGCTGCTGCTGCATTCCATCGGCACCACCCAGCACATCTGGGACCCGCAGGCGGTGGTGCTGTCGCGCCGGTTCCGCGTCATCCGCCCGGATCTGCGCGGCCATGGCCTGTCCGGCGTCACGCCGGGCGATTATTCGATGGCGCTGCTGGCGGCCGACGCGCTGGCGCTGCTGGATGCGCTCGACATCCCCTGCGCGCATGTCGCCGGCTGCTCGATCGGCGGGCGGATCGCGCTGCAGCTGGCCGCCCTTGCCCCCGAACGCGTCGCCTCGCTGATCCTGGTCGGCACGGCGCTGGCCTATCCCGACGCCGCCACCTGGCAGGCGCGGATCGACGCGGTGCGGGCGGGGGGGACGCAGGTGCTGGCCGATGCCGTGATGCCGCGCTGGGTGTCGCATCCCGAGACGCCGGCCGGCCAGGGCCTGCGCGCCATGCTGCTGCGCACCGACCGCGAGGGCTATGCCGCCGCCGGCGCCGCGCTGCGCGATGCCGGGCCGGACGACCTGCCGGCGCGCTTCGCCCTGCCGGCGACGCTGATCCGGGGCGAGCACGACCCGGCCGCGCCCCCCGCCGCCACCGAGGCGGTGCGCGCCCGCTTCGACGGCGCGGAGCTGGTGGTGCTGGAAGGCGCCAGCCACATCCCGAACTACGAGGCGGCCGGGGCGCTGACGGCGGCGATGCTCGCCCATCTCGACGCGCAGTGGCGGCCGCCGGCGGATTTCCTTGAGGCCGGCTATGCGGTCCGCAAGGCGGTGCTCGGCGAGGCGCATGTCGCCCGCGCCAGCCTGGCGGTGACGCCGCTCGACCAGCCCTTCCAGGACTACATCACGCGCAATGTCTGGGGGCAGATCTGGACCCGGCCGGGCCTGGCGCGGCACACCCGCAGCCTGCTGACCCTGGCGATGATGGCCGCGCTCGGCCGGCACGAGGAATTCGTGCTGCACGTCAAGGCGACCCGGCAGACCGGGGTGACGCCGGAGGAGCTGTCGGAGGTGCTGCTGCAGGTCGGCGCCTATGCCGGCGTGCCGCTGGCCAACCACGCGCTGAAGCTGGCCAAGGAAACCTACCGCCTGCTCGACGAAGCCGCCTGAGCTGAAAGGCCCGCTGCCCATGTTCACCGTCAATCCCGCCGACGGCCCGGTGCTCTCGGCGCTCTACGGCACCGAGGCGATGCGCGGCATCATGGGCGAGGCCGCCTTCCTGGCCCGCATGCTGGAGGTCGAGGGCGCGCTGGCGCGGGCCGAGGCGCGGCTCGGCATCATCCCGGCCGCGGCGGCAGAAGCCATCAGCGCCGCCGCGCAGCAGCCGGAGAAGCTGGACCTCGCCGCCCTGGCGGTCGCCACCCGCAACACCGGCTATCCGGTGGTCGGGCTGGTCAGGCAGCTCTCGGCCCTGGCGGGGGCCGAGGCCGGGCGCTGGACGCATTGGGGCGCCACCACCCAGGACATCATCGACAGCGCCATCGTGCTGCAGCTGCGCGCGGCCCTCGCCCTGATCGAGGACGATCTCGACCGGCTGACCCGCGCGCTGGCGGCACAGGCAGAAAAACACCGCGACCTGGTGATGGCCGGCCGCACCCATCTGCAGCACGCCCTGCCGGTGACCTTCGGCTATAAATGCGCGATCTGGCTGTCGCCGCTGATCAGCATGGCCGAGCGGCTGCGCCAGCTGCGCCCGCGCGTCCTGAAGCTGCAATTCGGTGGCGCCGTCGGCACGCTGGCCTCGCTCGGCGAGCAGGGGCTGGCGGTGTCGGAGGCGCTGGCGGAGGAGCTCGGCCTCGCCCTGCCCGACGCCCCCTGGCATGTGGCGCGTGACGGCATGGCCGAGGCGGTCTGCTTCCTCGGCCTGCTGACCGGGGCGCTGGCAAAATTCGCCACCGACGTGATGCTGCTGATGCAGACCGAGGTGGCGGAGGTGTTCGAGCCGCATGCCCCCGGCCGCGGTGGGTCGTCGACCATGCCGCAGAAGCGCAACCCCATCGCCTGCGAATACGTCCTGGCCCAGGCGCGCGGCGTGCAGGCGCTGGTGCCGCAGATGCTGGGCGCCATGGCGGTCGACCAGGAGCGCGGCACCGGCCCCTGGCAGGCCGAGCCGCTGGCCCTGCCGCAGGCCTTCACCCTGGCGCATGGCGCGCTGGCCCAGGCGATCGCCATCGCCGAGGGCATGACGGTGGATGCCGCCCGGATGCGCCGCAACCTCGATTCCACCGGCGGGCTGATCGTCGCCGAGGCGGTGATGATGGGGCTCGCCCCGCAGCTCGGCCGCGGCCCGGCGCATGACGCGGTCCACCATGCCTGCGACGTCGCGCTGGCCGAGGGCGTGTCGCTGGCTGAGGCGCTGTCGCGCGACCCGGCGGTGACGCAGAAACTCGACGCCGCCGCGATCGCCCGGCTGACCGATCCGGCGGGCTATCTCGGCAGCACCCAGGCCTTCATCGACCGCGTGCTGGCGCGGCTGCCGGGCTGACCGGAGCCGGCGGCCGGCGCCGCTGGCGGCGTCAGGGCATCAGGCGGCCCGCACCGCGGTGAGAAAACGGTCGGTGCGCTCGTGCATGGCGCTGCTCTGCCCGGCCAGCTGGCCGGCATCCTGGCGCAGCGCGGCGAAGGCGCTGCCCATCGCGTCCAGCCGCGCGCGCGTGCCGCCGGCCTGCAGGCTGGCCTCCTCCGCCTGGGCGGCGGCATGGGCGACGGCGCCGGCGATGCCGCGGGTGGCGGCGGATTGCTGCTCGGTAGCGGCGGCGACCTGGCCGGCGATGACGTCCAGCTCCTGCATCGCCTGGGCGATGGCGCCCATGGCGCGCACCGCGCTGCCGCTGCCGGCGCGCATGGCATCGACCTGCGCCACGATCCGCTCGGTCGCCTGCGCGGTCTGCTGCGCCAGCGCCTTCACCTCGCCGGCCACGACGGCGAAGCCGCGGCCCGCCTCGCCCGCGCGCGCCGCCTCGATGGTGGCATTCAGGGCCAGCAGATTGGTCTGCCGGGCGATGGCGTCGATCAGGCCGAGCACCGGCGTCACCGCCTCGGCCGCCCCGGCCAGGCTTTGCACCTCGGCTTCGGCGGCGCGCACCAGCCCGGCCGCGCGCGCCGCCGCCCCGGCCGAGGCGCTCACCTCGCGCGCCACCGCGTCGATCGAGCCCGCCAGCTCCTCGGCCGAGGCGGCGACGGCGCCGATATGCCCGCTCGCCCCCTGGCTGGCGCCGGCGGCGGCCAGGGCGGCCCGTGCCCCCTCCGCCGCCGTGCCGGTGACGCCGAGGGCGGTGCCGTCCAGCCGCTGCGCCGCCTCCGCCACCGCCTGCAGCCCGCTGGCGATATCCGCCTCGAAGCCGGCCAGCAGCGCCTCCAGCCGCTGGCCGCGGCGGATGCGGGCCGCCTGCTCGGCGGCGGCCTCGGCCGAGAGGCGGCGCGCCGTCACCGCCTCGGCGCGCAGCTGACGCAGCGCCTCGGCCATGCCGGCGATCTCGTCGCGGGTGTTGCGCGCCCGCGCCGCGCCGTCGCCGGGCAGCGGCGTGTCGAGCTCGCCCCGGGCGATGCGTCCCACCGCCTCGGTCAGGGCGTGCAGCGGCCGCGCGACGCGCAGCACCAGCAGCAGGGCGGCCAGCGCCACCGCCAGCGCGGTCAGCAGGATCGCGCCCCCGGCCATCACCAGCCGGCGCTGCGCCGCGGCGGCCAGCGCGTCGGAAAGGCGGCGCGCCTCGGCCAGCGCCAGGTCGCGCGGGGCCAGCGCCGCGGCGATGGTCGGGCCGGTCCAGTCGCGGAACTGGGCATAACTCATCGGCGCCGGCAGCCCGTCGCGGGCGGCGGCGACCAGCTCGGCGAAGCTGCGCTCGCCCTCGTTCATCAGCCCCTCGGCCAGCCTTGCCGCCGCCCCCGCCAGCACCGGGGCGCCCAGCCCGGCCTCGCCGGCGGCGGCCTGCAGCCGCGACCAGGCCTCGGCGACGCGGCCGCCCAGGGCGGTGGCCGCCACCGCCTTGTCATAGCCCAGCGCGCCGCCGGCGATGCCCTGCGACAGGGTCATCGAGCGCTCGCTCATCAGCTCGAACAGGGTCTGCGATTCCTCGGCCATGCCGAGCGCCGCCGCCGCCGCCGGGGCGCCCGCCGCGGCCTCGCGCGACAGGGTCGCCGCCGCCTGGCGCAGCTGGCCCAAGGTCGCGGCCAGCGCCTGGGCCAACTCGTCGGCGACAGCACGCTCGCGCTCGTCGCGCGGGAGGCGGGCGGCCTGCAGCAGCGGGCCGCGCAGCGCCGCGAGCGTGGCATCGGCCTGCGCCGCCGCCCCCGGCAGGCGCCGCACCGCGCTGCGGCTGGCCTCGGCAGCCGCCTGCAGCCCCTCCTGCGTAGCCTGGTCGGCCGCCCCCGGCGCGGCGATGGCGATGTCGGTCAGCCGCGCCGCCTCCTCCACCACCGCCTGGCGGGCGGCGGCGAGGCGGGCCAGGGTGGCGGCCGCGGCCTCCACCCGGCGCGCGCCCTGCACATCCGCCCAGGCCCCGGCCGCCAGCCAGGAGGCCAGCGCCGCGGTCAGCCCGCCGATCAGCAGCAGCGCGGCGAGCAGACGAGTGCGGATGGTCATCGGGTTCTCCCAGCCAATCCCGGGCCGGATACCAAAAGGTATATTAACCACGTGCGCGGGCTTTGCTGCGCCGCAATGAAGTTTCGATGACGTGACCGGGATTAGACCCCTCGTAACTGTCGCGCTATGCGAAGAGCACCGCGCAAGGCACGAGGAGGACGCCCGAGGATGAAGCCGGCCCTGCTGCTGCTGGCAGCCTTGACCACCCTGCCCAGCTGCGCCGCGCTGGTCACCGAAGGCTCGGCCGAGGTCGCCGGCCTGAGCGGCGCGGCGCTCGCCAGCGCCGTCACCCGCGACACCGCAGTGACCGCCGGCATCGGCGTCGGCGTGCTCTCCGCCGCCCGCGCCGGGCTGGACTATACCCGCCGCCGGCTGCAGGCGGCCGAGCAGGACGGCATCGCCAATGCCGCCGGGCCGCTGCGCCCCGGCGCCGTCGCCCGCTGGCAGGTCAAGCACAGCCTGCCGGTTGGCGACCCGGCCGGCCAGGTCACCGTGTCGCGCGAGATCGGCGGCCTCGGCATCGCCTGCCGCGAGATCGTCTTCTCGATCGAGACCGACAAGCCGGTCGAGACCGAGTTCTTCACCGCCATCATCTGCCGCAACGGCGAGCGCTGGAAATGGGCCAGCGCCGAGCCCGCGACCGCGCGCTGGGGCGCCCTGCAGTGAGGCGGCGCGCCGCGGCGCTGCTGCTGCTGGCGCCGCTGCTGGCCGGATGCGAGCTGGCCGGCGGCATCGCCGGCGGCCTCAGCGGCGCGGCCACCGGCACCATCACCTCGAATCCGGCGGTGGGCTATGCCGTCGGCGTTGGCGTGCGCGCGGCGGCCGATGCGGCGCTGGCGCGCTGGATGCGCGGGTTGCAGAACGAGGAGCAGACCGCCATCGCCGAGGCCGCCAGCACGCTGCCGCTGAACGCGCCGCGGCCCTGGCAGGTCAAGCACGAACTGCCCTTCGGCTGGCGCGACCAGCAGGGCCAGCTGGAGGTGACCCGCGTCATCGACACCCCGCTGACCCAGTGCCGCGAGATACTTTTCTCTGTCGTCGACAAGCCGGAGAAGCCGCCGGAAGGCATCTTCCTGGCCACCGCCTGCCGCAGCCCGGCCGGCTGGCGCTGGGCCAGCGCCGAGCCGGCAACCGCGCGCTGGGGCTATCTGCAGTAACCACTGATGGCGGGGTCCGGGGTGACCCTTGTCACCCCGGCGGGGGTCCAGGGGGCAGCGCCCCCTGGCCACGGCCCGGCACGAAAAGCGCCACGCTTGGAACCGGCCCGAAGCTGCGGCATATCGGCGGGACCGATGCGAACATTGCCAGAACCGTTTGCCGCCTGGTTTGCCCGTCGCGGCTGGCGCCCGCGCGCCCACCAGCTGGCCATGCTGGCGGCGGCGGAGGCCGGCGAATCGGCGCTGCTGATTGCGCCCACCGGCGGCGGCAAGACGCTGGCCGGCTTCCTGCCCAGCCTGATCGACCTGCATCGCGACCCGCGGCCCGGGCTGCACACCGTCTATGTCTCGCCGCTGAAGGCGCTGGCGGTGGACATCGCCCGCAACCTGCTGGCCCCGGTCGAGGAGATGGGGCTTGACCTCCGCATCGAGACCCGCACCGGCGACACCCCCGCCAACCGCCGCGCCCGGCAGCGGCAGGACCCGCCGCAGATCCTGCTGACCACGCCGGAAAGCCTGACCCTGCTGCTGTCGCTGCCCGACGCGCAGGAGATCTTCGGCAGCCTGTCCTGCGTCGTCATCGACGAGGTGCATGCGCTGGCCGGTGGCAAGCGCGGCGACCAGCTGGCGCTCTGCCTGTCGCGGCTGACCCGGCTGGCGCCGGGGGCGCGCCGGGTCGGGCTGTCGGCCACGGTGGCGCATCCGGAGGCGATCGCCGCCTGGGTTTCTCCCACGGCCCGGCCCGAGGGCGTGCGGCTGGTGCGCGAGCGCGGCGGCGCCGCCCCGGCGCTGGAGGTGATGCTGCCCGCCGGGCGCCTGCCCTGGGGCGGGCATATGGGCCTGGCCTCGATGCCCGATGTCTATGCGCGGCTGGGCGCGGCGGGTGTCACCATCATCTTCGTCAACACCCGGGCGCAGGCGGAGCTCTGCTTCGCCGCGCTCTGGCGGCTGAACGAGGACAATTTGCCGATCGCGCTGCACCACGGCTCCCTCACCGTCGAGCAGCGCCGCAAAGTGGAAGCGGCGATGGCGGCGGGGAAGCTGCGCGCGGTGGTGGCCACCGCCTCGCTCGACCTCGGCATCGACTGGGGCGCGGTCGACCAGGTGATCCAGGTCGGCGCGCCGAAGGGCGTCGCCCGGCTGCTGCAGCGGGTCGGCCGCGCCAACCACCGGATGGACGAGGCCAGCCGCGCCATCCTGGTGCCGGCCAACCGCTTCGAGGTGATCGAATGCCGCGCCGCCATCCAGGCGGTGGCCGCCGGCGAGGTGGATGGCGAGCCGCCGCGGCCAGGCGGGCTCGACGTGCTGGCGCAGCACATGCTGGCCATGGCCTGCCACGCCCCCTACCACCCCGACGATCTGTTCGAGGAGGTGCGGCGGGCGCAGCCTTACGCCACGCTGAGCCGGCGTGACTTCGACGACACGCTGCGTTTCGTCGAGGATGGCGGCTATGCGCTGACCGCCTATGAGCGGTTCAGGAAACTGTTCCGCGATGCCGAGGGGCTGGTGCATGTGCGCGGGCCGCAGGTGGCGCGGCAGGCGCGGATGAATCTCGGCACCATCGTCGACACGCCGCTGCTGAAGGTGCGGCTGCGCGGCGGCCCGGTGCTGGGCGAGGTGGAGGAGTGGTTCATCTCCACCCTGGAGCCCGGCGACAACTTCCTGTTCGCCGGGCGGGTGCTGAAATACGAGCGGCTCGATCCGACCGCCGCCGTCGTCTCCCCCGGCGGCGAGGGCGAGCCGCGCATCCCGACCTATGCCGGCTCGCGCATGCCGCTGTCGACCGACCTGGCGCGGCGGGTGCGGGCGATCCTGTCCGACCCGAAGGCCTGGCGCGCCCTGCCCGCGCCGGTGCGCGAATGGCTGCGGCTGCAGGACCACGCCTCCGAGCTGCCGCCGGCGGAAGGCCTGCTGGTCGAGACCTTCCCGCGCGGCGGCCGCTTCTTCCTGGTCGCCTATTGCTTCGAGGGGCGGCTGGCGCACCAGACGCTGGGCATGCTGCTGACCCGGCGGATGGAGCGGCTGGGGCTCGGACCGCTCGGCTTCCTCGGCACCGATTATGTGCTGGCCGCCTGGTCGGCCTTCCCGGTCACCGATGTCGAGGAACTCTTCACCGAGGACCTGCTGGGCGAGGAGCTGGAGGAATGGATGGCGGAGAGCTCGATGCTCCGCCGCAGCTTCCGCAACATCGCCACCATCGCCGGGCTGCTGGAGAAGCACCACCCCGGCGCCGAGAAGTCGGGGCGGCAGATGACCATGAGCGCCGACCTGGTCTATGACGTGCTGCGCAAGCACGAGCCCGACCACATCCTGCTGCGCGCGACGCGGGCCGAGGCGGCGGCCGGCCTGACCGATGTCGGCCGCATCGGCAGCCTGCTGGCGCGCATCCAGGGCCGCATCCGCCACCGCGCGCTCGACCGGGTTTCTCCCCTCGCCGTGCCGGCCCTGATCGAGGAGGGGCGCGAATGGGTCTCCGGCAATGCCGAGGAGGCGCTGCTGGCCGAGGCCGTCGCCCTGGTCGAGGAAGCCACCGAGGGCGCCGAGCATTTCACTGGCGCACTGGGGCTCGAGGAGCAGCTCGGCCCGCCCCCGGCCCCGCGCCCCCAGCGCGACCGCCGCGCCCGCTTCGTCCGCCGCGCGCCACGGGCCGTCACGGCGCGTCCGGGCAGGACCGGCGGGGGTTGAGTCGGCTGCCAGAATTCCGCCGCATTTCCACGGCTTGCGGCAGCTTTCCCCCTTCCCGCCTCTCCCTCACTCCGGTAACGCAGGGGAAGCAATGATTTCAGCGCCCTTTCATTTGGCCGGCGAACGCCTGCTGCTCGATCCCGCCGGGGCCCTGTTCTGGCCCGCCCAACGTCTGCTGGTGCTGGCGGACCTGCATCTGGAGAAGGGCAGCCATTTCGCCGCCCGCGGCCAGCTGGTGCCGCCCTATGACACGCGCGAGACGCTGGTGCGGCTGCAGCCGCTGCTGCGCCGCTTCGCCCCGGCGCATCTGCTGTTCCTGGGCGATTCCTTCCACGACGCCGCCGGCCCGTCGCGGCTGGCGCCCGCCGACCGCCAGGCGCTGCTGGCGCTGCTGGCCGGGCGCGCGGTCACCTGGGTGCTGGGCAACCACGATCCCGTGCCGCCCGAGGGCCTGCCCGGCACCGCGGTCGATGAGCTGCAGCTCGGGCCGCTGACCTTCCGCCACGAGGGCCGCCCCGGGAATGCCGCGGGCTTCGAGCTGAGCGGCCATTTCCATCCCAAGGCGGCGCTGGCGACGCGCTGCGGCCCGGTCGAGCGGCCCTGCTTCCTGGCCGATGCGCGGCGCGTGCTGCTGCCGGCCTTCGGCGCCTATACCGGCGGCCTCGCCATCACCGCGCCGCCGATCGCCGCTCTGTTCCCGCGCGGCGGGCGCGCCTTCCTGCTCGGGCGCGACCGGCTCTACAGCGCCGCCACCGGGCCGATGCGGCAGATGGCCGCCGCCGCGACCGGGCGCATGGCCCCCGTCGGCGCGGGGCGCATGGCGCCGGTCGGCGCGGCATGACGGCGGCCGCGCCCAGCCTGGTCTGGTTCCGCCAGGACCTGCGCCTGGCCGACAACCCGGCGCTGCATGCCGCCGCCGGCGGGCCGATGCTGGCCGTCTATGTGCTGGACGATGCCGCCTACCGCTATGGCGGGGCGAACCGCTGGTGGCTGCACCACAGCCTGGCCGCCCTGGCCCAGGCGCTGGAGGCCCGCGGCGCCAGGCTGCACCTGCTCCGCGGCGAGGCGGCGACGGAAATCCCGGCCCTGGCCCGCGCGATCGGGGCGCAGAGCGTCCAGGCCGGGCGGCTCTACGCCCCCTGGGCGCGGGCGCGCGACGAGGCGGTGGCCAAGGGGCTGCAGGCCGATGGCCGCGAGCTGGTGCTGCACACCGCCTCGGTGCTGCTGGAGCCGGAGCGGCTGCGCAGCGGCCAGGGCCGCCCCTATGCCGTCTATACCCCCTTCGCCCGGGCGATCATGGCGATGGGCGAGCCGCCGCCGGCGATCCCGGCCCCCGATCGGCTGGACGCGGTCGAGCCGCCGCCGGGCGGGGCCAGCCTCGCCGCGCTGGCGCTGCTGCCGCAGGCGCCGGAGCCCGACTGGGCCGCCGCCTTCCCCGCGCTCTGGACCCCGGGCGAGGCTGCCGCGCAGGCCCGCCTCGCCGACTTCGCCGCCGAGGAGGCGGGCGACTACGGCAGGGGCCGCGACATTCCCGGCATCGACGGCACCTCGCGCCTGTCGCCCTGCCTGCACTGGGGCGAGCTGTCGCCGCGCCAGGTCTGGCATGCGGTGGCCGGGCACGGCCGCGACGCAGGCCGGCAGACCTGGCTGAAGGAAGTGCTCTGGCGCGAATTCTCCTACCACACGCTGTGGCACCGGCCGGAGCTGCCGGACCAGCCGCTGCGCGCGGAATTCGCGGCTTTCCCCTGGCAGCCGGACGACCGGATGCTGGCGGCCTGGCAGCGCGGGCGCACCGGCTATCCGATCGTCGATGCCGGCATGCGGCAGCTCTGGCAACATGGCTGGATGCACAACCGGGTGCGGATGATCACCGGCAGCTTCCTGGTGAAGCACCTGCTGCAGCCCTGGCAGCAGGGCGCGGCCTGGTTCCTCGACACGCTGGTCGATGGCGATCTCGCCAGCAACAGCCAGAACTGGCAGTGGGTCTCCGGCTGCGGCGTGGATTCGGCACCCTATTTCCGCGTCTTCAACCCGATCCTGCAGGGCCAGAAATTCGACGCCGACGGCGCCTATGTGCGGCACTTCGTGCCCGAGCTGGCGAAGCTTCCCGACAAATGGCTGCACCAGCCCTGGGCGGCGCCGGAGACGGTGCTGCGCGGCGCCGGCGTGGTGCTGGGGAAGACCTATCCGCAGCCGCTGGTCGAGCATGGCGGCGCGCGGGCGCGGGCGCTGGCCGCCTTCGCCGCGCTGCGGGGCGGCCGCGCATGAGCCTGGGGACGGCGCTGCTCGCCCGGCTGAAGCGGGACTTCAAGGGGCTGCGCGTGGTGGGCGACGTCCACGGCGATGCCCGCGCCTTCGGCGCCGCGGTCGAGGGCGCGGCGGAGAAGCGTTTCTTCGTGCTGCAGCTCGGCGACCTGACCGATCGCGGGCCGGACAATCCCGGCACGCTGCGGCTGGCCTTCGACATGGTCGAGGGCGGCACCGGGCTGTTCATCCTGGGCAACCACGACCACAAGCTGCGCCGGGCGCTGGGCGGCGCGCTGGTGCGCCCCGATCCGGAAGGGCTCGGGGTGACGCTGGCCCAGCTCGACGCGGCCGCCGATGGCGAGGCGCTGAAGGCCCGCGCCATGGCGGCGATCGGCGCGGCGCCGGCCTGGCTGCGGCTGGGCTCCTGGCTGTTCGTGCATGGCGGCTTCCATCCGCGGATGCTGCGCGAGCCCTCGCCGCCGGATGCCGGCGCGGCCAAGCCGGAGGGGCTGGTGCCGCGGGCGCTGTTCGGCCAGGTGACCAGCCGGGCGCGGCCCGACGGCTATCCCGAGCGGCTGCACAACTGGGTGCACCGCATCCCCTCGGGCATCACCGTCTATTGCGGGCATGAGCTGCGCAGCCAGGACGGGCGGCCCTATGTGGCGGTCTCGGCCGCCGGGGGACGCGCGGTGTTCCTGGACACCGGGGCGGGCAAGGGCGGCCATCTCTCCTGGATGGATCTGCCCTGGTAGCCACAGCCTGTAGCCACCGCCTGGCAGGACGCTTGCGGCCCGGCAGCGGCAGCGCGACACTGACCCCCTAGGATTGCGCCGTAGGCTGGGGGAAATGCCGTGATCGCCACCAATATCGAGGATCTGCGCGACATCGCGCGCCGCCGCATCCCGCGCGCCATCTTCGACTATGCCGATCGCGGCTCCTATGACGAGGCGACGCTGCGCGCCAACCGCGAGGACCTGGCCCGGCTGAAGCTGCGCCAGCGGGTGATGGTCGATGTCTCGGAGCGCAGCACGGCCAGCACCATGCTGGGCGAGCCGGTCACCATGCCGGTGGCCATCGCGCCCACCGGCCTGACCGGCCTGTTCCACGCCGATGGCGAGATCCATGGCTGCCGCGCCGCCCATGCCTTCGGCATCCCCTTCACGCTGTCGACCATGTCGATCTGCTCGATCGAGGATGTCGCCGAGGCGGTGCAGAAGCCGTTCTGGTTCCAGCTCTATGTCATGCGCGACCGCGGCTTCTCGAAGTCGCTGGTGGAGCGGGCGATCGCCGCCAAGTGCTCGGCGCTGGTGCTGACGCTGGACCTGCAGATCCAGGGGCAGCGGCACCGCGACATCAAGAACGGGCTGGCGGTGCCGCCGAAGCTGACGCTGCGCAACGCGCTGGACATCGCCACCAAGCCGCGCTGGGCGCTGGAAGTGCTGCGCGGCAAGCGCAAGACCTTTGGCAATCTGACCAATGCGCCGACCGGGGGCTCGGGGCTGACCACGCTGTCGCACTGGATCGCCGGGCAGTTCGACCCGTCGCTGTCCTGGAAGGACGTGGCCTGGATCCGCTCGATCTGGCCGGGCAAGCTGATCCTGAAGGGCGTCTGCGATGTCGACGATGCGCGGATCGCCGCCGAGACGGGCGCGGATGCCATCGTCGTCTCGAACCATGGCGGGCGGCAGCTGGATGGCGCGCCCTCCTCGATCTCGCTGCTGCCTTCGGTGGCCGAGGCGGTGGGCGACCGCACCGAGGTGCTGTTCGATGGCGGGGTGCGTTCCGGCCAGGACGTGATGAAGGCGATGGCGCTGGGCGCCAAGGGCTGCATGATCGGCAAGGCCTGGCTCTATGGCCTGGCCGCCGGCGGCCAGGCGGGCGTGGCGCAGATGCTGGAGATCATCCGCAAGGAGCTGGATGTCAGCATGGCGCTGACCGGCACCCGCGACGTGCGCGACCTCTCGCCGAATGTGCTGCATGCCCCGCGCCATGGGGACGTCGTTCTGCCGGCTGGCGGCCGCGAAAACTGACAGAAAAAAGAAGGGGTCCAGGGGAATTCCTTCCCCTGGCCTTGCCTACTTGTAGGCGTCCCGCGGCGTCGGCCTGAGTGCCCCGAGAAAGTCCCTGGCCTGCCGGCGCATCTGTTCGAGCTTCGCGGCGTCCATTTTTTCCAGGTTGCGCAGCGGCAGGCTCATCCGCGCATTCCCGGCCCACCGCTCGGCGTGGCGCGCGATGAAGTCCCAGTAGAGGAAGTTGAAGGGGCAGGCGTCCTTGCCGGTCTGCGCCTTCACGTCATAGGCGCAGTGGCGGCAATAGTCGCTCATCCGGTTGATATAGGCGCCGGAGGCAGCATAGGGCTTGCTGCCCATCATGCCGCCGTCGGCGAAGACCGCCATGCCCTGGGTATTGGGCAGCTGCACCCATTCATAGGCGTCGGCATAGGCCGCCAGATACCATTCGTTGATCGCCGCCGGCGCGATGCCGGCGAGCAGCGCGAAATTGCCGGTGACCATCAGCCGCTGGATGTGGTGCGCATGGGCGTGGTCGCGGGTCTGTTCCGTGGCTTCCCGCACGCAGCGCATCGGCGTCTCGGCGGTCCAGTAGAAGTCGGGCAGTGGGCGCTCCGTCGCCAGCGCATTGCCGGTGGCGTAGTGCGGCATGCGCAGCCAGTAGAGGCCGCGGACATATTCGCGCCAGCCGAGGATCTGGCGGATGAAGCCCTCGACGGCGTTGAGCGGCGCGCGGCCGGCGCGGTACTCGGCCTCGGCGGCCTGGCAGATCTCCAGCGGGTCGAGCAGCCCGGCATTCAGCGGCACCGAGAGCAGGCTGTGGAACAGCACCGGCTGGCCGATCGCCATGGCGTCCTGGTAGTCGCCGAAGCGCGGCAGCCGCTCCGCCATGAAGGCCTGCAGCGCGCGCGCGGCGTCCCGGGCGGTCACCGGCCAGCCGAAGGAGTCGAGGCCGCCGAAGCGGGTCGGGAAGCGCTGTCGCACCAGCTCCAGCACCGCCTCCGTCGTCGCATCCGGCGGGAAGGCGGGCGGCGGCGGCGGCACCAGCCCGCGCGGCAGCGCCTTGCGGTTCTCCGGGTCGAAATTCCAGGCGCCGCCGGTCGGCGTGCCGTCGGGCTCCATCAGGATGCCGTGGCGGCGGCGCATCTCGCGGTAGAAGAACTCCATCCGCAGCTGCTGCCGGCCCTTGGCCCAGCGGGCGAATTCGGCGCGGGTGCAGAGGAAGCGGTCGTCCTCGCGGATCTCGACCGGGATGCCGGCGGCCGCTTCCCAGCCGCGGATCATCTCGAGCACGCGCCATTCGCCGGGGAAGGTCACCACGATCCGCCCGGGCCGGTGGCGGCGGACGGCGCGCAGCACCTCGCCGGTGAAGCTGCCGCTGTTGTCCGGGTCGTCGAGGGTGATGTGCTCGGCGGCGATGCCGCGCGCCCGCAGCGCCGCGCTGAAATGCCGCATCGCGCTGAACAGGAAGGCGATCTTCTGGCGGTGGTGGCGGACCGCCTCGGCCTCCTCCGCCACCTCCATGCTGAGCACCACATCCGCCGCCGTATCAAGGTCGCGCAGCGCCGCGATGCTGCGGCTGCACTGGTCGCCGAGGATGATGCGCAGCGCGGTCATGGCCGGGAGATGGGGGCGGGCCGCGATTGCGTAACCCCCACCCCGGCCGGCCGCCCGGCTGCCCTCAGGCCGCCTGCACCCCCTGGATGAAGCGGTTGACCTCGCCGGTCAGCTGCTCCGCCTGGGAGGAGAGGGCGGCGGCCGAGCCCAGCACCTGGCGCGCCGCGGCGCCGGTCTCGGCGGCCGCCGCGGTCAGGCCGGAGACATTGGCCGCCACGTCCTGGGTGCTGCGCGCGGTCTGCTGCACGGTGCGGGCGATCTCGGCGGTGGCCGCCCCCTGCTGCTCCACCGCCGAGGCGATCGAGGTGGAGACGCCGCTGACCTGCTCGACCCGGCTGACGATGCCCTGGATGGCAGCCACCGCCTCCTGCACCGCGGCCTGCACCTGGCCGATCTGGGCGGCGATCTCGCCGGTGGCATGCGCGGTCTGGCTGGCCAGGCTCTTCACCTCGGAGGCGACGACGGCGAAGCCCTTGCCGGCCTCGCCGGCGCGCGCGGCCTCGATGGTGGCGTTCAGCGCCAGCAGGTTGGTCTGGCCGGCGATGCTGCTGATCAGCTGCACCACGTCGCCGATCTTCTGCGCGCCATCGGCCAGGGCGCGGACGATGCCGTCGGTGCGCCGCGCCTCCTGCGCCGCCTCCCCCGTCATGCGGCTCTGCGCCGTCACCTGGCGGGTGATCTCGGCGATGCTGGCGCTGAGCTCCTCGGCCGCGGCGGCGACCGTGCGGACGCCGTCATTGGCGGTGTCGGCGGCCGTCGCCGCCGTGGCGGAGCGGGTGCCGGTCTGCCCGGCGGTGCCGGTCATCGAGCGCGCGGTGGCCTCGAGCTCGCCGGCGGCGACCGAGAGCTGGTGCACCTGGCCGCTCACCTGGGCCTCGAAGCTCCGGGTGAGCTCGGCGAGCCGGCCGGCGCGGCGCTCCTTGGCGGCCTGCTCGGCGGCCTGCCCGGCGGCCAGCGCCTCGGCGCGGACCAGGCCTTCCTTGAACACCTCGACGGCGCCGGCCATCTCGCCCACCTCGTCGCGGCGCCCGGTGCCGGGGATCTCGGCCTGCAGGTCCTTCGCCGCCAGCCGGCGCATCGCCGCGGTCAGGGCGCGCAGCGGCTGGACGATGCTGCGCACGGTCAGGGTGCCGAGCAGCGCCGCCAGCGCCAGGCCGGCGAGAAGCATGCCGACCGAGAGCGCCATCAGCCAGTCCAGCCGGCTGATCAGCCCGCGCGAATGGCTCTCCAACGCCTGCGAGGCATGCCCGACCAGGCCGCCGGCGACGCCGGCCACCTCGGTGCCGAGCAGGGCGCGGCGCAGCTCGACCACGCGCGGCACCACCTCGTCGCGCAGCTGCTGGCGGGCGACGTTCCAGCCATCGGATTCGCGGATGGCGATAATGCGGGCCGGCAGCGGCTGGTACTGCGTCCAGGCGGCCTCCACCTTGTCGAGCGCCGCCGCCTGCGTCGGCGTCAGCAGCGCGCGATGGCGCTGAAGGTAATCGCGGCCGGTGGCGGCGCGGGCGGAGTAGGTGGCGAAGCTGGCCTTGGACTCGGCGTCGGCGGCGGCGGCATAGGCGCGCAGGCTGGCCCCGGCCAGGCCCAGCGGCCCGCGGAAATCCGCCATCTGGCGCAGCAGCTCCTTGCGCTCGGGCGTCGCCGGCAGGCTGGCTTCCTCGTCGATCATCGCGGTCAGGGCGGCGCCCATGCTGGCCATCAGCGGCGCGACGTCACGGCGCAGCAGGGTCGCGGCGGGCTGTTCCTCGGGCGAATTGGCCAGGCGCTCGACCGCGTCCTGGGTGCGGCGCAGCTCGGCCAGCAGCGGCGGCACCGGGCGCCAGTCGGCCTGCAGCGTGGCCGAGCCGCTCTCGGCGATCAGCCGCGCCAGCCGCGCCTGCTCCTGATCGAGCTCCTGCCAGATGGCGGCGCGCCGCTCGCGGCTGGCGGCCTGGCCCTCGATCATCCAGCCGCGCAGCGCGGAGAGGCTGTCATTGACCTCGCTGACCAGCGAGGCGGCGGACTGGCTCAGCGGCGCATCCTCGACCACCACGCGCTCGGCATCATCCTGCACCAGGCCGATCTGCCAGCAGGTGATGCCAATGCTGGCGCCGAACAGCAGCAGCAGGCCGGCGAAGCCGGCAATCATACGGTGGCTGATGGTCATGGAAGCTCCGGCCCCGGGCCGGCGCGGGATGCAACCGGTCTCCGGCCCCTGCTTGCCGAAGTGATGTTAACGCCTCATTAAATGAAAATGCCGCGCCCACCGGAGAATTGTATCAAATAAAGAAACTTTTTTCTTTATTTCAGACGTGCCCGGCGGCGATGGACCAGCATTTCCAGGCAAGGCCGCCGGCCGACCGGACGGCTAGGGGCTGGCTGGTCGCAGGTAGAGACGCCGGCGCACAACGAAAGTTGCACGCCCCTGCCGGCCAGCGGAAAAAATCCCGGCGCGGCCTCGTAAGCTTTTGTGAAGCCTGCCGGCCGGCGCCCCCTCCCCCCGCGACAGCCGCGCGCGGCCGTGGCAGAGTGTCCGGATGCGGCAATTGCTCCTGTTGCGGCACGCCAAGTCGTCCTGGGACGACCCCAGCCTGCCGGACCATGCCCGCCCGCTGAATGCGCGCGGCAAACGCGCCGCCATGGCCATGGCCGGGGTGATGCAGGGGCTCGGCCTGGCGCCCGACATCGTGCTGGTCTCCTCCGCCCGGCGCACCCTGCAGACCCTGGAAGCGCTCACCCCGCTGCCCGATTCGCCGATGGTCGAGCCGCTGGACGACCTCTATCTGGCGCCGTGGTCGCGGCTGCTGGAGGTGCTGCGCCAGGCGCCGGTGACGGCACGCAGCCTGCTGCTGATCGGCCACAACCCGGGTCTGCACGACCTGGCGCTGTCGCTGGCCGGCCCGGCCGGGATGGCCGGCAAGGCGCCCGGCACGCAGCGCCTGGCCGATGGCTATCCCACCGGGGCGCTGGCGGAATTCGCCGTGGCCAGCGCCTGGTCGGGGCTGCAGCCCGGCGGCGGCCGGCTGGTCCGCTTCGTCGCCCCCAACGACCTGCCCGAAATGGCGGCCTGACACCGATGCTGATCCTCGAGCTTTCCCTGCCGGCCACGGCCGTGGCCCGGCTGTGGCGGCACACCGCCCTCGCCGGGACGACGCGGTCGCGCGCCGCCGCCGAGCAATGGCACTGGCTGGACAGCACGGAGGGCGCACTGGACCGGGCCGGGCTGGCGCTGCGCCTGCTGGCGACGCCGGCCGGCGCGCGGCGGCTGCAGGCGCTGCGCCCCGCCGCCGGCAGCCTGCCCGGCGCGCCGCCGCCGCCGCCGCGCCTGCTGGAGGGCGAGGCCGCGCCGGAGGAGGCCGGCGGCGCCGCGCTGCACCCGGTGGCGCGCTATGCCGGCAAGCGGATCGAGAGCCGGGCCGGCGAGGTGCTGCTGACGCTGGAGCAGGGCAGCCTGCAGGCCGGCGCCGCGCAGCAGGGCTGGTGCCTGCTGCGCCTGCAGGGCCCGGCCCAGCCGGTGCTGGCGCTGGCCCAGGCGCTGGCCGCCACCCTGCCGCTGCTGCCCGCCGTCGCCGGGCTGGACGAGACGGCGGTGGCGCTCGCCGCCGGCCGCCCGGTCACGCCGCGGCACAAGGGGGCGCCGGATCTGGGCGAGGCGGCGACGGTGCCCGAGGCGCTGTCGATCGCCATCGGCCACCTGGCGGGGGTGCTGCTGGCCCAGGCGCCGCAGGCCCGCCCGGATGCCGGGCCGGAGGCAGTGCATCAGCTGCGGGTCGCCGCCCGCCGGCTGCGCTCCTGCCTGAAGGTGTTCCGCAAGGTCGTCGACAACGAATTGCTGCGCGGCATCGATGCCGGCCTGCGCGACACCGCGCGGGCGCTGGGCGCGGCGCGGGAATGGGATGTCTTCCTGGGCGGCCTCGGCCGGGAGCTGACCGCCGCGCTGGGCGAGGAGGACCGGCGCTGGCAGAAGCTGCTAGCCCGCGCGGCGGAGCGGCGGCTGGCCGCCTATGCCGCGGTCCAGGCCATGCTGGCCGGGCCGGACTTCCGCGCCACCCTCTGGCTGGCGCTGCAGGCGGCGGCGCAGCCGGCGCTGCTGGTGCCGCCGCTGCCGGCCCCGGCCGAGACGGCCCCCGGCGAGGCGGGCCCGGGCGAGGCCGTGCAGGGTCCGGTGCCCATCGAGTCGCGCCCGGTGCCGGGGCTGCGCGAGCAGGCGCGGACGGTACTCGGCAAGCGGCGGCGCAAGCTGCTGCGCGGCGGCGCCGGGATCGCTGCGCTGTCGGATGCCGACCTGCACGCGCTGCGGCTCGAGGCCAAGCGCCTGCGCTATGCCGCAGAGCTCTTCGCGCCGCTCTGGCCCGGCAAGGCGACGAAACGCTTCCTGAAGCGGCTCTCGGCGCTGCAGGAGGCGCTGGGCCTGTCGAACGACACGGTGACGGCGCGGGCGCTGATGGCGTCGCTGGCCCGGGCGGAGGATGGCTCCGCCGCGGCGCCGCCTTGGGCGATCGGCCTGGCCGAGGGCTGGGCGCTGGCGGCCAGCCGCGGCATGCGGGCGGAGGCGCTGACCGCCTGGAAGGGGTTCAGCAAGCTCGACCCGTTCTGGGAGCATGGCTGATGGCCGACCTGCCAGCTTCCTGCAGGCCAGACCGGCCGGAGCCTTTCTCAATGCTTGAACAGGCTTTTGGCCTCGTCTAACGCTTCGCCGCGTGTTGACCCGTCGCCGCCTCTTCCGCCCCGCCCCCGCCCCGCGCCGCTGGTCCGGGGTCGCCCTGGGCAGCCTGCTGACCGTGCTGGCGCTTGCCGGCATCGGGCTCGGCCTGCCGGCCAATCTCTTCGGCTCCGCACCGCGCGAGCAGGACTGGAGCGCCAGCAGCGCGCAGCTGCGCGTGGTCGATGGCGACACGCTGCGCCTGGGCGAGCGGACGCTGCGCCTGGCCGGGGTGATCTCACCGGTGCGCGGCCAGACCTGCAGCACCGCGAACGGCGTCGGCTTCGATTGCGGCGGCGCCGCGGCCGAGGCGCTGGCGCGGCTGGTGCAGAACCGCGACATCGCCTGCCGGGTGCAGGGTCGCGACCGCTTCGGCCGGGCGCTGGGCACCTGCCAGGCCGGCGGCGTCGAGACCAATGCCGCCATGGTGGCCGCTGGCTGGGCGCTGGCCGAGCCGGACGCGGCCGAGCTGGTGGCGGCCGAGCAGGCGGCCCGCGCCGCGCAGCGCGGGCTGTGGTCGAACCAGGCCGGCGCGCCGTCGAGCTGGCAGGGCCGCTTCTGATCGCCCCTCGCTTCTGATTGCCGGCCGCTTCTGATTGCCGGCGGACGCCGGCCCGCGGCGCGGCACGCCGACAAAAAATTGCCCGAATGGGCGGCGAAGCTGGAGCGGGGCACCGGCCTGGCCGGGCGCGGATGGACAAGGGCAGGGCCCCGTCCTAATCTTGCGCTGCATCATAGACGGCGCCTTGATCAATGGCGCCGCCCTCCCCGACAGAGGAAGACGCCATGAGCAGCACGGCCAAAGGGTCCGTCACCGTCACGCTCGACGCCACTGGGAAAAGCGCCAAACTGCCACTGATCGGCGGCGCCATCGGCCCCGACGTCTTCGACATCCGCAAGCTCTACGGCGAACTGGGCGTCTTCACCTTCGACCCGGGCTATGGTGGCACGGCCGCCTGCGAAAGCGCCATCACCTATATCGATGGTGACGAGGGCGTGCTGCTGTATCGCGGCTATCCGATCGAGCAGCTGGCCGAGAAGTCGGACTTCCTGGAAGTTTCCTACCTGCTGCTGAACGGCGAGCTGCCGAATGCCAAGCAGCTCAAGGAATTCAGCCACGGCGTCACCATGCACACCATGGTGCATGAGCAGCTGCGCAGCTTCTTCAACGGCTTCCGCCGCGACGCCCATCCGATGGCGATCCTCTGCGGCGTGGTCGGCGCGCTCTCGGCCTTCTACCACGACAGCCTCGACATCAACGATCCGGCGCAGCGCGAGATCAGCGCCTTCCGCCTGCTCGCCAAGGTGCCGACGATCGCGGCCTGGGCCTACAAGTACTCCATCGGCCAGCCCTTCATGTACCCGCGGAACGACCTCTCCTACGCGGAGAACTTCCTGTACATGCTGAACGCGGTGCCGGCCGAGGACTGGAAGCCGAACCCGATCCTGTCGCGCGCCATGGACCGCATCCTGGTGCTGCACGCCGATCACGAGCAGAACGCCTCGACCTCGACGGTTCGGCTGGCCGGCTCGACCGGCGCCAATCCCTTCGCCTGCATCGCCGCCGGCATCGCCGCCCTCTGGGGCCCCGCGCATGGCGGCGCCAATGAGGCGGTGCTGAAGATGCTGGCCGAGATCGGCTCGGTCGAGAACATCCCCGCCTTCATCGAGAAGGTGAAGGACAAGAACTCCGGCGTGAAGCTGATGGGCTTCGGGCACCGGGTCTACAAGAACTTCGACCCGCGCGCGAAGATCATGCAGGCGACCTGCCACGAGGTGCTGGCCGAGCTCGGAATCAAGGACGAGCCGCTGCTCGACCTGGCTATGGCGCTCGAGAAGATCGCGCTGGAGGACGATTATTTCGTCAGCCGCAAGCTCTATCCGAACGTCGACTTCTATTCGGGCATCATCCTGAAGGCGATGGGCATCCCCACCCACATGTTCACCGTGCTCTTCGCGGTGGCGCGCACCGTGGGCTGGGTGAGCCAGTGGAAGGAGATGATCGAGGATCCGTCGCAGCGGATCGGCCGCCCGCGGCAGATCTACACCGGCGCCACCTCGCGCGACATCAAGCCGATCGACCAGCGCGGCTGACGCGGCGGCCGGAGCGGCGCGGCCACGGCCGCCTGCTCCGGACCTCGTGCTGCCCCGATCCACCCCGCCCGGCTGCTGCCGGGCGGGGTTTTTCGTTTCAATACCCTGTCAGAGAAAGCGGCCAAGGCCCCGCAGCGCCGAAAGAGTTCCGGCAGTCGCCTCGCAGGCTCCCAGCTAATGAGCCGCATTCGCTCAACCAGCGCGCGCAAGACAGCCCTCGGGAAATGGCATTTCGTTGCATTTTCCTCTTGATCACGGATACGTGATCGTCACTATGACGCATCGTTGGTTGCATAACCCTGATCGGAATTCCTGCGATGAGCGCGTCCCTTCCCCCGGCACTCGTCCACCATTCGCTGGATGACCTGGTGCGGCGCCGGTTGCGCAAATGGCCACAACGCCCGCCGGGAGCGCTGGAAAGCTCGAAGCAGCGCGGCACCTGGATGCGCGCCCGCCCCGGCGAGGCGGATACCACCGCCTATCCCTTCCTGAAGCTCCCCGGCTCCAACCGGCTGCGCACCGTGCCCGACGGGCTCTGGCTGCATTTCAGCCACGATCCGGACGATGCCTATGTCGACATCCTCTGCATCGAGGCCTGCTCGACGCTGCAGAACCTGCTCGACAAGCGGTCGCGCTTCGCGCCTTCGACCACCTCGCTGCTGGCGGTCTGCCCGGTGACCTGGCTGACGGCGCCGGTGCAGAGCGGCGACAAGCTGCCGCGCTGGCGCCAGATCAAGCTGCTGCGCGCCGCGCCGGTGCAGCCGCTGGTACTGCCGGTGCGCGACGTCCGCGTGCTCTACGGGCTGAAGAGCCGCCAGTATGACGGCTTCGCCCGCCACCAGATGCCGCAGCCGCACGAGTATTTCTGTCCGATGGACGCGCTGATCGACGAGCAGGGCGCGAACAACCCGGCGATGCAGGCGCTGATCTCGCGCGCCTCGGGGGCGGCGAACTTCATGCTGCTGCCGTGACGGCGGCGGCCTGACCCGGCCGGCCGGCGGCTGGTCCTGGCGCCGAGATGATCGGGCCCGGCCTCCCGGCCGCGCGCGGCCTCGGGCAGACTGCTGGCGATGACGCGACGCCTGACCATCGATGGCGGCGGGATCGGGCTCCACCTGCCCGGGCTGCCGCCGATCCGGCTGGAACCCGGGGTGCTGGTCACCCTCTTCGTGCTGACCCTGCCGCTCTGGCGCGGGCTGCAGGGGGTGCGGCTAGAGGCCCTGGCCTGGATCTATCCCGGGCTGCTGCTGTCGCTGCTGGCGCATGAGCTCGGCCATGCCTGGGCCGGGCAGCGCTGCGGCCTGCTGCCTCAGCGCATCCTCCTGCAGACCGATGGCGGCGTGGCCGAGCTGAGCGGCACGGTCAGCGGCCGCCAGGAGCTGTGGATCACCCTGGCCGGCCCGGCCGCCAACCTCGCCCTGGCGGCGCTGTTCCTGGCCGCCCTGGCGGTCTGGCCGGCGCCGCCCCCGCTGCAGCTGCCCGGCTTCTCCCGCCCGCTGCCCGCGGCACCCGGGGCGGCGCCGCTTGTCCTCGCCTGGCTCGGCTGGGGCAATCTGCTGCTCGGCCTGGCCAATCTCCTGCCGGCCTTCCCGCTGGATGGCGGCAGGCTGGCCCTGCTGGTCCTGGCGCCGCGGCTGGGCCCGCCCCGCGCCACCCGCTGGGTGGCCCGCAGCGGGCTGGTCCTGGCCGCGCTCATGGGGTTGGGGTTCCTCGTCAGCCTGGCCGGCGGCGTGCCGCTCTGGCTGCCGCCGGGCTTCGGCGCCAACCTGGCCGCGCTGCGCGCCGCGAAGGCGGGCGATTGACGGTAGCGGGCTGCGAGGCGATCGAGGCATCCTCCCGATGAGGATTAACCTATGTTTGTCAAGGCTTTGATCGCGGATTCGTGTCTAGACCGAAACTTCCTGCCGGGGTCGTCTCTCGCCTCGTCAATCATGTCCCGGGGGGTGATGCGTGTTCCTGGAACCCGATCTTCGACACTCGGCCGTCATGCAGGATGTGGCCGATGCCATGGTGGAGGCCGTTGCCTCCCTGGTCCTGCTGGGAGACGTTCATCCGGGCGCGGCGTCGCAGCTGCTGGACGCGGCCATCGCCCGGCTGCCCGCGGGCGCCCAGAAGATGGTGCGCTTCGAGGCGCACCGGCGCTGGATGAATCGCAGCGAAAATTTGGAGTGGCAGTCCGCCACCTGATGCGGCCATCCTGCGTGGGGCGGAACGTGGGATGCAGCCATGACGGAGCCGTCAAACGCGGCGCGGGCAGCGGTCGAGGCGCTGGTTCTCGAGATCGAGGCGCTGGTCCGCAAGGGGGGTGTGCGGCGCGAGGAGGCCTTCGACCTTCTGCAAAGGGCCATCGATCGCCTGCGGGTCGAGGACCGGAGCGTGCTCCGCCCGGTGGCCGACAAGTTCCGGCAGGGCCCCTGGGTGAAGCGGCGCGACGGCAGAGCCCGCACCGACAGCCTCGCCAGCACCATCGCCGCGCGCTACCGGCGCAGCTGGGTGACGGCGACCGCGCGGGAGCAGGCGCAGGAGTGTCTTGTGGAACCGCGATGCTGATGACGCCAGAAACGGAAACGGCGCCCCGAGGGCGCCGTCTGAGGGGTAACCCCTGCTCCGTATCATAACGCCACATGATCTCTTGCGAGAGTGGCGTCCCCTAGGGGATTCGAACCCCTGTTACCGCCGTGAGAGGGCGGTGTCCTAGGCCTCTAGACGAAGGGGACTGAGGCGTCGTGTGAGGGGGCTTTTATCGGCGCGGCGCCGACCGATCAAGGGGGGGATTTCATATTTCCGCGCGCGCAATGCTTTTGCGCGGCCTGGCGCCGGCCGCTGCGGCAGGCGTCGCTGCAGAAGCGCACCTCCTCCCAGACCGCCGCCCATTTGCGCCGCCAGGCGAAGGGCCGGCCGCAGGCGGCGCAGGGCTTCTCCGGCAGGTTCGGCTTGCGATGCGCCATGGCCTTCTTCCCTGTTCTGCGAGCCCGGCCTTCCGCTCGCCGCCCCCGCCCCGGCTAGTCGCCCAGGCGGATCTCGCCCACCTGCTTCACCGTGCGCGGGTCGAGCAGCAGGATGCGGCCGCCATCCGGACGCTCGACCCAGACCGCCAGGCGGCCCTCCAGCACGGCGATCTGGCCGATGCGCGTGCCCGCCGGCTGCCGCAGCGCCAGATCCGTGCTAACGGCGGCCGTCAGCCCGCTGGCGGCCGTGTTCATGCGCTGCACCAGCGCCACGACCAGCCCCACGGTGCCGACGATGATCAGCACCCCCATCACCGAAACCAGAATCTTGAGCCCGCGCACCGAAAACCCCTCTGCTACCCAGCCCGATCCGACGGCGCCCGATCCGACGGCAACTGCCGCAGGCCCCTTCCACGTCAGCGTCGCGGCGGAGCAGGCAGGCACCCGGCTGGACCGTCTGCTGGCCGGGGCGATAGGCACGTTGTCGCGTTCCCGCGTCAAGGCGCTGATCGAGGCGGGCCATGTGACGCGCGACGGCACGGTGGTGACGGACCCGTCCGAATCGGTTCGCGCCGGCGCCCGTTACACGCTGTTGCCACCGCCGGCCGTCGCGGCGACTCCGGCCGCCCAGGCGATGAACCTGACCATCCTCTTCGAGGACCGCCACCTGATCGTGCTGGACAAGCCCGCCGGCCTGGTGGTGCACCCGGCGCCGGGCAATCTGGACGGCACCCTGGTCAACGCGCTGCTGGCGCATGCCGGCGACGAGCTGACCGGCATCGGCGGCGAGAAGCGGCCGGGCATCGTCCACCGGCTGGACAAGGACACCTCCGGCGTCATGGTCGTGGCCAAGAGCGACACGGCGCACCAGGCGCTCTCCGCCGCCTTCGCCAGCCGCGACCTGGAGCGCGCCTATCTGGCGCTGGTCTGGGGCCTGCCCGCCCCGGTCGCCGGCGAGGTCGAGGCGGCGATCGGCCGCCATCCGATGGACCGCAAGCGCATGGCGGTGGTCACGCGCAACGGCAAGCACGCCCTGACCCGCTATGCCACCGAACGGGCCTGGGGTGCCGGCTGCGCCCTGGTCCGCTGCAACCTGGCGACCGGGCGGACGCATCAGATCCGCGTGCACATGGCACACATCAACCATCCCCTGGTGGGCGACCCGGTCTATCTTCGTCGTCTGCCGGGGGCGGCCAAGGCCGTGCCGCAGCCGGCGCGCGACGCGCTGCTGGCCTTCCCGCGCCAGGCGCTGCATGCCGAGACGCTGGGCTTCCGCCACCCGGTCTCGGGCGAGATGCTGCGCTTCCACGCGCCGCTGCCGCCGGACATGCAGGCCCTGCTGACATTGCTGGATGGTAACCCGCCGTAACCCGACTATTACAGTCGGGATTTTCTTGCGCAACCTTCGAACAAGGGGTAGCGTTTCCCTGTCGCCAACGCCGGGTGCCGACACCATGGCGCGGTCGCCGAGCCTGCCCCTGTCCGTGACTCAGGGGTAGGGCGGCGCGTCAGGGCCCGAACGGAAGCGACCCAGGACCCATGCTGGGGATCGCCGTCACAGGGGCTCCCGGCCGGTGCAGGAGGCAGTTACCCGTTATGGCTTCCACTACTTCGATGATTCCGATGGCCCCCGAGGGCAACCTCTCCCGCTATCTGCAGGAGATCCGCAAGTTTCCCATGCTGTCGCCGGAGGAGGAATTCCGCCTGGCGAAAGACTGGAAGGATCAGGGCAACCAGCAGGCCGCGCATAAGCTCGTCACCTCGCATCTGCGTCTCGTGGCCAAGATCGCCATGGGCTACCGCGGCTACGGCCTGCCGGTGGGCGAGCTGATCAGCGAAGGCAATGTCGGCATGATGCAGGCGGTCCGCCGCTTCGATCCCGACCGCGGCTTCCGCCTGGCCACCTATGCCATGTGGTGGATCCGTGCGGCGATCCAAGAGTACATCCTGCATTCCTGGTCGCTCGTGAAGATGGGCACCACCGCCGCGCAGAAGAAGCTGTTCTTCAACCTGCGCCGGCTGAAGGGGCAGATGGCCGCGCTCGAGGAAGGCGATCTGCAGCCTGAGCAGGTCGAGAAGATCGCCCGCGTGCTGCAGGTGCCCGAGCAGGACGTGGTCTCGATGAACCGCCGCCTGGCCTCGCCCGACAACTCGCTGAACGCGCCGGTGCGCGCCGACAGCGAGGGCGAGTGGCAGGACTGGCTGGTCGACGAGTCCGAGAGCCAGGAGACCGAGATCGCGGACCGGCAGGACATGTCGAACCGCCGCGAGCTGCTCGGCGCCGCGCTGAAGACGCTGAACGAGCGGGAACGCCACATCCTGATCGAGCGGCGCCTGAAGGACGAGCCGACGACGCTGGAGGAGCTCTCGCAGCAGTACAACATCTCGCGCGAGCGCGTTCGCCAGATCGAGGTGCGCGCCTTCGAGAAGCTGCAGAAGAGCATGAAGACCCAGATCATGGAGCGTCGCCTGGCGGTCGACTGACCGTCCGGCCCTCCGGGATCCCAGACGAACCAACGGCGCGGCTCCACACGGGGCCGCGCCGTTTTTCGTGGCGCGGGCTCAGCGCAGCGGGTCGTGCCCCCAGTTCATCAGCGAATGCCGCCAGCGGCTATCCTTCACCTCGCCGGAGGGCCGCTGCGCCAGGTGGCGGTGCACATAGCCGATGACCTTGCGCATGTCGGCCTTGTCCTGCTCGGTCAGCGCCGCCTTGGCGGTGGCGCGGATCTCCAGGATGCGCTCGCCCATGTGGTGGCCGACCGCCTCCCCCTCCCCGGCCCTGGTGACCTTCTCGCCGCCCCTGGTCATGCCGACCGAGCGGCTGGCCTCGCTATCCAGCCACTTGCGCAGCCGGGCGGGGGGCATGTTCACCACCCGGCGGAACTCGGCATAGCTGTCGTCGCCATCCTTCTGCGCCGTCATGCCGCCCGCCCCAGCGCCGCCTCGAGCTGCACCTTGGTCATGCGCGACCGCCCGGGGATGTCGCGCTTGCGCGCCTCCGCCATCAGCGATTCCTTGGTGACGCCCTTGCGCGCCGCCGCGGCCTTGCGCGCCGCGCCCACCGGCTGCCGGCTGAACTGCTGGCCCTTGGCGGTGTCGGCGCGCTTCTTCGCCGTGCTGCGGTCATACTCGGCGTCGGACAGCGTCTCCCGCGCCCGCCGCGGCAGGTAGCGCTCGCCGGTCTCGCCGCTCTTGCGGCCCGACTTGGTGCCCCAGCCCTCGGCCTCCCACTGCCGCAGATGGTTGTCGCCATCCCGCTTGCCGCGATAGCCGCCGCCGGCCTTCTTGTATTCCTGCACCGCCAGCTGCGCCTTGCGCGCCGACCATTGCCCGGCCTTGCCACCCTTCTCGCCCTGGGTGACGCGGGCTTTCACCTTGTCCCAGAGCGCGGGATCACTCTTCTGCGCCGCCGCCGCCATCTGCCGACTCTCCCTGTTGGACACAGGGAGAACAACGAAGCCGGAAGAGCGGTTTCGGGAAGGGAAGACAGGGGCAGGCCAGGTGGTGACGGGACGTGAAACGGCCCAGCGGCAGCGCGACCGTCAGGACATGAAAAAGGGCGCCCCGCCGGGACGCCCTGGTATCGATGCCGGAGAAGGACTGCCCCTCCAACAGCCGACAGATCAGAAAAAAGATGGGGGTCCGGGGGAATTCATTCCCCCGGCCTTCCCGATCTTCCAATCAGCCCGCGAAGGGATCGCTGACCAGGATGGTGTCGTCCCGCTCCGGCGAGGTCGACAGCAGGGTGACCGGCGCCTCGACCAGCTCCTCGATGCGCTTGACGTACTTGATGGCGGTGGCCGGCAGCTGCGCCCAGGAGCGCGCGCCGCGGGTCGACTGCGTCCAGCCTTCCAGCGTCTCGTAGATCGGCTTCGCCTTGGCCTGGGCTGCGGCGGCGGCGGGCAGGCGCTTGAACACCTCGCCGTCGATCTCGTAGCCGGTGCAGATCTTCAGCTCGGTCAGGCCGTCGAGCACGTCGAGCTTGGTCAGCACCAGGCCCTGCACGCCGCCGACCTTGACCGCCTGGCGCACCAGGCAGGCGTCGAACCAGCCGCAGCGGCGCGGCCGGCCGGTGACGGTGCCGAATTCGTGGCCGACCTCGCCCAGGCGCTTGCCGATGTCGTCCTTCAGCTCGGTCGGGAAGGGCCCCGAGCCGACGCGGGTGGTGTAGGCCTTGGCGATGCCCAGCACCATGCCGATGCCATGCGGCCCGACGCCAGCGCCGGCGGCGGCATTGCCGGCCACCGTGTTCGACGAGGTGACGAAGGGATAGGTGCCGTGGTCGACGTCCAGCATCACCGCCTGGGCGCCCTCGAACAGCACGCGCTTGCCCTCATGGCGGGCCTGGTCCAGCCGCTCCCACACCGCCTCGGCGAAGGGCAGCAGCTGCGGGGCCAGGGTCAGCAGCTTGTCCAGCAGGTCCTGCTTCTCGAAGGTGGGCGCGCCCAGGCCCTTCAGCAGGGTGTTGTGGTGCAGCAGCAGCTCGTCGAGCTTGGCCGACAGCGTCTCCGGCTCGGCCAGGTCGCAGAGGCGGATGGCGCGGCGGGCGACCTTGTCCTCATAGGCCGGGCCGATGCCGCGGCCGGTGGTGCCGATCTTGGCCTCGCCGCGGGCCTCCTCGCGCGCCTTGTCGATCGCCGGGTGCAGCGGCAGGATCAGCGGCGTGTTCTCGGCGATGCGCAGGTTGTGCGGGCCGACATCGAGGCCCTGGGCGCGCACCTTGGCGATCTCGGAGAGCAGCGCATCCGGGTCCAGCACGACGCCGTTGCCGATGATGCCCAGCTTGCCGCGCACCACGCCCGAGGGCAGCAGCGACAGCTTGTAGGTCTGGTTGCCCACGACGAGGGTATGGCCGGCATTGTGGCCGCCCTGGAAGCGGACGACGATATCCGCCCGGCTGGCCAGCCAGTCGACGACCTTGCCCTTGCCTTCGTCGCCCCACTGGGCGCCGATCACGGCGACATTGGCCATGGCTACGCGATCTCCTCGATGGGCGCGGCATCCTGGCCGCGCAGGATGTGGCCGCAGCGCAGGCGCTGCGGCGTGTCGGCGGCCGAAAGCGCCGCCACCGTGATGAAACCTTGCGCCCTGAGGCGCGCCGCCGCCACCGGATCGGTGCCGAGCGGGATGAAGACGCGCGGCGCGGCGGCAGCGGCCGGCGCCGCCCGGCGCAGCGCGTCGGGATAGAGGGTCATGCCGGTCGCCGCCTCTCCGCCGCTGCGGTAGCGGCCGCCGCGGGCCAGCTCGCCGGCATTGCCGGGGCCATAGAGGGTGAAGGCGACGCCCACGTGATACTGCAGGCCGCGGAACTCGACCGGGTCCAGGGTGATGCGCAGATCCGGCGCGCGGGTGCGGATGGCGGCGATCACCGCCGCCGCGTTGTCGGCGATGGCACGGGCGGCGGGCGGCAGCTCGGCGGCCTCCAGCGCGGCCAGCGCGCCATCGGCGGGGCCGGCGGCGGTCAGCAGCGCGGTCAGCCGGTTGGCCGGCGGCCCGGCGATGGCGGCGAGCTCCCGCACCGCGGCGGCGTCCTTGCGGTCCAGCGCGCGGGCCAGGCGCAGCCGCTGCTCGCCCTGCACGCCGGCGGCGTCCAGCAGCGCCGGCGCCATGGTCGGCAGGGTGATGTCCAGGCTGCCGCCATGGATGCCGATGGCGGCCAGCGCCTCGACGCCGAGCAGGGCGACCTCGGCATCGGCCTCGGGGCTGTCGGGGCCGATCAG
The DNA here is from genome assembly GCF_037145735.1 of Roseomonas sp. USHLN139. NCBI lineage: Bacteria > Pseudomonadati > Pseudomonadota > Alphaproteobacteria > Acetobacterales > Roseomonadaceae > Roseomonas > Roseomonas sp. USHLN139. Next base: position 181,986 of record NZ_JBBCWY010000003.1, on the reverse strand, counting down.
CTCGATGCCGGCCTGCGGGATCTGCCGCTCGGGCGCCAGCTGGGTGCCGCGGATGCGCAGCACCTGCCCGGCATAGGACAGGCGCAGCGGCCGGGCGACATCGGCCAGCCGGGTGGCGGCGATGCGGGCCACCTGCGGCGTGGTGTCGGCGCGCAGCCCGAGCATCCGGTGGCTGTCCGGGTCCATCAGCCGGAAGGTCTGGTCGGCGACCGCATGGCCGGAGCCGGCGAGGAGAGAATCCTCGAATTCCAGCAGCGGCGGCTTGACCCGCTCATAGCCATGGCCGGCGAAGACCGCGAGCATCGCCTCGACCAGCGCCGCCTCATGCGCCGCCTCGGGCGGCAGCAGGTCGGTCAGGCCGGAAGGCAGCAGCGCGGGGTTGGGCAGGTCTTCGGTCATGCGTCCAGGGCCAGGGTGCCGGGCTGGGGCCCGGCTTGGGGCGCCGCGGCGGTGCGACGGCAAACGCGGCGGTGTGTGGCAGCGCCGGCGGCCGGGGGCAAGGGCGGATCGCGCAGGCGGGGCATGCCGCGCCCTCGGTCCTGCGCGAAGGCTTGACCGGCGCGGCGCTTGCCGCCCGGCCGCGGCCGGGCCAGCAGAGCGGGATGACGCGCGACACCGGCCCGACGCTGCAGGCCCTGCTGGCCGCTCCCGGCACGCCCGACCGGTTCCGCCGGCTGGCCGACCGGCTGGTGCTGCTGGCCGGGGGCCACGAGACGGCGCCGCGCCGGGCGGAGGTCGGGCTGGCGCTGGCCCTGCCCTATTGGGGGCTGCGCGTCCTGGCCATGCGGGCACTGGCCGGCTGGGGCGGGGCGCGGTGGAAGGCCTGGCTGGTGGACCGCGCCGACCGCCCCCTGCCCGGCCATGCCGCGCTGAAACGGACGCGGCGCGGCGACCCGCTGCGCTGGGCGGCGCTGGAGACCGGCACGGCGCGGCGGCTGCTGGCGCCGCTGGTCGACCGCACGGATGCCGGCTGGCTGATGGACCGCTATCTGTCCGACTGGCGGGCCGGGGCCGAGCTGCTGCCGCTGCTGATCCGGCTGCTGCCGCATCTCGATCCCGCCCGCCTGTCGGTGGCCATGGCGCGGCCGGCGGAGCGGGAATCGCTGCTCTGGCTGGTCTTCCACCTGCGGCAGCTGCCGGAGCGCGGCACCTGGCTGCGCCGGCTGGCCGCCTTCCCGGACGAGGATCTGGCGAAGATGGCGCGGCGCGCACTGGCCGTGCCCTCGGCCGTCCCGATGCCGCCGCCGCCGGGCGGGTGAGACCAACTCTTCGTGTCGAATTGTCCAGGCGCCTCGGGCCGCCTCCCGCGCCGCGCCGCGCGGGTCTAGGCTGGGCGCCATGCATCGCCGCACGCTCCTCGCCCTCCTCCCCCTCCTGCCGCTCGCCGCCTGCGGCGAGGGCAAGACCACCAGCCCGGTCGGCTTCGGCGACAGCATCCGCCGCCCCGGCCTGGCGGCGCCCTGGACCTTCGGCGACTTCTCGCGCTTCGACGGGCAGCCGGCCGCGGCGGCGCGGGCGGTGGCGGCGCTGGAGCATCTGGCCGCCAGCTTCGCCAACGATCCCTTCTGGACGCCGGAATTCTCGGTCACCACCGCCTTCCAGCTGCGCAAGGGCCGCGACGAGGCCCGCGCCGCGCTGGGCATCGACCCCGAGGCCCTGGCCGATGTCACCATCCCGGCGCTCGACGCCGTCGCCGCGGCGCTGGAGATGGGCGATCGCGCCGCCGCCGAGCAGTGGCTGGGCGCCGCCCCCTTCCGGCTGGGCGCGGCGGAGACGCTCCGCCGCCTGTCCTCCCTGCCCCGCCTGCCGGAGGCCGAGCGCGCGGCGCAGATGACCGCCGCCGAGCTTGCCCAAACGCCGCGCTGATCCGGCCGGCGGCGCCCGGTTGCGCGGCAGGGCGCGTCCGGCCGGCGCAGAAACATCCCCGGAAAAGGATAGCCATGCCTTAGGGCCTGGGTAATGCTGCGGCGCAGGAACGAGAGCCGGAATCCTGCATGTCGATCCATGTCGCCCTGACCCACCGCACCCGCTACGCCTATGACCGGCCGGTGAGTCTCGGGCCACAGACCATCCGGCTGCGGCCGGCGCCGCATGCGCGGACCCCGGTGCTGTCCTACAGCCTGAACATCTCCCCGAAGCCGCATTTCCTGAACTGGCAGCAGGACCCGCAGGGCAATTTCCTGGCCCGGATCGTCTTCCCCGAGCCGGTGCGGCATTTCGAGGTGACGGTCGACCTGGTGGCCGACATGGCCACCATCAATCCCTTCGACTTCTTCCTGGAACCCGAGGCGGAGATCTGGCCCTTCGCCTATGACCCGGCGCTGGAGCAGGAGCTCGCCCCCTTCCGCCGCGCCGCGCCGGTCGGGGCGGAGCTCGCGGAATTCCTGAAGAAAATCCCGACAGGGGAGCAGGGCACGGTCACCATGCTGACCGGCATCAACCAGATGCTGGCCGAGCGCATCGCCTATATCGTCCGCCTGGAGCCCGGCGTCTGGGACCCCGAGCAGACGCTGGGCGAAGGCCGCGGCTCCTGCCGCGACAGCGCCTGGGTGCTGGTGCAGGCGCTGCGCCACCTGGGCTATGCGGCGCGCTTCGTCTCCGGCTACCTGATCCAGCTGACCGCCGACCAGAAGCCGCTGACCGGCCCCGAGGGCCCGGCCACCGACTTCACCGACCTGCATGCCTGGGCCGAGGTCTATCTGCCCGGCGCCGGCTGGGTCGGGCTCGACGCCACCTCCGGCCTGCTGACCGGCGAGGGGCATATCCCGCTGGCCGCGACGCCGGAGCCGCAATCGGCCGCGCCGATCTCCGGGCTGATGAGCAAGGCCGAGGTCGAATTCGACTTCGCGATGGGCGTGACCCGCATCCGCGAGACGCCGCGGGTGACCAAGCCCTATTCCGAGGCGCAGTGGCAGGCGATCCTGGCGGCCGGCGACATGGTGGACGGGCAGCTGGCCGCCGGCGGCGTGCGGCTGACCATGGGCGGCGAGCCGACCTTCGTCTCGGCCACCGACCAGGAAGGGGCGGAGTGGAACACCGCCGCCCTCGGCCCCACCAAGCGCAGGCTGGCGGCGCGGCTGCTGCAGCGGCTGCTGCCGCTCTGGACCCAGGGCGCGATCGTGCAATACGCGGTGGGCAAGCACTATCCGGGCGAGCCGCTGCCGCGCTGGGCGCTGAACGCCTTCTGGCGCGCCGATGGCGAGGCGGTCTGGGATGATCCTTCCCTCCTCGCCCATGACGACGATGTCGACGACGCGACGGCGGCCGATGCCGAGGCCTTCGCGCAGGCGCTGGCCTTCCGCCTGGGCATCGACCCCGAGCGCGTGCTGCCCGCGCATGAGGACATCCACTACTACCTGTGGAAGGAGAAGCGGCTGCCGGCCAATGTGCTGGCGGAAGACTCGAAGCTGCGCGACCCGCTGGAGCGGGCGCGCCTGGCGCGTCTCTTCGGCGAGGGGCTGGCGGCGAGCGTCGGCGCCGTGCTGCCGCTGAAGCGCGGCGCGCAGGGCTGGGAGACCGCCCGCTGGTTCTTCCGCGACGCGCCGCTCTTCCTGATCCCGGGCGATTCGCCGATCGGGCTGCGGCTGCCGCTGGACAGCCTGCCCTGGGCCGATCCCGCGCGCATCGAGCTGCCGGTCGAGGCCGATCCTTTCGCCCCGCGCGCGCTGCTGCCGCCCGCCCACCGCCTGCCGCAGCGCGCCTGGCCGCAGCCGGCGCTGGTCGCCCAGCCGGCCGTCGGCGGCTTCGCGCCCCAGGAACAGCGGCTCGAGCAGCCCTGGCCGGACACCGGCATCGGCCCGGCCGCCCGCGCAAGCCATGGCGGCGGAATCGGCATCCCGCCGCTGCCGCCACGCCCGACGGGGGGCAAGTCTGGCGGCGCTTCCGGCGGCCTGCCCGGCGCCCCCTTCCCCGGCACCCCTGAGGAGGCCGAGAAGCTGGTCCGCACCGCGCTGACCGTCGAGGCTAGGGGCGGCAAGCTGCATGTCTTCTTCCCGCCGCTCGCCCTGCTGGAGCATTGGCTGGAGCTCTGCGCCGCGGTCGAGCGGACGGCGGCCAGCCAGGGCCGCAAGGTGGTGCTGGAAGGCTATGGCCCGCCCGCCGACCCGCGGCTGCTGAGCTTCTCGGTGACCCCGGATCCCGGCGTCATCGAGGTGAACATCCACCCCGCCCATTCCTGGCCCGACTATGTCGCCCGCACCGAGCAGCTCTATGCGGTCGCGCGGGAGGAAGGGCTGGCGGCGGAGAAGTTCATGCTGGATGGCCGCCATGTCGGCACCGGCGGCGGCAACCACGTGGTGATGGGCGCCGAGACGCCGGAGGACAGCCCCTTCCTGCGCCGGCCCGACCTGCTGAAGTCGCTGCTGGGCTTCTGGCACAACCACCCGAGCCTTTCCTTCCTGTTCTCCGGCCTGTTCATCGGCCCGACCAGCCAGCATCCGCGCATCGACGAGGCGCGGCAGGATTCGCTGCACGACCTGGAGATCGCCTTCCAGCAGGTCCGCCCCTTCGAAAGCGTGGCGCCCTGGATCACCGACCGGCTGTTCCGCAACATCCTCTGCGACATGACCGGCAACACCCACCGGACCGAGTTCTGCATCGACAAGATGTACTCGCCGGACAGTGCCTCGGGCCGCCGCGGCCTGGTCGAGTTCCGCGCCTTCGAGATGCCGCCCAGCCCGCAGATGTCGGCGGCGCAGACGCTGCTGATGCGCGCCGCCATCGCCGCCTTCTGGCAGACGCCCTATGAGCGCCGGCTGGTGCGCTGGGGCACCCGGCTGCACGACGACTTCATGCTGCCGCACTATGCCGAGCAGGATTTCTGGGACGCCATCGAAGAGCTGAAGGCCCTTGGCGCGCCTTTGGAAAAAGAATGGTTCGCGCCGCATTTCGCCTTCCGCTACCCGCTGCTGGGCGAGACCAGCCTGCAGGGCGTCGGCCTCGAGCTGCGGCACGCGCTGGAGCCCTGGCACGTGCTGGGCGAGGAGAGCACCGGCTCGGGCACCGCGCGCTATGTCGACAGCTCGACCGAGCGGCTGCAGATCCGCGCCACCGGCCTGGCGCCGGAGCGGCTGACCCTGGCGGTGAACGGCCATGCCATCCCGATGGCGCCCACCGGCCGCGCCGGCGAATTCATCGGCGGCGTGCGCTTCAAGGCCTGGGCGCCCGCTTCCGCGCTGCATCCGACCATCCCGGCGCAGGGCCCGCTGGTCTTCGAGCTCTGGGACCAGTGGACCGGCCGGGCGCTGGGCGGCTTCAGCCACCATGTGGTGCATCCGGGCGGCCGCAACTACGAGCGCTTCCCGGTGAACGCCAACGAGGCCGAGGCGCGCCGCCGCGCCCGCTTCATGCCGCTGGGCCACCGCCCCGGCGCCAGCGCCGCGCCGCGTCCGGTGGAGGCGCCCGAGTTGCGCCGGACGCTCGACCTGCGCCGTCTGGCATGATACCGCCGGGCGGGTGAACGCCGCTCCGCCCGATGAGATGGTCGATGGCCGTGGCCATGTGCGACCGCACTGGCGCGGCATCCTGGCCGCCTTCTCCGACCTGCCGCCCTCGCTGACCGCGGAGGCGGCGCCGCGCGGCAGCGCCGTCGCCGAGGCCGCGCGCCGCCTCGACCGCGCCTTCGAGGATGAGGGGGTCGGCGCCCTGCTGCCCGGCGCCGGCCGCGCGGCGCGCGCCTGGCGCTGCGATCCCGTGCCCCTGGTGCTGCCGGCCGGCGAGTTCGCGCAGCTGGCCGCCGGCCTGGCGCAGCGGGCGCGGCTGCTGGAGGCGGTGCTGCTTGACGTCTATGGCGAGCAGCGGCTGCTGGCCGAGGGGCTGCTGCCGCCGGCCCTGGTCTTCGCCAACCCGGCCTTTCTGCGCCCCTGCCGCAGCGCCGCGCATCCGCCGCGGGCGCCGCTGCTGCACACCTATGCCGCCGACCTGATCCGCGCCCCCGACGGCCGCTGGCACGTGCTGGCCGACCGCACCAGCCGCGCCGCCGGCATCGGCCATGCGCAGGAGAACCGGCGCATGCTGGGCCGCGTCCTGCCCAACCTGTTCCGTGGCCAGCAGGTGACGCCGCTGCGGCCCTTCTTCGACTTCTGGCAGGACAGCCTGCAGCGCCTGGCGCCGCCGAAGGCGCAGCAGGGCTCCGACAACGCCGCCGTCGCGCTGCTGACCCCCGGCGTGCACCACCCGCTCTGGTTCGAGCATGTGCTGCTGGCCAGCGAGCTGTCCTGCGCCCTGGTCGAGCCGGGCGACCTGACGGTGCGCGGCGGCGCACTGTTCCTGAAGACGCTGAAGGGGCTGCAGCCGGTCGACGTGCTGCTGCGCCGGGTCGATGGCCGCAACCTCGACCCGCTGGAATTCGGCGGGTCGCAGGGCGGCGTGCCCGGCCTGCTGGACGCCATGCGCAACGGCGCCGTGCGCATCGTCAATGCCCCGGGCTGCGGCATGGTCGAGGCGCCGGCGCTCGGCCCCTTCCTGCCCGCCCTGGCCGGGCGGCTGCTCGGCGCGCCGCTGGCCCTGCCCGCCGTCGAATCGCACTGGCTGGCGCAGCCCGAGGCGCTCGCCCTGCTGCGCCAGGCGCCGGCCGACTGGACCATCCGCCCCGCCTTCGACGGCGCCATGGCGGGGCAGGCGCTCGGCCAGCTCTCCGACGCGGCGCTGGCCGGGCAGCTGGCCCGCATTGCCGAGCGGCCGCAGGACTATGTCGCCCTGCGCGACATCCCGCCCTCGGTCGCGCCCAGCGCGGTGGGCGAGGGCCTGGCGCCGCGCCCGGTGGTGCTGCGCCTGTTCCTGGTGCAGGAGGGCGGGCAGTGGCGCGCCCTGCCGGGGGGGCTGGCGCGCTCGCCCGAGCCCGGCGAGGGGCTGGCCGGCCGCCTGCCGCGCCAGGGCACCGCCAAGGATGTCTGGGTGCTGAGCGAGGATGGCACGCAGATCACCGGGCCGGCCGCCCTGCCGCTGCCGCCGCTGCCGATCCGCCGCGCCGCCGGCGAGCTGCCCTCCCGCGTCGCCGACAACCTGTTCTGGCTCGGCCGCTACGTGGAGCGGCTGGAGGGCGCCGCCCGGCTGATGCGCGCCGTGCTGGCCCGCCTCGACCGCGGCCCGCTGCTGCCGCGCGAGCTGGCGGAGCTGGCGGCGCTGGCCGCGGCGCTGCGCCATGCCGGCCTGGCCGAGGCCGAGGACCTGCCCAATGCGGCGGCCCATTCGGCGCTGCAGGCGGCGCTGTGGCGGGCGCTGCGCGAGGGCGGCAGCGTGGCCTGGCTGATGGCCGAGATCGGCCGGCTGGTCGAGGGCGTGCGCGACCGGCTGACCGGCGACATGCACACCCTGTTCTCGCTGCCGCTGCGCGCCATCCAGCTGCAGGCCGCCGCCCCGCATCGCGGCATGGCGGGGCTGGAGGCGGTGCTCGGCGGCATCCTGCGCTACAGCGCCGGCGTCGCCGGCGCCGCGGCCGAGAACATGGTGCGCGCCGGCGGCTATGCCTTCCTCGACCTCGGCCGCCGGGTGGAGCGTGGCCAGACCATCGCGGCGCAGCTGGGCTTCGCGCTCGCCCAGCCGGCCAGCCGGATCGAGGGCGGGCTGCGGCTGGCGCTCGAGCTCTGCGATTCGGTCATCACCTATCGCAGCCGCTACCTCGGCGTGCTGCAGCCGGCCCCGGCGCTCGACCTGGTGCTGGCCGATCCGGGCAATCCACGCGGCCTGGGCTACCAGCTGGCCGCCCTGCGCCGCCGCCTGACCGACCTCGAGGGGGGCACCGAGGAAGGCCTGCTGCCGGCGGTCGAGGCGCTGATGGCGACCGTGGAGGGCATTCCCCGCGCCCTGCTGGCGGCGGCCGACCAGGCCCAGGCGGCCGCCCAGCTGGCGCCGCGCATCGCCGCGCTGGAGGGCGAGATGGCCGCCATCTCGGACGCCATCGCCCGCCGCTTCTTCGCCCTGCTGCCGCCGGCGCAGAGCCTGGGCCTCGAGCCCGCCGCCGAGCCCGCCGTGCTGTTCTGGGGTGCCGCATGAGGTGGCGCATCCGCCATGCCACCGCCTATCGCTATGCCGAGCCGGTGGATATCGCGACCCACATGCTGCACCTCTCGCCGCGCGCCCTGCCGCAGCAGCAGGTGCTGTGGGACAGCGTCGCCTGCGCGCCGGAGCCGGCCCGCGTCGCCACCGACATCGACCATTTCGGCAACCGGGTGACCTGGCTGTTCCTCGACCGGCCGCATGCCCGCTTCGAGGTGGTGGCCGAGGCGGAGGTGGAGGTCGCCTTCCCGCCGCCGCCGCCCGTCGAGGCCTCCGCCCCCTGGGAAGCGGTCGCCCGCGCCGCCGCCCGCGACCCGGAGGCCGCCGAGTTCACCCTGCCCTCGCCGCTGCTGCCCGAGCATGCCGGGGCGCGCGACTATGTGCTGCCCTCCTTCTGGCCGGGGCGGCCGCTGCTGGCGGGGCTGCTCGACCTCAACGCCCGCATCCGCCGCGAATTCACCTTCCGCGCCGGCGTGACCTCGATCGGCACCACGGTCGGCCAGCTGCTGGCGCAGCGCGCCGGCGTCTGCCAGGACTTCTCCCAGCTGATGATCTGCGGGCTGCGCGGCCTCGGCCTGCCGGCGCGCTATGTCTCCGGCTATATCCGCACCCTGCCGCCGCCGGGGGCGGTGGCCCGCCTCGGCGCCGACCAGTCGCATGCCTGGGTCGGCGCCTGGCTGGGGCCGGGGCTGGGCTGGATCGACCTGGACCCGACCAACGACCTGGTGGTGCGGGAGGAGCACGTCGTGCTCGGCTGGGGCCGCGACTTCAACGACATCTCGCCGCTGCGCGGCATCATCCTGGGCGGCGGCCAGCACGCCCTCGAGGTCTCGGTGGACCTCTCCCCGGCCTGAGCTGGGCGAACCGGCCGGCGCGCCACGCGGCAGCGTGAAGGCAACCTCTGCTGCAACGCCGGGTTGTTGCTGCGGTGCCGCGGAATCGCGCGCGCGCCCCCGGCGAGCTGGGCCCCTCGCGGCCGACCAGGCTCCGGCCGGACCGGAACGTCCAGGAGTCTGCGCTATGGCGGCTGCCAGCGCCACGCCCATCCCGCCTGTCGCCTCCCCGCTTGCCGCCACGGCCGGCAGCCTGGCCGCCCCCGGGCGCGACACCGCGCTCGACGTCTGGCGCGGCTTCGCGCTGGTGACGATCTTCGTCAATCACGTCTCCGGCAATGTGCTGGAGCAGTTCACCCACAAGAATTTCGGCTTCTCCGACGCCGCCGACCTGTTCGTCTTCTTCGCCGGCTATGCCGCGGCCTCGGCCTATTTCGGCAAGTACCTGGCGCAGGAGAAGCTCAGCACCAGTTGCAAGGTGCTGAGCCGCTCGGTGAAGCTCTACACCACGCATCTGGCGCTGGTGGTGCTCGGCGGCGCGGTCTTCGCCACCATGGCGATCAGCAAGGGCGATCTCGGCCTGTTCTCGGTGATGGCGCTGGAGCCGCTGATGCTCGACCCGGCCGGCGCGCTGGTCGATGCGGTGACGCTGCGCTACCAGCCCGGCTTCCTCAACATCCTGCCGCTCTACTGCGTGCTGATCGGCACCCTGCCGCTGCTGATGGCGCTGGCGGCGCGCAGCATGGGCGCGGCGATCGCCGTCTCGGCCGCGCTCTGGCTGGCGGCCGGGCTGACGGGGACGAATTTCCACACCTATCCGATCCCCGGCGGCTGGTTCTTCAACCCGCTGGCCTGGCAGTTCCTCTTCGTGCTGGGCTTCGCCATGGGGGCGCGGCGCAACCGGCTGGGCGCCGCCACCACCTACCACCGGCTGTGGTGGTGGGCGGCGCTGGCCTATCTGCTGCTCGGCCTGCTCGTGGCCCGGGGCACCGGCCTGCCGGCGCCGGGCTGGCTGGCGCCGCTGCCGGATTTCCTGACGGTGCCGGAGAAGCAGTTCCTCTCCGCCCCGCGCCTGCTGCACGTGCTGGCGCTGTGCTATGTCGTGGTGCATTCGCCGCTGCAGGCCTGGGCCCGCGCGCTGCCGCGGCTGCATCCGCTGGCGATGATGGGGCGCCATTCGCTGCCGGTCTTCTGCACCGGGCTGGTGGTCAGCATCACCGGCGTCGCCTTCAAGCAGACCGGCTTCGACGGCGCGCTGTTCGACATCGCCTATGTCACCGCCGGCGTCGGCACCCAGGTGCTGGTCGCCGCCATGCTCTGCGTCACCGAGAAGCGGCGCGGCAGCAAGCCGCCCGCCGCCCCGCTGCCGGCGGCGGTGTGACGCCGGGATGCGCCACCGATCGCCGAGCCTGCTGATCCGCGTCGCGCGCCTCCTGCTGCTGGCGGCGCTGGCTCTGGCCCCCGCCGCCGCCCTGGCCGAGCTGCCGACGGAAGTCCCGCCCCCGCGCCAGGCGCCGGCCGCCCCCCCGGCGACCGCCGCCGCGCCACCGCCGCCGGTGACCACCGACAACGTCCCCGCCGCCTGCACCGTCCCCGACGAGCTGCGCGCGCTGCGCTTCGCCCTGCCCCGCATGGCGACGCTGATCCGCGAGCGGCAGCCGGTCCGCATCCTGGCGATCGGCTCCTCCTCCACCGCCGGGATCGGCGCCTCGGTGCCTTCGCATGCCTATCCGCCGCGGCTGGCGGCCGCCCTGAAGCGCCTGCTGCCCGGCGCAGACGTCACCGTGCGCAATGACGGCATCGGCGGCGAGGTCGCCTCGACCACCCTGGCCCGGATGAAGCGGGCGGTGCTGGACTGGGCGCCCGACGTGGTGCTGTGGCAGCTCGGCACCAATGACGCGCTGCAGGGCATCACCGCCCAGGCCTTCACCGGCATCCTGCGCGAAGGCATCGACTTCGTGCTCGAGCAGGGCCGCGATCTGGTGCTGATCAACCCGCAATACTTCCCGAGCACGCCGAAGGAGGAACTCTACATGACCTTCGTGCAGAGCATCGAGCGCGTGGCGGTGGAGAAGCGCGTGCCGATGATGCGGCGCTACGCCATCATGCGCTACTGGCAGGCCCTGCCGCAGCCGGTGCTCATGCTGTCGGAAGACGGGTTCCACATGAACGACCTGGGCTACCAGTGCATGGCGGAAGTGCTGGCGGGCGGGATCGCGCGGCGGGTGACGCAGGAAGGCCAGTAAGCGCGGGGGAAGGTATTCCCCCGCCCCCCCTTCTTTTTTTGTCAGACAGCAGTGAGACGGGAGACGGCCCAGCGGGCCGCATCGGCGACCACCTCGGCCGCGTCCTCCACCAGCGCCGAGGCCACCGGCAGCAGCGACCCATCGCCCGAATTGCCGATGGCGTTCAGCACGTTGCGCACGAAGCGGTCGCGCCCGATCCGCTTGATCGGCGAGCCGCTGAACATGGCCCGGAAGGCCGCGTCGTCCAGCACCGCCAGCTCGGCCAGACGCGGTGCGGTCAGGTCGTCCCGCGCGACCAGGCCCGGCTCGGCGGTCGCGGAGGCGAACTTGTTCCACGGGCACACCGCCAAGCAATCGTCGCAGCCATAGATGCGGTTGCCCATCGCCACCCGGAATTCTTCCGGGATCGGGCCCTTGTGCTCGATGGTCAGGTAGGAAATGCAGCGCCGCGCATCGAGCTTGTACGGCCCGGTGAAGGCCTGCGTCGGACAGGCCGCGAGGCAGCGGCTGCAGCGTCCGCAATGGTCGGTCTCGGCGCCGCTCGGCGTCAGGTCGAGCGTCGTGAAGACCTCGCCCAAGAACAGCCAGGAGCCGAAGTCGCGGGAGACCAGGTTGCTGTGCTTACCCTGCCAGCCAAGGCCGGCGGCCTGCCCCAGCGGCTTCTCCGCCACCGGCGCGGTATCGACAAACACCTTCACGTCGCTGCCGCGCCAGCTCTCCGCCATCCAGCGCGCCAGCGCCTTGAGCTTCTTCTTGACAATATCGTGGTAGTCGCGATTCCGCGCATAGACGCTGATCGCCGCCCGGTCGCGCTGTTCCAGGACAGAAAGCGGGTCGACATCCGGCCCGTAATTCATCCCCAGCGCGACGACGGAGACCGCCTCGGGCCAGAGCGACTGCGGATGGGCGCGTTGCTCCACCCTATCCGCCAGCCAGCCCATCTCGCCCTGCATCCCGGCTGACAGGAAGGCGTCGAGCCGGGCGCGCACCTCCGGCCCCAGATGCGCCGGCGCGAAGCCCACCGCATCGAAGCCCAGCGCCAGCGCCTGGTCGCGGATCGCCGCCGTCATGCCCTCGGGCGTCAGCGGCGGCCGCGTCAGGCGCGGCGGGGTCTCACCCCCGGCCACGATAGGGCGGCACGTCCTGGGCGGGGATCCACACCCCCTCCGGCGCCGTGCCCGTCTGCCAGAAGACGTCGATCGGAATGCCGCCGCGCGGATACCAGTAGCCGCCGATCCGCAGCCAGGCCGGGTCCAGCAGTTCGACCAGCTTCAGCCCGATGCCGACCGTGCAGGCCTCGTGGAAGGCGCCGTGGTTGCGGAACGACGTCAGGAACAGCTTCAGGCTCTTGCTCTCGACCAGCCAGTCACCCGGCACGTAGTCGATCACCAGATGCGCGAAATCCGGCTGCCCGGTCAGCGGGCACAGGGACGTAAATTCGGGCGCGACGAAGCGGACGCAGTAGCGCGTGCCGGGATGCGGATTGGGCACGCGCTCCAGCACCGCCTCTTCCGGGCTGGCCGGGGCGGCGACCTGGCGGCCCAGCATGGTCAGGCCGGAGACATCATGGGTGGTCATGCGGGGATCTCCTCCGTCTTGGCCCAGCCGGCCTGGATCGCCTCGGCCTCGGCGGCGAAGCGGTTCTCCAGGATGGCCTGGCGCAGCCGCGCCATCAGCGCCTGGTAGTAGCGGATATTGTGCCAGGTCAGCAGGATCGGCCCCAGCATCTCGCCCGCCTTGAACAGGTGGTGCAGATAGCCGATCGAATGCTTCGTGCAGGCCGGGCAGTCGCAGTCGGGGTCCAGCGGCGCCAGGCTCTCGGCATGGCGGGCGTTGCGGATGTTGATCACGCCACGGCTGGTATAGGCCCGCCCGGTCCGCCCCGAGCGCGTCGGGATGACGCAGTCGAACATGTCGACGCCGCGCGACACCGCGCCGATCAGGTCGGACGGCGTGCCGACGCCCATCAGGTAGCGCGGCTTCTCCTCCGGCAGCATCGGCACGGCGAAGTCGAGCACGTGGAACATCTCCTCCTGGCCTTCGCCGACGGCCAGGCCCCCCAGCGCATAGCCCTCGAAGCCGATCTCGCGCAGCGCGCGGGCGCTCTCGGCGCGGAGATCCTCGAAGACGCTGCCCTGCTGGATGCCGAAGAGGCCGTAGCCCGGGCGCTCGACGAAGGCGGCGCGCGAGCGGGCGGCCCAGTCCATCGACAGCCGCATGCTCTTGGCCGCGACCTCATGCGTCGCCGGGAAGGGCGTGCATTCGTCGAAGCACATGGTGATGTCGGCATCCAGCAGGTGCTGGATCTCGATCGAGCGCTCCGGCGTGACGCGGAAGCGCTCGCCATTGATATGGCTCTGGAAGGTGACGCCGTCCTTGTCCAGCTTGCGCAGCTGCGACAGCGACATGACCTGGAAGCCGCCGGAATCGGTCAGGATCGGCCCGTGCCAATCCATCATCCTGTGCAGCCCGCCGAGCCGGCCGACCCGCTCCGCCCCCGGCCGCAGCATCAGGTGATAGGTATTGCCCAGCACGATCTGCGCGCCGGTCGAGCGCACCGCATCGGCGGTCATCCCCTTCACCGTGCCGGCGGTGCCGACCGGCATGAAGACCGGGGTGGCGACCTCGCCATGCGCGGTGTGCAGCGTGCCGGCGCGGGCTTTGCCGTCCTGGCACTGGCAGCTCCAGGAGAGGGTCATGGCGCGGAAATCTCCCGGAACAGCAGCGAGGCATCGCCATAGGAATAGAAGCGGTAGCCCTCGGCCACCGCATGGGCATAGGCGTCGCGCATCCGCGCCTGCCCGGCAAAGGCCGAGACCAGCATGAACAGGCTGGATTTGGGCAGGTGGAAATTGGTCAGCAGCAGGTCGGCCGAATGGAAGACATGCCCCGGCAGCAGAAATATCTCTGTTAATCCGCGGAAGGGGTGGACCACGCCCTGGTCGTCGACGGCGCTTTCCAGCAGCCGCAGCGCGGTGGTGCCGATGGCGACGATGCGCCCGCCCTTGGCCCGCGTCGCGTTGATGGCCGCCGCCGCCTCGGCAGAGATCTCGCCCCATTCGGCATGCAGCTTGTGCTCGCGCGGGTTGTCGCCGCGGATCGGCAGAAAAGTGCCGGCGCCGACATGCAGGGTCAGCGCCACCTGCCCCACCCCGCGGGCCCGCAGCGCCTCCAGCAGCGCCGGGGTGAAATGCAGGCTGGCGGTGGGTGCGGCCACCGCGCCGGGCTGGCGGGCGAAGATCGGCTGGTAGTCCTCCCGGTCCTCCGGCCGCGGCCCGCCGGGACGGGCGATATAGGGCGGCAGCGGGATCTCCCCGGCGCGCTCCAGCACGGCGGCCAGCAGCGCCTGGTCGGGGCCGAAATCGAGCAGCACGGCGCCGCCCTCCTGCCGCTCGACCACCCGGGGGCGCAGCTCCGGCGCGCCCTCGATGTCCAGCAGGTCGCCCGGGCGCAGCTTCTTGGCGTTGCGCACCAGCGCGTGCCAGAGGCCGCCGCTCTCGGCCCGGTTCAGCATGATCTCGACCTGCGCCAGGCCGCGCCGGGCGCGCAGCCGCGCCGGGATGACGCGGGTGTCGTTCACCACCATCAGGTCGCCCGGCCGCAGCCAGTCGGGCAGCGCGGCGACCCCGGCATCCACCGGGCCGTCCTCGCCCACCACCAGCATCCTGGCAGAGTCGCGCGGCCGCGCCGGACCTTGGGCGATCAGCGCCTCGGGCAGCTCGAAGTCGAAATCGCTCGCGCGCAGCTCGGGCAGCGGGGGTGTCGGGGCGGGGGGCGCTTGGGTCATGGCTTTGCCGCCGGGCGGTAGCGGAGGGGCCGCGCAAAGGCAAGCAAAGCAGGGCTGCCGCGCTTGCCGGGGGTGCCTTGTCCTGGGCGGCCAACGGGGGCAGGCTCGCCGGCAAAACGAGGGAATGGGGTCCGGGAATGAGCCTGAACGGGGCGGAATGGATGGCGCGCAGCCTGGCGCAATCCGGCCAGAGCCATGTCTTCTTCATCGATGCCGTGCTGCGGCCGACGCTGATGCGGCTGGAGGCGCTGGGCGTCCAGCCGGTGCTGGCCCATTCGGAAAAGGGCGCGGCCTATATGGCCGATGGCTATGCCCGGATGTCCGGCCGCCCCGGGGTGGTCGCCGCCCAGTCGGTGGGGGCGGCCAACCTAGCCGCCGCGCTGCAGGATGCCTGGCTCGGCCGGGCGCCGATGATCGCGCTGTCGGGCCGCAAGCAGCCCGCGGCCCAGCACCGCAACGCCTATCAGGAAGTGCCGCACGGGCCGCTTTTCGCCCCGGTCACCCGCTCCTCGGTCGCCGTCGAGGCGGCCTCCGACCTGCCGCGGCTGTTCCGCCAGGCCTGGTCGGCGGCCACCGTCGCGCCGCCGCGCCCGGTGCATCTGGATCTCAACGGGCTGATGGGCGAGGTGATCGAGCAGGGCGACACCGGCCAGGCCGAGCCCGGCAACTTTTCCGCATGGAACGCCCCGCGCCACCGCCCGGCGCCGGACGCCGCCATCCTGGCCGATCTGGCGGAACGGCTGAACGCCGGCGGCAAGGTGGCGATCCTGGCCGGCGACGGTGCCGCGCTCTCCTGCTGCGGCGAGGCGCTGCTGGCGGTGGCCGAGCGGCTGCAGGCGCCGATCGCGACCAGCCTCGGCGCCCGCGACCTGCTGCCCAGCCGGCATCCGCTCAATATCGGCGTCGCCGGCAGCTACTCCGCCCCCCCGGCCAACCGCATCCTGCATGAGGCGGAACTGGTGCTGCTGGTCGGCTGCGACATGGGCGACCAGGTGACCCATGCCTGGCGCATCCCGGGGCCCGCCACCACCCTGCTGCAGATCGACGCCGACCCGCTGGAGCTCGACCGCTGCCCGGCCGCGCTGTCGCTGCAGGCCGATCCGCGCACGGCGCTGGAGGCGCTGCTGCCGCTGCTCGGCACCGCCCCGCGCGATGGCGGCTATGCGGCGGCGGCCGGCCGGCAGATGCAGGAATGGCGCACGGCCATCGCCCCGCGCCTGGCCAGCACCGAGGCGCCGATCGACCCCGCTCGCCTCTGCGCCGAGATTTCCGCCAACCTGCCCGAGGATGGCGTGCTGGTCGCCGACACCGGCTATTCCGGCATCTGGACCGGCACGCTGATCGACTTCAACGGCAGCGGGCAGCGCTACCTGCGGGCGGCGGGCTCGCTGGGCTGGGCCTTTCCCGCGGCCCTCGGCGCCAAATGCGCGGCGGGCGCGCGCAAGGTGGTCTGCTACAGCGGCGACGGCGCGCTCTACTACCACCTGACCGAGCTGGAGACGGCGAAGCGCCGCGGCATCGCCATCACCCTGGTGATCAACAACAACCGCGGCTTCGGCCAGGGCTGGCCCAACCTGGTGCGCGCCGCCGGCAACCGGCCCGAGGTCGCCGGCACCCTGCTGCGCTTCGGCGAGCACACCGATTTCTGCGCCATCGCCGCGGGCTTCGGGCTGCGCGGCATCCGCGTGGAACGCCCGGAGGAGATCGGCCCGGCGCTGCGCGAGGCCATGGCCGCGGACGAGACCGTTGTCGTCGAGGTGATGACCGGCATCGACCACCGCGCGCCGGAACCCTGGGCGCCGGAGGTTTCGGCATGAGGATCGCCATCATCGGCGCCGGGCTGATGGGCCATGCCCTGGCGCTGGTCTTCGCCATCGGCGGCCATCGCGTGCGCCTGAACGACAGCAACCCGGAAACCCTGGCCCGCGCGCCCGCCCTGATGGAGAAGGCGCGGCAGACCCTGGCCGCCGCCGACGAGGCCGGGGTGCTCTCGGCCGAGGGGCTGCGCGAGCGTGTCACCCTGCATGCCGCGCTGGCCGAGACGGTGGCCGAGGCCGAGCTGGTCATCGAGGCCATCATCGAGAAGCCCGACGCCAAGCGCGCCCTGTTCGCAGAGCTCGACGCGGTGATGCCGCCCGGCGCCATCCTGGCCAGCAATACTTCTTACCTCGATGTCTTCCCGCTGATGCCGGCCGCGCGGCTGCCGCGGGCGATCATCATGCACTGGTACACGCCGCCCTATCTGGTCGATCTGGTGGACCTGGTCGGCAGCCCCGAATGCCCGCCCGAGCTGGTGGACGACGTCGCGACCATGCTGCGCGCCATGGGCAAGGTGCCGCTGGTGATGCGCCGCTTCCTGCCCGGCTATATCGCCAACCGGCTGCAATCCGCGCTCAGCCTGGAATGCTACCGCCTGCTCGACGAAGGCTATGCCAGCCCGCAGGAGATCGACGAGGCGATCATCCACGGCCTCGGCCTGCGGCTGCTGCTGCTCGGCCAGATGGCCAAGGGCGACTTCACCGGGCTGCAGCTCTCCGCCCATGCGCTGGCCAACAGGATGTATGCACCGCCGCCGATCCGCGGCCAGAGCGACGCGCTGAACGCGGCCCTCGCCCAGGGCCATAGCGGCGTGATGGCCGGTCGCGGCCTCTATGACTGGGGCGGCGCCGATCCGGCTGCCCTGCTGGCCGAGCGCGACCGCCGGCTGCTGGCGCTGAAGAAGGCGGTGCGCGAGATCGGTCCGATGGCCGGCCTCGACCCGATGACGGTTCAGGAGAAGGACAAGGCATGATCCGCTACGAGCTTACCGGCAAGCGCGCCCTGGTCACCGGCGGCGCTTCCGGCATCGGTCTGGCGACCGTGAAGCAGCTGGCCGCCGCCGGCTGCCGCGTTGCCGTCAACCACCTGGCGGACGATGCCCGCGCCGCCGGCGTGCTGGCCGAGCTGCAGGCCGCCGGCCATGACGTGATCGCCGCCCCCGGCAATGTCGGCGATGCCACCGACGGCCCGCGCATGGTGGAAGCCGCCATCGCCGCGCTGGGTGGCCTGGACTATCTGGTCAACAATGCCGGCACGCCGGGCACCAGCACGCTGATCCCGCCCAGCGCCCTCGACCGCCTGACGGAAGAGCTCTGGGCGACCGTGCTGCAGGTCAACCTGCTGGGCGTCTTCCGCTGCGCCAAGGCGGCAGCGCCGGCGCTGAAGGAAGCGCGGGGCGCGGTGGTGAACGTCGCCTCGATCGCCGGGCTCGACAGCCCGGGCAGCTCGATGGCCTATGGCGCCACCAAGGCCGGCGTGGTCAGCCTGACCAAGAACCTGGCGCGCGGCCTCTCGCCCGAGGTGCGGGTCAATGCGGTGGCTCCGGGCGCCGTCGACAGCTCCTGGATGGTCGAATGGACCGAGGAGCGCCGCGCCGCCTCCGCCGCCAAGGCGCTGCTGAAGCGCCGCTGCCAGCCCGACGACCTCGCCGACGTTATTCTCTTCCTCCTGGCCGGCGCGGGGATGGTGACCGGGCAGACCGTGGTGGTCGATGGCGGGCTGACGCTGGAATCCCGCTGAGCGATCCAGGGCGGCGGCGATGGGGCCGAAAATCCCCCGCCGCCGCCTTGATGCTTCGGATGTCGCGCCGCACCATGCCTGCCCCACCGCGCAGGATGCATGCCATGCCCCAGCTCGACACCGCCCGTTTCCTCCAGGACCTGCAGGAGCTGCGCCAGATCGGCCGCTTCAAGACCGGCGTGCACCGGCCGACCTATTCGCCGCAGGACATGGAATCCCGCCGCTGGCTGGTGGCGAAGCTGGAGGAGGTCGGGCTGGAGGCCTCGATCGACGGCATCGGCAATGTCTTCGGCCGCCACAAGGGGCCGGGCCCGCATCTGCTGGCCGGCAGCCATATCGAGACGCAGAACGAGGCCGGCTGGCTCGACGGCGCGCTGGGCGTGGTCGGCGCGCTGGCCATGGCCCGTGCCGGCCTGCCGGTCGATGTCTGCGCCTTCGCCGATGAGGAAGGCCATTTCGAGGGCGGCTTCCTCGGCAGCAAGTCGATCATCGGCGAGCTGACCGAGGAAGAGATGGACCGCAGCCGCAACCGCAGCGACGGCACGCCGCTGCGCGACGCGCTGAAGGCCGCCGGGCTCGAAGGCCTGCCGCGGCTGCAGATCGACCCGTCCCGCTACAAGGGCTTCTTCGAGATGCATATCGAGCAGGGCACCCAGCTCGAACAGGCCAATCTGCGCATCGGCGTGGTCAGCGGCATCGTCGCCATCTGGCAGTGGCGCCTGGTGATCGAGGGCCAGCAGGACCATGCCGGCGGCACCACCATGGCCGAGCGAAAGGATGCCGGCCTGGCGGCGGTGCGCCTGCTCGCCGCCATCGACGCCGAGTTCCCGCGCGTCTGCGGCCCGCGCAGCACCTGGACCACCGGCCGCATCACCCTGGAGCCTGGCGCCCCCAGCATCATCCCCGGCCGCGCCGATGTCCTGTTCCAGTTCCGCGACGTGTCGATGGAGAAGCTGGAGCAGATGGAGGCGACGCTGCGCGCCCTGGTGCAGGAGGCCAACCGCCGCGAGCGCTGCAGCATCCAGTTGATCGCCGTCAGCAAGGCGACACCGGCGCTGTGCGACCCCGGCATGATGCGGGCACTCTCCGCCGCGGCCGAGAGCCTCGATCCCGGCTGCAGCCAGGTCATGCCCAGCGGCGCCGGGCACGACGCGCAATACATCGCCAAGACAATGCCGGCGGCGATGCTCTTCGTCCCCTCGATCGGCGGCATCAGCCATCACTGGGCGGAAGATACCAAGGAGGCCGATCTCGCGCTCGGCGCGCAGGTGCTCGTCGAAGCGGCGGACCGCTTCCTGAAGGGGGCCAACTGACAAGAAAAGGCCGGGGGGATAGTATCGCCCCGGACCCCGCCTTCAGAAAGAATTCCACAATGACCGAGAGCGCCCTCGTCCTGTTCAGCGGTGGACAGGATTCCGCCACCTGCCTGGCCTGGGCCCTCTCCCGCTTCGACCACGTCGAGACCCTCGGCTTCGATTACGGCCAGCGCCACCGCATCGAGCTGGAATGCCGCCAGACCTTCCGCGACACCCTGCCAACAGACTGGCAGGCAAAGCTCGGCCCCGACCACACCCTCGCCCTCGATGCACTGAAAGAAATCTCGGACACGGCGCTGACCCGGGAGACCGAGATCGCGATGCGCGAGGACGGGTTGCCCAACACCTTCGTCCCCGGCCGCAACATCGTCTTCCTGACCTTCGCGGCGGCGCTGGCCTATCGCCGCGGGCTGCGCCACGTCGTCGGCGGCATGTGCGAGACCGACTATTCCGGCTACCCCGACTGCCGCGACGACACCATCAAGGCGCTGCAGGTGACGCTGAACCTCGGCATGGCCCAGCGCTTCGTGCTGCACACGCCGCTGATGTGGCTGGACAAGGCGCAGACCTGGGAACTGGCGGAACAGCTGGGCGGGCGGAAGCTGGTCTGCGACATCGTCGAGAAGACCCATACCTGCTACAAGGGCGAGCGCGGCGCGCTCCACCCCTGGGGACATGGCTGCGGTGCCTGCCCGGCTTGCGAGTTGCGCGCCAGGGGATGGGCGGAGTACGAGAGCCGCGCTCACGCGCGGATGCTCCCGCCCAGAAATGGAAAACTCGCAGATGACTGACCCCCGCCGCCTGGAAGGCTTCCTGGCGCTGCTTGGCTTCGGCCTGACCATTCCCGCCGCCAACTGGCTGATCGGCCATGCCGGCACGGTCTGCGTGCCCGGCGGCCCCTGCCTGATCCCGGTGGCGCCGGGGGTCATGGCGCCCTCCGGCGTGCTGATGATCGGGCTCGCCCTGGTGCTGCGCGACCTGGTGCAGCGCCGCCTCGGCCTGGGCTTCGCCTGGATGGCGATCGTCGCCGGCACCGCGCTCTCCGCCCTGCTGGCACCGCCGGCCCTGGTCATGGCCTCGGCTGCCGCCTTCCTGCTGAGCGAGACCGCCGACCTCGCCGTCTATACCCCGCTGCAGAAGCGCAACCTGGTGCTGGCGGTGGCCGCCTCCGGTCTGGTCGGGCTGGTGGTCGACAGTGTTTTCTTCCTGTGGATCGCCTTCGGCGACCTCGGCTATCTCCCGGGCCAGGTGATGGGCAAGTTCTGGATGGTGGCCCTCGCCCTGCCGCTGACCGCCTGGCTGCGCCGCGCCGATGCCCGCCGGGGCATCCAGCCGGCCTGAGCTGGCAATCCCCCAAGCTGGCAACCAGGCCGTCCCTCAGGCATAGAGAGGGGCAATGGCCGACACCGAACCGCCCCTCGCCCCCCCTGGCGTCGACCCGATCTGGTCGGCGCTGCTGCGGCATCGCGACCAGGGGGGCGCGGCACCCCTTCCCGCCGATCCGCTGACCGCGCTCTTTGCCCCGGTCCTGGCCCCGCCCGCCGCGGCCGATGGATGCCTGGTGCTGGGGCGGCTGGCGCAGACGCTGGACGGGCGGATCGCCACCGCCTCCGGCTCCAGCCAATGGATCGGCGGCGAGGGCGACCTGCTGCACACCCACCGCCTGCGCGCCCTCTGCGACGCCGTGGTGGTCGGCGCCGGCACGGTCAAGCATGACGATCCCCGCCTGACCACGCGCAACTGCCCGGGCCCCAGCCCGACCCGCGTGGTGCTCGACACCGACCGCCGCCTCGGCCCCGATTACGGCGTCTTCACCGCCGGCGGCCCGCCCACCCTGCTGGTCTGCGCCGAGGACGCGCAAGGCCCGGACCGCCATGGCGCCGCCACGGTGCTGCGCGCGCCGCGCTCGGCGATCGGCGGGCTCGACATCTGCGCCCTGCTGCCGCTGCTGGCGGCGCGCGGCCTGAAGCGGCTGTTCGTCGAGGGCGGCGGGCTGACCGTCTCGCGCTTCCTGGCCGCCGGCTGCCTGGACCGGCTGCATGTCACCGTGGCGCCCGTGCTGCTGGGCAGCGGCATCCCCGCCTTCACCCTGCCCGAGGCCGCCCGCATCGCCGATGGGCTGCGTTTCGACTGGGAGCTGCACCGCCTCGGCCGCGACGTTTTGTTCGATATCGCGCTGCACCGCGCCCGCCCTGGGGTGTGCCAGTGAAGGCGTGGGCGAAGGCGCGGGCTCTCTGGGCCGTCGCGCCCGGTGTCGCGGAAATCCGCGAGGAGACGCTGGCCGCGCCCGCCCCCGACCAGCTGCTGGTCCGGACGCTCGCCACCGGCATCTCCCGCGGCACCGAGCGGCTGGTGCATGCCGGCCGCGTCCCCGAGGGCCAGTGGGAGACGATGCGCGCCCCGCTGCAGGACGGGAATTTCCCCTTTCCGGTGAAATACGGCTACGCCGCCGTCGGCCGCGTCGAGGCCGGGCCGGCGGAGCGGCTCGGTCAGCGCGTCTTCTGCCTGCATCCGCACCAGGACCTGTTCCTGGCGCCGGCCGCCATGTGCCATGCCGTGCCCGACGGCGTGCCCGACCGCCGCGCCGTGCTGGCGGCCAATCTGGAAACCGCGCTGAACATCACCTGGGACGCCGCGCCGCTGCCCGGCGAGCGCATCCTGGTGATCGGCGCCGGCGTGGTCGGGCTGCTCGCCGCCTGGCTGATGGCGCGCATCCCCGGCACCGTGGTCACCGTGGTCGACACCGACGAAGGGCGGCGGCCCGTCGCCGAGCAGCTCGGCGCCCGCTTCGCCCTGCCGGAAGACGGCCCCGACGAGCAGGAGCTGATCGTGCATGCCTCGGCCAATCCGGCCGGGCTGCGCCAGGCGCTCAGCCATGCCGCCTTCGAGGCCCGCATCCTCGAGGCCTCCTGGTTCGGCGACCGCGCCGTGTCGCTGCCGTTGGGCGAGGCCTTCCATTCGCGGCGGCTGACCCTGCGCTCGACCCAGGTCGGCGCCGTCTCGCCGGTGATGCGCCACCGCCGCAGCTATGCCGACCGCATGGCGCTGGCCCTGTCGCTGCTGAACAGCCCGCTGCTGGATGCGCTGGCCGGCCCGGCGATCCGCTTCGACGACCTGCCGGGGCGGATGCAGGAAATCCTCGGCGCGCCGCCGCCCGGGCAGCTTGCGCCGCTCTGTCCCGTCATCACCTACGCTTCGTAAACAGACAGGATCGCCCGCACGATGTTCAGCCTGACGGTCGCCGACCACATCATGGTCGCCCACAGCTTCCGCGGCGAAGGCTTCGGCCCCGCCCAGCGCGTGCATGGCGCCACCTTCGTCGTCGAGGCCGAGTTCCGCGCGGCCCGGCTGGACGAGGCCAACCTGCTGGTCGACATCGCCGCCGCCCGGGTCGAATTGAGAAAAATCCTCGACGCCATCGACTATCGCAACCTGGACACCGTGCCGGAATTCGCCGGGCAGAACACCAGCACCGAGTTCCTCTGCCACCACATCCACGGCCTGCTCTGCGCCGCGGTGAAGGATGGCCGGCTGGGCGAGAGCGGCCGCAAGGTCGAGGCGATCAAGGTGCTGCTGCGCGAGAGCCCGCTCGCCTGGGCCGCCTATGAGGCCGCCGTCGCATGAGCCATCGCCTCGCGCTCCTGGTGCCGGGGCCCTTCGGCAGCATCTCCGGCGGCTATGGCTATGACCGCCGCCTGGTCGAGGGTTTCCGGGCCGGCGGCCACGAGATCGAGGTGGTCGAGCTCGAAGGCCGCCACCCGCTGCCGGACGAGGCGGCCGAGGCCTCGGCCCGCGCGGCGCTGGAGGCCCTGCCCGAGGGCGTGCGGCCGATCGTCGACGGGCTCGGCCTGCCCGCCTTCGCGCCGGTCCTGGACCAGCTGGTGGCGCGCGGCGGCATCGGCCTGATCCATCACCCGACGGCTATCGAGCCCGGCTTCACCGAGCAGGAACACGCGGCGCTGAAGCAACGCGAAAGTGCCCTCTTCCAGCGGCTTCCCCGGCTGGTCGCCACCTCGCGCCTGACCGCCGACCGGCTGCCGCTGGAATTCGGCGCCGATCCCGCGCGCATCGGCGTGGTCGAGCCCGGCACCGACCCGGCGCCCCGCAGCCAGGGCTCGGGCGGCCCCGGCTGTGCCATCCTGGCCGTCGGCGTGCTGACGAAGCGCAAGGGCCATGACGTGCTGATGCGCGCCCTGGCCCGCCTGCCCGACCTCGACTGGACGCTGACCATCGCCGGCGGGCCGCGCGACCCGGTGCATGCCGAAGGGCTGGCGGCGCTGGCGCGGGAGCTGGCCATCGACCAGCGCGTCACCTTCGCCGGCGAGGTCACCGCCGAGGCGCTGGAAGCCCTCTATGCCCGCGCCGACATGTTCGCTCTCGCCACCCATTGGGAGGGCTATGGCATGGCCGCCGCCGAGGCCCTGGCCCGCGGCCTGCCACTGGCTATCACCGCCGGCGGCGCCATCGCCGACCTGATGCCGAAGGAGGCCGGCGTCATGGCGGCGCCCGGCGACGTCACCTCGCTGTCCCGCGCCATGCGGCGGCCGATCTTCGACCGCGCGCTGCGCGCCGAGATGGCGGATGCCGCCTGGGCCGCCGGCCAGCGCCTGCCGCGCTGGACCGACCGCGCCGAGGCCTTCGCCGCCGAGATCGACAAGGCCTCCGCATGACGGAGAATTTCGACGGCGACTGGCTGGCGCTGCGCGAGCCCTTCGACGCCCGCGCCCGCGACCCGCGCCTGGCCGCCCGCCTGGCGGCGGTGCTGCCCTCCCGGCCGCATCTCTACGACCTCGGCGCCGGCACCGGCTCGATGCTGCGCTGGCTGGCGCCGAAGCTGAACCGCGCCCAGCACTGGACCCTGGTCGACGCCGATGCGACCCTGCTGCAGCGCGCCTTCGCCGAGATCGAGGAACGCGCCATCCTCGCCGGCTGGGCCACCACCTGGCCGCGCAGCACCACGCTGCTGGTGCACAGCCCGGCCGGCGCCTGGCGCGTCGAGGCGCTGGTCGCCGACCTCGCGGAGCCGCACGGCCTGCCGCTCGACAAGGCCGATGCGGTGGTCTGCTCGGCGCTCTGCGACCTGGTCTCGGCGCGCTGGGTGCGCGGCATGGCGGCCTCGCTGAAGGTGCCCTTCTACGCCACGCTCAATGTCGACGGGCGCGAGGCCTTCCTGCCGCCGCATCCGCTGGACCGCGTCATCGCCAATGCCTTCCGCCGCGACCAGCAGCGGAACAAGGGCTTTGCCGGGCGCGCCCTCGGGCCCTCCGCGCCTGCCGCCATGGCGCGCGAATTCCGCGCCCGGAACTTCGACGTCGTCACCGCCGCCAGCCCCTGGATCGTCCATCCCTCGGCCTCGGTCTTTGCCCATACCCTCGCACAAGGGCACGCTTCGACCGCCAAGGCCGCGCCATGGGCCAGGGACCGCAGCCACCAGGCCAGACGCGGGAAACTGGGCGCGCGCATCGGGCATACCGACCTGCTGGCGCTGCCCCGAAGCCAGTAAGAATCCGGGGGCATTGAAGGCCCCCGGACCCCCAGATTCATTGGCGCAGGAGGCCGCACGGTGTAGAGGCCCGGCCAAGGAGTACGCCAATGCCATTGCTGGGCTGCATCGCCGACGATTTCACCGGCGCCACCGACCTCGCCGCCATGCTCGTCGCCCATGGCATGACCACCATCCAGGTCATCGGCGTGCCGCAAGGCCCGCTGCCCGAGGCCGATGCCATCGTCGTCGCGCTGAAGTCGCGCACCGCGCCGGCGGGCGAAGCGATCGCCGACAGCCTGGCCGTCTGCGACGCCCTGCTCGCCGCCGGCGCCAAGCAGATCTTCTTCAAATACTGCTCCACCTTCGACAGCACCGATGCCGGCAATATCGGCCCGGTCGCCGACGCCCTGCTGCACCGGCTGCAATCCGGCTTCGCCCTCGCCTGCCCGGCCTTCCCGGCCAACAACCGCTCGGTCTTCCACGGCCATCTCTTCGTGGGCACGTCGCTGCTCAGCGAGAGCGGCATGGAGAACCACCCGCTGACGCCGATGCGCGACCCCAACCTGGTGCGCGTCCTCTCGCGTCAGACCGAGGGCGGCGTCGGCCTGATCCCCTTCGCCACCGTGGAGGAAGGCGCCGGCGCCATCCGCCAGGCGATCAACCGCCTGCGCGACGGCGGCCGCCGCTATGCCATCGCCGATGCGGTGACGGAGGCGCATCTGCACGCCCTTGGCGCCGCGGTCGCCAATCATGCGCTGGTCACCGGCGGCTCCGGCCTGGCGATGGGCCTGCCGCAGAATTTCCGCGACCAGGGCCTGCTGCCCGACCGCCACGACGCCGATGCCCTGCCCGAGCCGCGCGGCGCCATGGCGGTGCTGGCGGGCTCCTGCTCGCGCGCCACGCTCGGCCAGATCGGCCTGGCGCGCGACTACGTGCCGACGCTGGAACTCGACGTCCTCGCCACGCCCGACGCCGCCGCGCTGCTGCGCCAGGCGGAGGAATGGCTGCAGGCCGGCCACCTCTCCGAACAGCGCCCCGTCGTCATCGCCGCTTCCGCCGCGCCGGAGAAGGTCGCGGCGCTGCAGGCACGGCTGGGCCGCGACGAGG
Source organism: Roseomonas sp. USHLN139 (assembly GCF_037145735.1). Lineage (NCBI taxonomy): Bacteria > Pseudomonadati > Pseudomonadota > Alphaproteobacteria > Acetobacterales > Roseomonadaceae > Roseomonas > Roseomonas sp. USHLN139. The sequence goes on along the minus strand of NZ_JBBCWY010000003.1, from coordinate 155,659 downwards.
CCGGCGCGCTGGTGGAGACCGCGCTGGCCGGCATCGCGAAGGCCCTGGTCGCGCGTGGCGTCGGCCGGCTGGTGGTGGCGGGCGGCGAGACCTCGGGCGCCGTGGTGCAGGCGCTGGGCATCGAGCGCCTCCGCATCGGGCCGCAGATCGATCCCGGCGTGCCCTGGACCCATGCCGAGCCGGCAGGCATCCACCTGGCGCTCAAATCGGGCAATTTCGGCGCCCGCGACTTCTTCCTGAGGGCCTTCGCATGAGCATCACCCTGGCTTTGGTGGCGCATGACCGCATGAAGCCGGCGCTGGCCGAATGGGCGGCGCGCCATGCCGCCGAGCTGGCACCGCACAGGATCATCGGCACCGCCACCACCGGCGGCGTGCTGCGCGAGCGCAACCCGGAGCTCTCCATCCGCACGGTGAAGAGCGGCCCGCTGGGCGGCGACCAGCAGATCGGCGGCATGATCGCCGAGGGCGAGGTGCAGGCGCTGATCTTCTTTCCCGACCCGCTGGCGCCGCAGGCGCACGATGTCGACGTGAAGGCCCTGCTGCGCATCGCCCTGGTCTATGACGTCCCCTGCGCCTTCAGCCCGGCGACGGCCGATCTGCTCGTCGCCGGTGGCTTGCTGAAGCGGTAGGACAGGCCCGCCCAGGGGTCGCGCTGACGCTGGGCGGGGCCACGTCCCGTCTCCTCGTGGACATGGCAATCTGACAGAAAGAAGAAGGGGTCCAGGGGAATTCATTCCCCTGGCCTTCAGCCTGCCTTCTCCGCTTTTGGCGCGAACACCAGCAATTCCCCCGGCAGGCTGCGGTAGCGGAGCGGTGGCGCCATGGTCGTCACCTCGCCGTCGAAGGAAACGCGCAGCACCGGCAGGCGGCTGTCGATCTCCACCGCCGTGACGCTGGAATAGACCAGGTCGCGTTCGTCGCGCAGGCGTCCCAGCATGGCGCGCAGCCCCATGCGCAGCAGGCCCAGACGGCTCTGGTGCTTGGCGACGCAGAGGCAGAGTTCGCCGCGGTCCAGCGCGGCGCGGGTGCCGGGGCGCGGCAGGCTGGTCTCGTAGAGGTTGTTGCCGATGAAGACCAGCGGCGAGCGCAGCACCTGCTGTTGGCCTTCGGCGCGGACCACCAGGCGGCGGCGGGCGAAGCGGCGGAAGGCGCGCCAGGCGGCGATCAGCATGGCCGGCCCCTTGCGCCAGCCGCGCTGGCGGCGGCGGCGGTCGCGGTCGGCCACCATGTCGGCATAGAGCCCGACCGAGGAATTGTTGACGAAGGTCCGGCCGTTCACCGTGGCCACGTCGACCGGGCGGGTGGCGCCGGCGGCGATCACCGCCACGGCCTCCTCCAGATCGCGCGGCATCCCCAGATCCCGGGCGAAATGGTTCAGCGTGCCGAGCGGCAGCACGCCGAAGGGCCGCCCGCTGCCCGCCAGCACGCCCGCCACGGCGTTGATGGTGCCGTCCCCGCCGCCAGCCACCACCCCGTCATAGCCGCCCTCCAGCGCCTCTTGGGCCGCCGCCTGCAGCGCAGGGCCGGGCAGCGAGACGACCTCGGCGGTCACCCCGTGCCGGGTGAAGGCGCTGGCGATGCGGCCGGGCAGGCCGGCATCGCCAGCACTGCCGCCGGCGGCGTTGAGCAGGATTTTCAGGCGCATGGCGGAACAAGCCCCTCTGCGGCGCGAAGTTGCCTAGAGGGAGGCCGACCTGTCCAGACGCTGGATGTAGCTGCGCCAGTCGGCGCGCTCGGCGATGCGCTCGTAGAGGGCGATGGCGGCCTGGTCGGCCTCGGGCACGAACCAGCGCAGATGCGACCAGCGGCGCCCTTCGCCGAGCGTCCGCAGCGCGCCGATCAGCGCGCGGGCGATGCCCTGGCCGCGGGCAACCGGTGCCACGAAAAGGTCGTCGAGCTGGCCGCAGCGGCGGGCGAAGACCGCCTCGGGCAGGTCGTAGAACAGCGCGAAGCCGAGCAGCGCCCCGTCGCGGGAGGCCGCCAGGATCTCCGTCCGCGGATCGGCATCGAGCAGTGCCGCGATGCCGGCGCCGTCGGCGGCCTGGCTGCCTTCGAGGACGCCGCGCATCTCGGCGGCATAGGCGCCGAGCAGCGGGGCGAGCGCGCCCCGCTGTCCGGCCTCGACGGGGGCGATGGTCAGCATGCGGTCAGGTCGATCTCGTCGTGCAGGGCCTCGCCGCGGAAGAAGCGGGCCAGGTTGGCGGTGGCGCCCTCGACCTTGGCCTGCATGGCGTCGTAGGTGCCGGCCGCGACATGCGGCGTCAGCACCACATTGTCGAGGGCGAAGAGCGGGTTGTCGGGGCGCGGCGGCTCCGGGTCGAAGACGTCGATGCCGGCGGCGCGGATGGTGCCGTTCTTCAGCGCGCGGGCCAGCGCCGCCTCATCCAGCACCGGGCCGCGGGCGCAGTTGATCAGCACCGCGTCGCGGCGCATGGCGGCAAACGCCGCATCGTCGAACAGGTGATGCGTCTCCGGCGTCGCCGGCAGGTGCAGGGTGACAACCTCGGACTCGCGCAGCAGCTCGGGCAGCTCGACGCGGCGGAAGCCCAGCGCCAGCTCCAGCCCCTCGGGCAGCTTGTTGTAGGGATCGACATAGAGGCCGCGCACGCGGAATGGCTGCAGCAGCGCCGCGACGGCCGAGCCGATCCGCCCCATGCCGACGATGCCGACGGTGCGGCCGCGCAGGTTGCGCGAGACGGTGCGCAGCGCCGTGCCCATCCATTCGCCGCGCCGCATCGCCGCATCGACCCGCGGGATGTGCTTGAGGCAGGCCAGCATCAGCGACAGCGTGTGCTCGCTGACCACATCCGCCGTGCCGGACGGGTTGATGGCCAGCCGGATGCCGCGGGCGCGGAGTTCGGCGATCGGCGTCTCGCCCTGCCAGCCGACGCCCTGGTGCTGCACCAGCTTGAGGCGCGGCGCCAGCGCCACCCATTCGGGGCGCAGCACATGGGGGGCCACGATCACCGCATCGGCCTCGGCCAGCTTCGCCAGCCGCTCGGCATCGTCATTGGCCGAGAGCGTCAGCAGCTCGCAGCCTTCCGGCAGGCGGGCGCGCCACATGGCATAGACCGCCTCCGGCGCGTGGCTGAGATAGAGAATGCGGTGCAGGTTCTCGGACATGTCGTTTCCTCGGCGTCTTTCCGGGGCCGAGGCTAGGCCAGGGCGGGCGCGCGGCCAATCCACCCAGAAAAAAAGCGCCGCCCCTTCCGGGACGACGCTTTTCTGTCCGGTGCGCCCGACGATGTCGGGCGCGTTCCGCGGGTTAGTTGCCGCTGGCCTCGGCCGGGGTCTCCGGCGCCGGCACCGGCGCCAGGGTGGCGTCGAGCTCCGGCATCTCCACCGCGGCCGGCGCGGCCTTGGGGGCACGCGGCTTGCGCGGCGCCGCCGGCTTCTTCGCCTTCGGCGCGGCGGCCACGGGCTCGGCGACCGGGGCGGCGGCCGGAGCGGCCTTCGCCGCGCGCGGCTTGCGCGGGGCGGCGACCTTCTTCGGCGCGGCGGCCTTCGGCGCCGCGGCCTTGCGGGCAGCGGGCTTCTTGGCGGCGACGGCCTTCGGCGCGGCCGCCTTCTTCACCGCCGGCTTCTTCGCCGCAGCGGTGCGCACGGTCGTCGCCTTCTTCGGCGTGGCGGCCTTCTTGGCGGCCGGCTTACGCGCGGCGGCGGTCTTGGTCGCGGCCTTCTTCGGCGCGGCAACCTTCTTCGCCGCCGGCTTCTTCGCCGCCGCAGCCGTCCTGGTCGCCGCCTTCTTCGGCGCCGCGGCCTTCTTCGCCGCCGGCTTCTTCGCCGCCGTCTTGCTCGCCGCCGTCTTGCTCGCCGCCGTCTTGCTCGCGGCGGTCTTGGTCGTCGCGGCCTTGGCTGTGGTCCGGGTCGCGGCCTTCTTCGGCGCGGCCGCCTTCTTCACCGCCGGCTTCTTCGCCGCGGCGGTGCGCGCGGCGGTCGCCTTCTTCGGCGCAGCGGCCTTCTTGGCAGCCGGCTTGCGCGCGGCGGCGGTCTTGGTCGCGGCCTTCTTCGGCGCGGCAACCTTCTTGGCGGCCGGCTTCCGGGCGGCGGTCGCCTTCGGCGCGGCGGCCTTCTTCGCCGCCGGCTTCTTCGCCGCGGCAGCCTTGGTGGTGCCCGCCTTCGTCGCGCCCGCCTTGGCGGAAGCGGTCCTGGTCGAAGCGGTCTTGGCAGCGGCCTTCTTCGGCGCCGCCGCCTTCTTCGCCGCCGGCTTCTTGGTGGCGGTCGCCTTGCTGGCCGTCTTGGCGGCGGCGGGCTTGCGGCCGGCCGTGCTCGCCTTGCGCGTGGCGGCGGTGCGGCGCGTCGTGCTCATCGCCATGGGCTGCGCCCGCAGCGAGGTCTCGGTCTCGTCAGTCATGTGCTGGATCTCCTTACCCAAAGATGGATGCCGTGCCGGTCAGCGCAGCCGGTGCAGAGCGACCGGGCCGGACGGAATGCTGCGATGGCGCCTGCTGCAGCGAAGAGGATGGGCGGCGATGGCAACCGGTCGCTGCGCAAGGTCCCCGACGCGGCGGCGGACATTCCTGCCGCCGGATCACCGGTGCCCTGCTGCGCAAATGCCTGTCGCCCGCGACGACCCTTTCCACGACTGCCTGCGTCTGCCCTGCCTGCCTCTCCCGCCTGCCAGGTCCCGTGATGGCGGATCATCGTCCCGCCATCCCACTCCGCATGCCGTACCGTCATCCTTCCGAACCGCGGCACCTCGCCTCATCCCGATCCGCATGCCCGCCTCTTGACAGTGCTTCCTGCGAATCGCGCTTGTCCGATGCGCGCGTGAGACACGCTATCTTCACGCGCAATCTGCTTGTCAACGAAATCCGCGCCATGACGTTGCAAATCGCCGCAGCAAATGCGCGATCCCTGCGCGACGGCGCGGAAGCCCGCTTTCCGCGCCTGCTTCGTGGCGACATTGCGGCCGGCGCCGGGCGACAAAAAAGCGGCGCCGCAATGCGGCGCCGCCTCGTCATCCTCGCAGCGGAGTCCTGCAATCCCGCGGCCGGGTCAGTGCCCCGGCATGCTGCGCTGCGCCGCACCCGTGTAGTGGGAGAGCGGCCGGATCAGCCGGTTGTCGGCGGCCTGCTCGATAACATGCGCCGCCCAGCCGGTGATGCGGCTGGCGACGAAGATCGGGGTGAACAGCGGGATGTCGAAGCCCATCAGGTGGTAGGCGGGGCCTGCCGGGAAATCCAGGTTGGGGTGGATCTTCTTCTTCTCCAGCATCTCGGCGGCCAGCAGGCGGCTCATCTCCATCCAGCGCCGGTCGCCGACCACCTCGGCCATCTTCTCGGCATACCTGGTCATGGTGGGCACGCGGCTGTCGCCGTTCTTGTAGACCCGGTGGCCGAAGCCCATCACCAGCGCCTTATGGTCGAACTTGCCCTCCAGCCAGGCGACCGCCTTCGACGGCTCGCCGATCTCGGCCAGCATGTGCATCACCGCCTCATTGGCGCCGCCATGCAGCGGCCCCTTCAGGGCGGCGATGCCGGCGGTGATGGCGCCGTGCAGGTCGGCGCCGGTGCTGGTCACCGTGCGGGCGGTGAAGGTGGAGGCGTTGAAGCCATGCTCGGCATAGAGGATCAGCGAGACATCGAAGGCCTTCACCACCTCGGGCGCCGGCACCTTGCCCAGGACGACGTGGAAGAAGTTCTCGGCGAAGGTCAGCTTCGGGTCCGGGGCGACCGGCGCCTGCCCCTTGGAGGCGCGGTGGGCGGCGGCGATGGCGGTCGGGATCTTCGCCAGCAGCCGCATCGCCTTGCGCCGGGTGGCGGGCTCGGAGACATCGGCCGTCTCCGGATCCTCGAGGCCGAGGAAGCTCACCGCGGTGCGGATCGCGTCCATCGGATGCGCGTCCTTCGGGAAGGCGCGGATGACCTCGTGCAGCGCCAGGCTGATGGTGCGGTTGGCCGCCTCCTCGGCGCGGAAGGCGGCGAGCTGGGCCGCGTCGGGCAGCTCGCCGTTCCAGAGGAGGTAGGCGACCTCCTCGAAGCTGCAATTCTCGGCCAGGTCCTGCACGGCATAGCCGCGATAGGTCAGGCTGTTGGTCTCCGGCATCACCTTGGAGACGGCGGAGACATCGGCCACCACGCCGACCAGGCCTTTGCGGATGTCGGGCTCGGTTTCGCTCATTGACAGACTTCCTCCGTTGCGGGGGCTCGCCATCCCGTTCGGCGGGAGGTGCGGCCCCCTTTCCTCATGATCGGTCCCGCCGGCCACGGCGGGTTGCGGCGGCGCGGCCGCGGCCGCGCCGCCCGTCGCATCAGAAGATGCCCGGCTTGCCCTCGGCGAGCGTGCCGCGGGGCAGCGCGATGTTGAGGTGGTGCAGCGCGCCCGCCTCCAGCCGCGCCAGGTCCTGCACCACCTCGAGGAAGCGCTCGCTCTCCTTCGGCGCCAGGATGCCGTCGGTCAGGATGCGGAATTTTCTGACGTAATCCTCGCGGCCAAAAGGCTTGGCACCGAGGGGGTGGGCATTGGCGACCGCCATTTCGTCCACGAGCGTGGTGCCATCCTTGAACAGGATCTCGATCCGCGCGCCAAAAGCCTTCTCGGCCGGGTCGGTCGAGTGGTAGCGGCGGGTCCACTCGGGGTCCTCGCGCGTCTCGATCTTGTGCCAGAGGCGCACGGTGTCGGCCCGGCCGGCCCGCTTCGGCGCGTAGCTGTCGACATGGTGCCAGCTGCCGTCCTGCAGGGCGACGGCGAAGATATACATGATGGAATGGTCCAGCGTCTCGCGCGACGCCTTGGGGTCCATCTTCTGCGGGTCGTTGGCGCCGGTGCCGATGACGTAGTGGGTGTGGTGGCTGGTGTGGATGACGATCTTCTCGATCGCCTCCTGGTCGGCGATCCGCTCCCGCATGCGGAAGGCCAGGTCGATCAGCGCCTGGCTCTGGTACTCGGCCGAGTGCTCCTTGGTATAGGTATCGAGGATGGCGCGCTTGGCCTCGCCCTTCTCCGGCAGCGGCACCTGGTAGTAGTCCGGGCCATAGACGTCCTGGCGGTTGCTGCGGCCCGAGAGCACCCAGGCGATCACCGAATCCTCGCCTTCGTAGATCGGGCTCGGCGCGCCCTCGCCGCGCATGGCGCGGTCCACCGCCTCGACGGCCAGCTTGCCGGCATGCGCCGGCGCAAAGGCCTTCCAGGAGGAGATCTCGCCCTTGCGGCTCTGCCGGAAGGTGATGGTGGTGTGCAGCGCCTGCTGCACCGCCTGGAAGATGGTCTCCTGCTTCAGCCCGAGCAGCGTGCCGATGCCGGCCGCGGCCGAGGGCCCGAGATGGGCGATGTGGTCCACCTTGTGCTCGTGCAGGCAGATCGCCTTCACGAGGTCGACCTGGATCTCGTAGCCGGTGGCCAGGCCGCGGATCAGGTCGCGGCCCGAGCGCTCCATCGCCTGGGCCACCGCCAGCACCGGCGGGATGTTGTCGCCGGGATGCGAATAGTCGGCGGCCAGGAAGGTGTCGTGCATGTCGAGCTCGCGCACCGCCGTGCCGTTCGCCCAGGCCGCCCATTCCGGCGAGACCGTCTTGCTGGCGGCGAGGCCGAAGACCGAGGCGCCGCCGGCCTTCTTGGCATGGCCGATCGCCATGGCGCGCGCCGTGGTGGGCGCGCTGCGGTTGATCGCGGCGATGGCGACGGCCGCGTTGTCGATGATGCGGTTGATGATCATCTCGGCCACCGGCTTCTGCACGGCGACACGGTCGGCGGCGACGCCGGCGATCTTCCAGGCCAGCTGCTCTTCCCTCGGCAGCAGCGCCTTGGACGGATGCACCTTCACGGCATGCAGCTTCATGGTCGGTCTTTCTCCCTTTCTCCGCTGGTCGCGGACCGTTTCGCACGGGTGCCTTGTTGTGCGCTGCCCTCGCGCCAGCGTCCATGCGGTTTGACACGGTCCCACGCCGGCTTGTCCCGGCAGGACCGCAGGGCACCGGCCGCCGGGCGCCTGCCGCGCGGCTTCGACCTGGTGCGCCACCCCGGCCAGAGGACGGCCCCTGGCCACGGACTTGCCGCATTTCAACCCCTCGCCCGGCGGCGATACTGAAGCCTGGCCGCCAAAATTTTCCAGGCTGAACAACAGATAAGCGCTTTCTTCTCACGCGATATCTCGGCATGTTGCAGCGACTGTCCGGTTGCGCCGGGGGAGATTGGCGCGACCGATGCGGGTGCTGCGCCGGCGGCGGGGGTCGCCGGTGTCGCATGTTGGGGGAACGGCGCCACGCTCCGGCACGGCGCCGAGGGTCGCGGCGGCGCCGGGGGGCGCTGGCCGCAACAGGGGGAGCGGGCAGCCATGCCGCAGCACATCTTCGCCGCGCGGACGCGCGCGGCCATCGAAGCCTTCACGCAGCGATGGGTGGCGCGGCTGGGTCTGCAGGGCGCGCTGACGGTGGCGCTGGGCCTGGTCCTGCTGGCCACGCCCGCCCAGGCGCAGATCGGCGGCAGCCGCTATGCCGCCTTCGTCATGGACGGCACCACGGGGGAAGCGATCGTCTCGGTCAATGCCGACGAGCCGCGCTACCCCGCCTCGCTGACCAAGATGATGACGCTCTACATGGTCTTCGACGCCATGCAGCAGGGCCGCATCACCGCGGCGACGCGCATCCCGGTCTCGCGCCATGCCGCCGGCCAGGAGCCGTCGAAGCTCGGGCTGAAGCCCGGCAGCAGCATCGCGGTGCGCGACGTCATCCTGGCGCTGGTCACCAAGTCGGCCAATGACGCGGCCGCCGCCATCGCCGAGCATCTGGGCGGCAGCGAGGTGCAGTTCGGCCGCATGATGACGCGCAAGGCCGAGCAGCTCGGCATGCGCAATTCCAGCTTCCGCAACGCCTCCGGCCTGCCCGACGCCAACCAGGTGACCACGGCGCGCGACATGGCGATCCTCAGCCGCGCGCTGATCCGCCACTTCCCGAACCGCTATGGCTATTTCTCGGCGCGCAGCTTCGAGTATCGCGGCCGCACGGTGACCGGCCACAACCGGGTGCTGACCGAATACGACGGCGCCGACGGGCTGAAGACCGGCTTCATCCGCGCCAGCGGCTTCAACCTGGCGGCCAGCGCGGCGCGCGACGGGGTGCGGATCATCGCCGTGGTCTTCGGCGGCGCCACCAGCCGCGAGCGCGACGACCATATCATGGCGCTGATGGACCGCGGCTTCGCCGAGCGCGGCGCCGCGCCGCGCGACGGCATGCTGATGGCCGAGCGCCCCTATACGCCGGCGCCGATGGGCACGCCGCGGCTGGTCGGCACGGCGAGCGCCGCCTCGCTGGCCGCGCCCGTGGCCCGCGCCGCGCCCAGCCTGCGCGAGCCGCCGCGCCCTGTCGCCAGCCGCGCGCCGGCCCCGGCGCCCGCCCGCCGCGCTGCCCCCGCAGGCGGGCCCTGGGCGGTGCAGGTCGGCGCCTTCGACGCCGTCGCCGCGGCGCGCAGTGCGGCCAGCCGGGCCGCCCGGCGCGGTGGCAAGCCGGAGGTCGAGAGCGTGCGCAGCCGCGGCAAGACGCTCTATCGCGCCCGGGTGACCGGGCTGTCGGCGACCTCTGCCCGCGCCTTCTGCCGCGCCACCAGCGGCCCCTGCATGGTGATCGCGCCCTGAGGCAGGGGACAGGGCCGGCCGGCCCTGTGCCGGAAACTGGAAAACGCCGCGCTGCCGCCGCGGCTTTTCCGGCCGCCACGCCGCCGCGGCCGGTTGAGGGCCTGCCGCTCTCGCCCTAGTCTCCCGCCCTTCTCCCAGCCGATTGGAGCCCAGGGCCATGCAACTCCCCTATGACCGCGTGCTGCGCGGCGATCTCGTGCTGACCGACGGCATCCTGAAGGATGGCTATGTCGCGGTGCGGGGGGAGGTGATCGCGGCGATCGGCCAGGGTGAGCTGCCGCCGGCCCGCCAGGTCGACGATTTCGCCGGCCGCGCCATCCTGCCCGGCCTGGTCGACGGCCACATGCACACCGGCAGCGCCATCGGCTGGCCGGGCATCGAGGGCGCCACCATGTCGGCCGCCGCCGGCGGCGTCACCACCGTCTGCGACATGCCCTATGACGTGCCGCGCGCGGTGACCAATGCCGGCATCTTCGCCGAGAAGGTGGAGGCGGTGCACCAGCTGTCGCATGTCGACGTGGCGCTCTACGGCACCATCACCAAGACCGGCGGCGTGGACGCCATCGCCGGGCTGGCGGAGGCGGGCGCCTCGGCCTTCAAGCTCTCCACCTATGAATATGACGCGGTGCGCTTCCCGCGCATCGACCACCCGACCATGGTGGCCGCCTTCCGCGAGATCGCCAAGACCGGGCTGATGGTCGCCGTCCACAACGAGGACCAGGAGCTGGTCGAGCGGCTGACGGCGGAGGCGAAGGCGTCCGGCCGGGTCGATCCGATCATGCATGCCCGCACCCGGCCGCCGCTGGCCGAGACCATGGCCGACCTGGAGATCTTCGAGATCGGCCTGGAGACCGGCGCGCACGTCCATATCGCGCATTCCTCGGTCGCCCGCGGCTTCGAGATCGCCGAGGCCTTCCGCGCCATGGGCGGCCGCGCCTCGGGCGAGGCCTGCATCCAGTATCTCTGCATGACCGAGGAGGACCTGGTCCGCCTCAAGGGCTTCGGCAAGTGCAACCCGCCCTTCCGCACGGCCGAGGAGGTCGAGCGGATGTGGGGCGCGCTGGTCAACGGGCAGATGGCCTATGTCTCGACCGACCACGCCCCCTGGCAGCGCGAGAAGAAGCTCGGCGACGATATCTTTGCCTGTGGCGCCGGGCTGACGGGGATGCAGTCCTATGCCCCGCTGATGTTCACCATGCTGCGCGAGCGCGGCCTGCCGCTGACGCTGATGGCCAAGTACTGCGCCGAGAACACCGCCCGCTACCACGGGCTGTTCCCGAAAAAGGGCGCCATCCGGCTGGGCTCGGATGCCGACTTCCTGGTCATGGAGGAGGGCGAGTTCGTCTTCGACGAGGCCTCGATCCAGGACCGGCCGGATGCGCGCTGGTCGCCCTATCACGGCCGGCCGATGAAGGGCCGCGTCGCCGCCACCTATCTGCGCGGCAGCTGCGTCTGGGACGGCACCGCCGTGCTGGCCCGCCCCGGCCAGGGCCGCTTCGTGCCGCGCCAGCACCGCGAGAGCGCCCTGGTCGAGCTCGATATCGGCTGATGCGGGCATTGCTGGTGATGGGGGCCGGCATCGGCGCGCTGGCGCTCTGGGTCTGGGCCACCGGCCCGGGCACCAGCCTGCCGCTGGCGCTGGGGGGCGGGCTCTGCGCCATCCTGGCCAGCCGCCTCGCCTATCGCCTGCTGACGCCGCGCGAGACCGATCCCGATACCGCCCCCTCCCCCGACAGCCGAGGAGAGACCTGACATGTTCGAAGTACGCGAGGAGAAGGACGGCAGCTTCGCCGTCTGGATCGCCGGGCGCGAGCGCGTCGCCATGCTGCGCAGCCAGGAGGCGGCCGACGCCCTGGTCGACGCGCTGGAGGATGCCTGGGACGACGCCTTCCTGCGCGCCGTCGCCGAGACCCAGGAAGAGCACGGCGCCGATTTCATCGACCCGCTGCCGCCGACCACCAACTGAACCTTTTACCGCGTGGGTGATCCACGCCTGTCGGCCGATCCGCCGCGGGCGATCACGCAGTCCAGCCGGAGCCCTTCATGTCCCGCATGCTCACCCTTGCCGCCGCGCAGCTCGGCCCGATCCAGAAGGCCGAGGGGCGCGACGTCGTCGTCGGCCGCATGGTGCGGCTGATGGAACGCGCGCATCAGCGCGGCGCCGAGGTCGTCGTCTTCCCCGAGCTGGCGCTGACCACCTTCTTCCCGCGCTGGTACGAGGAGGACATCAACAACGCCGACCACTGGTACGAGCAGGCGCTGCCATCGAACGAGACCGCGCCGCTGTTCGAGGCGGCGAAGAAGTTCAACATCGGCTTCCACCTCGGCTATGGCGAGATCGCGCATGAGGCGGATGAGACCGGCGTGGTCCGCAAGCGCCATTTCAACACCGCCGTCTATGTCCACCCGACCGGCGAGGTGGTGCTGAAGTACCGCAAGATCCACCTGCCCGGGCACAAGGAGTTCGACCCGAAGCGCAAGGTGCAGCACCTGGAGAAGCGGTATTTCGAGGTCGGCAACCTGGGCTTCCCGGTGGTGCGGGCGCCGATCGGCCAGGCGGGTCCGGTGAATATCGGCATGATGATCTGCAACGACCGCCGCTGGCCGGAATCCTGGCGCGTGCTCGGGCTGCAGCAGGTCGAGCTGGTGATGCTGGGCTACAACACCCCCTCGATCAACCAGGATGCCCGCGGCTTCGAGGCGCATCACCTGCGGGTCGAGCACAGCCACCTCTCGATCCGCGCCGGCTGCTACCAGAATGCCTGCTTCGCCGCCGGCGTCGCCAAGGCGGGCGTCGAGGACGGCAACGAGCTGTTCGGCCATTCGATCATCGTCAACCCGCAGGGCGAGATCGTGGCGATGGCGACCACCTGGGACGACGAGCTGATCGTGGCCGACTGCAACCTGGACCAGTGCACGCTGGGCCGCAGCACGATCTTCAACTTCGCCGCGCATCGCCGCCCGGAGGCCTATGGCCGCATCCTGGAGCAGACCGGCAGCGTGGCGCCGGCCGAGTGGACGCCGAAAGCCGGCTGATCGCTGCCTGACAGAAAGAAGATGGGGGTCCGGGGGAATTCCTTCCCCCGGCCTTTTTTCATGCAGCAACGCTGAGCAGCGCCTGAACGGCGGCGGCCTGGCAGGGCTCGATCACCGGCACCCCCGCCGCGTCCTCGACCGCCTGGCGGTGCCCGGCCATCCCGGCGCAGCCCAGGATGACGGCCTCGCTGCCCTGCCTGACCAGCTCCCGCGCCGTGTCGCAGAGCGCCGCGCGGGCGGCGGTGGGATCGGTCAGCGTTTCCATCGGCAGGTTCAGCGCGATGCTGGCGGCGAGCCGCCCCTCGGCGCCCATGGCCTGCAGCGCGCGGCGCTGGCGCGGCTTCGAGGCCTCGACGAAGGCGATCACGCCGAAGCGCTCGGCCCGCGTCAGCGCGGCGGCGACGGCGCAGCGGAAGGGGCCGAAGACCGGCTTGTCGGTCGCGGTGCGCACCGCCTCCAGCCCGGGATCGGAGACGCAGGCCAGGATATAGGCATCGGCCGGCGTCGCCTCGACCAGGCGGCAGAGCGGCTCGGCCACCGAATACCAGTCGCGCCAGGTGACGATGGCCGGCGGGCCGCCGGGCAGCGCGACGGTCTCGAAGGCGGCCTGCCCCGGCAGGGCGAAGCCGGCGATGCTCTCGGCGATGCCGCGGGTGCAGCTGGCCGAGGTGTTGGGGTTGATGACGAGGATGCGCTTGACCATGGCGCGCAGCATCGCGCCGGGGGGCCGGGCCTGCAAGCCGCGCCCCTGCCGGTCAGGAGGCTTCACTTGATCCGCATGGCGCAACGTGCCGATATTGCGTTGCACACGGAAACGGCTTGGCGCCGGGGCCCGCCCCGCGCCGGCCAGCAAAACCAGGAAGAAGCCCATGGACCACCAGCCGCAGCGCTGGGAGCCGAACCGCAGCCAGGCGGAACGGGTCGCCGCGCTGCCGCCCCTGACGACCATGCTGAAGCGGGGGGCGATGAATCGCTGCCCGGTCTGCGGGGTGGGCGAGGTTTTCCGGGGCTATCTCGCGGTGGTGCCGGCCTGCCGGCATTGCGCGGCGCCGCTCGGCCAGGTGCGGGCGGATGACGCGCCGCCCTATTTCACCATCTTCATCGTCGGCCATGTGCTGCTGCCAGGCGTCTTCTGGGTCGAGAAGGCCTATCAGCCGCCGATGTGGCTGCACATGGTGGTCTGGCTGCCGCTCTTCACGCTGGCCTGCCTGGTGCTGCTGCGGCCGATCAAGGGGGCGACGGTCGGGCTGATGCTGCGGCTCGGCTTCGGCGGCGAGGAGGAAGCGGCGCCGCAGGGCCAGCCGGATCGGGGCAAGCCGGATCGGGACAAGCCGGGTCCTGGCCGCGATGGCTGAGCAGCGGCTGCAGAGCATCGCGCTGCCCGAGGGGCCGCCGCTGCCCAACCCCTATGCCGAGGCCGATCGCGCCCAGGCGGTGGCCGACCTGCTGGCTGGCAACAGCTTCGACCCGGCCGGGCTGCCGCCGGGGCCCTATGCGCTGCACCTGGAGATCCGCGACGGGCGGCTGGTCTTCGCCATCCATGACGCGGCCGAGGCGCCGCTGCGGGTGATCGCCCTGGCGCTCGGGCCGTTCCGCCGGCTGATCAAGGACTACCACCTGGTGGTGGCGAGCCATGAGCAGGCGGTGACCGAGGGCGGCTCGGAGGCGCGCATCCAGGCGATCGACATGGGCCGGCGCGGCCTGCACAACGAGGGTGCCGAGCTGCTGTGCCAGCGCCTCGACGGCCGGGTGGCGCTCGATTTCGAGACGGCGCGGCGGCTTTTCACCCTGGTCTGCGCGCTGCACCAGCGGATCTAGAATCCGCAAGGGATCTAGAAGCCGCAAGGCTGGCGGAGCTCCAGCCGGAAGCGCCGCCCTTCCACCACCAGGTCGCGCCAGGGCGAGGGCTCGAGGCTGTAGCGCCCTTCCCGGCTCGCCTCGGCGGCCTCCTGGGCGCAGCGGTTGTAGCTGCCGAGCTCGCTCCAGCCCTCCGCCGCCTCGCGCCAGACGCGCAGCCGCAGCGTGCTGCCCAGCAGCACCTCCGGCCGGCCATCGCCGTCGAGATCGAGCACCATCACGTCGCAGCCGCGCCAGCAGCCGCTGCGCAGCGTCTCCTGCTGCTGCTCGGCGAAGGAGTCCGGCAGGCGGGTGGCCGGCGGCACGAAGCGCAGTTGCGGCTCGGGCAGGCCGAGCGCCGGGGGCCCGGCCTCCACCATGTCGCGCAAGGGCGGGTGCAGCAGCGCGGCACGGCCGGCGGGGCCGAGCTCGCGCTGGAACAGGCCGCGGTCGAAGCGGCCGGGCGCGGTGCGCCCATCCGCCAGCCGCGCCAGCTGGTCGTTGAAGGACAGCCGCTCCGGCGCGGCGAGCGGGGAATTCAGCAGCACCAGCAGGGCGAGGCTCGCCCAGGCCATCACCTGGTTCACCGCGCCAAGCGGCGCCATGCCCGGCCGCGCCGCGGCGGCCAGGTAGCCGGCGGCGTAGAGCGCGGCCACCCCGCCCGCCGCCAGGCCCAGCACGCGGTCCGGCGTCAGCCCGTACTGGCCGACGCGCAGCGCCAGCGCCCAGAGCGCGAGCAGCGCCAGCACCGGCAGCACCAGGGCGCCGAGCCGGGCCGCCGTCGCCTGCAGCCGCGGCGCCGTGGCCATCACCAGCCCGTCCTGGTGGACGGCATTGATCAGCAGGATCAGCAGCGCCGCCGCCCCGAGCAGCCCGCCGGCGGCGAGCTGGGTGTGCCACAGCCGCTCGAGGCCGGTGAGCGGCAGGGCGAGCAGGAAGCCGGCGGCGAGCAGGGCCAGCAGCGGCATCAGCCAGGCCAGCAGGGTCAGCAGCAGGCTGCGCAGCGCCAGCGACAGCCGCTCGCGCAGGCCGAGCAGCGCCAGCCCCAGCCCCAGGATCAGCCCGGAGGCGGGCAGCGCGAAGCTGCGCCGGTTGACCAGCCGCTCCAGCCCCTCGAGGCCGATCAGCGAGAACAGCGCGGCGCCGGCCTCCAGCACCAGCCAGAAGGCGCCGAGGAAGGCGAAGGCCAGCGCCAGGCGCAGGCTGTCCTGCCAGGCCTGCTCGAAGCAGTCGGCATAGGGCGGCGGCCAGCGCCCGCCCCGCGCCGCGGCACCCAGCAGGTGATGGCCGAGGAAGACCATGGCCATCGCGCTGCCGAGCAGCCGGGCCGAGGGCGCCTCTGGCCCGCCCGGCCCCCACCAGCCGGCATCGTGCCAGGCCATCGCCGCCAGCAGCGCCGTCGCCGCGGCCAGCCAGGACCAGAGCAGGCGCCCCGGCCAGCGGCCGAGCGCCAGCATCAGCGAGACCGGCAGCAGCAGCATCCCCGTCAGCCCCAGCGCATAGGGCCCCGGCGCGGTCAGCCAGCCGGGCAGGCCGCGCGGCGCATCGAGCAGCAGCAGGTGCAGCGCGATGCCCTGCCCCAGCCCGATTGCCGGCAGCAGGGCGGCGGCGCGGCTCATCGGGGGTGCGGTGGTCTCGGAGGGCATCGACGGGTCGGCTCCAGCTCGGGTCTCCCCCCCGCTTGTCGCATGACGCGGGGGGCCGGAAACGACTATATGCGCAAGCCACGCTTTCCCACCCCGCTTGCCTCACTCCGCCGGCGCGCGGCCACAAGGACGGAGACTGCCCGCATGAAGATCGACGGCGTTCCCTATCGCAGCGTCTGGGTCGACCCGGAGGATGGCTGGTCGGTGCGCATCATCGACCAGACGCGGCTGCCCTGGGCGGTCGAGATCCTGCGGCTGACCGACGAGAAGCAGGTGGCGCAGGCCATCAAGTCGATGCAGGTGCGCGGCGCGCCGCTGATCGGCGCGGTCGCCGCCTATGGCCTGGCGCTCGCCCTGAAGCGCGACGCCTCGGACGCGGCGCTGGAAAGCGTGGCCGCCATGCTCGGCCGCACCCGGCCGACGGCGATCAACCTGCGCTGGGCGCTGGCGCGGATGCTGGACGCGCTGCGCCCGGTCGCGGCCGAGAAGCGGGTCGACGCCGCCTATGCCGCCGCCGCCGCCATCGCCGAGGACGATGTCGAGACCTGCCGCGCCATCGGCCAGCACGGTCTTCCCCTCCTCCAGGAAATCGCCGCGCGCAAGCCGGGCCGGCCGGTCAACGTGCTGACCCATTGCAACACCGGCTGGATCGCGACGGTCGACTACGGCACCGCGCTGTCGGTGGTCTATCAGGCGCATGATGCCGGCCTACCGGTGCATGTCTGGGTGGACGAGACCCGGCCACGCAACCAGGGCTCGGCGCTGACCGCCTGGGAGCTGGGCAAGCACGGCGTGCCGCACACGGTGATCGCCGACAATGCCGGCGGCCACCTGATGCAGCATGGCGAGGTCGATATCGTGCTGGTCGGCACCGATCGCGTCACCCGCCAGGGCGACGTGGCGAACAAGATCGGCACCTATCTGAAGGCGCTGGCGGCGCATGACAACAACGTCCCCTTCTGGGTCGGCCTGCCGCATTCGACGCTGGACATGAGCGTGCGCGACGGGGTGAAGGAGATCCCGATCGAGGAGCGCGACGCGCGCGAGGTGCTGGAGGTCACCGGCCAGACCTGGGACGGCCGCATCGAGACGGTGCGCACCGCCGCCCCCGGCAGCGCCGGCGCCAACCCGGCCTTCGACGTGACCCCGGCCCGGCTGGTCACCGGCCTGATCACCGAGCGCGGCCGCTGCGAGGCCTCCGAGGCCGGGCTGCTCGGCCTCTATCCGGAATTCGCCGCCCAGGCGGCTTGACCTGACCGGCATGGCCGCCCTCTCGGGCGGCCATGCCCCGCCGCCCCCACCGGAGGGGGCTGGCGCTGGCGGCGATCCCGTTGCACGCTTCTTGCAAGCAATGCGGCCATTCCGGCCGACAATGCGGCCTCAGGGAGAGTCTCCGCCTATGCGTTCCTTCGCCCTTGCCCTGTTTTGCGCCCTGCCGCTCAGCTTTGCGGCAGCGCCGGGCAATGCCCAGCCCCAGCCGCTGCGCTCCGCCGTCGACGGCACCTTCGCGCCGCACGCCTTCCCGAAGCTCGATGGCGGCGTGCAGGGCTTCAATGTCGACCTGTTCACCGAGGTCGCCCGCCGCATGGGCCGGCCGATCACCATCGACAGCGCCAGCTTCTCCGGCCTGGTGCCGGCGCTGAACGCCGGGCGCTACGACTTCCTGGCCGCGCCGGTGACGGTGACGCCGGAGCGCGCCGAGAACCTGCTGTTCACCGAGGGCTATCTCTACACCGAGTTCCAGTTCGGCATCCGCAAGGGCGGCACGCCGATCACCTCGCTGGCCGATCTGCGCGGCAAGGCGATCGCGGTGAACAAGGGCTCGGCCTATGACGCCTGGGCGCAGAAGAACGCGGCCACCTATGGCTTCACCGTGCAGACCTTCGACAGCCAGCCCGACGCGGTGCAGGCGGTGGTGACCGGCCGGGTCTTCGCGACGCTCGGCGGCAACACCACCATCCGCTATGCCGCGACCCGCGCGCCGATGCTGGTGCCCGACTTCACCATCAAGGAGACCCGCGCCCACTGGGCCGCGCCGTTCCGCCGCGACAATGCCGAGCTGCGCAACGCCGTCGAGAACGTGCTGGAATGCATGAAGAAGGACGGCTCGCTGGCCGCCCTGTCGGAGAAGTGGTTCGGCGTGAAGCCGGCTGCCGACGACGCCGAGAACACGCCCTTCCCCGGCTATGGCGTGCCCGGCCTGCCCGGCTACGACCCGACCCCGCACGAGCTGCGCTGCAACTGACGAGGAGACGGCACGTCAGGTCGGGGAAAAGGAATTCCCCCGCCAGCCTGCAGGACCGTTTCGCCCGCCGTCGCCACGGCGACAGGGCCCTCTGACAGAAAAAAGAAGGGGTGCAGGGGAATTCATTCCCCTGCCCTGCCCCTGTCTTAGCGCTGCCGCCAGGGCAGCCCCTCGGCCTTCCACCCGGCGACCTGCCCGCGATGCCCTTCCGCATCCGGCGGCCCTTCGAAGCCATCCGAGATGTTGAAGGACTGGGCGAAGCCGGCGGCCTGGGCCGCCTGGGCGGCGGCGAGGCTGCGGGCGCCGGAGCGGCACAGGAAGTAGAGCTTGTGCAGCGGCGTCAGCCCCGCCTTGCGCAGGTGGTCGGCAAAGGCGGTGTTGACCTGCATCGAGGGGAAGACCTGCCAGGAGATCATCAGCGGCTCCTTCCCCGCCTCGCTCAGATCGGGGAAGCCCACGAAATTCCATTCGGCATTGGTGCGCACGTCGATCAGCGCCGCCTCCGGGTCGCTGCGCAGCGCCTCCCAGGTAGCGCGCGGGGTGATGTCGTCGACGGCCATCATCTCTCTCCTCGGACGGTCTCCCCTAGTGTGGGGTGGCGGGGGCCTGACGTCCATGCTGGCCGGATGCCCGCGCGACAGGCAGGATGACGCCCGGGTTCAGCCGGGGGGCATCCTGCATGGCATTCGTGGTGGCGGTGGCGCAGCGCAAGGGCGGTGCGGGAAAGTCCACGGTGGCGGCGACGCTGGCCACCACCCTGGCGCGGGCGGGCCACCGCGTCGCGCTGCTGGACAGCGATCCGCAGCAGAGCCTGGCGCGCTGGCAGCAGCAGCGCCAGGGCCAGACGCTGGCGGCGCCGCTGCATGTCGAGGCGATCTCCGGCTGGCGCATGCCGGCGGCGCTGGACCGGCTGCGCGGCGCGCATGACATGCTGGTGATCGACACGCCGCCGCATGCCGACAGCGACGCCCGCATCGCCATCCGCGCCGCCGACCTGGTGCTGGTGCCGCTGCAGCCCTCGGCCGCCGACCTCTGGGCGATGGAGGCGACGCTGGACATGGCGGCGGCGGAGAAGCGCGCGGTGCGGCTGCTGCTGAACCGGGTGCCGGCGACCGGGCGGCTGCGCGACGAGATCACCGCCGAGCTGACCCGCCGCCAGCTGCCGCTGCTGGCGCCGACCCTGGGCAACCGCACCGCCTTCGCCAGCGCCTTCGCGCAGGGGCTGGGGGTGGCAGAGGCGGCCCCGCGTGGTACGGCGGCGACCGAGGCCCGCGCGCTGGCGCAGGCCGTGCTCGACGCCGCCAAGGGATAGACCCGGATGCCGCCACGCCCCGCCGCCATGCCGCCGATCCCGCCCGAGGATATCGCCGAGGTCGATGCCGCGCTGCGCGCCGGGCTGGTGGCGCATCGCCGCGCCCTGCTGTCGGAGCGGCGAGATGGCGGGGCCGGCCGGCCGCTGGCCTTCGCCCGCCGCGACGCCGAGGGCCGCGTCGTCGCCGGGCTGGTCGGCGAGGTGGCGCTCGACTGGCTCTATATCGACAAGTTCTGGGTGGATGACAGTCTGCGCGGCCAGGGCCTGGGCAAGCGGCTGCTGGCGGCCGCCGAGCTGGAGGCGCAGCGGCTCGGCGCCATCGGCGCGCATCTCAACACCAGCAGCTTCCAGGCGCCGGATTTCTACCGGGCGCAGGGCTATGTGGAGATCGGCCGGCTGGAAGGCCGCCCCGCCGGGCATGACCGGCTGTGGTTCGCCAAGCGCTTCTGAGGCAGGCGGAAAGCCCCGGGGCACGCGGTGCCCCGGGGCTGGTCACCAGACCAGCAGCGCTCAGCGCGCCTTGCGCTTGCGGGTCTTCAGCGAGAACAGCAGCAGCGAGCGGCCGGTGACGGTATAGGTGTGGCCGATATCGAAGCTGGCCTCCTCGTCCTCGTCCTCCTCCTCGATATTGGTATCGAGCAGGCGCACCCAGGCGGTGCCGTCCTGCGAGGCCGGCAGGGTGAATTCCACCGCCTCGTGATAGGCGTTCATGATCATCAGCAGGGTGGCGTCGTGGCCGGGGCGGCGGATGCCGCTTTCCTGCGCCCGGCCATCCAGCAGGCGCGCCAGGCAGCGGGTGTTGGGATCCTCCCAGTCGGCGCTGTCCATCTCCTCGCCCGAGGGCTTCAGCCAGGACAGGCCCTTGACGCCGCTGGCCTCGTGGAACTCGCCTGACAGGAAGCGGCCGCGGCGCAGCACGGGGAAGCGGTCGCGCAGCGCGGCCAGGCGCTGGGTGAAGGCGACCAGGCGCTCGCCCTTCTCCTTCCAGTCCCAGTCCAGCCAGGAGATCTCGTTGTCCTGGCAATAGGCGTTGTTGTTGCCCTGCTGGGTGCGGCCGAACTCGTCGCCGGCCAGCAGCATCGGCGTGCCCTGGCTCAGGTAGAGGGTGGCCAGCATGTTGCGGATCTGCCGCTCGCGCACGGCATTGATCTCGGGGTCGTCGGTCGGCCCCTCGACGCCGTAATTGTGCGAGATGTTGTGCGAATGGCCGTCGCGGTTGTCCTCGCCATTCGCCTCGTTGTGCTTCTCGTCATAGGTGACGAGGTCGTTCAGCGTGAAGCCGTCATGCGCGGCCAGGAAGTTCACGCTGGCCCAGGGCTTGCGGCCATTGTGGTCGAACAGGTCGGCCGAGCCGGCCAGGCGGTTGCCGAGATCGGCGGCCTTGCCTTCCTCGCCCACCCAGAAGCCGCGCACGGTGTCGCGGTACTTGTCGTTCCACTCGGCCCAGCCGGGCGAGAAATTGCCGACCTGGTAGCCGCCGGGGCCGATGTCCCAGGGCTCGGCGATCAGCTTGACGTCGGCCAGCAGCGGATCCTGGTTGCAGGCCTTGAGGAAGGCGGACTGGTTGTCGAAGCCGTCCGGCTCGCGCGCCAGGATGGTGCCGAGATCGAAGCGGAAGCCGTCGACATGCATCTCGTTGACCCAGTAGCGCAGGCTGTCGGTGACCATCTGCAGCACCCGCGGGTGCGACAGGTTCACCGTGTTCCCGGTGCCGGTGTCGTTGATGTAGTAGCGCTTCTGGTCGGGCAGCAGCCGGTAGTAGCTGGCATTGTCGATGCCCTTGAAGGACAGCGTCGCCCCCTGCTCGTTGCCCTCGGCGGTGTGGTTGTAGACCACGTCCATGATGACCTCGAGCCCGGCATCGTGCAGCCGGGCCACCATCTCCTTGAACTCGGAGAAGGCGAAGTCCGGCGTGCGGGCATAGCGCCGCGCCGGCGAGAAGAAGCCGAGGCTGTTGTAGCCCCAGTAGTTGATCATGCCCTTCTCGAGCAGGTAGTCGTCGTTCAGGAAGAAGTGGATCGGCAGCAGCTCGACCGAGGTGACGCCCAGCGACTTGATGTGGCGGATGACGTCGCGGTTGGCGAGACCCGCATAGGTGCCGCGCTGGTCCTCGGGCACCAGCGGATGCCGCTTGGTGATGCCCTTCACATGGGTCTCGTAGAAGATGGTGCGCTCCCAGGGGATGCGCGGCCGGCGGTCATTGCCCCAGGTGAAGGCCGGGTCGACGACGCGGCATTTCGGCATGAAGACGGCGCTGTCGCGCTCGTCGAAGGACAGGTCCTTGTCCTTGTGGCCGATCGTGTAGCCGAACAGCGCGTGGTCCCATTTCAGGTCGCCGACATGGCTCAGCGCATAGGGGTCCAGCAGCAGCTTGTTCGGGTTGAAGCGGTGGCCGGCCTCGGGCTCGTAGGGACCGTGCACGCGATAGGCATAGATGGTGCCCGGCCGCGCATCGGGCAGGAAGCCGTGGAACACCTCGTTGGTGTATTCGGGCAGCTCGATCCGCTCCAGCTCGGTCTCGCCGCTGGCGTCGAACAGGCAGAGCTCGACCTTGGTGGCATGGGCGGAGAACAGCGCGAAATTGACGCCGAGGCCGGTCCAGGTGGCGCCGAGCGGGTTGGGACGCCCCTCGGTGACGCGGGAGGTGTTGATCGCGGGCGGCACGGGGGTTTCCTTAACGGGGAGGTGCTGCAGTAGCGTCCGAGCCTCACCCGAAGTTGCGCGGCAAGGCCGATTCAAACGGCCCTGCCAGACGCCCTGCCAAACGCCCTGGCGACCCCGCCGGCCACGCCTCAGCCGGGGGTGATGCCGGCCTCGCGGATCACCCGCGGCCAGACCTCCAGCTCCGCCGCCAGGCGCTGGCGCAGCGCCGCCGCGTCGCCGTCCATCAGCACCACGCCCTGGCTTTCGACGCGGGCGCGCAGCGCGGGATCGGCCAGCGCCGCGCGCAGCGCCGCGTGCAGCCGCGCCAGCACCGGCGCCGGCGTGCCTGCCGGCGCGAACAACCCCTGCCACAGCACGCCGGCGCAGCCGGCGAAGCTCTCCGCCACCGAGGGCAGCTGCGGCAGGCTGGCGATGCGCTCGGGCGAGGAGATCGCCAGCATGCGCGCCCGGCCCTCCGCCACCAGCGGCCGCGCGTCGAGCGGCGTCGCGTAGAAGACGTCGATGCGGCCGGCCTGCAGCTCGAGCAGCGCCGGGCCGGCGCCGCGGAACGGGATGTGCTCCATGCGCACCCCGGCCCGCTGCAACAGCAGCTCGGTCAGCAGGTGGTTGACCGAGCCGGAGCCGGAGCTGCCGTAGTTCAGGCGCCCCGGCTCGGCCCGTGCCAGGGCGACCAGGCCGGGCAGGTCGGTGGCCGGGATGCCATCGCGCACCAGCAGGGCGAAGGGGCTGTAATAGACCTCGCCGACCGGGGCGAAGGCGGCCAACGGGTCCCGCGGCGTGGCGCCCGGGGTCAGCGCCGGGTTGATCGCCAAGCTGTTGGTGCCGATCAGCAGGGTCTGGCCGTCGGGCCGCGCCTGCGCCACGGCGGTCGCCGCGATGGCGGTGGCGGCGCCGGTGCGGTTCTCCACCACCACCGGCTGGCCCAGCTCCTGCGCCAGCCGCTCGGCCACCAGCCGCACCATGACGTCGGTCAGGCCGCCGGGGGCATAGCCGATCAGCAGGCTGACCGGGCGGTCCGGATAGGCGGCCCTGGCCGGCCGGAGGATCAGTGGCGCGGCCAGCAGGGTGGCGGCGCCCGCCAGCAGGCGGCGGCGTGTCTTGTGCATTGGATCGTTCCCCATCTCGGGGATGAGGCTAGATCGCTTCGGCCCGCCGCATCAAATGGCGGGCCGCGCAACAGCAGCGGGAAGCGGGCGCGACCGGGACAGGCCCGGCCGCGGCCGGGCCGCCGGTTCAGCGCGGCAGGGAGTCCAGCGCGGCCTCCAGATCGGCGATCAGGTCGGCCGGCTCCTCCAGCCCGACATGGAAGCGCACCGTGGGGCCTTCCAGCACGTCGAGGCTGGTGGCCGTGCGGGTGATGCCGTTGGTGGTCGGCAGCACCAGGCTTTCATAGCCGCCCCAGGAGGCGCCGATGCCGAACAGCTTCAGCCCGTCCACCGCCGCCTCGATCTGCGCCGTGCTGTAGCGCGGCTGGAAGACCACGCCGAACAGGCTGCAGGCGCCGGTGAAGTCACGCCGGAACAGCGCATGCTGCGGGTGGCTGGGCAGCGCCGGGTGCAGCACGCGGGCGACCTCGGGCCGGCTCTCGAACCAGCGGGCGACGGCCAGCCCCGCCTGCTGCTGGTGCTTCAGCCGCAGCGCCATGGTGCGCAGCCCGCGCAGCGCCAGCCAGCAATCATCCGGGCTGGCATAATGGCCGATCTGCCGCGCCGCGGTGACGATGGTCAGCCAGTCCTCCTCGCTGTTCACCGTGACACTGCCGAGCAGCACGTCGGAATGCCCGCCGACATATTTCGTCAGCGCCTGGATCGAGACATCCACGCCCTTGGTGAAGGGCTGGAAGTGGTGGATGCCCCAGGTGTTGTCCATGATCACCTTGGCGCCATGCGCATGGGCGACCTCGGCCAGGGCCGGGATGTCCTGCAGCTCGAAGGTGTGGCTGCCCGGGCTCTCGACGAAGAGGACCTTGGTGTTGGGCCGCATCAGCCGCTCCAGCCCGGCGCCGTCGACCATCGGGTCGTAGTAGTCGACGGTGATGCCGAAGCGGGCCAGCACGCCATTGGCGACGCGGCGCGTCGGGCCATAGGTGCTGTCGGGGATCAGGCAGTGGTCGCCGGCCGAGAGATAGGCCATCAGCGGCAGCGAGCAGGCGGCGAGGCCGGTGCCGACGATCAGCGCGCGGCTGCCGCCCTCGATCTCGGCGACCATGTTCTCCAGCGCGAAATGCGTGGGTCCGCCGGCGGTGCCATAGGTCATCACCTGCTCGAAGGAGCGCTGGTTGACCGCCCTTCCCTCGGCGCAGGAGGGGTAGAGCACCGTCGAGCCGCGATAGACCGGGGTGTTGACGAAGCCATGCTCGCGCACACCGGGGCGGCCGCCATGGGTGACGCGGGTGGCGAAGCCCTCGCCGCTGTTGGAACGGCCGCTGTTGGAATGGCCGCTGTTGGAATGGCCCGGGGCCGGGGGCAGGTCGTCGGGCATCAGGGCGTGCTCTGCTTCGGGGTTTCGGGCCGCGCGGCCCATTCGGTCCAGGAGCCGTCATAGACCGCCGGCTCCGGCAGGCCGGCGCGCACCAGGCCGAGGGCGATGATGCAGGCGGTGACGCCGGTGCCGCAGGAGGCGACCAGGGCGCGGCTGCCATCGACGCCCACGGCGGCGAAGCGGGCGCGCAGCTCCGCGGGCGGCAGCATGGTCATGTCGGGCGCCAGCAGGCTGCTGGCCGGCACGCTGGCCGCCCCCGGCATGTGGCCCGAGGGCAGGCCCGGCCGCGGCTCCGGCGCGGTGCCGTCGAAGCGGCCCTTCGGCCGCGCATCGAGGATCAGCGCCGAGCGGTCGTGCACGATGCGCTTGATGTCGCCGATGCCGGCCAGGCGGCGGGTGATGAAATCCGCCCAGAAATTCTCCTCCGGCGCGGCGGGCACCGGGCCGGCGGCGGTCGGCCGCCCCTCGGCCAGCCATTTCGGCAGGCCGCCATCCAGCACGGCGGCGCGCTCATGCCCGAAGAGCCGCATCAGCCACCAGCCGCGGGCGGCGGAGAACAGCCCCTTCTGGTCGTAGAAGACGACGCGGTGCCGGTTGCTGATGCCGAGCCGCCCCAGCTCGCGCGAGGCGCGCCCCGGGGTCGGCGCCATGTGCGGCAGGTCGGTCTCCGGATCGGCCACCTGGTCGATGTCGAAGAAGCCGGCGCCGGGGATATGCGCCGCGGCATATTCGGCCAGCGCATCCTTCGGCTCGTTCGGCAGGTATTTGGTGGTGTCGAAGACCAGCAGATCGGGCGCGCCGAGCTCCGCCGCCAGCCATTCCGTGGTGACCAGGTCCTGCATCGTTTCCCTACCCTTCCAGCACCAGATAGACGCGCCGGTTCTGCTTGCCCTTGTTCTCGAGCTTGGTGACGGTGATCGGGCCGATCTCGCCGGTGCGGCGCACATGCGTGCCGCCGCAGGGCTGCAGATCGACCGGGCTTTCCTCGGCGCCGATGCGCACCAGCCGCACCTGGCCCGAGCCGCGCGGCGGCTTCACCGACAGGGTGCGGACCAGCGACGGATTGGCATCGAGCTCCTCGTCGGTGATCCAGCCATCGGTCACCGCATGGTCGGCCGCCGCCAGCGCGGTCAGCTGCTCGGAGAGCCATTCCTTGGCCGGCGGCTCGGCCAGGTCGAAATCGAGGCGCGAGCGCTCCAGCCCGATCTGCCCGCCGGTGACGCCGGCGCCGGGGATCAGGCTGCAGAGCAGGTGCATCGCCGTGTGCATCCGCATCAGGCGGTGCCGGCGCTCCCAGTCCAGCGCGATGGTGACGGTGGCGCCGACCGGCGGCAGGGAGGAACCCTCGGCCGGGACATGCAGCGGGCCGGCCTCCCCCTTCACGGTGTTGGCGATGGCCATCTCGCCACCCTCCCAGCGCAGCGTGCCGGTGTCGCCGGGCTGGCCGCCGGCCTGGACGTAGAAGGGCGTGCGGTCGAGCACCACGCCCTCGGGGCCGGCGGCGAGGACGGTCGCCTGGGCGTCGCGCAGATAGGCGTCGGTGCGGTAAAGCAGCTCGGTCATGCGGCGGTCCATTCGCGGTTCAGGCGTTCGCGGTTCAGCTGCAGCCACATCAGGCACAGCGCCGCGGTGACGTTGCGGATTTCCCCGCGCGCCAATTGGGCAAAGGCGTCCTCGGCGGTGACCACGAGCACACGGGTCTCCTCGCCCTCGTCTTCCAGCCCGCGGGTGCCGACCAGGCCGGGCTCCGGCAGGTGGGCGCGGCCGGCGTAGAAATGCATGCGCTCGTCGCTGCCGCCCTGCATCAGCATGAATTCGCCGATCTTCTCCACCCGGTCGGGGGTGAAGCCGGTCTCCTCCTCGGTCTCGCGCAGCACGGCATCCGCCGGGTCCTCGCCGGCCTCCAGCAGGCCGGCCGGGCATTCGCGCATGATCGGTTCCTCGCCGGCGGCGAGCGCCGGCAGGCGGAACTGCTCGACCAGCGCGATGCGGCCGGTCCAGGGGTCGTAGGGCAGCATCACCACCCCCTGGCCGCGCCGCCACAGCTCCCAGGTCAGCAGGGCCGAGGGCGTGCCGTCGCTGCGCCGGTAGCGGAAGCGGACCCGCTGCAGCGGGAAGCGGCCGGACCAGGCGATCTCGTCGCTCTCGGGCTGGAACAGGGGATGCGCCGGGATCTCCGGCGCCTTGCTGGGTCTGGCCTTCATGCGGGGGGGCGCCTAACCTCTCTCGAACGAACGCCAGATCATGAGCCGGTCCATTCCCATCGTCCATGCCCCCCCGTCCGCCCCCGGGGCCGGCCAGGCCGCCCAGCGCAGCCGCGCCATCCTCTGCGTGCTGGGCGCGGCGGCGACCTTCGCGCTGGCCGCGGTCGCGGTGAAGCTGCTCGACGACCGCATACCGATCATGCAGGTGGTGCTGTTCCGCAATCTGTTCGCGATACCGCCGCTGCTGGCCCTCGCCCTGTGGGGGGCGCCGAAGGGCGCGCGGCTGTCGGTGCTGGCCACCCGCAACCCCTGGTCGCATGCCCAGCGCATCCTCTACGGGCTGACCGGCATGGTCGGCAGCTTCTACGGCTATGTCCACCTGCCGCTGGCCACCGTCACGGCGCTGGGCTTCACCATGCCGCTGTTCCTGACCGCGCTGTCGATCCCGCTGCTGGGCGAGAAGGTTGGCTGGCGGCGGCTCTCGGCGGTGCTGGTGGGGTTTGCCGGCGTGCTGCTGCTGCTGCGGCCGGGCTTCGGCGGCACCGCGCATCTGGACGGGCTGGCGGTCGGGCTGGTGCTGCTGGGCGCCGTCGCCTGGGCGATGGCGATGATCACCATCCGCAAGATGGGCGAGGCCGGGGAATCGGGCGCCGCCATCGTGCTGTGGTTCGCCATCGGCGGCACGCTGGTCGGCGGGCTGGCGGCGATCCCCGGCTGGGTCTGGCCGAGCCCGGAGCAATGGGCGCTGCTGGCCGCCGTCGGGCTGGTCTCGGCGCTGGCCCAGCTGCTGATGACGGCCGCCTATCGCAGCGGCGAGACCACGCTGATCGCGCCCTTCGAATATTCCGGCATCCTCTGGACCATGAGCTTCGGCGCGCTGTTCTGGGGCGAGCTGCCGCGCCCCTTCGACTTCGTCGGCATCTTCGTGCTGGTCGCCTCCGGCCTCTATATCTGGCACCGCGAGGTGCGGCTGGGGCGGCGGCGCTAGCCTGTCGCGTCCCCGGCCTTGCGCCTATGCTGCCGGTCCCCGGCGTCCCGACATCCAGACATCTTGGAGCGACCATGAGCAAGAAGCCCGCCATCGGCATGATCGGCATCGGCCTGATGGGCCACGGCATCGCCTGGAACATCGCCCATGCGGGCTATGCGCTGACCCTGCTCGACCATCCGGGCAACCAGCCGGTGGACGACCTGAAGGCGATGGGCGCGACCTCCGCCGGCAGCATCGCCGAGGTCACCCGGGCGGCCGAGGTGATCGTGCTCTGCGTCACCGGCTCGCCCCAGGTCGAGGCCATCCTGGCCGGGCCCGGCGGCGTCATCGAGAACCTGCGGCCCGGCACGGTGGTGGTCGACTGCTCGACCGCTCTGCCCGAGTCCAGTGCCCGCATGGCCGCCGCCATCCAGGCTGCCGGCGGCGAATTCCTCGACGCCGCCATGACCCGCCTGCCGCAGCATGCCCGCGCCGGCACGCTGAACCTGCTGATCGGCGGCGAGGCCGCGCTGCTGGAGCGGCTGCGCCCGCTGCTGGAGACCTTCTCCGAGAACATCACCCATATCGGCGGCGTCGGCGCGGGCCACCTGATGAAGCTGATGCACAATTATGTCTCGCTCGGCTTCATCGCTTTGCTGGCCGAGGTCGCCGCGCATGGCGAGAAGGCCGGGTTGTCGATGCAGACCCTGGTCGAGGTGCTGAACCAGGGCGGCGGCGGCGGTGCCGCGCTGCAGCGGATTTCTCCGTTTCTGCTGAACGGCGATCCGTCCAGCGTGCCCTTCTACATCAGCAACGCCGCCAAGGACCTGGGCTACTACAACCAGGCGGCGACGGCCTCCGGCGTCGAGCGCGGCATCGCCGGCGCGGTCAGCACCATCCTGGACCGCATCGTCGCCGAGGGGCATGGCCAGGACTACGTGCCGCAGCTCGCCGCCCTGCTGAAGAAATGATTCTGTCCGTCGGGGGGCACGCTGTGCCCCCCGGCATCACGCCGCCGGCACCAGCCCGTGGCGCCGCATGATCTCGCGCGCCTTGGCCGGATCCGGCCTGCCGCCGCCGGTCAGCAGCGCGGCCAGCTCCCGAAAATACTCCGGCCCCAGCACGCCCGGCGTCAGCACGCAGAGGCAGCGCGCCTCCGCCCCGCTCGGATTGCTGAAGCCATGCACCTTGCCGCGCGGGATGAACAGGCTGTCGCCCGGGCCGATGTCGTGGTCGACGCCTTCCACCGTGTAGCGGAGGGTCCCCGACAGGCCATAGACCGTCTCCTCCCAGCTTTCATGGTGGTGCGGCACCGGCATGCGGCCCTCGGGCTGCAGGATCAGCTCGAACAGATCGAGGCTGCCGCCCGTCGCATGCCTGTCGCGCAGGAAGTTGAGGCGGAAGGACCCGAAATCGATGATCTCCGGCATGGCGGCGCTCCCCGGCGGTGCTGCACCGTCTCGATAGCGCAAGAACCGCCCCGGCGGCAGCCCTTCAGCCGGGGGAGGCCGCCACGGTGGCGCCGGCGCCGGCAGCCAGGCAGGCCGCGCAGAGCCCCTCGGCCTCGACGGTGGTCTTGCGCAGCTGGAAGCCGACCCGCCGCGCCGCATCCGCCAGGGCATGCGCCACCGCATGGTCGCTGAGCTCGATGGTGGCGCCGCAGCTGCCGCAGATCAGGAACTGGTGGTCATGCGCATGGCCGTGGCCGTGGCCGTGGTCATGGCCATGGTCGTGCCCGGCCTCGACGCAGCCGATGAAGGCGTTCAGCCGCTCCACCTTGTGGATCAGCCCCTGCTCCAGCAGGAAGTCCAGCGCGCGGTAGACGGTGGGCGGCGCCGCCCCCGGCCGCTGCGCCTTCAGCCGGTCGAGCAGCGCATAGGCGCCGAGCGGCTGGTCGGCCTCCAGCACCAGCGCCAGCACCTGGCGGCGCAGCTCGGTCAGCTGGGCACCGGAGCGCAGGCAGCGCGCCTCCGCCGCCGCCAGCGCGTGGGTCATTTCCGTCGCACGACCCTGACCTGCCGCCATGCCCTCTCTCCTCTGCCGCACCCGCGTTATATAGTAACCGAATTCGCTTTGAGGAGCCGCCCCCATGCCGGTCGCCGATCCTGCCGCCCGCGCCCGCTTCCTGGCCGCCACCCGCTTCAACCAGGACGGGCTGGTGCCGGCCATCGCCCAGGACCATGCCACCGGCGAGGTGCTGATGATGGCCTGGATGAACGCGGCCTCGCTGGAGGAGACGCTCGCCACCGGACGTGTGGTCTATTTCAGCCGCAGCCGCAACGCGCTGTGGCGCAAGGGCGAGACCTCTGGCCAGATGCAGCAGCTGGTCGACCTGCGGCTGGACTGCGACGGCGACACCATTCTCGCCCTTGTCGAGCAGAAGGGCGTCGCCTGCCACACGGGACGGCGGTCCTGCTTCTACCAGGCGCTGCGCGAGGGCGAGCTGGTGCCGATCACCGCGCCCGAGATCGACCCGGCGGTGCTTTATGGCCGCTGACCTGATCCCGGTCACGCTGCTGACCGGCTTCCTCGGCGCCGGCAAGACGACGCTGCTGAACCGGCTGCTGCGCCAGCCGGCCCTCGCCGGCACCGCGGTGCTGATCAACGAGTTCGGCGAGATCGGCCTGGACCACCTGCTGGTCGAGACGCTGGACCAGGATGCCGTGCTGCTGCAGGCCGGCTGCCTCTGCTGCACCATCCGCGGCGACCTGGCCGGCGCCTTGGCGGGGCTGGTGCAGCGCGCCCGCGATGGCCAGAAGATCCGCCGCGTCATCATCGAGACCACGGGGCTCGCCGACCCGCTGCCGATCCTGCAGACGCTGATGGCCGACCCGGCCACCCAGCGGCATTTCGTGCTGGACGGGGTGGTCACCCTGGTCGATGCGGTGGCCGGCATCGCGACCCTCGACGCCCAGCTCGAGGCGCAGCGCCAGGTGGCGGTGGCCGACCGGCTGCTGCTGACCAAGGCCGACCTGGCCACGCCCGAGGCCCTGGCCGCCCTGACCGACCGGCTGCGCGCGCTGAATCCCGGCGTGACCCCGATCACCGCCACCGAGGGCGCGGTGGACCCGGCGGCGATCCTGGATTGCGGCCCCTTCGACCCGTCCGGCCGCCATCCGGATCTCGCCGCCTGGCTGGACCCGGCCGCCTGGGACGCCGCCCCGGCGCATGACCATGACCACGGCCACCATCACGGCCACGGCCACGGCCACCACCATCATCAGCACGACCCGAACCGGCACGACGCCCGCATCCAGGCCTTCTGCCTGCGCTTCGACAAGCCGCTGCCCTGGGCAGGGCTGGCCACCTGGCTGGAGATGCTGACCGCCACCCGCGGCGATTCGGTCCTCCGCGTGAAGGGCATCCTGGACCTGGCCGGCCAGGACACCCCCGTGGTGATCCATGGCGTGCAGGGCACCTGGCACCGCCCCACCCCGCTGCCCGCCTGGCCGGCCGGCGCGCCGCGCGAATCCCGCCTGGTCTTCATCCTGCGCGACCTGCCGCGCAGCGTGGTGGAGGAGGGCCTGGCCGCCTTCTGCCAGGCCGCCGAGGGCGAGGCCGCCATCGCCCGCCGCTGAGCCCCGGAGACGCGGCGCGGGCCGCCCGACCCCGCGCCGCGTCTCATTATCTTCGCAGTTTCCGCGCCAGCCGGCCCGCGGCGATTGACGCGCCGGGTTCCGCGCGCTTCCCTTCGCTGCAACGACCACAACCCAGAGCGGAGTGCGCCCCGATGTCGCTGACCATGCCGGAGGAAATCCTCCTGCTCATGCTCGATGACGAGACCGGCAGGCTGATCGATCGCGCCGCCCCCTCGGGCGACTATGCGCTCGCCGGCGCCATCCTGGCGGAGCTGGCCCTGGCCAACCGCATCGACACCGATCCCAAGCGCCTCTTCGTCGGCGACACCAAGCCGACCGGCGACCAGGTGCTGGATGGCGTGGTGCAGCAGATCATGGCCGAGGCCGAGCCGCATGACAGCCGCTGGTGGATCGAGACCCTTGCCAAGGACGCCGACCGCTACCGCGACCTGTATTTCGACCGGCTGGTGCAGCGCGGCGTGCTGAAGCTGGAGGAAGGCCGCTTCCTGTGGTTCTTCGCCGAGCGCCGCTACCCGGTGATCTCGGACAAGGAGGAGCGCGAGGTGAAGGCCCGCCTGATGGCGGTGATCTTCAACGACGAGATCCCCGACCCGCGCGATTCGCTGCTGATCGGCCTGACCCGCGCCGCCGGCCTGTTCCCGCTGCTGCTGGCTCCGGCCGAGCTGGACCGCGCCCAGGTCCGCATCGACCAGGTCGCCAATCTGGAAGAGCTGAACCGCACCCTGTCGGATGCGGTGCGCGACATCTTCACCGAAGTGGCCCGCTACGCCCCGATGATGTGACACGACGCCGGGGGGCGGGCTCGCCCTCCCCCCGGACGTCCACGCGGGCGCAACGCGCCGCCGCGGCCCGTGTTAAGCCGGGCAGCATGAGCAGCATCCCGACAGACAGAAAAGTGGCCCTGGTGACTGGCGCGGCGCAGGGCATCGGCGCCGGCATCGCCGCCCGGCTGAAGCGCGACGGCTGGCAGGTCGTCACCGCCGACATCAATCCGGGCGATGCCGGCACCCGCCACGTCATCGCCGATGTCGGCGACGAGGCGGCGGTGAACGCCCTGGTCGCCGGCATCGCACAGACAGAAAAGCGCCTGGACGCGCTGGTCTGCAATGCCGGCATCATGATCCGCAAGCCGATCGCCGAATTGTCGCTGGCCGAATGGCGCCGGGTGCTCGACATCAACCTGACCAGCGCCTTCCTGTTGGCCAGGGCGACCGAGAAGATGCTGGCGGCGGCGCAGGGCAGCATCGTCACCATCGCCTCCAGCCGCGCGCACCAGTCGGAGCCCGACACGGAATCCTATTCGGCCAGCAAGGGCGGGCTGCTGGCGCTGACCCATGCGCTGGCGGTCAGCCTGGGCCCGGCGATCCGCGTCAACTGCGTCAGCCCCGGCTGGATCGACGTGCAGGGCGAAGACCTCCGCCCCGAAGACCACGCCCAGCACCCCGCCGGCCGCGTCGGCAAGGTCGAGGATATCGCTTCCCTCGTCGCCTTCCTGACCGGGCCCGAGGCCGGCTTCGTCACCGGCGCCGAATTCCTGTCGGATGGCGGCATGACGCGGAAGATGATCTACGCCGAGTAACTCCTCGCACGCGGAGGTGATGGCCGCCAGCCTTGCCCGGGTGGCGCGGCAGGCATGGACTGCGCGCCCGACCACCGACGAGCCCTCTGCCCATGATCCGTCTTTCTTTCTGTGCCATCCCGCTGCTGATCGCGGCCGCGCTGCCCGCCGCGGCCGCGACCCCGCCGGCGCCGGACGTCTACCTTTCGCGCTGCCTGCGCGCTGCCCAGGGCGGCATCGAATCCGCCCAGTGCTATGGCGAGGCCGAGGAGCAGGCCAAGGCGCAGCAGGCCCGGCTGCTCGCCGCCCTGCGCGCCCGGCTGTCGCGCCCCGGCCCTTCCGGCACTGACTATCCCGCCGCCATCCGGCTGCTGGAGGAAGGCCAGGCCGCCTGGGAAACCTATGTCGCCGCCGATTGCCGCCTGCTGGAGACGGTGTTCGGCGACGGCAATGCCCAGTCCCTGGCCTCGGCCGACTGCGCGGTGAAGCACTATGTCGCGCGCAACCGCGGGCTCGAGCAGATCCGCAAAGACTTCCTGGACTAGAGCAGATCCCGATCGGGTGGAATCACCAGATCGGGTGAAGATGCTCGCAAAAACAAAAAGCTAGAGTGGTTGAAGTGAGCCGTGGCGAACGGAAACCGCTCTAGCGCACCGCGACGCCCCGCTCGCCGGCGGCCTGGCGCTGGGCGATCAGCGCCTGCTCCTGGCGGGCGCCCTCGGCATCGGTCAGGAAGGTGAAGATGGCGAAGCGCTCGCCCTCGGTCACCGGCAGCGCCTCGTGCATCAGGTCGCAGCAGAACAGCACCGCGCCGCCGGCCTCGGGCTCGTAGAGCTCGGGGCCGAATTCGGCGAAGCGCAGCGCCCCGCCGCGATAGGCGCCGGTGTTCAGGTTCAGGCTCATGGCGAAGCGGCGATGCGCGGTGAAGGGGGTGCGGTTGTCGCGATGCGCGCCGAAGCCGCCCTGGTCCTCGGCCGCGTAGCAGCCGATGCGCGGCGCCTCGAAGCTGGCGGCGCGGAAGCGGTAGGCGCGCCACAGCTCCGGCAGCACGCGCCGCTCCAGCCGCTGGCGATAGGTGGCGTAGAGCGCGCGGTCATCCAGCCAGACATCGGTGCGGCGCTTGATCTGCTGCGCCGCCCCCGCCGCCCCCTCGGCGGAGGCGACGCGGTCGCGCGTCTTCTCGCCCTTCTTCCAGTGCGCGATCAGGGTGGCGCAGAAATCGGGCTCCAGCACCCCCGGGATCAGCAGCGCCGGGGCGCCGCTGCGGCGGATCTCGGACGGCGCGGCCGATGCTTCCGGCAGCAGGTCCAGCGCCATCTCCAGCGCCCCCTCGCCGGCGCGAAGAAAAGAAAGCCGGCCGCGTGGCGAGAGGATGGCGACCGCGCTGTCGGCCACGCCCAGCGCATTGAAGAAGCGCCGCTCGGGATCGAAGAGCCGCACCGGGCCGTGGCGGCGCCGGGCGCCGTCCGGCCTGGCGGCGGTGACGAGGATCACCCGGCCCTGGCGGGCGCTGGCGGCGGCCTCGAGGGCGGCCAGGCGCTCGGCCCCGGGGGCGCGGCCCAGCACCAGCAGAAGGTGCAGGCCGGCCAGGCTCTGGTGGAACAGGTCGAAGGCCTGGCCCTCGGCATCCGGCAGGGCGATCGGCGGCAGCAGGTCGCCGGCGATCAGGGGGACCATCGGGGGCTGGGGCGCGGTGGTGCTCGACATGCCGGCCCTTGTGCCCCGAAGCCTTGTAACGCGCCACCCTGGGGGGTTCACACCCTGGGGGTTCAGCCGGGCAGCCTGCCCTGCTGCCGCAGGAACACCGCCAGCGCCCGGCCGACATGCTCGACATGCGCCTTCAGCAGCAGCCCGGCCTCGCGCCACTGGCCGGCGCGGCACAGCCGCACCAGCTCGCGATGCTCGGCATCGGCGCGCTGCAGGCCGGCCGGCTCGGTCGAGAGCTGCAGCCGGGTGTAGCGGTCGCATTCCTGCAGCAGGCTGGCGACCAGCGCCGCGGTGCGCGGCTTGCCGGATTTGGCATAGAGCGCCAGGTGCAGCACCGTGTTCAGCTCGCCCCAGCGGGCGGTGTCGCGCGCGTCGAGGGCGCGGGAATAATCGGCCAGCACCGTCTCGATCCCGGCATAATCGGCCTCGGTCAGCTGCGGGGCGGAATGGCGCAGCAGCCGCGGCTCCAGCAGGGCGCGCAGCTCGAAGGCCTCTTCCAGCTCGGCGATCGACAGCGCCGCGACGGTCGCCCCCTTGTGCGGCGAGATGCGGACGAAGCCCTCCGCCTCCAGCTGGAACAGCGCCTCGCGCACCGGGATGCGGCTGACCCCGAACTCCTCGGCCAGCATGTCCTGGCGCAGCTGGCTGCCGGCGGGATAGCGGCCGTCCAGCACGCGGCGCCGGATCTCCTCCAGCAGCGCCGCCGAGACGGTGCGGTGCTTCAGGGTGGTCATGCGCTCTCCTGTCGGGCCGGCGGCGGTGTATCCGCAGCGGCGGCAGGCGGCCAGCCCCGCCGACATTGTTGACGGATAGATTGTATAAATTCTACCGTTCCAGGAACACTGCCGCGCGAAACCGCGCCGCCGCCATCCTGCCCGGCCCGATCCTGCTGAACCCGCCTCCTGCTGCACCCAAACGAGCCCTGGCCGCTGCGCCGGCCGCCGCCGAGGAGTTCCCTGATGACGCTGAACCGTCGCCACCTGCTTGCCGGGGCCGCGGGCCTCGCCGCCGCGGGGGGCATGGCCACCCCGCATGTCGTCCGCGCCCAGGGCACGGCTGCCAGCCGCAGCGCGACGCTGCGCTTCATCCCCTCGACGCCGCTGCCCTCGCTCGATCCGATCGTCGCCACCAGCTATGTCATCCGCAACCACGGCTACCTGATCTACGACACGCTGTTCGCCACCGACGCCAATTTCCAGATCCGGCCGCAGATGGTGCAGGCCTGGGAGACGGCGCCGGACCAGCTGTCCTGGACCTTCCATCTGCGCGACGGGCTGGTCTTCCATGACGGGCAGAAGGTCGGCGCGGCGGATTGCATCGCCTCGATCCAGCGCTGGTCGAAGCGCGACGCCTTCGGCCAGACTTTTGCGACCTTCGTGGAAAGCTATGCAGCGGTCGATGCGCGGACCTTCCGGATCAACCTGAAGAAGCCGTTCCCGCTGCTGCCGGATGCGCTGGGCAAGCTTTCTTCCAACGTGCCCTTCATCATGCCGGAGCGGATCGCCGCGGCCGATGCCTCGAAGCCGATTTCGGAAGCCATCGGCTCCGGCCCCTGGATGTTCCAGCAGCGCGAATGGGTGCCCGGCCAGAACGCCATCTACACCCGCTTCGACAAATACGTGCCGCGCGAGGAGGCGCCCTCCTGGGCCGCCGGCGGCAAGGTCGCCAAGATCGACCGCATCGAATGGCTGGCGCTGACCGAGCCGGCGGCCGCCGTCGGCGCCCTGGTCCAGGGCGAGGTCGACTGGTACGAGCAGCCGCCGGTCGACCTGCTGCCGGTGCTGAAGCGCGACCGCAACATCACCATCCAGAACGTGCCGCTCGGCCTGTTCCTGCTGATGCGCTTCAACCATCTGCAGCCACCCTTCAACAACCCCGCCATCCGCCGCGCCGTGATGATGGCGGTGCGCCAGGAAGACTACATGCAGGCCGTGGTCGGCAGCCCCGACTATTACAAACAGGCAAAAACCTTCTTCACCCCGGGCTCGCCGATGTCCTCCGGCGCCGGCGGCGCCGAGGCGATGAAGGGCGACCTCGAGGCGGCGAAGGCCATGCTGAAGGCCGCCGGCTACAACAACGAGAAGGTGGTGCTGCTGGCCCCGGCCGACCAGCCGATCGCCTACAACCAGTCGCTGGTCAGCCAGGCGCTGCTGCAGAAGCTGGGCATGAATGTCGAGCTGATCTCCACCGACTGGGCCAGCTTCATCGGCAAGCGCGCCAATCGCGGCGGCCCCGACCAGGGCGGCTGGTCGGTCTTCCACACGCTGTGGTCCTGCGCCGACACGCTGAACCCGGCGCTGCATCCGCTGGTCCGCGCCAATGGCGCCACCGCCTGGTTCGGCTGGCCGGAGGACCCGACGCTGGAAGGCCTGCGCGACCAGTGGCTGGCCACCGCCGACACTGGCCGGCAGAAGACGATCGCCGCCGAGATGGAGCGGCGCGCCTTCGAGACGGTACCCTATGTCCCCGGCGGCCTGGTCGAGCAGCCGATGGCCTTCCGCAGCAACCTGAAGGGCATGGTGCTGTCGCCGGTGCAGTTCTTCTGGAACCTGGAGAAGGGCTGACGGGCCGGGTCGCCTCGCGCCGTTCGGCATTCTGCGCTATCCGGGGGGCCATGGCCCCCCTCCCCCTCCGCTTCGAGACGCTGCGCGGCGACGGCCTGCAGCCCTGGCTGCCGCAGCTGGCGCGGCTGCGCATCGCCGTCTTCCGCGAATGGCCCTATCTCTACGACGGCGACGAGGCCTATGAGCGGCGCTACATGGCCAGCTATGCCGCCGGCCAGGGTGCCGCAGTGATCGCCTGCCTCGACGGCGACCGCGCGGTCGGCGCCGCCACCTGCGAGCCGATGGCCGAGACCCATGCCGCGGTGCGGGACAGCTTCACCGCCGCCGGCCTCGACCCTGCCGGCTACTGCTATTTCGGCGAGAGCGTCCTGCTCGCCCCCTATCGCGGCCGTGGCGCGGGCGTCGAGTTCTTCCACCGGCGCGAGACGCATGCCGCCAGCCTCGGGCTGCGCCGCACCGCCTTCTGCGCCGTCGCCCGCGATCCGGCCGATCCGCGCAGGCCGGCGGACTACACCCCGCTCGACGGCTTCTGGCGCAAGCGCGGCTATGCGCCGCTGGAGGGCGTCTCCTGCCGCTTCTCCTGGAAGGGCCCCGGCGAGGCCGCTGAACAGGAGCATCGGCTGGACTTCTGGCACAAGGCGCTGGCATGACCCGCCCGCTGCGCCTCGCCCTGCTGCAATATCCGGTCGAGCGGCCATCGAGCATCGCGGACTGGGGAAAGAAACTCGACCGCTGGCTGGCCGAGGCCCGCGCCCAGGGCGCCGAGCTGGCGGTGTTGCCGGAATATGCCTCGGTCGAGCTCGGCGCCGCCCTGGTCGGCAAGGCGCCGGCCGAGGAGGCGGAAGAGCTGGCCGCCATGGTCGCCGCCGCCGACGGCATCCTGGCCGAGATGCGTGCTGCCGCCCGCCGCCACGGCTTGTGGCTGCAGCCCGGCACGCTGGCGATGCGCATCGGCGAAAACATCGTCAACCGGGCGCCGCTGATCGATCCCGAGGGCCGCCTGGCCTTCCAGGACAAGCACGCCATGACCCGCTTCGAGGCCGAGCGCTGGGGCGTCTCGCCCGGCGCCGCGCCTTCGGTCTTCGACACGCCCTGGGGCCGCATCGGCATCTCGGTCTGCTACGACAGCGAATTCCCCGAGCATGTCCGCCGCCAGGTCGAGGCCGGCGCCTGGCTGGTGCTGGTGCCCAGCTGCACCGACACGCTGCACGGCTTCCACCGCATCCGCATTGCCGCCCAGGCGCGGGCGCTGGAGAACCAGTGCTTCGTCGCCATCTGCGCGACGGTCGGCGAGGCGCCCTGGTCGGCGGCGCTCGACGTCAACCGCGGCCTGGCGGGCGTCTATGGCCCGGTCGATCGCGGCTTCGCCGCCGATGGCGTGGTAATCGAGGGGACGCTCGACGCCGCCCAATGGGTCTATGCCGAGCTCGATCCGGCGCGGATCGACACCGTCCGCCGTGAGGGCGCCGTCTTCAACCACCGCGACTGGCCGCAGCAGCGCTTCGGCGAAGCGGTTCCGGCGCGCTTCGCATGACGCTGGTCTATCTGGTGGCCGGCGAGGCCTCGGGCGACGCGCTGGGCGCCCGGCTGATCGCGGCGTTGAAAGCAGCCCGGCCGGAACTGGACTTCGCCGGCGTGGGCGGCGAACGCATGGCGGAACAGGGTTTCTCCAGCCTGTTCCCGATGCGCGAGCTGGCGCTGATGGGGCTGCTGGAAGTGCTGCCGAACATCAGGAATCTGTCGCGGCGGCTGGACCAGACCATCGCCGATATCGCCGCAAGGCGGCCGGCGCTGATCGTCACCATCGACAGCCCGGGCTTCACGCTGCGGGTGGCGGCGCGGGCGAAGCCGCTGGGCATCCCGGTGCTGCATTATGTCGCCCCGCAGGTCTGGGCCTGGCGCCAGGGCCGGGTGAAGAAGATCGCGACCCAGGTCGACCGCATCCTGACCCTGCTGCCCTTCGAGGCCCCCTTCTTCGAAAGCGCCGGCATCCCGGTGCGCTTCGTCGGCCATTCCATCCTGGAATCGGGCGCCGAGCAGGGCGATGCCGCCCGCTTCCGCGCCCGCCACGGCCTGGCGCCGGAGGAGCGCGTCGTGCTGGTGATGCCCGGCAGCCGCCGCAGCGAGGTCGGCCGCCTGCTGCCGGTCTTCGGCGAGGCGCTGCGCCGGACCGAGGCCGCCGTGCCCGGCCTGCGCCCGGTGGTGCCGATCGCCGGCCCGGTGGCCGAGGCGGTGCGCGCCGCGGCCAGCCACTGGCACCCGGCGCCGATCCTGGTGGAGGACATCCAGGAAAAATTCGACGCCTATGCCGCCGCGCGGCAGGGCGGCGCCGGGCTGATCAAGTCCGGCACCTCGTCCCTGGAGGTGGCGCTGGCGGGCGTGCCCATGGCCGTCGGCTACCGCGTCAACCCGGTGACGGCCGCCATCGCCCGCCGGCTGATCAAGGTGAAGTATGTCAGCCTGGTGAACCTGCTGGGCGATGCGCCGATCATCCCGGAATTCCTGCAGGAGCGCTGCACCCCGGCGCTGCTCGCCGCCTGCCTGACGCGGCTGCTGACCGACCCGGCCGCCGCCGCGGCGCAGCGCGACGGCTTCGCCCGGGTGCTGGGCCAGTTGCGGCCGGCCGAGGGCAGGTCCAGCGCCGCCGCCGCCGCCGCCGTGCTGGAGATGCTGGATGCGAGACAAAACGCCTAGGGTTTGAGACAAGAACGCGGGGACATGCCCCGGCTGCCTGGATAGGCTGCCGCCATGACCCGCCGCCTGCCTGCCCTGCTGATGCGCCTGCCGCCCGGCGGAGCCCCGGCCGCGCCGGCGCCGGCCGAATCGCTCGCGGCACTGCGGGCCGCCGGCTATGCGGTGGATCTGGCCAGCGTCCATGCCTTTCTCGACGCCGGCCGCGCCCGCCGTGCCTGCCCCTCTCCCCGCCAGGAACCGCCGATGACCGAGCTGCAACGCCTGCTGCAGGACCTGCCGCAGAACCCCGCCCTGCAGGCCAGCCTGGCCGCCCCCGGCCTGACGCTGGAGCAGGGCCTCGCCGCCGCCCGGGCGGCCGGCTACGCCGTCGATGCCGGGGAGGCGCAGCGTCTCCTGGCGGCGCGCGAGGGCGAGCTCTCGGCCGAGGAGCTCGACCGGCTGTCCGCCGGCGACCTGCTCGACCAGCCGCTGTTCAACAAGTAGTCCGCGAGGGGGGCGCGATGAGCCATGCCGAGATCGACCGGCTGCTGGCGGAGCTCGAGGCGCAGCTGGCGCTGCGCGAGGCGATGACCCGCCCCGGCGTGACGCTGGACGAGGCGCTCAGCCATGCCCGCGCCGCCGGCTATGCCATCGATCGCGGGGCGGTGCAGAGCTGGATCCTGTCGCGCCAGGGCGCGCTCAGCGAGGCCGAGCTGGATGCGCTGGCCGGCGGCGGCCTGCCCTCCACCGGCACGGGCGCGGGCGCCGCCTGGCTGCTGCGCTGGCGCGGGGCCTGAGGCCGGCGGCGGCGCCACGCCGCCGCCCCGGCTTGGTTCAGGCCGCCTTGCGCCGCGCCGCGTCGTAGAGCGCGAGCCGGCGCGAGGCCGCCTCGGTCAGCCCGCCGGTATAGTCGAGCCCGGCATCCGGCAGCGTCTCCGAGAAGTGGCAGGCCACCTGCTGGCCCTCGCCGATCGGGCGGAGCTGCGGCACCTCCTGGCGGCACCGCTCCTGCGCGAAGGGGCAGCGGGTGTGGAAGCGGCAGCCCGGCGGCACCGCCATCGGGCTGGGCACGTCGCCGCCGAGCGGCGTCACCCGCCCGCGCCGCGCCGGATCGGGATGCGGGATGGCGGCCAGCAGCGCCCGCGTATAGGGGTGGCGCGGCATGGCGAAGAGCTCGCGCTTGGTGCCGATCTCCATCACCGCGCCGAGATACATGACGGCGATGCGGTCGGCCATGTGCTTCACCACCGCCAGGTCATGCGCGATGAAGAGATAGGACAGGCCGAGCCGGGCCTGCAGGTCCTTCATCAGGTTGACCACCTGCGCCTGGATCGAGACGTCGAGCGCCGAGACCGGCTCGTCGCAGACCACCAGCTCCGGCTCGACCGAGAGGGCGCGGGCGATGCCGATGCGCTGGCGCTGGCCGCCGGAGAACTCGTGCGGGTAGCGCTCGGCATGGAAGGGCTGCAGGCCGACCAGCCGCAGCAGCTCCTGCACCTTGGCGGCGCGGCTGGCGGCATTGCCGATGCCATGCACCACCATCGGCTCGGCGATGGCATCGCCCACAGTCAGCCGCGGATTGAGGCTGGCATAGGGGTCCTGGAAGACGATCTGCATGCGCCGGCGCAGCAGCCGCATGGCGCCGCCGGTGACCTTGGTGACGTCCTGGCCGTCGAAGCGGATGCGGCCGCCGGTGGGCTCGATCAGCCGCAGCACCAACCGCGCCGTGGTCGACTTGCCGCAGCCGCTCTCGCCCACCAGCGCCAGGGTCTCGCCGCGCCCGACGCTGAAGGAGACGCCGTCCACCGCCTTCACCGCGCCGACCTGCTTTTGCAGGATCAGGCCCTTCTTGACCGGATAGTGCTTCTCCAGGCCGGTGACCTCGAGCAGGGGGGTGCTCATGCCGGCATCTCCATGGCCAGGGAATTCTCGACCGGGGCGCGCAGGCAGGCGGCCTCGTGGCCGGGCGCGATCTCGCGCAGGCTCGGCATGTCGGTGCGGCAGGGTCCGATCGCGAAGGGGCAGCGCGGGTTGAAGCGGCAGCCGGGCGGGAAGGCGAAGGGCGGCGGCACCGAGCCGTCGATCGCCAGCAGCCGCTCGCGATCCTCGTCGAGGCGCGGCACCGAGCCGAGCAGTCCGAGCGTATAGGGGTGCTGCGGGTCCTCGAACAGCTCGCGCGCCGTGGTGCGCTCGACCACCCGGCCGCCATACATGACGGCAACCTCGTCGGCCATCTCGGCGATGACGCCGAGGTCATGGGTGATCAGGATGATCGACATGCCCGTCTCCTGCTGCAGCTCGCGCAGCAGGTCGAGGATCTGCGCCTGC
The DNA here is from genome assembly GCF_037145735.1 of Roseomonas sp. USHLN139. NCBI lineage: Bacteria > Pseudomonadati > Pseudomonadota > Alphaproteobacteria > Acetobacterales > Roseomonadaceae > Roseomonas > Roseomonas sp. USHLN139. Next base: position 113,263 of record NZ_JBBCWY010000003.1, on the reverse strand, counting down.
ACGGTGACGTCGAGCGCCGTGGTCGGCTCGTCGGCGATCAGCAGCCGCGGCTCGCAGGCCAGCGCCATGGCGATCATGACGCGCTGGCGCATGCCGCCCGAGAGCTGGTGCGGGTACTCGTCGAAGCGCCGCTCGGGCGACGGGATGCGCACGCGCTTGAGGGCGGCGATGCCCTTGGCGCGCAGATCGGCGGCCGAGAGATGGCCGGAATGCACCTGCATCGCCTCGACCAGCTGGCGGCCGATGCTGTGCACCGGGTTCAGCGAGGTCATCGGCTCCTGGAAGATCATGGCGATCTGGCCGCCGCGCACCTGGCGCATCTCGCTGGTGGAGAGCTGCAGCAGGTCGCGGCCCTCCAGCAGCACGCGGCCCTCAATGGTCTTACCCGGCGGCGGCACCAGCCGCATGATCGAGAGCGACAGCATCGACTTGCCGCAGCCGCTCTCGCCGACAATGCCCAGGGTCCGGCCGCGGGGGACCGACAGGTCGACGCCGTCGACCGCACGCACCAGGCCGGAGGAGGTTTTGAAGACCGTGCGAAGGCCTTCGATACGCAGAAGATCCGGCTGCATCACGCCCATCGAAAAGTGGGAGGGGAAATCTTGTCGACCGGGCGATGCGCCCAGTCCTGCTGCGGCGCCCGCGCGATGATTCTCTTCTGGGCCTCATCGAGATGCGCGGCGGCACCTTCGTAGTCCATGGTCAGCACCTTGCCATCCTTCACGACAGCCTGGCCGTCGATATGCACCGAGCGGATGGCGCGGTCGCCCGCCGCGTAGATCAGGCTGCGCATCGGGTCGCGGGCCGGGCGCATCTGCGGATGCGTCACATCGACCATGACGAAATCCGCGCGGCAGCCGGGGGCGAGCCGGCCGATATCGTCGCGGTTCAGCGCCTGGGCGCCGCCGATGGTCGCCGCATCGAACAGGTCGGTCGAGCTCAGGCTGCGCGGGTCCTCGGACTGGGTCCGGGCCAGGTAGGAGACCAGCCGCAGCTCATCGAGCATGTTGTGCGGATAGGTGTCGGTGCCCACGCCCATGTTGACGCCGCGCTTGCGGTAGCGGCCGAAGCTGCGCATGGCGATGCCGCGGCGGGCGAAGACCGTCGGGCAGTGGGCCACCGTGGTGCCGGTCGCGGCAAGGCGATCCAGGTCGTTCTCGGTGTGCCACTTGGTGCGCGGATGATCGTCCAGAAAAATGCCGTGGCCGATGATGGAGCGCTCGGAGAGCAGGTCCATGCTGTCGAGCCAGCCGATCGGCGTGAAGCCGCTGCGGCGGGTGATCTCGTGGAATTCGTGCACGCTCTGCGCCGCGTGGATCTGCCAGGACAGGTTCCGCTTGGCGGCTTCCTGGAAGCTCTCGCGCAGCAGGGTCTCGGAGCAGGTGTCGATCTGCGCCGGCACCACCATGCCGAAGAGCCGGCCCGAGGGGTGCTGCTCGGCGCGCTCGATCAGGCTGAAGGCCTCGGCCATCGACTTCTCGCCGGCGGCCTCGTCCCAGGCATATTCGACCGTGTGGCCGTTCTTGGTGGCCCAGCGCGCCGAGCGGAACATCGGCGCGATGCAGACCCGCATGCCGCTCTCGCCCAGCAGGTCGAGCCAGCCGGGATGCGCCATGGAGAGGTCGGCCACCGTGGTCACGCCGGAGAGCAGCAGCTCCGACAGGGCCACGCGGACGCAGGAGGGCACCGCCTCCGCATCCGCCCGGAAGATCGGCATGTATTCGTAGAGCGAGGAATTGTAGAGGCCGGGGGAGCCGATCTCGTCGATCAGCCCCTTGTTCATCGGCTCGGAGGAGGGGTGGCAGTGGATGTTCACCAGGCCGGGCATGACCATCATGCCCTTGCCGTCCAGCACCTCGTCGGCCGGGCCGTCATAGCCGCGGCCGACGAAGGTGATCTGGCCGTCGCGGTAGGCCACCTCCGCATCCGTGAGATAGATGTGCTGCTTCTCGGTCGCGTCCCAGGCGATGACCAGGTCGGCGTTGCGGATGACGGTGGTGGCCATGTCCCTGCCCTTTCCTTCTTCTTGCTTCTAGATCAGCGCGTCAGCCGCAGGTCGAGGCCCTTGTAGAGGCCCGCGCCGTAGATGCCGTGCGCCCGCGCGCCCTCGACCCGCTGGGAGGAGGCCACGTAGAGGTTCTCCCGCGCGATCGGGAACCAGACGTTGTTCTGCGCGATGATGCGCTGCGCCTCGCCGATCGCGGCGGCGCGCGCCTCGGGGGCCAGCGCGGTCTTGGCGGTGGCCAGCAGCTCGTTGGTGCGCTGGTCGTTCCAGTTCATGCGGTTCGGCGTCGGCCGGTTGGCGCCGTCGAAGTAGAGCGCGAAGCCGTCGGTCGCCGAGATATAGGGATAGGACATGACGAAGCTGTCGAATTCCTGCGTCGCCAGCTTGCCCCAGGCCACCGTCGCGTCCCAGAGCTGGATGCGCAGCTCGATGCCGACGCGGCGCAGGTCGGCCTGCATCGCCTCGGTCAGGCGGCGCCACTCGGCGTTCTGGATGCCATAGACGTTGAAGGAGGCGCGCTCGCCATCCTTGAAGCGGATGCCATCCGGGCCCGGCACCCAGCCGGCCTGGTCGAGCAGCTTCTTGGCGGCCTCGGGGTCGAAGCCCGGCACCAGCTTGGCGGCCTCGGCGTCATAGCCCAGCGTGTTCGGGTTGACATAGGCGTCGGCCGGCTGGGCGGCGCCGAAGAACACGGCCTTGACCATGGCCTCGCGGTTGATCGCCATGTTGACGGCGCGGCGGATCACCGGGTCGTCGACCACCGGCTTGTCGACCTTGAAGCCCAGGAAGAAGTCCCAGAAGTAGTTCGGCTGGGTCGCCACCTTGACGGTCGGCACCCGCTGCAGCTGGGCCACCGCGAAGGGCGGGATGTACTGGGTGATGTCGCCCTGGCCGGTCTGCAGCGCGGCGAGGCGGGTGTTCGCCTCGGGGATGATGCGCCAGATCACCCGGCCGATCTGCGGCGTGCGGTTCTGGTAGATCGGCGGGCCCCAGGTGTAGTTGGGGTGGCGCGTCAGCACCATGTCCTGGCGCGGCGTCCAGCTGGCCCAGCAATAGGGGCCGGTGCCGTTGAAGCCCTGCACGCCGAAATTGGCGCCCAGCTTCTCGACATTGTCCTTGTCGACGATCGAGGCGAAGAACAGGGTGAGCTGGTAGAGCAGCTCGCCATAGGGCTCGGTCAGCTCGTATTCGACGGTGTAGGGGTCGACGGCGCGCACCTCCTTCACCGGGCCGGCGCGCCAGCGCACCGGGCTGCGGGTCTCGGGCGCGATCCAGCGGTTGATCGTGTAGACCACGTCGGCCGCGGTCATCTTCTTGCCGTCGCAGAAGGTGACGTCCTGGCGCAGCTTGAAGGTGTAGAGCTTGCCGTCCGGGCTGACCGTCCAGCTCTCGGCCAGGCCGGGGCGCACCGTCTTCTGGTCGAAGTCGAGCGAGACCAGCGTGTCGGACATCATGTAGATGACCTCGCCGGCGCTGCGCGCGGTGGAGCGCGCCGGGTCGTAGCGGTCGGCATCGTATTCGCGCAGCACGACCAGCGTGTCGCGCGGGGCAGCCTGGGCCAGGGCATCGGCGACGGGCGCCACCGCGGCCAGCGACAGCATGGCTGCCGCCAGGGTCTTCTTCATCACGCCTCTCCTGCGGATCCCTCTCAGGGGACCCGTTCTCGCTGAAAGGATCGGGCCCACCCGCGCGGGCCGCGCCAAACCGTCCGGGCCTTCTTGACCCTGGTGCCGGCGGGGATCGGGGCGAGCCCCGCCGGAAAGCTCGATGGTCCGGTCCGCCGACAGGCGGACCGGACCCGCAAAAGGAATCAGCTGCGCAGCCGGGGGTCGAGCGCGTCGCGCAGCGCGTCGCCCAGCACGTTGAAGGCCAGCACCACCACGAAGATCAGCACGCAGGGGATGACCGCGATATGCGGGGCGAAGAACAGGAAGTTGCGGCCCTCGGAGGCCATGGCGCCGAGCTCGGCCAGCGGCGGCTGGGCGCCGAGGCCGAGGAAGGACAGCGCCGAGCCCAGCAGGATCACCTGGCCGAAGCGCAGCGTCGCGAAGACGAAGATCGGCGACAGGCAGTTCGGCGCCAGATGCCGCAGGATCAGCCGCGCGTCGCTCATGCCGGTCGAGCGCGCCGCCTCGATATAGTCCATGCGCATGACCACCAGCGCGGCGCCGCGGACGATACGCGCCATCAGCGGCACGGTCGCGACCGAGAGCGCCAGCACGACCGCCGGGATGCCGGGGCCGAAGATGGCGGCGATGGCCAAGCCGAACAGGATCGCCGGGAAGGAGAGCAGCACGTCCATCAGCCGCATCAGCAGCCCGTCGATGCGGCTGTAGAAGGCGGCGGTGAAGCCGATCAGCGCGCCGACCAGCCCGCCCAGCACCACCGAGGCCAGGCCCATCGTCATGGTCACCCGCAGCCCGTAGAGCAGGCGGGTGATCATGTTGCGGCCCTGGCTGTCGGCGCCGAGCGGCAGGCCCTCGGTCCCCGGCACCGCCATGGCATTCGCCAGGTCGTTGTCGAAGGGATCGGTCGGCGCCAGCCAGGGGGCGAAGACCGCCGCCGCGATCAGCAGCACGACCAGGGCGAAGGCGATCGCCGCCACCGGCTCGCGCAGCAGGCGCTTCAGCATGCCCGGGCGCTTCGGCATCGAGGCCGCAACGGGGGTCGCCGCCGTGGCCGCCGTGGAGTTCACGCTGGCCATGACTCAGTGCCCCCGCATGCGCGGATCGAGCGCGACATAGAGCACATCGACCACCAGATTGACGATGATGAAGCCGAGCGACAGCACGATGATGGTGCCCTGGGCCATCGGGAAGTCGGAGGACAGGATGGCGCCGACCGCCAGCCGCCCGACGCCCGGCCAGGAGAAGACCGTCTCGGTGACCACCGCGCCACCGAGCAGAAAGCCGATCTGCAGGCCGATCAGGGTGACGACCGGAATCAGCGCGTTGCGCAGCGCGTGGTGCAGCACCACGGCGCCCTCGCCCAGGCCCTTGGCGCGGGCGGTGCGGACATGCTCGGCGCCGAGCACCTCCAGCACCGCGGTGCGGGTCATGCGGGCCACCGGCGCGATGAAGGTGCCGCCGAGCGTCAGCGCCGGCAGCGCGATGGCCTGCCAGCCCTCGACCGTCCAGAGCGGACCGCCGCGGCCGGTGAAGGGCAGCAGCTGCCACTGGAAGCCGACATACCAGATCAGCATCAGGCCGAGGAAGAACACCGGCACCGAGCCGCCGGCCACCGAGAAGGCGGTGACCGCGCGGTCCAGCACCGAGCCGCGCCAATAGGCGGCGACGGTGCCGAGGCTGATGCCGATCGGGATCGACCAGAACAGCGAGGCGAACATCAGCTCCAGCGTCGGGCCGATGGTCCCCGCCAGCTCCTGGGTGACGGAGACATTGTTGATGATGGAAACGCCCAGGTCGCCCTGCAGCAGCTTCCACAGATAGATGCCGAACTGGACGTAGAGCGGCTGGTCGAGGCCGAGCTCGCGCCGGATCTCGTTGACCAGCTCCACCGTGGCGGTGGGGCCGGCGCGGACGATGGCAGGGTCCGTCGGCACCACCTGCATCAGCAGGAAGCCGATCAACAACACGCCCAGCATGACCGGGACGGTCAGCAGCAGGCGTTGCAGCACATGACGCAACATGGATTTAGTCCGCAGCCCCAGCCAGCGCCGCGGCTTCGCCATGGCGATCGAAGATGGCACGGCCGCCGCGGAGGGTGATGTCCGCCTTGGTCGTGAGAATGTCTTCCGGCGCACACGCGAAAAGATCGCGCGAGAAGACGGCGATATCGGCCTGCATGCCCGGCTCCAGCGTGCCGCGGTCGCCTTCGGCGAACTGGGCATGCGCGCCGCACCAGGTGTAGCAATGCATCGCCTGCTCCGGCGTCAGCACCTGGTCGGCGCCGAGCACGGTGCCGCGGTTGGTCTTGCGGGTCACCATGGCATAGAGGTTGATGAAGGGGTCCACCGTGCAGACCGGGCTGTCCGAGGAGGCGACCGGATGGTGGCCCTCATCGAGCCAGGTGCGCATCGGATAGGCCACCTCGGTGCGCTCGAGGCCGAGGTTCTTCACGTAGAGATCGCCGAACTCGTACATGAAGACCGGCTGCGGCACCGGGATGATGCCGTGCTTCAGCATCCGCCGCCGCTGGTCGCGGTTGAGGAAGCCGCAATGCTCGATGCGGTGGCGGCGGCCGTCGATCGGCATCTCCGCCGAGCTCGCCTGCTCCATGCCGACCAGCACCTGCTCGATCGCCGCATCGCCGATGGCGTGGATGTCGAGCTGCCAGCCCTGGGCGTGGAACTTGGCCAGCAGGGCGTGCATCTTGTCGTCGGGGAAGCAGAAGATGCCGGTGCCGCCGCCGGCGCTTTCCAGATAGGGATCGAAGAAGGCGGCGGTCAGGCCACCGGCGGAACCGTCGCCGAACACCTTGACGGCGCCCCAGGCCAGCAGCTCCTCGGCCGCCTCGCCGCGGGCGAAATTGGGGCGGAGCCCGGCGGCATAGGCCTCGTCGGCGATGCCTTCCGGATTGCCGGCCAGCACCTGCCACATGCGCTGCAGCAGGCGCCCGTCGGCGGCGGCACGGCGGAAGGCGCCGATCTCGGCCATGCCGGCGGTCATGCCGACATTCATGTCGGAGGCCGAGGCGAAGCCCATCCCCGCCAGGTTGCGCCCGGCCGCCTCGATGGCATCGACCATCTGCGCTTCCGACGGCGGCGGCATCCTGTCGCGCACCAGGCGCATCGCCCGCTCGGCGAAAAGGCCGGTGAGCTTGCCGCCCTTGCGCTCGATGGCGCCGCCCTCGGGGTCGGGGGTGTTGTGGCTGACGCCGGCCAGGCGCAGCGCCGCGGTATTGGCGACGGCGACATGGCCGCAGGTGCGGGTGATGAAGACCGGATGGTCCGGCGCCGCGCGGTCCAGCTCCTCGGCCAGCGGGTGGCGGCCGATATCGAGCTCGCCATGGTCATAGCCGCGGCCGAGGATCCACTGGCCCTTCGGCGTCGCCTTGGCGGCCTTGGCGATGCGCGACAGCACCTCGTCGAGGGTGCGGACCTCCTCGGCGCGGAGGTTCACCTGGCTCAGGCCGAGGCCGTAGGAGAGCAGGTGCATATGCGCTTCATTGAGCGCCGGGGCGGCGACGCGGCCGGCCAGGTCGATGCGCTTCGTCGCCGCACCGGCGGCGTCCGCGACGCTGGCAGCATCGCCGACCGCCAGAACGCGCCCGTCCTTGATGGCGATGGCCTCGGCGAAGCCGCCGTTCAGGCCGCGGAAGATGCGGCCGCCGGTGATGAGGAGGTCGGCGCTCATGCGCGCCAGTCCAGCCTGCTGCCCTCGATCAGCCGCAGCGCCGAGGCCCAGGCCCATTCGCTGTGCGCCAGCGACTTCTCGGGATTGCCGTTGAACTGCGCGGCGGTGCGCTGGCGGACTTCCTCGGGCGGCAGCACCAGCTGGTCGAGGCCGCTGCCAGAGAGGGCGGCCACCTGCGCCTGGCAGGCGCGCTCCAGGTAGTAGATCAGGTTGAAGGCCTCGGGGATGCTGCGCCCGGCGACCAGCAGGCCGTGGTTCTGCAGGATCATCGCCTTGTGCGGGCCGAGATCGGCGACCAGCCGGTCGCGCTCGTCGAGGTCCAGCGCGATGCCCTCATAGCCGTGATAGGCGAGATGGCCGTAGAACTTCAGCGCATGCTGGCTGATCGGCAGCAGCCCGTGCTTCTGCGCCGAGACGGCGATGCCGGCGGCGGTGTGGGTGTGGACGACGCAGAAGGCGTCCTCCTTCGCCATGTGCAGTGCGGAATGGATGGTGAAGCCGGCGGCATTGACCGGCTTGGACTCGCCGTCTTCCTCGACGACATTGCCGTGCAGGTCGATCTTGACGAGGTCGCTGGCGCGCATCTCGTCGAACAGCACGCCATACTTGTTGATCAGGAAGTGGTGCTCGGGGCCCGGCACGCGCGCGCTGATATGGGTGTAGATGAAGTCCGTCATGCGGAAATGCGCGACCAGGCGATACAGCGCCGCGAGGTCGCAGCGGACGCGCCACTCTTCCTCGGAGCAGGCAAGCCGTGCCGGCGGCGTTGCGATGTTCATGAGCCCCAACTCCCTTTGTCGGAGGGACTGTCCAACGCCGCGCTTGGCCGCGTCAACCGGGCTTGGGAGTTGTGCAACGCAGCACGAAACGGACTTGCCCGTGCTCCAGGCAAATCCGTGCTTTACGCGCCCAAGGCAGGGGCATTTCGCTGCACTGCGGCGAAACAGGCTGCGCGCCCTGCGATACCGCCCGAGGATGGACCCGTCCGGCCAATCCCGCAACCGGCAGCGCAACATTTTTGTCGGGCCCCAAGTTGCTGCCACCCTGCTGCAAACTTCGCGACCCTGATAGGGTGAAACGACGCGGAATCGCCGCCCCCTCGCCAGCCTCTCGCAAGGATGCCCCTCGCCGTGCTCCAGCGCCTTCACTCCGCGTCGCGCCGCGCGCTTCTGTCAGTCGGCCTCGCTGCCACGCTGCCCTTCGCCCTGGCGCAGGCCCAGACCGCGCCGGCGCCTACCGGCACGCTGCGCGTCGTGCTCAGCAATGAGCTGACCAGCATCGACCCGGTGGTCTCCACCGCCGCCTTCGTGCGCAACCACGGCTTCATGGTCTACGACCAGCTCTTCGCGCTCGACGGCAAGGGCCTGCCGCAGCCGCAGATGGTCGGCGCCCACACCGTCTCGGCCGATGCCATGACGCATCGCTTCACCCTGCGCGAGGGCCTGGCCTTCCATGACGGCCAGCCGGTGCGCGCCGCCGATGCCGTCGCCTCGATCCGCCGCTGGGGCGCCCGCGACGTGGTGGGCAAGGCGCTGCTCGCCGCCACCGCCTCGCTCGACGTGGTCGACGAGCGGACCTTCGAGCTGAAGCTGTCGCGCCCCTTCGGCCCGGTCGTCGAATCCCTGGCGCGCGCCACCGGCAGCGCCCTCTTCGTCATGCCCGAGCGCATCGCGCAGACGCCGGCCACCACCGCGATCACCGATCCGACCGGCTCCGGGCCCTTCATCCTCGATCCCGGCGCCTGGCGCATCGGCGACCGCACCGTCTATCGCCGCAACCCGAACTACCGCCCGCGCCCCGAGCCCGCCAGCGGCCTGGCCGGCGGCAAGGTGGTGAAGATCGAGCGGCTGGAATGGATCGCCATGCCGGACGCCGCCGTCGCCGGCAGCGCGCTGACCAATGGCGAGATCGACTTCATCGAGCACCCCGCCCCCGACCTGCTGCCGCTCCTGCAGCGCTCCCGCGGCGTCACCGTCGGCCTGATCAACCCGATCGGCAGCATGGTCTGGCTGCGCCTGAACCACAGCCAGCCGCCCTTCAACGACCCGCGGGTGCGCCAGGCGCTGCTGCACGCCATCGACCAGAAGGAGGTGCTGCAGGGCATGGGCATCCCGGCCGCCGACCAGGTGCCTTATTGCCCGGCCTATTTCATGTGCGGCACGCCGATCGAAAGCGCCGCCGGCGCCGTCGGCCTGCGCGACGCCGATCCGGAGAAGGCCCGCAGCCTGCTGCGCGAGGCTGGCTATGCCGGCCAGCCGGTGGTCTTCCTCGACGCCGCCGACAACCCGCTGAACCACGGCGCCACCCTGGTGCTGGCCGAGCAGTTCAAGCGCGCCGGCCTGGCCATGGACGTGCAGACGCTGGACTGGGCCACCGTCACCGTCCGCCGCAACCGGCGCGAGGCGCCGGGCCAGGGCGGCTGGAACGCCTTCGTCACCATCGCCAACGCGCTGGACGCCGGCAACCCGCTGTCCAACTTCTACCTGGCCAGCCCCTGCGAGGGCGGGCTGACCGGCTGGCCCTGCGACACCAAGCTGGAAGAGCTGCGCCGCGCCTGGTGGGAAGAGGCCGACGCGACCAAGCGCGCCGCCCTCCTGGAGGCGGTCCATGCCCGCGCCTACGAGGTGCTGCCCTATATCAATGCCGGCCAGTTCCGCACGCGCTCGGCCTGGCGGAGCAACCTCTCGGGGATCCTCGCCGCCACGGTGCCGGTGTTCTGGAACGTCGAGCGGAAGTAGGGGCAGGTTTCTGGAAAAGGCTGGGGGAATGAATTCCCCCAGACCCCCATCTTCTTTCTGTCTGTCGGCGGTTCGGCGACCGGCGCATCAACGGCGCTGTCGCCCGGGCATCGCGGCGGGGCGCGTCAGGGCCTGGGCGGGCGCGTGTTGTTCTCCCGCAAGGCATCCTCGGAGACCCACATCGCCTGCTGCCGGGCGCGCACCAGGGCATCGCGGCTGTCGAGCAGCTGCGACAGGAAGGTCGCCGACCCTGCCTGCAGCAGCGCCGTCACGCGCTCCACCTCCTCCGGCGGGATGAGGCCCCGCTGCCCGGCATGGCGGGTGTCCTTCTGCATCGCCCGGAGGGCCGAGAGGTGCCGCAGGCTCCAGCCGAAGCTCCGCGTCGACCTGTTCTGCAGGTCCGCCAGCGCCTTGGAGCCCTGCCGGTCGTGCCGGCGGTACTGCAGCAGCGGCTCCTCGGTGAGCCAGAGCTTCCCCAGCAGGGCCGCGCGGAAGGCCTGCACGCGGTCATGGCTCGAGGGAATGAAACGCGAGTCCAGCGGGGCGAAGGCGTCGTGGATCATCCGGTGGAAGGCATAGCGGGCGCCGACGAGGACCCCGTTCCCCTGCGGCGGGATGCAGCGATCGACGGCGAGCCAGCCGGTCCGGAAGCCCTCCACCGGCGCTTCCGGCGTGACCGTCTCCGTGGCGCCGTCCCGCACCTCGACCGCGCTGACGATCAGCGCGGCGCCCTGTTCGCGATGCAGCGCCAGCAGCCGGGCCATCCGGCCGGGCAGGCTGACATCATCGCCATGCGCCTCGACCAGGAAGTCGCAGCGGGCCAGCCCGATCAGCCGGCCCAGATGATCGATGCCGGCCCTCTCCTGGGATGCCAGCAGCCGCAGGGCATGCGGTCCGCGATAGTCCCGGCAGGCCTCGATCGCCCGCTGCAGGGTGCCATCCGTCGAGGCGTCGTCGGAGATGATCACCTCCATCACGCAGCCCTGCTGCGCCAGGACCGACGCGATCGCCTCCGCCACCATGCTCTCGGACATGTAGACCGGCATCAGCACGGTGAGCTCCGGCGGGGCGGCCGGTTCGTGCCGGAGGATTTCCGCGCCAGGCTTCATCGCCGCATGTCCCTGTAGGCCGGAAAGAACGAGCCCGGCGACCGGCCACGGGCCAGGGAGGCATAGGCCGCGGGGTCGAGGATCGCGCCCAGGAGATGCACGGGCGCCGTCCGGTTCGACCACCGGGACTTGAAGCGCGCAATGCCCGGCCCGTCGGCGGAGGATGGCGCGCCCCCCAGATAGACCCGCCCGTCCCGCGACCAGTCGCGCAGGGCGGTCTCGACCAGCAGATAGGTCGCGCAGCTGGGCACGGCGCGCGGCAGGGACAGGAGATGCAGCAGATGCGTCTCCCCCGCCGCGCGGAGGGCCACCAGCAGGGCGGCCGGCCCCTCCGCATCCACCGCCGCCATGACGGCGACGCCCTCCATCCCGGCCAGGGCGGCGAAGTGCTCGGGCGGCACGTCGGCATAGCCGCTCAGCACGCGCCGCGCCCGCAACGCGGCCTGGAAGACGGGGCCCAGCGCCGCGAGCCGATGGGCCGGAAGGGCCTCGATCCTGCAACAGCGGCCGGCCCGGGCCAGGTTCCGCCGGGTCCTGGGCCCGGGGGCGGGGCGCGGCAGCAGCGGGTCCAGCACGAAATGCTCCTTGAGCGGCCGGACCTCCGCCCAGCGGCGCAGCGCCGCCAGGGCGGCCTCGTCCTCGTCCGGACGGATGAACAGGGTGAGGGAGACCAGCCCCTCCTCGCGCAGGCGGGCGAGCAGCCCGGCGAAGGCCTGCGCGGTCGGCGCGCCGCCATAGGGCCAGGGGCCGACGGCATCGCGCAGGCCGGTTCCGGGGATCTCCCGGATCATCAGCGGCATGCCGGATGCGCCGGGGTCGCGCGCCTCGCCCAGATGCGGCAGCGACCGGCAATAGGCCAGGGTCGTCAGGGGCAGCCCCGCGACGGAGGGGGCAAAGTCGGCAGGCATGATGCGGGATGTTTCCCCTGGGGCGCCTGCCTCCCTAGCACGGCGCTCCCCGGGGAGAGGAGGCGCAGCGCGGCCGGGGCCGCGCTGCTGCCGCTTTCCGCGCCTCAGTCGCGATAGTCCGGCTGCTCCCGGTCCATCTTCCGCTTCAGCGCCTGCCACGGCAGCCAGCCCTTCACCGGCGAGTCCTTCGCCTGGGCGCGCACGCGCTCGACCATCTCGGCCGGCGGCAGGGAGAGCGCGACGCCGGTGGACTGGGCGGCGACCTGGATGCGGCAGGACTGCTCCAGGTAGTACATCCAGTAGAAGGCCTCGCCCACCGTGCGGCCGATGGTCAGCAGCCCGTGGTTGCGCAGGATCAGGCAGGGCTTGTCGCCCATGTCGGCGACGATCCGCTCGCGCTCGCCCAGGTTGTCGTCGGCGGCGATGCCCTCGTAGTCATGGATCGCGACCCGGTCGTGCAGCTCCATGTTCATCTGGTTCAGCGGCAGCAGCCCGCCGGCCTGGGCGGCCACCGTCATGCCGGCCAGGGTGTGGGTGTGCATCACGCACTGCGCCCGCTCCACCGCGCGGTGCACGGCGGAGTGGATGACGAAGCCGGCCGGGTTCACCGGCCAGCTGGTCGGCTGCAGCGGCTCGCCCTCGGCATCCACCGCGACCAGGCTGGAGGCGGTGATCTCCTCGAACATCAACCCGTAGGGATTGACCAGGAAGCGGTGCCCCTCCCCCGGGATCCGCACCGAGAGATGGGTATAGACCAGGTCGGTCATGCCGAAATGCGCCAGCAGCCGGTAGGCGCAGGCGAGGTCCTCGCGCAGCTCCTGCTCGGTGGCCTGGCGGTTCGGGTCGGGGCGGACGGGTGGCGGGGGCAGCGGCATCAGTAGCCTCGCTCGGGATCGAAGAGATTGGGCAGCGGCCGGCCGGCCTCGAAATCGGCGATGGCGCCGGCGACGTAGCGGGCGCGGTCCATGCGGCTGGGCAGCGAGGCGGCGTGCGGCGTGACGATGATCTTCGGATGCGCCCAGAGCGGGCTGTCGGCCGGCAGCGGCTCGACCTCGAAGACATCGAGCACGGCGCCCGAGAGATGGTTGGAATCGAGCGCCGCCAGCAGGTCGGGCACCACCAGATGCGCGCCACGCCCGGCATTGACCACCGCCGCGCCCTTCGGCAGCTGGGCCAGCAGGCCGGCATTGATCAGCCCGGCGGTCTCGGGGGTCGAGGGCAGCAGGCAGACCAGGATGTCGGTGCTGGCCAGGAAGGCGGGCAGCTCGGCCGCGCCGGCGAAGCTGACCACGCCCGGCAGCTCCTTGCGCGAGCGCGCCCAGCCCTGCACCTGGAAGCCGACGCCCTGCAGCATGCGCGCCGCCTGGCTGCCCAGATTGCCCATCCCCATGATGCCGACGCGACGCTGCGGCGCGGTGAAGCAGCCCTCGCGCACCGACCAGGTCTTCATCGCCTGGCCGATGGCATAGTGGCGGGTGTCGCGCAGCAGCGACAGGCAGGACCAGACGATGAACTCGCCCATGCGCTGGGCGACCGCGTCGCCGCCCATGCGGACCAGCGGCAGGTGGCGCGGCCAGTCAGGGTCGCAGGTGATGTGGTCGACGCCGGCGGCTGAGGAGAACACCACCTTCAGGTTCGGCAGGGTCTTCAGCCAGCCGGGCTTCGGCTCCCAGACGACCACATAGTCCACCGCCTCCGGCGCCACGCCGGCATCTTCCCACCAATGCGCACTGACCCGCGGGTCATGGGCCTGGAATCCCTCGCGCCATTCCGGCACGGCCGCCTCGCCGCCCGACTTCACCAGCACCGTCACCACGTCCCGCATACCCTCTCCTCAAGCGGCCGGAGCCTGCCCGCGGGGCGCCGCCGCGTCCAGGGGCCGGGGGGCGGGGCAGCGGGGCTTTCTCGCCTCCGCGCGTGGCGTGCCGCCAGCGCTCTGCCCAGGATGGACAAAATATGGGCAATGCGGCCGGCGCCGCCGTACCGGCATCCCCTGCCCCGCCGCTTCCGGCATGAGGATGGCGGGCGAAGCCGCCGCCAACCAGGAAGTGGATCGGCGGCCCGGCAAGACATCCGATCTATTTCCCCCGCGGAGGGTCTGCTAATCATCATTTCGATTGAACAACTTTTAGCGGGGGGCCGATGATGCTGCTGAGCGCGACCGATTTTCTCGAACGGCATAGGCAGGTCGTCTTCGGCGACCGGATCTGCGTGTCGGCGGCCGGTCCGATCCAGCATGCGCGCGACTGCCTGCTGTTTCCCAACATCTACGCCGAGGAAGTGCCGCAGTGGTGGCTGCGGCGGGAACAGGGCGTCTTCGACAGCGACCTCAACCATATCGAAAGCCAGTCGGATCGCCGGCAGGACCGCCTCATCTGGTGGCCCGGCGCCGCGATCGCCAAGCGCCTGAAGCAGGACGCGTCACCCAGGACGGAAGAAGCCGCCATCTATGGCGGGACGATCTACGACCATTTCGGCCATTTCCTGCTGGATTCCCTGTCGCGGGTCTACAACATCGTCAGCTCGGCGCGCTTCGACGGCATGGACATCCTGTTCCACGAATACCGGCCCCATGGACGGCCGAGCCTGCTGCTCAGCCAGAAGTATATCGACATCCTCGAGCATATCGGCCTGGACGCCGGCAGGGTGCGGACGATCGAGCAGCCGGTGAAGATCCGGAACCTCGTCCTTTCGGATTCGATGTTCTTCGACGGGCTGTTCGCAGCCAGGAACTTCTTCAGGACCGCCAGGAGCGCGGGCGGCGCGACAGGCCGGGGGGGAGCCTTCATCTCACGCTCCCACCTCAAGGCCGGTACCTCCGAGGTCAGGAACTCGCTGGAGGTCGATGCCTGCGCGCGTGACCACGGGCTCGCCGTCTTCCATCCCGAAACCATGAGCTTCAGGGAGCAGATGCAGATCCTGAGCGACCATGATTACGTATGCGGCATGCCGAGCTCCTTCTTCCACCTGAAGATATTGTCCCGGTTCAGCACGCCGCTGTACTTCCTGATCCCCTCGGTCGAGGAAGCACTCCACATCAATTTCCTCAATCTGGACGTGGCCTTGGCGTTCGGGGACAGGTTCTTCCTCGTGGACTCCGAGAAGGTCGCGCCTTCGCCCGGCTTTGTCAGGGCCTTCACCTGCAGCCTCGATTCCCTTCGCCAGGGGTTCTCGGCCATCCGGCAGGCCCAGCCTTAGGACAGCGGCCGGGACGCTCCGGAGCGCAGGGCCTCGCGCAACCCTGATGCGGTCAGCGCGGCCTGCCGCGCAGCTGCTGCTCGCGCAGGAAGATGAACAGCCCGGCGCCGATGATGATGGCGGCCCCGGCCATGGTGAGCGGGCTCAGCACCTCGTCAAAGAACACAAAGCCGAACAGCATGCCCCAGAGGATCAGCGTGTACTGGTAGGGCACCACGGCGGAGGCCGGCGCGATGCGCAGCGACTGGTTGACGCAGAGATTGCCGACCAGCGAGCCGACGCCCAGGAACAGCATCAGCACCAGATCGACCGGACCCGGTGCCACCCAGCCTTCGAGGGCGACGAAGACGGCGCCGAAGAGCAGCGCCGCGGTCAGCTGGTAGGTCATCAGCACCTCGCCGCGGGTGCTGGCCAGCTTGCGGGTGGCGACCATGAAGCAGGCGTAGCTGAAGCTGCCGGCGAGCGCGCAGACCGCGCCGAAGCCGAGGCTGCCCGGCGAGGGGTGGAGTGCGAGGATCACGCCGCCGAAGCCGACCGCCACCGCGGTCCAGCGGCGCCAGCCGACCTGTTCGCCGAGCAGGAAGGGCGAGAGCGCGGTGACGTAGATCGGGCCGGCCATGTAGTAGGTCATCACCTCGGCCAGCGGCAGCTCGGTCAGCGCCCAGAAGAAGAGCGAGGTTTCCAGCGTCGAGAAGGCGATGCGCAGCAGCTGGATGCCGGGGCGGGCCGGGCGCAGGAAGGGGATGGGCCCGACGCGGCGGATGAAGGGCGCCATGACGCAGAGGCCGGAGATGCTGCGCACCAGCAGCAGCTGGCCGACGGAATAGGCGCCGACGAGCCACTTCCCGAGGGTGTCGTTGACGGCGAAGAACAGCACCCCCAGCAGCATCAGGGCGATGCCGCCGGAGGCGCCGGAAGGCAGGCGCAGGCGTAGAGACACAGCGATCTTCCCGTGCGGCCCTTCTCACCCGGCGTTGGGGGGAGCCGACGAGGTGGTGCTTAGCGTGGAATGCTGGCGCGCGGCAGCACGGACAGAAAAAAGATGGGGGTTCCAGGGGGAATTCATTCCCCCTGGCCTTTGCTTTCTAGCGGCGCCCGACTTCCGGATCGAAGCGCACATCCGCCCGCGCCAGCCCGCCCGAGATGCCGACCGGCGTCCCATCCGCGCGCCAGCAGGCCGCCCCCTCGATCATGCCGTTATCATGGAAGCGCACCGCGCCCATGCCGCCGCCGATATGCTTCATGCGCTGGACCTTGTGGCCGAGCGCCGAGAGTTCGGCGTCCCGGCGGGTGTCGATGGTGGGCTCGAGCTCCAGGGTATGGCCATTGGTCCAGATGCGCGGCGCCTCGACGGCGTCCTGCAGCTCCATGCCGTGGTCGATCAGGTTGATCACCGCCTGCATCGCCGAGCCGAAGATGCGCAGGCCCCCGGGCAGGCCGAGCGCGAAGACCGGCTTGCCGTCGCGGCGGACGATGGTCGGCGCCATCGAGGTGAAGACGCGCTTGCCGGGCGCCACGGAGAGCGCCTTGCCCGGATGCGGGTCGAAATTGAACATGTAGTTGTTGGCGATCAGCCCGGTGCCGGGGATCGAGAAGCGGGCGCCGAACAGGCTGTTGATCGTCTGGGTGGTGGCCACGATGTTGCCGGCGGAATCGGCCACCGTGACATGGGTGGTGTTGGCCGATTCCGCCGGCGGAATGCCCGGGGTCCAGTCCTGCGCGGCATCGAGCTTCAGCAGGGCGCGGCGCTCGGCGGCGTAGTCCTTCGCGGTCAGGCGCTCGACGGGGACCTTGATGAAGGCCGGGTCGGCCGTCGCCACGCCGCGGTCGGCGAAGGCCATCTTCAGCGCCTCGGCCAGGAGATGGATGGTGGCCGCGCTGCCGGAGCCGAGCGCGCCGAGGTCGTAGCCCTCCAGCAGGTTCAGCATCTGCGTCATGTGCACGCCGGCGGAAGAGGGCGGCGGCGGCGCCAGCACCTCGAAGCCACGATATTTTCCGACGATCGGGGCGCGCTCGATGACGGCATAGGCCTCGAGGTCGGCCAGGGTGATGAGGCCGCCGCTGGCCGCCATGTGGTCCGCCAAAGCCCGGCCGATCTGCCCGCCATAGAGGACGGCGGGCCCCTGCTCCGCCATCATCCGCAGGCTGTCGGCGAGCTGCGGCTGGCGCAGCAGGCTGCCGGGCTGCGGCGGCGCACCGCCGGGCAGGAAGGTGGCGGCGAGGCCGGGATCGCGCGCCAGGTCGGCCGCCGCGTCGGTGATGGCGCCGGTCAGATAGGCGGTGACCCGGAAGCCCTCGGCGGCGGCGCGGATGGCGGGGCGCAGCACCTCGGCCAGCGGCAGGCTGCCGTGCTCGGCCAGCGCCTTGCACCAGCCGGCCAGCGCGCCGGGGACGCCCATGGCGAGCACGCCCACCGCGTTCTTCCGCCCCTCGGTCTCCTGGTAGTCGGGCAGCGTGTCGGAGAGCGGGCGGTACATGTCGGCACTCGCCGCCGCCGGCGCGGTGGACAGGCCGTCCAGCACGACATGCCGGCCATCGGCCAGGCGGAGATGGGCGACGCCGCCGCCCAGCGTGCCGACCATCATCGGCTCGACCACGGTCAGGGTGAACAGCGCGGCGATGGCGGCGTCGATGGCATTGCCGCCGGAGAGCAGCATCTCGGCGCCGGCGGCCGAGGCCACCGGATGGTTGGTCACCACCATGCCCTTGCTGGCCAGCGCCGGCTGCTTCTCGCGGGCGAAGAGGCTGCCGGCGCGGTCGCGCCAGGCGGTGGAGGGCGAAGAGGTCATGGGGCAATCCCGCTGCAGGCGGCGCCGAAGGCGCGGAAAAGGGCGGTGCTCGGCGCATCCTGGTCGAAGCGCCATTCGGGGTGCCATTGCACCGCGAGCTGGAAGCCGGTGGCCGCGATGGGCCGCAGCGCCTCGACCGTGCCATCGGGGGCCAGGGCCTCGACGGCGAGCCCATCGGCCACGCGGTCGACGCCCTGCATGTGCACCGAATTGACCGGCATGGCGGCAAGCCCGGTGACGGCGCGCAGCAGCCCCTCGGTCGCGACCATGTGGCGGTGGGCATAGCGCTCGGCGGCGGTGCTGCCCTGGCCGCGATGATCCTGGCGGCCCGCGACCTGGTGCAGCCGGCCATGCAGGCTGCCGCCGAAGGCCACGTTCATTTCCTGCAGCCCGCGGCAGATCGCCAGCACCGGCAGGCCGCGGGCCAGCGCCGCGCGGATCAGCGGCAGGCTGCTGGCGTCGCGGTCGGGATCTTCCAGCTCGCCCTCGGGCGCGGCGGGGCCGCCGTAGAGGGCGGGCTGGACGTTGCTGGGCGAGCCCGGCACCAGCAGCCCGTCGAGGCGCTCCAGATAGCCCTCGGCCTCCTCGGCGCCCATCGGCGGCAGCAGCACCGGGCGGACGCCGGCGCCCTCGGCCAGGGCGGTCATGTAGCGCGAGGGGGTGGCGTGCTGCCAATGGCCGCCGAGCTCGCGGTGGCAGGCGGGCACGCCCACCCAGGGGCGGCGGGCGGCAGGGAGGGCGGTCAAGGCGGCGGCGTCTCCGCGGATCGGCAGGGCAGACAGGCTCGCGCCGCGCTGCCGGCTTGTCCAGGGGGGGCGCCTCGCTACATCTGGCCGGGCAATGACCACGGAGCCGCTCGCATGAGCCAGGACGACACCGCCGCCCTCCAGGCGCTGGCGGGCAGGATCTTCGACGCGGCGCGGGCCGGCGACACGGCGCTGCTCGAGGATGCGCTGGCGCATGGCCTGCCGCTGGAGATCCGCAACGAGCGCGGCGACGGGCTGCTGATGCTCGCCGCCTATCACGGGCGCGAGGCGGCGGTGCGGCTGCTGCTGGCGCGCGGGGCCGATCCGAACCGGGCGAACGACCAGGGCCAGCTGCCGCTGGCCGGCGCCGTCTTCAAGGAGGCGACGGGCGTGGTCGAGGCGCTGCTGCAGGGCGGCGCGCAGCCCGACGCGGTGGGGCCGGACGGGCGCACCGCGCTGATGCTGGCGGCGATGTTCAACCGCGACATGCTGGTGCAGCGGCTGCTCGATGCCGGGGCGGACAAGGAGCGGCGCGATGCCTCCGGCAAGACGGCGGCCGAGATGGCGCGGTCGATGGGGGCGAGGAACGCCCTCGCCCTGCTGGAATAGCCCCTACCGGCCGGCCCAGCGCAGCGCGGCCAGGGCCAGGGCGTCGATGGTGTCGATCAGCGGCAGGCCGATCTCGGCATGCGGACCGGCCAGGATGCCGAGCGGGATCTCGGTGCAGCCCAGCACCACCGCCGCGGCGCCGCGCGCCTTCAGGGCCGAGGCCGCCTCGGCCAGCGGCGCATAGGCCTGCTGGACGTCATTGGCCTTGACCAGGGCGATGCCCGGCGAGACCAGCGCCGCCATTTCCGCCTCGGTCGGCAACAGGCAGGAATAGCCGCGGGCCTCGAGCCGGTCCTGGTAGAGGCGCATCGCCAGGGTGCCGGCGGTGCCCATCACCCCGATCGGCCCGGACAGGATGCCCTGGCGCGCCAGCTCGTCGGCGGCGGCGTCGACGATGTGCAGGATCGGCAGCGCGGTCGCCGCCTGCATCGCCGTGAACCAGCCATGCGCGGTGTTGCAGGGGATGGCGATGGCGCCGCAGCCGGCCGCTTCCAGCCCGCGGATGCCGCGCACCAGCCAGGGCAGCGGGTCCTCGCCGCCCGCCAGGCGCGCGGCGCTGCGGTCGGGGATGCGCGGATCGGACCAGAGCAGCGCCGGCAGGTGGTCCTGGTCGCGCGCCGCCGGCGTCAGCAGGGTGAGGCGCAGCATGAACTGCGCGCTGGCCAGCGGCCCCATGCCGCCGAGCACGCCGAGAAAAGCCGTCTCAGGAAAAACGCTCACAGCCCCACCCCATCCGCCACCAGCTTGATGCCGGTGACCGCCAGAAGAACATGGATCACCCGATAGAAGACCTTGTCGCTGATGCGACCCTGCAGCCAGACGCCGAGCCGGACGCCGACCGGCGCCAGCGGCAGCAGCACCAGGCTGGTCAGCAGGTTGGTGGCGCTCCATTGCCCGAGCGCCGCATAGGGCACAAGCTTCACGTAGTTCACCACGCCGAAGAAGACGACGGTGGTGGCCGCCAGCTGGGCGCGCTCCAGCCGCAGCGGGTAGAGATAGACGGCCAGCGGCGGCCCGCCGGCATGGGCGATGGTGCTGGTGAAGCCGGAGACGGTCGACCAGAAGCCGCCGCGCCAGCGGCTGGGGGCTGCCGGCGGCGGCAGGGTCCCGCGCCGTGCCAGCCACAGGCTGCGCGCCAGGAAGGCCAGCGCGATGCCGCCCACCATCAGCCGGGTCATGCGGTCGCTCATGGCGCCGAAGGCCAGGCTGCCGAGGAGGATGCCGAGCAGCCCGCCGGGGATGATCGCCAGCATCTCGCGCTTGCTCCAGCGCCCCCACCAGGCGCGCAGCCCGGCGATATCCATGGCGCAGAGCACGGGGAGCGAGATGGCGGCGGCCTGCGGCGCTGGCAGCAGCAGGGCCATGGCGGGAACCGAGAGATTACCGCCGCCGGAGGCGAAGCCGCCCTTGCTGATGCCGGTGAGCAGCAGGGCGGGCACGGCGAGCGCGTAGAACCAGGGATCGGTGATCAGGGGAGGCATCGGGAGGGCACGGGCTGACGGAACCGGACAGGGGGTGTAAGCAGCTCAGGCGGCGAAGCCCGCGAACCACGAAACTGCAGCCCAGCCTGCAACGTCCAGACCCCGCCGCCAAGGTATCCCCTGCATGGAACATATGTCCGACCCGCTCTGGCTCGCGGGCCTCGCGCTCGCCATGGCGCTGACCGGCCTGCTCTCCGGCACCCTCGCGGGGCTGCTCGGCGTCGGCGGCGGCATCGTCATCGTGCCGGTGCTGTTCAACGTCTTCCCGCTGCTCGGCATCCCCGAGGCGGTGCAGATGAAGCTGGCGGTGGGCACCAGCCTGGCCACCATCATCCCGACCTCGATTGTCTCGGCGCGCAAGCACCACGCCAAGGGCGCCATCGACATGGCGCTGCTGAAGGCGATCTGGCCGTCGATGATCCTCGGCGTGGTGCTGGGCACCATCCTGGCGATCTGGCTGAAGGGCGATGCGCTGTCGGCGGTCTTCGCCACCATCGCGCTGCTGGTGGCGCTCAACATGGGGCTGACCGGGGTCGACTTCAAAATCCGCGAGACCACGCCGCGCGGCCCCGGCCTCTGGGGCATCGGCGGCTTCATCGGCACGGTCTCGGCGATGATGGGGATCGGCGGCGGCACGGTCGGCGTGCCGATCCTGTCGATGTTCGGCACGCCGATCCGCTCGGCCGTCGCCACCGCCTCGGTCTTCGGGCTGATCATCTCGATCCCGGCGACGCTCGGCTTTCTCTACGGCGGCTGGGGGGTGGCGGACCTGCCGCCCTTCTCGGTCGGCTATGTCAACCTGGTCGGCTTCGCGCTGATCGTGCCGAGCTCGATCCTGGCGACGCCCTGGGGCGTGCACCTGGCGCACACCATCCCGCCGCTGATGCTGAAGCGCGCCTTCGCCGTCTTCCTGGCGATCACCGCGGTGCGGAT
Source organism: Roseomonas sp. USHLN139 (assembly GCF_037145735.1). Classification (NCBI taxonomy): domain Bacteria; kingdom Pseudomonadati; phylum Pseudomonadota; class Alphaproteobacteria; order Acetobacterales; family Roseomonadaceae; genus Roseomonas; species Roseomonas sp. USHLN139. The sequence goes on along the minus strand of NZ_JBBCWY010000003.1, from coordinate 91,432 downwards.
GTTCTACGCGCTGTTCTCCTGACGCGGCAGGCCGGGGCGGTGGCCGGCGAGCTTGCTCATCGCCGCCGCCGCCTGCTGCAGGGCGGCGCGCTCGGGCGGCGCCAGGATTTCGGCCATGGCGCGCTGCAGCCAGGCGCAGCGCGCCGCCAGATCCTCGGCCAGAGCGCCGCGGCCGCGATCGGTGAGCGCGATGACGATCTCCCGCCGGTCGGCCTGGCTGCGGCGGCGGGCGATGCAGCCGCCGCGCTCCAGCCCGGCGATCAGCCGGGTCAGCGACTGCGCCTGCAGCCCCTCGGCCTCGGCCAGGCGGGTCGCCGGCATCGGCCCCTGCCGGCTCAGCGTGCCGAGCAGCGCCATGCCGGACAGCGAGAGGCCGCCGGCCGGCTGCTCCGTGCGCAGCCGCCGCGCCAGCGAGAGCACCGCGCGCAGGATCGCCGCGGCCTCCTGGTCCTCGACCGTCATGCAAGCCTCCGCTGGCCCGATGCGTCTCCCCGACGCCGGCGAGCCTAGCACGGCTTCAGCCGCGCGGGGGTGCCTTCTCCTTCTCGCCCCAGCTTTCCCAGAACTTGCGGAAGCCCTCGCGCAGCTCGTCGCCGGCCGGCATGTGGCCTTTCGCGGCATGGAAGCGGCAGAGATATTCGGTGAAGCCGTAGCCCAGGCCATAGGTGGCGCTGCCGGCGACGGCGGCGGTGATGGCGCCACCGGCGATGCTGCCGATGCCGGGCACCAGCTTCAGCACCTGTCCGGCGATCATCCGCCCGCCGGCCGAGGTGGCCAGGGCGCCGGCCAGGCTCGCCGCCATGGCGATCATGCTGTCGCGGTCCATCGAGACGCCCATGGCCACCGCGATGCCGGCCACCATGCCGACATTGATGGCGAAGATGCCGGCGGCATCCGCCAGCGGGATCGGCACCGCCGCGGCGCCGGCCGCCGAGGCCGCGGCGCCGGCCGCGATCTTCATGGCGCGCTTGCGCTTGCGCTCGACATCGACCCGCTGCGCCGCGATGAAGGCGGCCTGGCGCGCCTCGGGCAGGATCCGCTCGGTGGCCTGGATCAGGGCGTCGAGGCCGAAGGGCGGGCGGTCGTCCCAGTTCTCGGCCAGCACGCGGACGATGGCGCGGGCGGCCGGCAGCTCGCGCCGCACCACCTCCTCGAAGGCGCGCGGGCCGATCGCCTTGGTCAGGATGACCAGCGCCGGGATGCCGTGGCGGGCGCAGAGCTCGACCACGGCGCGCTCCCCCGCCTCGACGCGGGCGCCGGGCTCGGAGATGCAGAGCCACAGGATATGCAGCCGCTGGTCGAAATCACCGGAGGCATTGCCCTTCTCGATCTCCGCCTCCAGGGCGGCCAGGGTGGCGGAGAACTCCGCCATCTCCAGCCCCTTGGTGTCGCAGAGCCGCAGCGGCAGCTGCGGCGGCTCGTACCAGGCGATGTCCTGGGTGACGGGGCGGCCCATGCCGGTCAGCGCCACCTGGTCGCCGAAGACGGCATTGACCAGCGTGCTCTTGCCCACGCCCGTCTTGCCGGCGATCAGGATGTTCACCCGTCCCATGCGGCGTCGCTCCTCCTCGGCCTTCTGCTGGAAATCCGCAAACAGCGGGTTGTTGCCGACCAGGCCGCGCAACGCCTCGAAGACCGCGGTCGCCGAGGCCAGCCGCCGGCCCGCGCCGGCCTTGCGCGCCAGCACCGGCGCCGGCGGCGCCAGGCCCAGACGCTGCGCCCGCCGCAGCCGCTCCTGCCGCAGCCCGGCCACCGCCAGCGCCAGGGCCTGCAGCGGCGCCGGGTCGGTGATCGACAGCCGGGCCAGCACCTCGGCCTCGAGCTCGGCCAGGGTGGCGCGGCCCGGCACCGGCTGGTCGGCGGCGAGCAGCGCGGCGGCGGCGAGATCGGCCTGCGGCTCGCCGAAGCCGCCGGCCTCGGCGAGGCCGCGGCCCAGATGCTCCAGCGCCTCGGCCAGCAGATGCGGCGCGCCGGGCGGCGGCGGCGGATGGGCGGGGTCGGGGCCGAGCCGGCGCAGCGCCGCCTCGACCGGCGCCAGGGCGGCGGCGGGGACGGCCAGGAACAGGCCAGGCAGGTCGAGCAGCAGCGAAGCAGGGTGATCCATCGGCCAGCCGGTTGCGTTCAGCCCCCAGGCTAGCAAACTGGGTCGAAAGGTCGAGGAGCCGGCATGGCGGATGGGGCTTTGACGGGGGCGGCGGCGGCCGCGGCCGGGCGGCAGCTGGGCGACTGGCTGGCCGCCCGCTGGGGCGGGCAGCTGAAGGACGCCTTCGAGAACGGCAAGGGGCTGACCGGCCCGCTGGCCCGCGCGCTGCTGGACACGGTGGTGGTCGACCAGGTGGTCGGCGCGCTCTGGCCCTCCTTCGCGCTGCTGGCGGCGCTGCTGCTGCTGCATGGCGGCACGGTGGCGCTGGGCCTGCCGGAGGTGGAGCGGATCTGCACCGGGCTGGTGGTCTTCGCGGCGCTGGCCTGGACCGCCTATGGGCTGGTCGCCGCCGCCCGCCTGGCCTGGCCACAGCTTCGATTCTGGCTGGTCACCCGGCTGCCGCCCGTGGCGCAGACGCGGCTGCTGCTGTTCCAGCTGATCCGCGCCCAGCATCGCGAGCTGCGCGACGAGCTGCCGCGCGAGGGCTTCGGCGCCCAGGTGCTGCAGGAGACGCTGCTGGTGCTGGAGCGCCGGCTGGGCCTGACGCCGGACCGCGCCGCCTATGCGCTGGCCGACCACCTGGCGCCGATCCTGCTCGGCCATCTGCTCGGCCGGATCTTCCTGCTCGCCGCACCGGTGGCGGGGGCGCTGCTGTATTACCGGCTGGCGATCTATCCGGGGCTGCTGGCCTTCACCGGGGCGGGGCCCTGGTCGATCGCCGTCTATCCCTTCGCCGCCCTGGTCGATGCCGTGGCCGATACCGGCCTGCGCACCCTGCTGCTGCGCCCCTCCCCGGTGCCCTGAGGCCGGCGGCGAGGGCCAGAGACGAAAAAACCGCCCTCGCGGGCGGTTCCATCCTGCGGCCTGATGCGCCGCGCCACCGGCGCGGCGCAGCTCAGCTCACGGGCATTCGCAGCCGTCGGTCGGCCCGGCTTCGCCGCGCACGATATGGTGGTCGATCCACTCGGAGACCAGCCGGCGCGCCTCGTTCACCGAGGCCTCGGGGTGGTGGATCCGGTACAGCGCCGTGCAGGCCCGGAACGACGACAGGTCGTTGTTGCCGGTTTCCCGCAGCTCGCGGTACGCGGTCACCACAGCCCGCTCGCAACGGCGGGTGATGTGGCTGAAGTCATTGCCCATCCGCATTCTCCTGCAGTTGCGAGCCAATTGAGAATAACTCGCAACTCATCCCGCCGTTTTATAGGCCCATCCGGGGGAGGGTTCAAGTTCGCTCTCCACCCTCCCCCTAAGCCCTTGGCGCGCAACGGCGACTCAGCCGCCCCCTCAGCCGCCCTGGGCAACCGCCTCGGCCAGGGCGCGGCCGACATCCGAGGTCGCCGCCTGGCCGCCCATGTCACGGGTGCGCGGGCCGCCCTCGGCCAGCAGCTTCTCGATGCTGCGGGTGATGGCGTCGGCGGCTTCCTTCTCGCCCAGATGCTCCAGCATCATGGCGCCGGACCAGATCTGGCCGATCGGGTTGCAGATGTGCTTGCCGGCGATATCGGGGGCCGAGCCGTGCACCGGCTCGAACATCGAGGGATGCGCCTTCTCGGGGTTGATGTTGGCGGACGGCGCGATGCCGATCGACCCCGCCACCGCCGGGCCCAGATCCGAAAGGATGTCGCCGAACAGGTTGGAGCCGACGACCACGTCGAACCAGTCCGGATGCTGCACGAAATGCGCGCAGAGGATGTCGATGTGGAACTGGTCGGTGGCGATGCCCGGGTAGTGCTTCGCCATCTCGGCGAAGCGCTCGTCCCAATAGGGCATGGTGTGGATGATGCCGTTCGACTTGGTGGCGCTGGTCACCTTCTTGCGCGGCCGGGTCTGCGCCAGCTCGAAGGCGTATTTCAGCACGCGGTCGACGCCCTTGCGGGTGAAGACGGCATCCTGGCTGACGAATTCGCGGTCCGTGCCGGCGAACATCCTGCCGCCCGAGGAGGAATACTCGCCCTCGGTGTTCTCGCGCACCACGTAGAAGTCGATCTCGGCCGGGGTGCGGTTGGCCAGCGGCGTCTTGGCGCCCGGCATCAGCTTGCAGGGGCGCAGGCTGATATACTGGTCGAATTCGCGGCGGATCGGGATCAGCAGGCCCCAGAGCGAGACATGGTCGGGCACGCCCGGCCAGCCCACGGCACCCAGGAAGATGCTGTCGCTCTGGCGCAGCTGGTCGATGCCGTCCTCCGGCATCATGCGGCCGGTCTGGGCATAGGTCTCGCAGGACCAGTCGTAATGGCTCAGGCTGATCTCGAAGCCGAAGCGGCGCGCCGCGGCGTCCAGCACGCGCAGGCCCTCGGGCACGGTTTCCTTGCCGATGCCGTCTCCGGGCACGACGGCGATGCGGTACTTGCGCGACATGCGGGCTTCCCTCCGATCCTGATCAGGGCCGCGAAGGTGACCGGGCCGGGGCGGCAGGGCAAGGTCTCCCCTGCCCGCCGGGCATGGCCGTGTCGGCGGCCGCTGCCTCAGGCCCAGCCGCGCGCGCGGATCTCGGCGGCGACCCGCGCGGGCTCGTCCAGCGGGGCGCGGTCGAACAGCGCCGCCGCCGCACCGAAGGGTCTTGCCTGGCCGCTGTCGAAAAGGCTCTGCCACAGCCGGCGGTGGCGCGGGGCGTCGGTGGTCTCGGCGATGAACAGGGCGGCGCGGGTGGCCAGCGCCTCGCTCAGCATCGAGACCGAATCGCCCGTCACCACGATGGCATCCGCCCAGGCCAGGAAGCCGAGATAGGGGTTCGGCCCGTCAGCGCCCCAGCCGTGCAGCCGGTGCGGCACGCCCTGCAGCGCCGCCGCCACCGCGGCCGTGGCGCCCTCGCCGCTGCGGCGGGAGGTGGTGGCCAGGACGCTGCCGCCGAAGCCCGCCGCCTGCGCCGCCAGGGTCGCGGCCAGCGCCGGGTCCAGCCCCTGCCCGCGCACCGCGCCGCCCAGCAGCAGCGCGACGCGCGGCCCCGGCAGCGCGCCGAGCGCCGGCCATTCGGCCCGCGCCCGCGCCAGCGCCGCCGGCGACACCCGGTGGCAGGCGCCGAGGATCGGCAGGACATTCCCGGCCGGCTTCGGCGCGTCATGCCGCCCGAGCACGAGCAGGGAGAAATCGGCCGCCCCCGTGCCGGGGCGCATGCAATGCACCAGCCGCGCCCCGCGCCGCCCCAGCCAGCGCGCCACCGGCACCGAGCGCCGCCCGGCCGAGATCACCAGCTCCGGCCAGGGCGCCACCAGCCGCGCCTGCGCGCTGGCAGTCAGCCCGGCCCGTGTCGGCCAGGGCCAGGGCAGCCCCGCCAGCCGCCCCCATTCCAGCGGAATCGTGCGGAACGGCCGGTCCAGCCGCTCGGCGATGCCCAGCGCCTGGGCCGCCGTGCCGGCCCGCGGATCAGCCAGGACCCAGAGGCGCGACTCGGCACGCAGAATCGCTTCCGTCATGGACGCGCCGCGCGCCCGGCGTTACCAACCCCGACCAAAGGAGACCCCCTGCCATGCCCTCGACCCACGCCTCCGACTGGGACCGCGACGCCGCGCTCACCACCGCCCGCATCCTGCTGGAGATCAAGGCCGTCAACTTCCGGCCCGAGGAGCCCTATACCTTCACCTCGGGCTGGAAGAGCCCGGTCTATATCGACTGCCGCAAGATCATCTCCTTCCCGCGCGCCCGCAACCGCATCTGCGACCTGGCGGTGGAGAAGATCGGCCGCCACATCGGCTACGAGACCATCGAGGCGGTGACCGGCGGCGAGACGGCCGGCATCCCCTACGCGGCCTGGATCGCCGACCGCATGATGGCGCCGATGTCCTATGTCCGGAAGAAGCCCAAGGGCTTCGGCCGCAACGCCCAGATCGAGGGCGACGTGCCGGAGGGCAAGCGCACCCTGCTGGTCGAGGACCTGACCACCGACGGCGCCTCGAAGATCCGCTTCGCCCAGGCGCTGCGCGATGCCGGCGCGATCTGCGACCACACCTTCGTGGTGTTCTTCTACGGCGTCTTCCCGGGCGGCCAGGAGCGGCTGAAGGAGATCAACCTGAACCTGCTGCATCTCTGCACCTGGTGGGACGTGCTCGAGGTCTGCCGCGAGCGGCCGTATTTCTCGGAGAACGCGCTGAAGGAAGTGCGCAAGTTCCTGGAGAACCCGACGGGGTGGTCGAAGGAGCATGGCGGCATCGGCAGCGTCGACGAGATCAAGGCGGCGGGCTGACGCGACGAGGAAGGACAGGTCGGGGGAATGAATTCCCCCGAACCCCCTTCTTCTTTCTGTTCACCGGCCGTTTGGAGACCGGCGCCTCGCCGGCATCGACACCACAGGTCGCGCTGCCGATTGGCCGCCTCACCGCCTGTCTCCACCTGGACACGGCAGTCTCAAAGAAGTTCCTCCTGGCTGATCTGGCTGACCTTCCACTGCCAGAGGCAGAGCAGGGGCGTCACCCCCAGCTCCATCGCCAGCCCGAAGAGCATCCCCGCCCCCGGATTCCCGTCGATCACCAGGCCGAACAGCCGGGCGATGCCGCCGAGGAAGACGATGAAGCCCAGCAGGCGGAAGCGGGCGCCGTGCTGGTGGATGCGCGGCAGGCTCCACCAGAAGGCCAGGCCGATCCCCAGCAGCAGGCCGGAGAGGTAGCGGTAGTGGCTGTCGAGGTTGACCGGCTGCGGCGCGGCATTCTCCGGCAGCATGGCGGTGCCGAGCACCAGCCCGGCCAGGCCGGCGCTGACGGGCACCAGCCCGGCCAGGGCCACGGCAGCGCGCAGCCAGCGCCTGTGTTGCGATGCGGTCATTCGGGCTTGGCGTTCCTTCGGCGCTGACGCTATCCGGGTAAGCAGGCAGCGCGGCCTGCGGTTGCCGCAAGCAGGAGGTTTGCTGGATGGCTCATGCCTGGCGTCGCGCGATCCTGGCCAGCCTGGTGCCGCTCGGCCTGGCGCTTCCGGCCGCCGCCCAGGCGCCGCGCGAGCGGCTGACCATCGGCCTGGCGCAATACCCCTCGACCTTCCACCCCAATATCGAGGCGATGGCGGCCAAGTCCTATATCCTGGGCTTCGCGCGCCGGCCGATCACCGCCTATGACGCCGACTGGCAGCTGACCTGCCTGGCCTGCGAGCGGCTGCCGACGCTGGAGAATGGCGATGCGGTGCTGGAGCGCACGCCGGACGGCAAGGATGGCATCCGCCTGACCTATCGCCTGCGCGAGGGCGAGCGCTGGGCCGATGGCACGCCGGTCTCGGCCGAGGATCTGCGCTTCGCCTGGGAGGCCGGGCGCAGCTTCGAGACCGGCTTCGGCGGCGCCGAATTCTACCGCTCGGCCTATGAGCTGATCGTGGTCGATCCGCGCACGGTGACGCTGCGGCTGGACAAGGTGACCTACGACTTCGCCGCGATGGGCGATTTCCAGCCGCTGCCCGCCCGGATCGAGCGGCCGCGCTGGGAATCCGACCCGAAGACCTATCGCAGCCGCACTGCCTACGACACCGAGACCACCAATCCCGGGCTGTGGAACGGCCCCTACCGCATCACCGCCGTGCAGCCCGGCGCCGGGGTGACGCTGGAGCGCAACGCGCACTGGTCAGGCCCGGCGCCGGCCTTCGAGCGCATCGCCATCCGCACGGTGGAGAACAGCGCGGCGCTGGAGGCGCAGCTGCTGGCCGGGCAGCTCGACATGGTGGCCGGCGAGCTCGGCCTGCCGCTGGAACAGGCGGTGGCGCTGCAGCGCCGCACCGGCGACCGCTTCCGGGTCGAATACGTCCCCGGCCTGACCTATGAGCACATCGACCTCAACCTGGACAATCCGGTGCTGGCCGACCGCCGGGTGCGCCAGGCGCTGCTGCACGGCGCCGACCGGGCGCAGATCGTCGAGCGGCTCTACCAGGGCCGGCAGCAGGTGGCGGCCGGCGGCGTGCACCCGCGCGACACCGTCTATGACCCCGACGTGCCGCAATACCCCTTCGACCCGGCCCGCGCCGTGGCGCTGCTGGAGGAAGCCGGCTGGAAGGCCGGGCCCGACGGCATCCGCCGCAATGCCGAGGGGCAGAAACTGTCCTTCGAGTTCATGACCACCGCTGGCAACCGGGCGCGCGAGCAGGTGCAGCAGGTGCTGGCCGGCATGTGGCGGGCGATCGGCGTCGAGGCGCGCATCCGCAACGAGCCGCCGCGCGTCTTCTTCGCCGAGACGGTCAGCCGCCGCCGCTTCGAGGCGCTGGCGATGTTCGCCTGGGTCAGCAGCCCGGCCAATGTGCCGCGCAGCCTGTTCCATTCCGACGAGATCCCGCGCGCCGAGCGCAACTGGTCCGGCCAGAACTACACCGGCTATCGCGATGCCGAGGTCGACCGGCTGATCGAGGCGATCCCCGTCGAGCTCGATCCGGCGAAGCGCCAGCCGATGTGGGCGGCGCTGCAGCGCAGGATCGCCACCGACCTGCCGGCGCTGCCGCTCTGGCACCGTTCGGATGCGCATGTCTGGCCGCGCTGGCTGGAGGGCGTTCGCCCCACCGGCCACCAGAATTATTCCTCGCTGTGGGTGACCGAATGGCGGGTGCGCTGAGGCTCGCGGCGGCGCGGCTGCCGCAGATCGCGCTCACCCTGGTGCTGCTGTCGCTGGCGGCCTGGTTCGCCATCGGGCTGATGCCGGGCGACCCGGCCTCGCTGGCCATGATGGCCGACCCGAAGCTGACGCCGGCCGATGTCGAGCGGCTGCGGGCGCTGCATGGCCTGGACCAGCCCCTGCTCGCCCGGTACGCGGCCTGGGCGAGCGGCTTGCTGCGTGGCGAGCTCGGCTTCTCCCGGCTGTTCGCCCAGCCGGTCTGGACGGTGCTCTGGCCGGCGCTGCTCTCGACCCTGGCGCTGGTCGGCACGGCGGTGGCCCTGGCCGCCGTGATCGGCGTGGTGCTGGGCGCGCTGGCGGCGCTGCGGCCGCGGCTGGCGCCGCTGGTCGATGGCCTCGCGCTGCTCGGCCAGGCGGTGCCCAGCTTCTGGCTCGGTATTCTTCTCATCATCTTCTTCGCCGTGCAGCTTGGCTGGCTGCCGGCGGGCGGGCTGCCGGAGCCGGGGTCGTCCGCCCTGCCCTTCCTGGTGCTGCCGGTCGCCACCATCGCCTTCGGCCAGCTGGCCGGCTACGCCCGCCACGCCACCGCCGCGCTGGGCGCCGAATTACAAAAACCCTTCATCACCAGCATCCGTGCCCGCGGCGCCGGCGAGGCGCGGGTGGTCTGGCGCCATGCCCTGCCCAATGCCGCCGTGCCGCTGCTGACCCTGCTGGCGCTGGATGCCGGCGCCCTGGTCTCCGGCGCGCTGGTCACCGAGACGCTCTTCGCCCGGCCCGGCATGGGCAAGCTGCTCTACGATTCGGTGATGGGCAACGACTACAACCTGGCGCTGCTGGCGCTGCTGCTGGTGGCGCTGATGACCATGCTGGCGACGCTGGCGGCCGACCTGGCGCAGCTCTGGCTCGACCCGCGGATCGAGGCGCGATGACCCGGCTGCGCCTCGGGCTGTTTCTCCTCGTCCTGCTGGCCTTGGCCGCCATGGCCGCCCCCTGGCTGGCCGGCTGGCTGGGGCGCGACCCGCTGGCGCCCGACCTCTTCGCCCGCTACGCGCCGCCGGGGCCGGACTTCCCGCTCGGCGCCGACGAGCTGGGGCGCGACCTGCTGCTGCGGCTGTTCTATGGCGCGCGCGTCTCGCTCGGCGTCGGGCTGGCGGCGGCGCTGGCGGCGACCCTGCTGGGCACGGCGATCGGGCTGCTGGCGGCCTGGCGCGGCGGCTGGGTCGACGCCCTGCTGATGCGGCTGGCCGACGGGCTGCTGGCGCTGCCGGCGCTGCCCATCCTGGTGCTGCTGGCGGCCATCGACCCGGCGCGCTTCGGCCTGCCGCGCGGCGAGGCGATGACCGACATGATCCGCATCACCACCATCCTGGTGCTGTTCGGCTGGGTCGGCGTGGCGCGCCTCGCCCGGGCCGGGGCGATCACCATCCTGGCCAGCGACTATGTGCGCGCGGCGCGGGCGCTCGGCGTCTCCGAGCGGCGGCTGCTGCTGCGCCATGTGCTGCCGGGGCTGCGCGCGCCGGTCGCCGTCGCCGGCGCGCTCGCCGTCGCCGGCGCCATCCTGGCCGAGAGCGTGCTCAGCTTCCTGGGGCTCGGCATCCAGCCGCCGGCACCCTCCTGGGGCAACATGCTGGCGAATGCGCAGGAGGCGGTGTTCGAGGCGCCGCTGGCCGCGCTCTGGCCGGGCCTGGCCATCCTGGCGGCCGTCGCCGGCTGCAGCCTGGTGGCCGACGGGCTGTCGCGCGGGCGGCGCTGAACGGCCTGCGGGGTGCGGCGCCAGGGGCCTGGATGACCGCCCTGGACGGCGCGGCTGGGCTGGCGGCGGGCTGAGCCCGGTCGCCTGGACGCCGTGCCGCGCGGCGGCTAGATCACGGCCCGGATCATTCCGGAACCGACCGTCGATGCGCCCTGCCCTGCTTCTTGGCCTGCTTGCCCTGGCCGCCTGCACGACCCCGGGCACCACACCGGGCGCCCCTGCCGCACCGGAGACCGCGGCCAATGCCGCTGGCCGGCCCAGCCCGCTGGCCGTCGTGCAGGGCTTCCGCCAGCAGATGCCCTTCCTGCAGCGTACCGAGCCGGTGATCGACTTAGAGGCGGGCGGCCTGCGCGGATTGGGCGCCGCGGTACGCTATGTTGGCATCAACGGCCTGCCCGGCCATGCCACTGTCTATGTTTATGACCGCGGCCACACCCTGAGCGCCGAAGGCGCCGACAATCCGCAGGTGCTGCGGGAGCTGGAAGTCAGCGCCGCCGAGATCCTCGCCGTCGCCAGGGCCGGTCGCCTGCGTGACGTCAGCAGAGTCACGGCCAGCGTCAATGACGGCCCGCCCAGCGAGATCCTGTCCGGCGGCCCCGCCACCGGCCCTGGCAGCACGCGCTGCCGCGCCTTTGCCGCCACGCTGGCGGACAGCGGCACCCGGGTCGGCGAGGCGGTCTGCCTGACGGTGCGCGACGGGCGCTTCGTCAAGACGCGGGTGACTCTGCGCGACCGCGCGACCGTCGCCTTCATGCTCGCCTCGAACCTGATCACCGAGGTGCTGCCGCCCGCCAAGCCGGTCTGACCGGGGGCTCAGAGCCCGCGCAGCGCCGCCACCGCCGCGGCCAGGGTGGCGGACAGGGCCTCCCGCTTCTGCATGAAGCGGGTCGCCGTCCCCGACAGGCACAGCGCGCCCAGCAGGGCGCCGCTCGCGGAATGGACCGGGGCCGCCACCGCGGCGAGTTCCGGGTCGCGCTCGCCGATGGTCACCGTCAGCCCGGCGCCGCGCAGCACATGGCCGGCGGCGCCGCGGTCCAGCGGCAGCAGGCTGCCCGGCGGCAGGTGGTCGCGCACCGCATGGCGTCCTTCGATGCGGAAGCGGCAGAGGCGGTTCTCGCCGTCGCGGACATAGAAACTCGCACTTTCCCCGGTCTCCTCGGCCAGGCGGCGCAGCACCGGCAGCAGCACCGCCTCCAGCAGCGACTCCGACGCGGCGGCGCGCAGGCCGAGCCCGACCAGCGCCGGGCCAAGCCGCCATTCCGCCGCACTCCCCTCGCGCAGCAGCATCCCCGCCCGTTCGAGCGAGGCCATCAGCCGCAGCAGCGTGCTCTTGTACAGGCCGGTGCGGCGGGCCAGCTCGGCCAGCGACAGCGCGGCCTCGCCGGCGCGATAAGCCAGCAGGATGGACAGCGCGCGGTCGACCGCGCCCACCCCTTCCGGGGGGGCTGCCGGCTTGACGGCCATGGCCAGAAACCCTCATTCTGTCTGACGAAAAGAAATTCTGTCAGACGGAACGCCGCTGTGTCAATGAACCCCCTGCCGCTCACCGGGCTGCGCGTGCTGGATTTCGGCCATACGGTGATGGGGCCCTCCTGCGGCGTGGTGCTGGCCGATCTCGGCGCCGAGGTGATCCGCATCGAGCCGCCCGAGGGCGACCGTACCCGGCGGCTGGGCGGCTTCGGCACCGGCTTCTTCGCCACCTACAACCGCAACAAGACCAGTCTGGCGCTCGACCTGAAGCACCCCGACGGCAAGGCGGTGCTGGAAAGACTGATCCCGACCGCCGACGTGCTGATCGAGAATTTCGCCCCCGGCACGATGGAGCGGCTCGGCCTCGGCTGGGAGCAGCTGCGCGGACAGAATCCGCGCCTGGTCTATTGCGCGCTGAAGGGTTTTCTCCCCGGCCCCTACGAGGACCTGCCCGCCCTCGACGAGGTGGTGCAGATGCAGGGGGGCCTCGCCTTCATGACCGGCCTGCCGGGGCGGCCGCTGCGCGCCGGCACCTCGGTGGTCGATATCATGGGCGGCGTCTTCGGCGTGGTCGGCATCCTGGCGGCGCTGCGCCAGCGCGAGGCCACCGGGCTTGGCCAGAAGGTGCAGTCGGCGCTGTTCGAGAGCGTCGCCTTCATGGTCGGCCAGCACATGGCCGCCGGCGCCATCGCCGGGCAGCGGGTGCCGCCGATGACGGCGCGGCGCATCACCTGGGGCATCTACGACGTCTTCCAGGCGCGCGACGGCCAGGTCTTCGTCGGCGTCACCAGCGACCAGCACTGGCAGCGGCTGGCGCCCCGCCTCGGCCTGCACGATCTCGCGGCCGATGCCACGCTGGCGACCAATGCCGGTCGCGTCGCCGGGCGCGAGCGCATCATGCCGGAACTGGAAAGGATCTTCGGCGCGATGACGGTGGCCGAGGTGCAGGCGCTGGGCCGCGAGGTGCTGATCCCCTGCGCCCCGGTCGCCCATCCCGAGGACCTGTTCGACGACCCGCATCTGGCGGCCAGCGGCATCATGGGCGCGACCCGGCTGGCCGAGGGGCTGACCGCCGCCCTGCCGATGACGCCGCTGCATTTCGAGGCGGCGCAGATCCGCCTCGACCGCCAGCCGCCGGCGGTGGGCGAAGGGGGGGCGGCGCTGCTCGACAGCCTCGGCATCGGGGCGCATGAACGACAGGCCCTGGCCGAGCGGGGCATCCTGACCCTTCCGGACGACGCGCCATGACCCAGCTGCCCGCCCGCATCGAGATCCGCGAGGAAGGCCCGCGCGAAGGCTTCCAGTTCGAGAAGGGCCCGATCGCCACGGCCGACAAGCTGCGGCTGATCCAGGCCCTGGCCGGGACCGGGCTGCGGCGCATCCAGACCGTCTCCTTCGTCGATCCGCGCCGCGTGCCCGGCATGGCCGATGCCGAGATGGTCTGCCAGGGGCTGCGTGACGTCGAGGGCGTGACCTTCGGCGCGCTCTGGCTCAATGCCAAGGGTTTTCTGCGGGCCCTGGTCGCGCCGCACCTCACCATCGACGGCAGCGTCTCGGTCTCCGCCTCCGAGGCCTTCGGCAAGCGCAACCAGAATCGCGACCGCGAGGAGGACCTGGCCGCCGCCGCGGCGCTGATGGCGCTCTATGCCGAGCACCGCGTGCCCTTCGCCCGCGCCACCATCATGGCCGCCTTCGGCTGCAATTTTCAGGGCGAGGTGCCGGTCGCCGCCGTCATCGACCGCATCGCCGCGATCCTCGCTCTGGCGGGCGGCGTCGGGCTGGCGCCGCCGGTCATTTCCCTCGCCGACACCATGGCCTGGGCCACGCCGCGCCGGATTGCTGAAGTCGTCGGCGCGGTGCGCGACAAATGGCCGGATCTGGAACTGTCGCTGCATCTGCACGACACCCGCGGCCTGGCCATGGTGAATGCCTGGGAGGGAATGCGGCTCGGCGTGGCGCGGTTTGATGCCGCCATTGCCGGCCTCGGCGGCTGCCCCTTCGGCAAGCATGCCGGGGCAGCGGGCAATATCTGCACCGAGGACCTGGCGTTGCTCTGCGCCGAATCCGGCATCGAGACCGGGCTCGACCTGGCGGCGCTGCTGGAATGCGGCCGGCTGGCCGAGGAGGTGGTCGGCCATCCCCTGCCCGGCCGCGCCAAGCAGGGCGGGTTGCTGGCGGTCTGAACTTTCTGCCTCTTGTTGCGAGTGGATCGCAACAGCATAACCCCTGCCATGTTCCGCCGCCGCCGTCCCGCCCCCGCGCCCGCCTTGCCGCCCCTCGCCCCCGCCGTGGTGCGCGAGGCGACGGCCGCGCAGCTGGCCGCCGCCTTCGCCGGCCCACCGCAGGAGGCCGCCCGCTGGATCGCCGCCGCCGCCCGCGCCGGCATGGTCGAGGCGCAGATCCTGTTCGGGCAGATCCTGCTGGAAGGCCGTGGCGTCCCGGCCGACCCGGCCGCCGCCTTCGGCTGGTTCAGGACCGCGGCGAGCACCGGCGACATCAAGGCGGAGACCATGCTCGGCCGCTGCCACGAGCTCGGCTGGGGCACGCCCATCGACCTGCCGAAGGCGCTGGCGATCTACGCGGCCGGCGCCCAGCGCGGCTATGACTGGGCGCAATACAACCTGGCCAGCCTGCTGGCCCGCGACGGGCAGCGGGCCGAGGCCTTCCGCTGGTTCCGCGCCGCCGCCGAGCAGAGCCATGCCAAGTCGATGACCGTGCTCGGCCGCTACCTGGAGGAAGGCTGGGAGACGCCGCGCGACCCGGAAGCCGCGCGGGCGCTCTATGCCCGGGCGGCGGCGCTCGGCGATTTCCGGGCGCAGTTCAACATGGGCACGCTGGCCACGACCACGGAAGCGGCGCTGGACTGGTTCACCAAGGCCGCCGCCACCGGATCGCCGGGCTTCCTGGGTCAGATGGCCGCGGCGCTGGGCCAGCGGCCGGAGCCGGAACTGCAGGCGCTGTCGGCCGAGATCCGGCGGAAGCTCGGCGCCTGATCAGGCGGCGATACACCAATGCGGCCAGGGCCGCCGCGAACGGCGCCGTCTCCAGCGCCGCGCCCGTTCAGCCCATTGCCGCCATGGCGCGGCCGCCGATCAGCCGCAGGATGCGGGTCGGCCGCTCGACGCCGAGCAGCCGGTGCGCGATCAGGATGACGCTGCGGCCGGCGGTCGCCGTCTCCAGCGTCTCCAGGAAGGCGCGCTCGGCCTCAGGGTCGAGACCGGCGCCGGGCTCGTCCAGGATCAGGATATCGGCCGGCGCCAGCAGGGCGCGCGCCAGCGCCAGCCGCCGCCCCTGCCCGCCGGAGAAGCGGGCGCCGCCCTCGCCGCAGCGCGTCGCCAGGCCTTCCGGCAAGACGCGCACCACATCGGCGACGCCGGCCCGCTCCAGCGCCTGCCACAGCGCGGCGTCATCGGCCTCGGGCGCGGCAAGGCGCAGATTGGCGGCGATGCTGTCGTCGAACAGCCGAGCATCCTGGGTCAGGCAGGCGATGCGTGCCCGCACCGCATCGGCCGGGAGGGCGGCGAGATCGACGCCGCCCAGCAGCAGCCGGCCTTCCTGGGGGGCCGCCAGCTTCAGCAGCAGCGCCGCCAGCGTCGACTTGCCGGCGCCCGAGGGCCCGAGCAGCGCCAGCCGCCCGCCTTCCGGCAGGTCGAAGCTGAGATCGGTGAAGACCGGCTCGCGGTCCGCGGTCCAGGCGAAGCGGACGCCCTCGGCGCGCAGCGCATGGCCGCGCGGCGCCTCGGCCGGGATGGCGGGTTCGGCCACCGGCGGCGGGGTGTCGGCGGCCTCGAACAGGCGGCGGGCGCTGGCGCCGGCGGCGGCCAGCGCGGCGCCGGCGCGCGGCAGCCCGGCCAGGGCCTCGCCGGCGGCCAGCGCCAGGAACAGCCCGATGATGGTGCCGCCGACCGCGCCGGGACCGCCGGCCAGGCCATAGCCCAGCGCGGCGAAGAGCGCGGCCTGGGCCAGCAGGCTGCCGGCGGCGCCACCCCAGGCGCCGCGGCGGGCCAGGCGGTTCTGCGTCGCGGCCAGGGCGGCGCCGCTCTCGGCCAGGCGGGCGGCGACGCGCGGCTCGGCATTGGCGGCCAGCACGTCCTCCAGCCCGAGCAGCGGATCGACGGCGGCGCTGCGCAGCGCGCCCTGCGCCTCGGCGACCTCGCCGGCGGCCCGCGCCGCGCCCGGCGCCAGCAGCGGCGGCAGCAGCAGCGCCAGCGCCAGCGGCAGCGCCACCAGCACGGCGAGGCCCGGCCCGGCGACGCCCAGCAGCACGGCCACGGCGACGACGACGGCCAGCGCCGCGATGCCGGGGATGAGCGCGCGCAGATAGAGCCCGTCCAGCGCCTCGACATCGGCGACCAGCCGGCCGAGCAGGTCGCCGGCGCCGCGATGGCCGATGCCGCCGGGCAGCCGCTCGGCCAGCCGGCGGAAGAACCAGATGCGGGTATCGGCCAGCGCCCGGAAGGTCGCCGAATGTGTCACCAGCCGCTCGAGATAGCGCGCGGCCGGGCGGAGGAAGATCAGCGGTCGCAGCAGCAGCAGGGAACCCACGGCGATGCCGGCCAGCGCGCCGGTGCGCAGGCCCTCGGAGACGCCGCGCCCGGCCAGCGCCAGCAGCGCCACCCCGGCCAGCGTCGCCAGCACGGCGACCAGCGCGCCCGACCACAGCCAGGCGCGGCGCGCGTGCCAGAGGCCCAGCACGCGGCGGAGATCGGTCAGCATCATGCGGCTCACTCCCCGGCCATCCGCGGCAGGCCGGCGCGGCCCTTCTCCAGCTCCAGCACGCGGCCGAAGCGGGCGCGCAAGGCGGGGGAATGGGTGGCGATGATGGCGGTGCGCCCGGCGCAGAGGCGGCGCAGGCTGTCGAGCAGCTCGCCCTCGGTCGCCGGGTCGAGATGCGCGGTGGGCTCGTCCAGCAGCACCAGCGGCCGGTTGCGCAGGAAGGCGCGGGCGATGGCGACCCGCTGCGCTTGGCCGCCGGAGAGGCCGTAGCCGCCCTCGCCGATCATGGTGTCCAGCCCCTCGGGCAGGCTGGCCGCGAAATCGGCGACATGGGCCGCCCTGGCCGCCGCCTCGACCTCGGCGTCGGCGGCGTCCGGCCGGGCCATGGCGATATTGGCGCGGATGGTGTCGCGGAACAGATGCGCCTTCTGGCCGACATAGGAGGACAGGCGACGCAGCTCCTCGGGGCGCAGCGCGGTGGCGTCGCGGCCGTTCAGCGCGATGCGGCCACCATCCGGCTGGCAGAAACCCATCAGCAGCCGCAGCACCGACGACTTGCCGGAGCCCGAGGGGCCTGCCAGCACCAGGGTTTCCCCCGGCATGACCCTGAAGGAGAGATCGGTCAGGGCCGGGCCGCGGGCCGGGTCATAGGTCAGGCCGACCTGCTCGAAGGTCACCACCACCGTCGGCGGGATCTCGGCCAGTTGCAGCCCGGGTTCCGACTCGGGGGCGGCCAGCAGCGGGGCCAGGGCGGCGGCGGCGCCATTGGCCGCCATGCGCTCGTGATAGGCGGCGGAAAACGCCCGCAACGGTGCGAAGAAGCCCGGCACCATCAACAGGCAGAAAAGCGCGGCGGCCGGGTCGGGATGGCCGCCGACCAGCAGGTTGCCGTGCCGCCAGGCGAGGCAGCCCAGCACCGCGGCGGCGATCACCTCCAGCGTCAGGCCGGACAGAAAAGCGACGCGCAGCACCTTCATGGTGCGGCGGCGCAGCTCATTGGCGGCCTGGCCCAGCGCCTCGGCCTCGGCCGCCTCGCGGCGGAACAGCACCAGCTGCGGCAGGCCGCGCATGCGGTCGAGGAAGCGGCCGGACAGCGCCTGCAGCGCGTCGAACTGCTGCCGGCTGGCCAGCGCCGCGCCGATGCCGGTCACCGCCATGCCCACCGGCACCATGGCGCCGGCGACGAAGAGGATCAGCCCGCTCAGCGGGTCCTCCAGCGCGACCACGCAGGCGATCAGCAGCGGCCCCGCCGCGGCGAGGACCGCCGCCGGCAGCCAGCGGGAGAAATAGCCGTCCAGCGCCTCGATGCGGTCGACCACCAGGGCGGCGCGCTCGCCGACCGGGCGCTCATCGGCCGGGCCCGCCTGCAGCAGCTGGTCGAAGGCGCGGCGGCGCAGATCGGCGCGCGCCGCGGCGCCGGCGGCGGCCTGGGCCCGCTCCTGCGCCACGCCGAGCGCGATCGACAGCAGCGCCAGGCTGGCGGCGGCGGCGAATTCGCCCCACCCGGCCGTGCCATGGCCGAGCAGCGCGGCCAGCAGCGTGGCGATGAACCAGGCCTGGGCCAGGCCGCAGGCGATCGAGGCAAGGCCGAGCAGAACAGGGCGCGCCAGCCGCGACCGGCCCTGACGGGCGGTGGCTGAAAGCAGGGCACGCGCCGACGCCGCCTCGGCCGGCGGGGGCTTGGACATGCAGCGGCTTCTAGCGGGTTTCTGGCGCCGCGGGAACCGCGCAGCAAGAAGCTTGGTTCAGGCTGGTCCGGCGCTTGCTATGCCGCCGCACCGGATATCTTCGAGGAGGCCCCCGATGCTGCCGATCCACGGCCGCTACGACTACCATTCCTGGCCGTCGCGGGCCGCCTATGGCTGGCCGGCCGGCAAGAAGCTGGCGGTGTATCTCGGCATCAATCTTGAGCATTTCGCCTTCGGCGAAGGCCTCGGCATGTCGCTGGCCCCCGGCGGACCGCAGCCGGACGTGCTGAACTACGCCTGGCGCGACTATGGCAACCGGGTCGGCGCCTGGCGGCTGCTGGAGATGCTGGACGAGCTGAAGCTGCCCGCCACCGTGCTGCTGAACAGCGCGATGTACGACCACGCCCCCAGCCTGGTCGCCGCCCATCGCGCCCGCGGCGACGAGATCGCCGGCCATGGCCGCACCAACAGCGAGCGCCAGTCGCTGATGAGCGAGGCGGAGGAGCGCACCCTGATCGCCGAGGCCACCGCCGCCATCACCGAGGCGGAAGGCAAGCCCCCCGTCGGCTGGCTCTCCCCCTGGATCGCCGAGACCCTGTCGACGCCCGAGCTGCTGGTCGAGGCCGGCTACCGCTACACCCTGAACTGGTGCCACGACGACCAGCCGACCTGGCTGAAGACCCGCGAGGGCCGGCTGCTCTCGATCCCCTATCCGCAGGAGATCAACGACATCCCCGCGATCGGCGCCCGCAAGGACAGCGCCGAGCAGTTCGCCGCCATGATCCTGGCCGATTTCGAGGAACGCCGCCGCCAGGTGCGCGACAACCGCCCGCAGGTGATGGGCATCGCGCTGCACCCCTATATCGTCGGCCAGCCCTACCGCCTGCGCGCGCTGCGCGAGGCCCTGCAGCATATCGCGGCGCAGCGCGACACGGTCTGGATCACCACGGCGGGGGCGATCTGCGAGCATGTCTATGGGCTGAAGGAAGGGCTGGTGCCCTGAAGAGAAGCAAGGGGCAGGCCAGGGGAATGAATTCCCCTGGACCCCTTCTTCTTTCTGATCAACGGCCGTGGGGGGCCTGCGCATCATCGGTGCCGTCACCCGGGCATCACGGTGGGACGCCTGACCTAAGAACAGCGCGCCCTCACAGGTCGCGCTGTTGAGGGGCCGTTTCACCGACCGTCACCACCCGGACACGGCAGTCCGAAAAAGAATCAGAAATCCAGGTCGGCGTAATGCGGCGGCGGGTTCACCCCGCTGACGCGATCGGCCAGCAGCGGGCGGAAGGCCGGACGCGACTTCACCCGGGCGTACCAGTCCTTGGCGGCATCGTTCAGCGACCAGTCGAGGTCGCCGATATAGTCCAGCGCCGAGAGATGCGCGGCGGCCGCCAGGTCGGCCAGCGACAGCGAATTGCCGGCCAGCCAGAGGCGGGTCTCGGCCAGCCAGCCGAGATAGTCCAGATGCGGCTTGAGATTGGCATAGCCGGCGCGCAGGGCGGCGGCATCGGCGCTGCCACGGCCCATCAGGCGCTTCCACTGCTTCTCGACCAGCAGGTTGTCGGTGACCTCGCGGGCGAACTTGCCGTCGAACCAGGCGACCAGGCGGCGCACCTCGGCGCGCTCGCCCAGCGTCCGGCCCATCAGCGGCAGGTCCGGATAGGCCTCGTCGAGGTATTCGCAGATGGCGTAGCTGTCGGCCAGGATCAGGCCGTTCTCCTCCACCAGCACGGGCACGGTGCCGCTGGGGTTCATTTCCAGGAATTCCTCCCGCCGTTCCCAGACCCTTTCGATCCGCACCTCGAAGGGGATGCGTTTCTCGCTCAGGACAAGGCGAACCTTGCGCGAATAGGGGCAGAGGGGCTGGTGATAGAGGATTCTCATGCACAACGCCGCGGCAAGGTCAGGGGGGGCGCTTATCGCATGCCCATCCGTGAGCGCCTAGCCGAGCATCACGCCATCTTG
The DNA here is from genome assembly GCF_037145735.1 of Roseomonas sp. USHLN139. Taxonomy (NCBI): domain Bacteria; kingdom Pseudomonadati; phylum Pseudomonadota; class Alphaproteobacteria; order Acetobacterales; family Roseomonadaceae; genus Roseomonas; species Roseomonas sp. USHLN139. The sequence continues at coordinate 71,185 of NZ_JBBCWY010000003.1, read as the reverse complement.
CCCAGGCTTAACATTTTTAAGGCGTTAGCCGGGCTGTTTGACACGGGCGCTCGGGTGGCGACCGGTCCCGGCGGGACCGGTCGAACCGACAGAAATCACTCGGCGGCGATGGCGACCTGCTCCATCGGCTGGGGCAGGTACTTGGCGTATTCTTTCGGCACCACGTGCCAGAAATGGCCGCGCTCCGAGGCCCAGTCGTTCAGCAGGCGGGCGGCGTGGCGCGAGCCGGTCTCGGCGGCGTGGCGGCCGATCAGACCCTGCAGCACGCTCTCCCAATGGGCGGAGGAGAGCCGCTTCCACAGCAGCGTGTCCGGGTTCAGCCGGTGCTCGAAGGTGGCGTCGCGGTCGTGGATGAAGGCCTGGCCGCCGGTGAAGCCGGCGCCGAAATTGTCGCCGACCGCGCCGAGGATCACCACCGTGCCGCCGGTCATGTATTCGCAGCCATTGGCGCCGACGCCCTCGACCACCGCGGTGGCGCCGGAATTGCGCACCGCGAAACGCTCGCCGGCCTGGCCGGCGGCGAAGAACTCGCCGGCGGTCGCGCCATAGAGGCAGGTATTGCCGACGATGGCGTTCTCGTTCCAGACCAGCGGCGAGGAAGGCGCCGGGCGGACGACGATGGTGCCGCCCGAGAGGCCCTTGCCGACATAGTCGTTGGCGTCGCCCAGGACTTCCAGCTTCAGCCCGCGCACCGCGAAGGCGCCGAGCGACTGGCCGGCGCTGCCGCGCAGCCGCACCGTCAGATGGCCCGGCTGCAGCCCGTTCATGCCGAACTTGCGGACGATCTTGCTGCTGATCTTGGTGCCGATGGCGCGGTGGGTGTTCCGGATGTTGTAGGCGAGCTGCATCTTCTCGCCCCGCTCGAACAGCGCCGCGGCGTCGCGGATCATGTCGGCATCCAGCGTCTCCGGCACCTCGTTGCGGCCTTCCAGCGTGCAGTAGCGCGGGAAGGGCCCGGCATCGGCCTGGACCAGCAGCGGGTTGAGGTCGAGGTCATCGAGATCCTCGGCGCCGCGGCTGACCTGCTTCAGCAGCTCAGTGCGGCCGATCACCTCTTCCAGCTTGCGGAAGCCGAGGCCCGCCAGGATCTCGCGGATCTCCTCGGCGATGAAGGAGAAGAGGTTGATCACCTTCTCGGGCGAGCCCTCGAACTTCTTCCGCAGCTCCTCGTCCTGGGTGCAGACACCGACCGGGCAGGTGTTGGAATGGCACTGCCGCACCATGATGCAGCCCATGGCGACCAGGCTGGCGGTGCCGATGCCGAATTCCTCGGCGCCCAGCATGGCGGCGATCACCACGTCGCGGCCGGTCTTCAGCCCGCCATCGGTGCGCAGCTTCACCCGGTGGCGCAGCCGGTTCAGCAGCAGCACCTGGTGCGCCTCGGACAGCCCCATCTCCCAGGGCAGGCCGGCATACTTGATCGAGCTGACCGGCGAGGCGCCGGTGCCGCCCGAATGGCCGGAGACCAGGATGGCATCCGCCTTGGCCTTGGCGACGCCGGCGGCGATGGTGCCGATGCCCGAGCGGGCGACCAGCTTCACGCAGACCGAGGCCTCGGGGTTGATCTGCTTCAGGTCGTAGATGAGCTGCGCCAGATCCTCGATCGAATAGATGTCGTGGTGCGGCGGCGGCGAGATCAGCGTGACGCCCGGCGTCGAGTGGCGCAGGCGGGCGATGATGCCGCTGACCTTGAAGCCGGGCAGCTGGCCGCCCTCGCCGGGCTTGGCGCCCTGGGCGACCTTGATCTCGATCTCGCGGCAGTTGTTCAGGTACTCGGCAGTGACGCCGAAGCGGCCCGAGGAGATCTGCTTGATCGCCGAATTGGCGTTGTCGCCATTGGCGCGCGGCTTGGCGCGCTCCGGGTCCTCGCCGCCCTCGCCGCTGTCGGAACGGGCGCCGATGCGGTTCATGGCGATGGACAGCGTCTCATGCGCCTCGGGGCTCAGCGCCCCGAGCGAGATGCCGGGCGCGATCAGGCGCTTGCGGATCTCGGTGATGCTCTCGACCTCCTCGATGGCGATCGGCTTGGCCACCTCGGCGCGGAAGTCCAGCAGGTCGCGCAGCGCCACGGGGGGGAGCTTCCGCACCGCCTCGGAATAGCGCTTGAAGGTCTGGTAGCTGTCGGACTCCACCGCGTTCTGCAGCAGGTGGATCAGGCTGCCGTCGAAGGCATGCGCCTCGCCCTTGCGGCGCAGCTTGTAGAGGCCGCCGATCGGCAGCGTCACCGTGTCGGCGCCCCAGGCCTTGCGGTGCATGCCCAGCACGCGCCGGGCGATGCCGGAGAGGCCGATGCCGGAGATGCGCGACTGGGTGCCGGGGAAGAATTCGGCGACGAGGGCGCGCGACAGCCCGATCGCCTCGAAATTCATGCCGCCGCGATAGGAGGACAGGACGGAAATGCCGATCTTCGACATCACCTTCAGCAGGCCCTTGTCGACCGCCTTGCGGTAGTGGGCCACGCAATCCGCCATGGAATCGCCGCCGAAGAGGCCGCGGCGATGCCGGTCGGCGATGCTCTCCTGCGCCAGATAGGCATTCACCGTGGTGGCGCCGGCGCCGATCAGCACGGCGAAGTAATGCACATCCATGCATTCGCCGGAGCGCACGTTCAGGCTGGTGAAGGTCCGCAGGCTGTGGCGCACCAGATGCGTGTGCACCGCGCCGACCGCCAGGATCATCGGGATGACGGCGCGCTCGCTGTCATGCGCCTCGTCGGTCAGCACGACATGGGCGCAGCCGGAGCGCACCCCCTCCTCCGCCTCGCGCCGGATTCTTTCCAGGGCGCGGCGCAGGCCGGGCTCGCCTTCGGAGACCGGGAAGGTGGCGTCGACCGTGCAGGCGGTGCTGCCCATGTATTCCTGCATGGCGGCGAATTCCGCGTTGGAGAGCACCGGGCTCTCCAGCTGCAGCATGTCGCACTGGGTCGGATCCTCGTCGAGGATGTTCCCCAGATTGCCCAGCCGGGTCTTGATGGTCATCACCCGCGTCTCGCGCAGGCTGTCGATCGGCGGGTTGGTGACCTGGGCGAAGCTCTGGCGGAAGAAATGGTGCAGCCCGCGATACTGGGCGGAGAGCACGGCGATCGGCGTGTCGTCGCCCATGCTGCCCACCGCCTCGGCGCCGTCCTCGGCCATCGGGTGCAGGATGGTCTCGAGATCCTCCAGCGTGATGCCCAGCGCCAGCTGGCGGCGGCGCAGTTCCTCGGTCGAGAGCACCGGGATCTCGTCCACCTCGGCGCGGACGATGCTGTCGATCTTGGTGGTGCGGTTGACCCAGTCGCCGAAGGGATGGCGCGCGGCCAGCATGTCCTTCAGCTCGGTATCGGCGTAGAAGCGCGGCGCTTCCAGGTCGACGGCGATGCACTGGCCGGGGCCGACGCGGCCCTTGGCGACGATGTCGCCCTCGGCCAGCTTCACCATGCCGGTCTCGGAGCCGACGATCAGCAGCCTGTCGGCGGTGACATTGTAGCGGATCGGCCGCAGCCCGTTGCGGTCGAGGCCGGCGATGCACCAGCGGCCATCGGTGGCGCAGACCGCCGCCGGCCCGTCCCAGGGCTCCATCACCGCGTTGCAATACATGAACAGGTCGCGATGCGCCTGCGGCATGGTGGCGTTGCTGCCGATGCTCTCGGGGATCAGCATCGCCTTGGCCATCGGCGCGTCGCGGCCGCCGCGCACCAGCAGCTCGAAGACATTGTCGAGCGTCGCGGTGTCGGAGCCGCCGGCCTGCACGACCGGCTTGATGTCCTCCATGAAGGGATCGAGCAGGTCATGGGCGAGCCGCGTCTCGTGGCTCTTCATCCAGTTGATGTTGCCGTGGACGGTGTTGATCTCGCCGTTATGGGCGAGCATCCGGAACGGCTGCGCCAGGCGCCAGGTCGGGAAGGTGTTGGTCGAATAGCGCTGGTGATAGATGGCGAAGCGGCTGACGAAGCGCTCGTCCAGCAGGTCCGGGTAGAAGTCGGTCAGGTTCTCCGCCAGGAACATGCCCTTGTAGACGATCGAGCGCGTCGACAGGCTGCAGAGATAGAGCTCCGGCACCTGGGCGGCGATCGCCTGCTTCTCGATGCGGCGGCGGATGACGTAGAGGTCGCGCTCCATCGTCGCCGGGTCGCGCTGCTCGGGGTCGAAGATCAGGATCTGCTCGATCTCGGGCCGCGTCGCATTGGCCTTCTCGCCAATGCAGGAGACGTCGATCGGCACCTGGCGCCAGCCATAGATGCTGTAGCCGGCGTTCAGGATCTCGGTCTCGACGATCTGGCGGCAGCGTTCCTGCGCGCTCAGATCGGTCTTCGGCAGGAAGACCTGGCCGACCGCGATGCGGCCCGGGCGCAGCCGGTCGCCGCCGCGCTCGACAACCTCGGCGAAGAAATCCTGCGGGATCTCGATATGGATGCCGGCGCCGTCGCCGGTCTTGCCGTCGGCATCCACCGCGCCGCGGTGCCAGACCGCCTTCAGCGCGTCGATGCCGGCCTGCACCACGTCGCGCCGCGGGCGGCCGTCGAGCGCCGCGATCAGGCCGACGCCGCAGGCATCATGCTCCATGGTGTCGACATGCGCCGCGCTGTTCAGCAGATCGGCATTGCGGCGGAAACGCTCGGCGAAGGCGGCGCCCGTCTCGGACAGGGCATCGGTCTCGGCCAGGTCGCCGGTCTTGGACAGGGCGTCGGTCTGGCCGTTCAAAGGCAGGTGGCTCATGGTGCGATCCCTCTGGATTCGCGGCCGGGACAGGGGAGCCCGGAACGACGTCGTGTTCGGTTCAGATCTTCAGGCCGCGGGCGCGCAGCGCCTCGCGATGCTTGGTCAGCGCCTCGAGGCCGATGCGCTGGCCCCATTGCGCGCCGAAGGCCAGGCTTTCCTGGGTGACCGCCTGGGTCGCGACCTTCAGCCGCTCGCCCAGCGGCGAGCGGTAGAATTCGGTCAGCGCGCGCAGGTCGGCCGCCCCCAGATGGCTGGCCCAGGAAGCGGCCATGGCATCGAGCAGCTCCGGCAGGCGGGCGCGGAACTCGGGCAGCAGGATGCCCTCGAAAATCTCGGTGACGCGGGCCACCGGCTGGCCGCTCTGCTGCGCCACGATCTGCGCCATCTGCGCCATGCTGCCATGGATGCCGGCCTCGGCCTGCGCCTGGGAGCCGCTGGCCTCGATCAGTTCTCTCGCGGCGGCCAGCGCCTCGGCGCGGTCGCTGCCCTGCGGCGCGGCCGCCGGCGGGGCGGGCTTGGGGGCCGGCGCAGCCTGGGGCGCCGGGGTCGCGCCCGGCCCCTGGAACTGCGACGGGCCGGATTGGGCGAAGGCCGGTGCGGCGGCGAGCAGCAGGGCGAGGCCCGGGACGAGCGCGCGCATCACTCGGCCGCCATGGCGGGGGCGGCCTTCTTCGCCAGCACATAGGCCTCGATCTGGTCGGCGGCGTCACGGCCGTCGCGGATGCCCCAGACCACCAGCGAGGCGCCGCGGACGATGTCGCCGGCGGCGAAGACGCCCTCCAGCTTGGTCATCATGCTGCGGCGGTCGATGGTCAGCGTGCCCCAGCGGCTGACCGTCAGGCCGGGCTCGCCGAACAGGCTGGGCAGGTCCTCGGGGTCGAAGCCCAGCGCCTTGATCACCAGGTCGGCCGGCTCGGTGAAGCCGCTGCCGGGGATCGGCTCGACCTGCTGGCGGCCGGTGGCATCCGGCAGGCCGAGATGCATCTTCACCGCGCGGACGCCGGTGACATGCCCCTCACCCTCAAAACCTTCCGGGGCGGAGAGCCAGGAGAAGACGACGCCTTCTTCCTCGGCATTGGCGACCTCGCGCATCGAGCCGGGCATGTTGGCCTTGTCGCGGCGATAGAGGCAGGTGACCGCGGCGGCGCCCTGGCGGATGGCGGTGCGGACGCAGTCCATGGCGGTGTCGCCGCCGCCGATGACCACGACCTTCTTGCCGGCGGCGTTCAGCGTGCCGTCGATGAATTCCGGCACCTGGTCGCCCAGATTCTCGCGGTTGGAGGCGGTCAGGTAGTCCAGCGCCGGGACGATGCCGGCCAGGTTCGAGCCCGGCCCGCCGATGTCGCGCGCCTTGTAGACGCCGGTCGCCACCAGCACCGCATCATGCTTGGCCCGCAGATCGGCCATGGAGATGTCGATGCCGACGCGGCAGTTGAGGACGAACTCAATGCCGGCCTCGGCGTATTGCGCGTGGCGGCGGAGGACGACCTCCTTCTCCAGCTTGAAGTTCGGGATGCCGTAGATCATCAGCCCGCCGACGCGGTCGTAGCGGTCATAGACCGTGACCTTCCAGCCGCGCAGCCGCAGCCGCTCGGCCGCCGCCAGGCCGGCGGGGCCGGCGCCGATGATGCCCACCGAATGGTCGACCTCGCGCCGCGGCTTCGGCGGCTTGACCCAGCCCTGCTCCCAGGCGGTGTCGGTGATGTACTTCTCGACCGCGCCGATGGTGACGCTGTCGAACCCCTTCTCGATGACGCAATTGCCTTCGCAGAGCCGGTCCTGCGGGCAGACGCGGCCGCAGATCTCGGGGAAGGTGTTGGTGGCCGAGGAGACCTCATAGGCCTCTTCCAGCCGGCCCTCGGCGGTCAGCTTCAGCCAGTCGGGGATGTTGTTGTTCAGCGGGCAGTGGATCGAGCAGAAGGGCACGCCGCACTGGCTGCAGCGGCTGGCCTGCTCGGTCGCGCGCTCGGCGCTGAAACGCTGGTAGATCTCGCCGAAATCGGCCCGGCGCTCGGTGGCTTTGCGCTTGTCCGGCGTCTGTTGCGACAAGCGCACGAATTGCAGCATGCGTTCGGCCATCGGGCGGGTTCCTTCGGGCAGGAAGGCTTCTTTTCAGGTCAGGCGGAGCCAGGGGGCGCCCGCCGCAGGGCCCTGCGAGGCCATGCGGGGCTGCCACCCCGTTGCGCGCAGCTTTGCCACACTCACCCAGGGGTTGCCAGTCCTATTTACGCCATAAGGACAGCATTACTGTCCCTATTTCCTAGAGCCCTGTTCCTACCCTGGCCCTCCCGCCGGAACATCCGGATATAAAGGTCCGATCCGGACTTTCAGACCGGATAGGCGGCGCGGCGTCCCCCGCCGGGGCGGAACCGCGTCAGATAGGCGGGCACCACCGCCTCCATCGCCTGCGGCGCGATGCCCAGCTCGGCGAAGCCCTTCGCCCCGGGCGACACCACATTGTCCTTCTGCAGCAGGATCAGCTGGTCGCGGGTCAGCGGCGGGTTCGGCAGGAACTCGCCCAGCCGGGCCTGCAGCCGCACCAGCCCGGGCGGCAGCGCCACCAGCCGCTTCGGCCGCCCGGTCACCTCCAGCACATAGCCCATCAGCTCGCGGAAGCTGGCGACGCGCGGGCCGCCCAGCTCGAAGACCTGCCCCTCGGCGGCGGAGCGGCGGGCGGCGGCGAGCACGGCCTCGGCCACGTCGCCGACATAGACCGGCTGGAAGCGGGTGGCGCCATTGACCACCGGCATGAAGGGCAGCAGCTGCGCCATGCCGGCGAAGCGGTTGAAGAAATGGTCCTCGGGGCCGAAGATCACCGAGGGCCGCAGGATGGTGGCGCGCGGAAAGGCCGCCAGCAGCGCGGCCTCGCCGGCGGCCTTGCTGCGGGCATAGGCGCTCTCGCTCGCCGGATCGGCGCCGATCGCCGAGAGATGCACCAGCTTCGCCACCCCCGCCGCCGCGGCGGCGCGGCCGATCCGGCCCGGCAGCTCGCCCTGCAGCCGCTGGAAGTCGCCCGGGCGGCGCTCGGCCAGGATGCCCACCGTGTTGACCACCAGCCCGGCGCCCGCGACCGCGCGCGCCAGCGCCGCGTCCTGGGCGAGATCGGCGCGAACCGCCACCACCTGGCCGACATTGCCCTGGGTCATCAGCGGCCGCACGGCCTCGGCATGGCGGGTGACCACGCGCACCTCGTAGTCGAGCCGCGCCAGGCGGGAGACCAGATGCCGCCCGATGAAGCCGGTGCCGCCGAACACCGTGGCCAGTCGCCGCGTCGCCATGCCGATCTCCTGTGAGGTAGCCCTGCGCAACGATATGGCCTGCCATGCCGCGCCGCCAAGCATGCCGTGCCACGCTGGCGGCGGGCCGGCCGCGACGCTAGGACTTTGACCCCATACCTCCCCCTCTCTATATGCAGTGCGAACCGGGGCTGTCCCCGCGCCAGCCCGACCGACTCGTAAGGTTTCCGATGACCCTGCCGCTGATGCCCAAGGCCACCGCTGTGTGGCTCATCGAGAAGACGTCCCTCAGCTTCGAGCAGATCGCCGATTTCGTCGGCATGCATCCGCTGGAAGTGCAGGCGATCGCCGATGGCGAAGTCGCGCAGGGTATCGTCGGCTATGATCCGGTGCAGAACAGCCAGCTGCGGCGCGAGGAGATCCTGCGCTGCGAGGCCGATCCGAATGCCCGGCTGCGGCTGATGGAGACGGCCTCGCCGGTGCCGAAGGCGCGCGGCAAGGGCGCCCGCTACACCCCCGTCTCGAAGCGCAACGACCGGCCGGACGGCATCGCCTTCCTGCTGCGCAACTTCCCGCAGCTGACCGAGGCGCAGATCGGCAAGCTGCTGGGCACCACCAAGGACACCATCGCCAAGGTGCGCGACCGCACCCATTGGAACAGCGCCAATATCAAGCCGCGCGACCCGGTGATCCTGGGCCTGTGCAGCCAGTCCGACCTGAACGCGGCGGTGCTGGCCTCGGGCGGCAATCCCTCGGCGCCGCTGGCCCCGGCCGAGGATGACGAGGTCGCCTGATTCCGCCGCCCGGTCCGGATGACGCTGCCAGGGGGCACGCACCGCGTGCCCCCTTTTTCATGTCCGGCCTTCCGGACCCGGCGCGCCGCCCCGCCACGGGGCGGGGACGGCCGCGCGGCCGCTCAGCGGCGCGGGGCGGCGGCGGGCTTCTTCGGCGGCGGCGGCAGATCCTCCTCGAGGATCGTCAGGTGCAGGGCGTAGGAGACCTCGCCATCCTCGGCATCGCGGTGCAGCGTGCCGACCACCTCGTCCTCGACCGCGACCTCGACCGACAGGCCCGGCCGGGCCGGGCGGATCAGGTTGATGCGGTCCGTGCCGAAGAGGCGCCGCAGATAGGTCTGCACGCGCGTGATATCGGTGGCGTCCATGCCGTCCATCAAGCTCCAAGCCATAGGGGAAGCCGGGGTTATAGTCCCGTCGCGGCGAGGCACCTAGTGCCTGCAACCGTTTCGCATTCGCCGTTTCGCCTTCACAGGCATGCGACGGGGCGGGACCTCGCCCGGGTGGCCCGGTGCTTCCCGCCAGGGAGCCCCGGGCCGGGCCCGGTGGGGCGGGGCCAGGGCGGCCCCGCGGAAATCCCCCGAGAAGGGGGCCGTCTAGTGGCGTCAGCGCGCGGGGCGCAGCCTTTGCATTTCTTCCTTCAGCCGCAGCTTGGCGCGTTTCAGGCGGCCGAGCGACAGGGCATCCGGCTGCGGCCGGGCCCCCTCGGCGGCGATCTGCCGTTCGAGAGTGGCATGGCGTTCCTGCAGGCTGAGCAGGCGAGGCTGCTGCGTCATCGGCACACGATCCTCCAGCGGTTGAAACAGCCAAAGGGACGGGGAAACCGGGCCTTGACCCGCCTGGCGGCAGGGTGAGCCGGTCCGGGCCGTCCCCCGGGACGGGCCGCCAGCCCTCTGCCAGAAGGCCCCCTCCTCCACGCCGCAAACCAGACCGCGACAGGAAGCGGGGCTGATGGTCAGACCGTGCTGTGCGACCACGCCAGGACATGATATGGCCTTTCTGCGCCCAGATGCGACTCAAACCGATCAACCGATGAGGCCCATCCTGGCCGACCGTGACAGCCTGCTCCGTCGCCTGCACGAGCTCCGCAGCGAACACCGCGATCTGGACACCGTGATCGCCACCCTGGCCCTGTCGCTGCCCGATCAGCTGCAGGTGCAGCGCCTGAAGAAGCGCAAGCTGAAGCTGAAGGACGAGATCGCCTGGCTGGAAAGCCGGCTGGTGCCCGACATCATCGCCTGAACGGCTTTCCATCACGATAAGCGGCGGCGGCATGGCGCTGGATATGCGGCAGATCGGCGCGCGGCTGCGCGCCTGGCGGCTCGGCGCCGGCCTGGCGCCCGATGTGGTGGCGGCGCGGCTCGGCGTCTCGCGCGCCGCGCTCTATACCTATGAGAAGGACGGCATCCCGCGGCTCGACCTGCTGGAGCGGGCGGCGGCGCTGCTCGGCGTCTCGCTCGCCGCGCTGATCGGCATCGAGGTCGAGCACTTTTCTTCCTGTGCCGGCTTCTTCGAGCGGATGCGCCAGGCCGAGGCCGAGGCCGACCAGATTCTGGCGTGTTTCGACCCGATCTCGATCCTGCTCGCCTCCCCCGCCTATCCGGCGCGGCTGCGGCAGATGCTGGAGGAGGCCCCCGGCGGCGACCGCGACGCCACGGCCCGCGCGCTGGCGATGCTGGAAGAACGTCGCGCCCAGCAGGCCGGCCGGCCGCGGCCGCTGACCGCGCTGGTCGCCCTGCCCCGGCTGGCGCAACTGCTGCAGACCGGGCTGGTCGGCCGCGACGGGGGGTCGCCCGACGCGCTGGCGGAACGCCGTCGCTGGGCCCGGGAGGAGGTCGCCGCCATCGCCGCGCGGCTGGAAGCGCCCGCCATCGGCGTGCAGATCGGCCTGCTGGAAGCGGTCCCCCCCAGCCAGACCTTCGAGGTGCTGCTCGGCGGCCCGACCGAGCGGGTGGCGGTCAGCCCCTTCCGCCTCGGCGAATACCCCAATGTCACCGACGGCATCGCCACCCTCTCGGCCGAGCCGGCGACCGTCGCCCTCTATGCCGGGCTGGCGCGGCGGCTCTGGGACGGGGCGCTGAAGGGCGAGCGCGCGGCGGCCCGGCTGCGCCAGCTGCTGGCCGGCTGACCCGCCGGCGCGACACGGCCCAGCATTGACTTGCCCGGAGAGTCCAGCAAAATGGATTTTTCCGGTTCAATGGATTCGATGCTGGCTCCCGATTCCGATTCTGCCCTGGCCGCCCATCTCCTGGCGCTGTTCCGCCGCTTGTCGGCGGAGGGCGAGGGCGTCACCCGCCCGGCCTATGGCGTGGCCGAGACCGCCTGCCTGCAGGCCCTGGCCGCGATCGCCGCCGAGCAGGGGCTGGAAAGTTGGTCGGACGCTGCCGGCAATCTCTGGATGCAGCCGCCCGGGCTGGGCGAGGTCCTGGCCCCGGCCTGCGGCAGCCACATGGATTCGGTGCCGCAGGGCGGCAATTTCGACGGCGCCGCCGGGGTGGTGGCCGGCTTCCTCTGCGCCCGCCAGGCGATGCGCGAGGGCCGGGCGCTGCGCGCCGTCGCGCTGCGCGGCGAGGAATCGCCCTGGTTCGGCGCACCGCATGTCGGGCTGCGGGCGGCCTTCGGCGCGCTCTCGGCGGCCGAGCTGGCCATCCCGCGCCGCGACTCGGGGCAGAGCCTGGCCTGGCACATCGCCGAGCAGGGTGGCGACCCGGCCGCCGCCGGCAGCGGCGCCCCGCTGCCCGAGATCACCCGAACGCGCTTCTTCTGGGAGCTGCATATCGAACAGGGGCCGGTGCTGGTCGACCGCGCCCTGCCGGCCGCCCCGGTCTCGGCGGTGCGCGGGCATCTGCGCTTCCCCACCGCCCGCTGCCGGGGCGAGGCTGGGCATTCCGGCGCGGTGCCCCGGCATCTGCGGCGCGACCCGGCGCTCGCCGTGGCCGAGCTGCTGCACGATCTCGACACGCTCTGGGCCCGCAGCCTGCAGGAGGGCGACGACCTGGTGCTCACCGCCGGGCAGCTGCTGGTTGACCCGACGACCGCGGCGACCACCCGCATTCCGGATGTCGTCAGCTTCAGCCTCGACCTGCGCAGCACGCAGAAGGAAACCCTGGCGGGTCTGGCGGCGCTGCTGCCGCGGCGCTGCGCCGAGATCGGCGCGCGGCGGGGCGTCACCTTCGATCTCGGCCCGCCCGTGACGGCGGCGCCGGTGGTGCTGGATGCCGGCGGCCGCGCGGCGCTGGAGGCCGCCCTGCCCGGGGTCCAGCCGGTGGCCTCGGGCGCCGGGCATGACGCGGCCGAGTTTGTCCGGCGCGGCGTGCCGGCGGCCATGGTCTTCGTCCGCAACGAGCATGGCTCCCACAACCCGGCCGAGGCCATGGCGCTGGAGGACTTCCTGGCCGGTCTCGCGGCGCTGCAATCCGCCATCAGGGCCGGCGCCTGACCGGCCGGCCGACCTTCAGGCAGAATCTGCGGGACCGCCCGCAAGAGATTGCCAAATCATCATTTCGATCACGCTTCCGTAACCCTGCGGCCTTGATGTAGCTTCGTAACGGGCCGAGCCGGCCCGCACGGGGTCGGGGGATTCGCCGCATGTTCCGCATTCATCAGCGTCTGGCGGGGCTTGCCCTCGCCGCCGGCGTGGCCATCGCCCTGCCCGCCGCCGCGCAGACCTGCCTGCAATCCGCCGAGAAGACGGCGATGGATGTGCGGGCGCTGCAGAGCCAGCTGATGGTCGCCGCCCTGAGCTGCGGCCAGCATGACCAGTACAATGCCTTCGTCACCCGCTACCAGAAGGAGCTGGGCACCGCCTATCGCGCGGTCAGCGGCCATTTCCGCCGGGTGCATGGCGGCAACGCGCAGAAGCAGCTCGACATCTACATCACCAGCCTGGCCAATGCGCAGAGCCAGGAGGGCATCCGCCAGGGTTCCTTCTTCTGCCAGAACGTCGCGCCGCTGTTCCAGCAGGCGCTGGCCCAGCCGGGTATGGCCGAGTTGGCGGCGCTGTCGGTGTCGCAGCAGGTGACCAACCCCTATGAGGCGCAGATCTGCCCGGCGCCGGCGGTCCGCAGCGCCAGCGCGCCGCGCCGCAGCAGCCCGGCCACGCCGACCCAGGTGGCGGCGCGCTAAGCCTCGTCCCGGCCGCGCTGGCAAAAGGGCCGCCCCTGCGAAGGGGCGGCCCTTTTTGCGTCCCACCTTCGCCGCCAGACGGCGGCGGCCAGACAAAAAAAGGGCGCCCCGAGGGGCGCCCTTTCTCTTTGCCGGGAAACCGGCCTGCGGATTAGCGCAGGACGATTTCGACGCGGCGGTTCTGCGGCTCGCGCACGCCGTCGGCGGTCGGGACCAGCGGACGGCTCTCGCCGAAGGCCTGGACCGTGATGGCCGAACGGGCGACGCCCAGGCGGACCAGCTCGGCGGCCACGGCGTCGGCGCGACGCTGCGACAGGCGCTGGTTGTACTGCGGCGAACCGGCGCGGTCGGCGTGGCCGGCCACTTCGATGCGGGTCGCCTGCACGCGGCCGGAGTTCTGCGCGGCCTCGGCGATGATCTGGCGGGCACGGTCCGTCAGGTCAGCGCGGTCGAAGTCGAAGAACACCAGGTAGGTGCGGGCCGGGGCCGGGGCAGCGGCCGGGGCCGGGGCGGCCACCGGGATCGGCGCCGGCGGGACCGGGGCGTTGAAGGCATAACGCAGGCCCAGGAACACCGAGTGGTTGTAGTTCTCGGAGTCGACCTTGGTGCGGGCCGTGGTCACGCCAGCAGCGTTACGCGAGACCGCGGTGAACTCCGGGTCCAGCGAACCCAGGAAGCGGTACTCGGCGGTGATCGCCAGGCCCGGAACGGCGGCGATCGGGAAGGCGGCGCCGGCGATGCCCTGGAAGGCGAACTGGCCGTCGTCACCATCGATCGTCACGCGCGAGGCGCCAGCGCCGCGGCTGCGGACGACGTCGTAGTCGTGCCACACATAGCCGACGCCCGCGCCGACATACGGAACAACCGGGAGGCCCAGGTTGAAGTCGTACAGGGCGTTGACCATCGCGCCATAGGTGCGGACGGTGCCACCGATGCCCGGCAGCGTGCCGCCGGCCTTCAGGGTGTCAACGTCGTTCTGGCGGTAGTTGCCCTCGACCTCGGCGCGCAGGCCGTTGCCGAAGCCGTAACCGATGCTCAGAACGCCGCCGAAGCCGTGCTCGAACTCACCCTCGATCTTGCGGGTGGCGCCACGGGCCGTCTGCATCGCAGCGGTCGAGCCGGAAGCGGTGATGTCCGCGTCCTGCAGGTAGTTGTAGCCAGCGCCAGCGCCGAGATAGACGCCAGTGATCGGCTGCGCCTGAGCCGCGAGCGGCAGCGACAGAACCGTCGCGGCCAGAAGCGCCTTCTTGAGGCTCATTAGAATTCTCCTCGATCCACCAAAGGCATGCTCGCAGCGCGCATCCACGAAGATCCCCCCCGAGTCACGGCGCCGCGTGAACCCTGAAGTAGCACTCTCTGCGGCCGCTTGCAGTATGCTGTGCCACGTTTCCCACCACCTGTGGCATCCGCGCCACAGGCACCATGGGCATTTTGGTCACAGACCCGCGAGCACCTCGGAATCTTCCATATTTTTCAGAGTATTAAGGGGGATGACCCGGTTGGCGTGGCCCATCTTCCGCCCCGGGCGCGCGGCCGCCTTGCCATAGAGATGCAGGGCCACGCTGTGGTCGCCCTGCAACGCCGGCAGCTTTGCCATGCCCTCAGCGCCGACCAGGTTGCGCATGACCGCGTCGGAGTGCCGCTCGGGGCTGCCGAGCGGCAGGCCGGCGACGGCGCGGACATGCTGGTGGAACTGGCTGGCGAGGCAGGCATCCATCGTCCAGTGGCCGGAATTGTGCGGCCGCGGCGCGATCTCGTTGCCCAGCAGGCTGCCATCGGGCAGCAGGAAGAACTCGACCGCCAGCACGCCGACCAGCTCCAGCGCCTCGGCGACCCGGCCGGCATGGCGGCGGGCGGCCTCGGCGGCGGCCTGCGGCACCCGGGCGGGGGCGAAGGACAGGTCGAGGATATGGTGGTGGTGGTGGTTCTCCACCGCGTCATAGACCGCCGTGGTGCCGTCCAGCCCGCGCGCGGCGACCGCCGAGAGCTCCTGGGTGAAGGGCACGAAAGCCTCGAGAATCAGCGGCTTGGGCTCGAGCCGGGCGAAGGCGGCGGCGAGGTCGGCGGCCTCGCGCAGCACCGCCTGGCCGCGGCCGTCATAGCCGAGCCGGGTGGTCTTCAGCACCGCCGGCAGGCCGATCTCGGCGACCGCCGATTCGAGCTCCGCCAGGCTGTGGACCGCGCGCCAGGGGGCGACGGGCACCCCCGCCTTCTCCAGGAATTCCTTTTCCAGAAGACGGTCCTGGCAGACCGCCAGGGCCTTCCAACCCGGCCGGCAGGGCACCAGAGGAGAAAGGATCTCCAGGGTGCGGGCGGGGACGTTCTCGAATTCGAAGGTCACCACATCGACGGCGGCGGCGAAGGCCTGCAGCGCCTCGACATCCTCGTAGCCGGCGACGGTGCTGGCGGCGGCCACCTGCATGCCGGGCGAATCGGCGTCGGGCGCATAGATGTGGCAGCGATAGCCGAGCTCGGCGGCGGCGAGCGCCGACATGCGGCCAAGCTGCCCGCCGCCCAGGATGCCGATGGTGGCATTGGGGGGCAGCGGCGCGGAGGGGGCGGTGCCGCTCATGCCGGCTCCTCCGCGACGGACGCCGTCTGGGCGGCGCGGTAGTCGTCGAGGCGGGCGGCGAGCGCCGCATCGGTGGTGGCCAGCATGGCGGCGGCCAGCAGCGCGGCATTGACCGCGCCGGCACGGCCGATGGCCAGCGTGCCCACCGGGATGCCGGCCGGCATCTGCACGATGGAGAGCAGCGAATCCATGCCCTTCAAGGCATGGCTCTCGACCGGCACGCCGAGCACCGGCAGGCGGGTCATGGCGGCGGCCATGCCCGGCAGGTGGGCGGCACCGCCGGCACCGGCGATGATGGCGCGCAGGCCGCGCCCGGCCGCGCCCTGGGCATAGTCATAGAGCCGCTGCGGCGTGCGATGCGCCGAGACCACCCGCGTCTCATGCGGGATGGCGAGCTTGTCCAGGGTCTCGGCCGCGTGCCGCATGGTCTCCCAGTCGGAACGGCTGCCCATGATGATGCCGACCAGCGGCGCGGAGGAGGTCTCGGTCACGCGGGAGATCCTTGCAGCAAGGGGCGGCCTGTGCCGCGACTCGCCCCTGCTTGCAAGTCCAAAGCGTGCGGGAAAGCTCAGCGCGGGAAGCCCTGCGCGGCACGGCTTGGTCAGGCGGCGCGGGGCCGCCGCTTCTGCAGCCGGGCGACATCGGCCAGCCGGCGGTCGAGGAAGTCCAGCGTCGCCGCCATGTCCTCGGCCCGCAGCCAGAAGGCCAGGGTGCTGCCATAGACCCCGGCCAGGATCATCCGCCGCGTGTGGAAGGACAGGTCGGTGGAGGCATCGCCCGCCGCCAGCCAGATGGCATCCACGGTGCGGGCGGTGGCCCGGGTGGCGGCGCCCAGATTCCAGGGCAGCGCCAGCAGCGCCCCGGCGCGGCGCACCGCCTCGCGATGCGGCGCCGCCTGCTGCAGCCGCAGCACCACCAGGGCGCGGATGCGGGCGGGGATGCGCAGCGTCTCCAGCCCCTGCGCCGCGGCGGCGGCGGCCATGTCGCGATCGGCCAGGTCGCACCAGGCCTCGACCAGGCCGACGGGCCCGGTGGGGAACAGCGATTCGGCGCCCTCCGGGTCGCGCCCCGCGGCGAGCAGGCCGGCGCGCAGGGCCGCCAGGCTCCAGCCCAGGCGCGGCACCTCCGGCAGCAGGGCGCGCAGCGCCGCGTCGCGCTCGGCGCTGCGCTCCAGCCCCCCGGCCGGGCAGCGCCTCGGCGCCGGGCCCGGGAGCGGATCCGGGATGCCGGTCACCGCGCGGTCTCCGCCGGGGCCGGGACGTGCTGGGCGGCGGCGGCACGGGCCAGCTCCTCGGTGAAGCCGAACAGGGCATGGTCGGTCATCCGACTCGGATAGAGGATGCCGTCCAGATGGTCGTATTCATGCTGCATGACGCGGGCCAGCATGCCCTCGGCCTCGCCTTCCACCGCATCGCCGTCGACATCGATGCCGCGGAAGGCGACGCGGTGCGCGCGCTCGACATTGCCGCGCAGCCCGGGGATGGAGAGGCAGCCCTCCCAGCCGCGCTGGTCGGGCGGGCCGAGCAGCTCGATCTCCGGGTTGATCAGCGCGGCGACACTGTCGCCGTTGCGCCAGACGAAGAGGCGCAGCGGCACATGCACCTGCGGCGCCGCCAGGCCGAGTCCCTGGGCGTCGAGCATGGTCTCGGCCATGTCGGCGATCAGCCGGCGGATCTCCGGATCGCGCGGATCCTCGACCGGCGCCGCGCGCTGCAGCAGGACGGGGTGGCCCATGCGGGCGATTTTCAGGATGGCCATGGCGGACGTCCTCCGTTGCGGGCGACAGGGTGCGGATGACAGGGCGGCGATGGGCTTAGATTGGGAACCGCCGCGCCCGCGGGAAGGGCTTTCATTCCGCCGGCCCGGCATGCTAAGGGCAGCGGCACCTTGCAGGAAGGCACCGGCGCTTGCACCGGCGCTTCGTGCTTCCTTTTCCACATTCCCCGCCGTGCCAGGACCTGGTGCCGGGACTTGCTCAGTAGAGGAGACCGCACAGCGTGCAGGTCGTCGTTCGGGACAACAATATCGATCAGGCCCTCAAGGCCCTTAAGAAGAAGCTGCAGCGCGAAGGCGTCTTCCGCGAGATGAAGCTGCGCCGCCACTACGAGAAGCCGTCGGAGCGCCGCGCCCGCGAGGCCGCCGAGGCCGTCCGCCGCGCCCGCAAGGTGGAGCGCAAGCGCCTGGAGCGCGAGGGCTTCTGACGTCCGTCAGGACCCGGCCGGCGCCCCTGCCGCAGGCGGGGACCCGGCCAGGTCCTGGGAGCGACTCGACAGCCGCGGGGTGGGCCCTTCCGGGCCTGCCATCCGCGGTTTTGTCGTTTTCGGCCGGATCGGCCATCCGGGCGGCCATGTTTCCGCAGAATGGCAGGCCTGCAGCACGGGAACGGCTGCGGCTCCGGTTATTTTGATGATTTAATGTAACAGCGGGCAACCGTCGCTTTGCGCTGCCGGCATGGCAGCCTAATGCCATGGGTCATGATGCCCCCGCGTTCGCTTCTCCCCCTCCTGGCGGGCGCGTTCAGCGCCGGCCTCCTGTCGCTGCTGGCCAGCGGCGCCACCCCGCTGCGGGCGCAGACCGCCGCGCCCAGCGCCACCCCCGCCCCTTCTGCCGGCCCCACCCTGCCGGTGGTGGTCAGCCCGGCGGCGCGCGGCCCGGTGCCGCTCGAGATCACCGTCAACGGCAATGTCGTCGCCGAGGCCACGGTCTCGGTGCGCAGCCGCGTCGACGGCCAGATCGAGAAGCAGCATGTCGAGGAAGGCCAGCGGGTGGAGCGGGGCCAACTGCTGTTCACCATCGATTCGCGCATGACCCAGGCGCTGCTGGCGCAGCAGGAAGCGCAGCTGGCGCGCGACCGCGCCCAGTCGGTGCGCGCCCGCTCGGATGCCAACCGCTACGCCTCGCTGCGCGGCGAGGGCTTCACCGCCGCCCAGCGCTACGAGCAGGCGCAGGCCGATGCCGCCGCCGCCGAGGCCACGGTCAAGGCCGGCGAGGCGCTGATCAGCCAGACCCGGCTGACGCTCGACTTCGCCAGCATCCGCGCCGAGATCGGCGGCCGGCTCGGCGCCCTGCCGCTGACCGAGGGCAACCTGGTGCGCGCCGGCGAGAACACGCCGCTGGCCACCATCACCCAGACCGACCCGATCCAGGTGCAGTTCGCCGTGCCCGAGCGCTGGCTGCCGGAGGTGCAGGCGGCGCTGCGTGGCGGCCGGCCGATGGTCACCGCGCATCCGCCGGGCGACCGCCACCCGCCGGTGCAGGGCAGCGTCGTCTTCCTGGACAGCCAGGTCGACACCACCTCGGGCACGGTGCAGATGAAGGCGCGCTTCGCGAACCCGGACAACGCGCTGTGGCCGGGCCAGTACGTCAATGTCGTGCTGGTGCCGCGGGTCGAGCCGGACGCGCTGAGCGTGCCGGTGCAGGCGGTGCAGACCGGCTCGGGCAACAGCCGCTACGTCTATGTGGTCGATGGCGAGAGCCGCGCCCGTCGCCGCGCCGTGACGCTGCAGCGGGTGGTCGGCGGCCGCGCCGTGCTGCAGGCCGAGATCGCCGCCGGCGACAAGGTGGTGATCGAGGGGGCGCAGCTGCTCTCCGACGGCGCCCGCGTCGTCGAGCGCCCCGCCAGCCGACCGCAGAGCTGAGGAACCGCCGGGATGCATATCTCCGAGCTCTGCATCCGCCGCCCGGTGATGACCGGGCTGCTGGCGGCGGCCGCGATCCTGGCCGGCATCGTCGCCTATTTCCAGATGCCGGTCGCCGCGGTGCCGCGGGTCGACTTCCCGGTGATCTCGGTCTCGGCCAACCTGCCGGGGGCCAGCCCGGAGACCATGGCCAATTCGGTCGCCCTGCCGCTGGAGCGCGAATTCTCCACCATCGCCGGCATCGACCAGATGTCGTCCACCAGCGGCCAGGGCACCACCCAGATCACCCTGCAATTCGTGCTCGGCCGCAGCATCGACGCCGCGGCGCTCGACGTGCAGGCGGCGATCAGCCGCGCCCAGCGGCGGCTGCCGGCCGAGATGACCAACCCGCCGAGCTTCCGCAAGACCAACCCGGCGGATGCGCCGGTGGTGCTGCTGAATCTCCGCGGCGGCGACGTCCCCCTCTACCGGCTGAACGAGATCGCCGCGGTGCTGATCTCGCCCGCCCTGTCGCGCATCCCGGGCGTCGCCCAGGTGGTGACCTATGGCGAGCAGAAATACGCCGTGCGCGTGCAGCTCGACCCGGACCGGGTGGCGGCGCTGGGCCTCGGCTTCGACGAGGCGCAGCGGGCGATCGCGGCCGCCAACAGCAACACCCCGGTCGGCACGCTGAACGGCCCGCGCCAGCAGCTGACCCTGCGCGCCAATGACCAGCTGCAGGATGCCGAGGCCTTCGGCCGGCTGATCATCGGCGGCCGCGGCACGTCGCCGATCCGCGTGCAGGACGTGGCCCGCGTGGTCGACGGGGTGGAGAACAACCGGGTCGCCGCCTGGATGAACGGCGATCGCGGCCTGACCCTGGCGGTGCAGCGCCAGCCCGACGCCAACACGGTCGAGGTGGTGGACGGCGTCCGCGCCGCCCTGCCCGGCCTGCAGGCCGCGCTGCCGCCGGGGGCCGAGGTCACGGTCATGCTGGACCGCTCGGTCTCGATCCGCGACGCGGTGCATGACGTGCAGCACCACCTGATGATCGCCATCGGCCTGGTGGTGCTGGTGATCTTCCTGTTCCTGCGCAAGGTCAGCGCCACGCTGATCCCGGGCATCGCCGTGCCCATCTCGCTGGCCGGCACCTTCGGCGTCATGTACGCGCTGGGCTACGGCATCGACAACATCACCCTGCTCGGCCTGACCCTGGCGGTCGGCCTGGTGGTGGACGATGCCATCGTCATGCTGGAGGCCATCGTCCGCCACATGGAGGAGGGCATGGCCCCCTTCCCGGCGGCGATCCGCGGCGCCAAGGAGATCGGCTTCACCATCATCTCGATCACCCTGTCGCTGGTCGCGGTTTTCCTGCCGATCCTGATGATGGGCGGCGTGGTGGGGCGCGTCTTCAACGCCTTCGCCGCCACCGTTTCGCTGGCGGTGGTCGTCTCCTGCGTCGTCTCGCTGACGGTGACGCCGCTGATGGCCCGTTACCTGCCGGCGCATGGCAAGCCCAGCCGCTTCGACGCCTTCCTCGAGCGCGGCTTCCGCGCCGTCGAGCGCGGCTATGGCTGGATGCTGGACGTGACGCTGCGCTTCCGCTTCGGCGTCTGGGTGGTGTTCCTGGCCTCGATCGGCCTGTCGGTCTGGCTGGCGGTGACCATCCCCAAGGGCTTCTTCCCGGTCGAGGATACCGGCCTGCTCAGCGTCGGCACCGAGGGGCCACAGGACGCCTCCTTCGACGACATGGGCCAGCGCCAGGCGCGCATCGCCGAGATCATCCGCAACCACCCCTCGGTGGAGCTGGTGAACTCGATCGTCGGCATCAGCGGCAGCAGCCAGGCGCTGAACCAGGGCCGCATGTTCGTGCAGCTGAAGCCGCGCGCCCAGCGCAAGCCGGTGACCGAGATCATCCAGGAGCTGCGGCGGCAGACCGGCGGCATCCCCGGCATGCGGGTCTTCTACAACCCGATCCAGAACCTAAATTTCGGCGCCCGTCAGTCGCGCACCCTCTACCAGTACACGCTGCAGGGGCTGCGCTCGGAGGAGCTCTACGACTGGTCGGAGCGGATGACCGAGGCGCTGCGCCGGCTGCCGATGCTGCAGGACGTCAACACCGACCTGCAGATGGCGGCGCCGATCCTCTCGGTGAATGTCGACCGCGACCGCGCGGCGGCGCTCGGCGTCACCGTCGACCAGGTGCGCCAGGCGCTCTACTCCGCCTTCGGGGCGCGGCAGATCAGCACCATCTTCGGCGCCTCGGACAGCTATTCGGTCATCCTGGAGGCGCTGCCGCGCGACCAGATGGACGAGACCGGCCTGTCCAAGATCTATCTGCGCGGCAGCGGCGGGCGGCTGGTGCCGCTGGCCGGCATCGCCACGCTGGAGCGCCGGGTCGGGCCGCTGACGGTGGCGCATCAAGGCCAGCTGCCGGCGGTGACCATCGGCTTCAACACCGCGCCGGGGGTCGCGCTGGGCCAGGCGACCGAGGCCATCGCGGCGGTGGAGCGCGAGCTCGGCCTGCCGCCGACCATCGTCTCCGGCTATGCCGGCACGGCGCAGATCTTCCAGCAGGCGCTGGCCGGCCAGGGGGCGCTGCTGATCGCCGCGGTGCTGATCGTCTATGTCGTTCTGGGCGTGCTGTATGAGAGCCTGGTGCATCCGCTGACCATCCTCTCCGGCCTGCCGCCGGCGGCGCTGGGCGCGCTGGCGACGCTGTGGCTGTTCGGGCTGGACCTGTCGGTGATCGCGGTGATCGGCGTGCTGCTGCTGATCGGACTGGTGAAGAAGAACGCCATCATGGTGGTCGACGTGGCCCTCGCCCGGCAGCGCGCCGGCGAGGATGCGCTGGTCGCGGTGCGCGAGGCCTCGATCCTGCGCTTCCGCCCGATCATGATGACGACGCTGGCCGCCGCCGCCGGCGCCGTGCCGATCGCCGCCGGCTGGGGCGCCGCGGCCGAGCTGCGCCAGCCGCTGGGCCTCGCGGTGGTGGGCGGCCTGGCGGTGTCGCAGGCGCTGACCCTGTTCGTGACGCCGGTGCTCTATCTCGCCTTCGACGGCCTCGCGCGGAAGTTCAGCCGCGCTGGCGTGGCGGCGCAGCCGGCGGAATAGGCCAGAGCGGTCCGGGGGGAGGCACTGCCCCCCGGCTGCCGGCCACCCTTCCCTGCCCGCGCGTCCCGGTCCATCCTGCCGCCAGAGCCCGGGGGGATGACACGCTTGGACAGCTACGGCCGCGACGACGCCGTCCCTTTCGGCACCCTGCTGGTCGCCGTGCTGCAGCACATGGGGCTGATGAGCATCATCCTCATCTTCCCGCTGCTGGTCGCCGATGCGGCGCGGCTGGACCTGGTGACCACCGCACGGCTGGTGACGCTGTCGATGATCGCCATCGGCGTCGCCAGCTTCCTGCAATGCCTGCGCTGGCGCGGCATCGGCAGCGGCTTCCTGCTGCCGGCGGTGTTCAGCGCCGCCTATCTGCCGCCGCTGCTGGCCGCGGCGAAGGGCGGCGGCCTCGGCGCCGCGGCCGGGCTGATCATGGTCGCCGGGCTGACCCAGATCCTGCTGTCGCGCCTGCTGTTCCGCATCCGCCGGCTGCTGCCGCCGGAGATCATGGGGCTGGTGGTGCTGCAGATCGGCATCACGCTGGGGCTGATCGCGGTGCGGCTGATGCTGACCGGCGGCGATGTCGCCGGCCGCGGCCAGGCCGAGTTCTACGGCGCCACGGTCGGGGTGACGCTGGCGCTGACCGTCGGCGCCGCGGTCTGGGGCGGGCTGGCCTGGCGGCGGGCGGCGATGCTGCTGGGCATGGCCGGCGGCACGGCGACCCACCTGCTGCTGCCGCTGCTGGCCGGCGGCACGACGCCGGCGGTCCCGGCCCTGCCGCTGGAATGGGTGGTCTGGCCGCTGGCGGTGCCCAGCCTGGACCTGGTGCTGGTGCCGGGGGTGCTGGTCGGCGCCGTCGCCTGCACGCTGCGCGCCGCGGGCGACATCGTGGTCAGCCAGCAGGCGGCCGATCCGCGCTGGCGGCGGCCGGATTTCGAGACGATCCGCGCCGGCGTCCTGGCCGACGGGCTGGGCACGCTGGCGGCCGGCATCCTGGGCACCGTGGGCGTCAACACCTATTCCGCCTCGGTCGGCCTGGCCCGCGCCACCGGGGTGCTGTCGCGCCGCGTCGGCTTCGGCATCGCCGCCGGCTGGCTGCTGGTCGGGCTGGTGCCGGGCAGCGCGCGGCTGCTGCTGGCCATCCCGCTGCATGTGGTGGCCGCCTGCCTGTTCTTCGCCGCGACCCATATCGTCATGGCCGGGATGGGCATCCTGACGCAGCGCGTGCTGGACACGCGGCGCATCCTGGTGATCGGCGCGGCGCTGATCCTCGGCCTGTCCTTCGACGCCCTGCCCGGCTTCTATGCCGGACTGCCGGATTTCGCGCGCGGCCTGGTCAGCTCCTCGCTGGCGCTGTCGGTGGTGGTGGCGCTGGCGCTGAACGCGGTACTGCAGATCGGCACGGCGCCGCGCAGCCGGCTCGAGTGGCGCGCCGGCGACCTGCCCCCCGACCTCGCCGCGCTGACCGAGGGTGCGGCGCGCGGCTGGGGGCTGCGCGCCGACACCGCGACCCGCATGGCGATGGTGGCGGCCGAGCTCGGCGAGGTCGCCGCCCTGCTGGCGGCGCCGGGAACGCCGCTGCGGCTCGACCTGGCGCTGCTCGGCACCACGGTGCGGCTGACGCTCTCCTGGCAGGGCGAGGCGGTGCCGGAGGCGCCCTGGCAGGGTGCCGAGTCGCTGGAGGAGGAAAGCGGCGCCATCGCCCTCGCCCGCCGCCTGCTGGAGCATCTGGCCGACCGGACGCAGCTGGCGCCGGGCCGGATCACCGCGGAGATCGAGGACTAGCCCTGCGGCCGCCGCGTCTGGCCGGGCGCCGCCGACAGGGCTAGCTTGGCACCAATCCTAGCTGCCCGGCGGAGCCTGATGCCCCAGGAAGACGCGCTACCCGAACCGAAGATGCCCGACCCCCGGGTGATGGCCGCGATCGTCGCCAGCGCCCTGTTCATGCAGAACCTGGACAGCACCGTGGTGGCGACCGCCCTGCCCGCCATGGCGCGCTCGCTGGGCGAGGACCCGCTGGTGATGGGCGTCGCCATCACCTCCTACCTGGTGGCGCTGACCGTCTTCATCCCGCTCTCCGGCTGGGTCGCCGACCGCT
The DNA here is from genome assembly GCF_037145735.1 of Roseomonas sp. USHLN139. Classification (NCBI taxonomy): domain Bacteria; kingdom Pseudomonadati; phylum Pseudomonadota; class Alphaproteobacteria; order Acetobacterales; family Roseomonadaceae; genus Roseomonas; species Roseomonas sp. USHLN139. The sequence continues at coordinate 46,938 of NZ_JBBCWY010000003.1, read as the reverse complement.
TCGGCGCCAAGCAGGTCTTCATGGTGGCGATCGCCACCTTCACCTTGGCCTCGGCCTTCTGCGGCCTGTCCAGCGGCCTGGCCGAGATGGTGGCGGCGCGCGTGCTGCAGGGGCTGGGCGGCGCCATGATGGTGCCGGTCGGACGCCTGTTGCTGCTGCGCCGGGTGCGGAAGGAGGAACTGCTCTCGGTCACCACCTGGCTGACCATGCCGGGGCTGCTCGGGCCGCTGCTGGGGCCGCCGGTGGGCGGGCTGCTGACCGACCTGATCTCCTGGCGCGCGGTGTTCTGGATCAATGTCCCGGTCGGGCTGCTCGGGCTGCTGCTGGTCTGGCGGGTCATCCCGGCGCTGCCGCGCAGCCTGCCGCCGCCGCCCGACCTGCGCGGGCTGACCCTGGTCGGCGCCGCGCTGGCCGCGCTGATGTTCGCCTTCGAGACGCTGGGCCGCGGCCTGGTCGCGCCCTGGCTGGCCGAGGCGGCGCTGGCCGCCGGCCTCCTGCTGAGCTTCGTCGCGGTGCGGCACTGCCTGCGTGCCGCCAACCCCGCCCTCGATTTCTCCCTGCTGGCGATCCCGAGCTTCCGGGTGCCGAACGTGGCCGGCACCATCTTCCGGGTCGGTGCCGGCGCGGTGCCCTTCCTGGTGCCGCTGACCCTGCAGCTGGGCTTCGGCGCCAGCGCCTCGCAGAGCGGCATGATCAGCTTCGCCACCGCCCTCGGGGCCTTTGCCATGAAGCCGATGGCGAAATTCGCGCTGCGCCGCTTCGGCTTCCGCAACGTGCTGATCTGGAACGCGGTCTGCGCCGCGCTGACCATCGCCGCCTGCGGCGCCTTCCGCCCCGGCTGGCCGATGGCGGCGGTCTTCGTCGTGCTGCTGCTGGGCGGGCTGTTCCGCAGCCTGCATTTCACCACGCTGAACACCCTGGCCTATGCCGATGTGCCGCAGGAGAAGCTCTCGGCCGCGACCAGCCTCTACAGCACGGCGCAGCAGCTGCCGCTGGCGCTCGGCGTGGTGGTGGCCTCGGCGGCGCTGCAGATCAGCGTCGCGGCGGGCGGGCGGGAGGTGGCGGCGATGCCCGACTTCACCGCCGCCTTCCTGACCGGCGCGCTGCTGACCCTGCTGGCGGCGCCGCTGGCCATGCGCCTGCCAAAGGAGGCCGGCGAGGACATCGTGCAGCGCTGATCAGCCGAAGTTTTCTTTCAGTTTTCCGGCCAGCTCGCGGGCGCCGTCGACCAGCAGGTTGATGTCGTTGGTGCCGACGACCAGGCGGGCACCGAGTGCCACCGCATGCGAGGGCAGCAGCGCCGGCGGCAGGCCGATGACGCCGAAGACCTTGCCCGCCGCATGGGTGGCGGCGGCGATGGCCTGGAAGGCGTCGCGCACCGCCGGATGGTCCAGCAGACCGGGATGGCCGAGATCGTTCGCCAGGTCGTTGGCGCCCACCATCACCGCGTCGATCCCGGGGGTCGCGGCAATGGCCGCGGCCTCGGCCAGGCCATTGGCGCTCTCGATCATGGCGACCAGGGTGGTCTCCGCCTCGGCGGCGGCCATCATCGCTGTCACCGGCGGATTGGCGAAGCCGAAGCCGGCCAGCGGCCCGGGCACCGAGCGCCCGCCAATGGGCGCGAAGCGGCAGCGGGCGACGATGTCGCGCGCCTCGGCGGCGCTGTCGACATGCGGGATCACCAGCCCCTCGGCGCCAATGTCGAGCAGCCGGGCCAGGTCCGGCTGCCGTGGGCCGGTGGCGCGCACCAGGCAGGGCAGCCCGGCCAGCCGCGCCGCCAGCGTGATGCGGGCGATGGCGGCCAGGTCGAAGGCGGCGTGCTCGGTATCGACCAGCAGCCAGTCGAGGCCGGCGCTGCGGGTGATGGCGACGATCTCCGGCTCGCGCAGCACGCAGGCGGCGAGGCCGAGCAGCGGGCGCGGCCCTGTCAAAGCGCGGCGCATCATGCCGGATTGGCCGCCGGCACCGCGGCGCCGGGCCGCGGCGCCGAGGCAGTCTCGGCATAGCCGCGGCCGTAATGCGCCTCCAGCCGGACCTGCACCAGGTTCCACAGCGTGGTCAGCACCAGGTAGTAGACGGCGGCGACGCAATAGAGCTCCAGCACCTCGAAGCGCTCCTGCATCAGCACCTGGCTGCGGCGCATCAGCTCCTCCAGCGAGATGACGGAGGCCAGCGAGGTCGCCTTCAGCAGGCCGTTGAGCGAGTTGCCCAGCGGCGGGATGATCAGCCGCGCCACCTGCGGCAGCAGCACCAGGCGCAGCGTGTTCCAGCGCGACAGGCCGAGCGCATGGGCGGCCTCGCGCTGGCCCTTGGCGACGCCCTGGAAGCCGCCGCGGATGGTCTCCGACAGATAGGCCGCCTCGTTCAGGCTGAGCGCCAGCAGCGCCGAGGGCAGCACGCCGAGCTTGATGCCCAGCTGCGGCAGGCCGGTATAGATCAGCACCAGCTGCACCAGCAGCGGCGTGCCGCGGAACACCCAGACATAGCCGCGCGCCGGCAGCGACAGTGCCACGCTGCGCGACATCCGCATCAGGGCCAGCGCGGTGCCGAGGACCAGGCCGATGCCCATGGTGGCGACGGTCAGCCCGATCGTCACCAGCACGCCCTGCAGCAGATAGGCATTGGTCAGATAGGACAGGAAGGCGTTGACGTCGAACATCGGCCGGATCCCCTGCCCCTGCCTCAGCTGCCGCCGGGGCCGGGGCCGCGGATGGCGAAGCTGCTGCCGGCCAGCCGGGTCATGCCGAACTTGTCGAACAGCCGGTCATAGGTGCCATCGGCCTTCAGCGCGTTCAGCGCATCGGCGAAGGCCTGGGCCATCACCCGGTCGCGGAAGGCGAAGGTGATGTCGGTGCCGAACAGGCCGCTCAGATGGATTTTTGCGACCTTCTTCTGCACGAGATCATTCGCGGTCTCGTCGATGTTGACCGCGGCCTCCAGCTGGCCGGCGCGCAACGCGGCGACCGTCTCGCTGGCGGTGGAGAAGGTGCGGAAATCGATCGGCTTCAGCCCGCGCGCCACCATCTCGGCATTCACCTCGCGCGACTTGCGCTCCTGGTAGGTCGCGCTCTCGATGCCGACGACGCGGCCGGCCAGGTCGTCGAACCTGGTGATGGTGAGGGTGCTGGTGGGCAGGGTGTAGACGCTGATCGCCTGCTGCGCATGCGGCACCATGTAGAACAGGCGCGAGCGCTCCTCGGTCCAGAACAGGCCGGTGTTGATGGTATCGAACCGGTTGGCGCGCAGGCCCGGCACCATCGGCGGGAAATCCATGCGCAGGAAGACCGGCTCCAGGCAGAGCTTCTGCGCGACGGCGCGGGCCAGCTCGACATTGAGGCCCTGCAGCTCGCCGCTGCGGTCGACGAATTGCTGCGGCGGCAGGGTCGGGTTGATCGACATCTGCCACTTGCCGGCTTCCAGCAGATTCGCCGCCGGCACCCTGGGCGCGCAGGCGGCGGCGGGGGCTTGCGCCTGGGCGACGCCGCCCAGCAGGAGGGCGCCGGCAAGACCGGCGAAAAGGCGACGCATCAGCATGGCTTGTATCCCGTTGCTCGAATTGCCTGGCCACCCGCGATCGCTGCGGCCACCACTCACGACAGGAATCAGTTGGTCCAGCAAACCGCGTGCCACCGGCACGGAACTTCGCGAATCAGCCGCGCGCCAGGATCAGCGCGACATGCTCGGCCTCGATGACCACCGCGCCATCCTGGTTGACCAGCTCGAGGAACTCGGTGACCAGGCCGCGGCCGGGCTGGCGGCTCGGCCGCGCGGCGGTGAAGCGGAAGCGCAGATGCAGTTCGTCGCCGGCCAGCACCGCCTGGCGGAAGCGCACCTTGTCCCAGCCCATCGAGGCGATCGAGCTCTCGTCGTAGAGCCGCAGCCCGGTCTTCAGCCCTTCCATCAGCGCCAGGCCGTAGAGACCGTGCGCGATGACCGCCGAAAAGCCGCGGCTGCGGCAATAAGCCTCATCCTTGTGCAGCGGATGCTCGTCCAGGGTCAGCCGGCCGAAACCGGCGATATCCTCCGCGGTGACGCGGTGCGACGCCGTCTGCCATTCCTGACCGATGACGATGTCCTCGAGGAACAGGCTGGAGGCGGGCGGGGTGGTCAGGCGCATGGCTTCGCCACCCTTGGCCGCGCCGCCTGGCGCAGGAACTCGTCGCGGATCGCCATCGGGCCGGGGCGGAACAGCCGGCCGTCCATTGGCCGCAATTGCGGGCTGATGGCGGGGCGGAACGCCATCTGGTCGAGCACATCCTCCTGCAGCCGGATGCCCGGCGCCAGCTCGGTCAGCAGCAGGCCCTCCTCCACCAGCTCGAAGACGGCGCGCTCGGTGACGAAGCTGACCTGCTGGCCCTTCTGCCGCGCCTGCGCGCCGCTGAAGCTGACCTGCTCGACCTCCTGCAGGAACTTTTTGATTCTGCCTTCTTGAGTGATGGCGATGCCTTCGCCGGTAACGGAGAGATCGAGGCCGCCGCCGGTCAGCGTGCCGCTGAACACCAGGCGCCGGGTGTTCTGCGTGATGTCGATGAAGCCGCCGGAGCCCGCGAAGCGGTTGCCGAAGCGGGTGACATTGACATTGCCGTGGCGGTCCACCTGGGCAAACGACAGAAAAGCGCAGGACAGGCCGCCGCCATCGTAGAAATCGAACTGGTAGCCCTGGTCGAGGATCGCCCGCGGATTGATCGCGGTGCCGAATTCGCGGGCATGGCCGGGCACGCCGCCGATCACCCCGGCCTCGACGGTCAGGGTGATCAGGTCCTCGATGCCCTCTTCCGCCGCGACATTCGGGATCATTGCCGAGACGCCGACGCCGAGATTGACCACGTCGCCAGGGCGCAGCTCCAGCGCGGCGCGGCGCGCCATGACGCGGCGCTCGCTCATCGGGTCGGGCAGGATGGCCGAGGTCGGGATGCGCGTCTCGCCGCAGCGGCTCGGGTCGAAGACGGTGCCGAAGGTCTGCATCTGCCCGGGCTCGACCACCAGGTAGTCGATCAGGAAGCCGGGAATCTTGACCATCTGCGGATGCAGGCTGCCGCGACGGACCATGCGCTTGACCTGGCAGATAACGATGCCGCCGGCATTGTGCACCGCCTGGGCGATCGAGAGGTCCTCGCGGGTGGTCGCCTCGTGCTCCATGCTGACATAGCCGTCCTCATCCGCGGTGGTGCCGCGGATCAGGGCGATGCGCGGCGTCTCGGCGACGCGGTAGAACAGGAAATCGCGGCCGCGCAGCGAGATGGTCTCGACCAGTTCCTCGGTGGTGCGCGGGTTCATCCGCCCGCCGCCCAGCCGTGGATCCATGTAGGTGTCGAGCCCGACATGGGTCAGCACCCCCGGCTGCCCGGCCGCCAGCGCGCGGCACAGCCCGGTCATCACGCCCTGGGGAAAGTTGTAGGCCTCGACATGATTGCCGTCGATCAGCGCCATGAAGGGCACCTGCAGCCCGTAATGGCCGCCATAGACCCGCTTCACCAGCCCCGGATGCGCGAAATGGCACATGCCGTGCTCGCTGATGGCGCCGACGCCGGTGACGTGGAACAGCGTCAGATCATGCGGGCCATGGCCGTCGAGGAAGCGGCGCTCCACCGCCTCGATCACCGCCTCCGGCGTGCCGGTACCGCCATTGCCGCCGATGATGACGAAGTCGCCATCCTGCACCAGCGCGGCGGCGGCCTCGGCGGAGATGACGCGCGGGGCAGTGGCGCCCATCAGGCCATCTCCTTCTCGACCTGGCGGGCGATGATCAGCCGCTGGATCTGGTTGGTGCCCTCGTAGATCTGCGCCAGCCGCACGTCGCGGAACAGCCGCTCGACGCGGTACTCGCGCGAATAGCCGTTGCCGCCATGGATCTGCAGCGCGTTGGAGACGTGCTTCATCGCCATGTCGGTGGTGAAGAGTTTTGCTTGCGCCGCCTCCTTGGCGATGCCGTGCCCGGCATCATGCAGCCGCGCCGCGTGGTGGATCAGCAGGCGGGCGGCGGCGATGTCGGTCGACATATCGGCCAGCATGAACTGCACCGCCTGGAAGCCGATGATCGCCCCGCCGAACTGTTTTCTCGATTTCGCATAGGCGACGGCGTCCTCGAAGGCGGCCTGCGCCATGCCCAAGGCCATCGCCGACATCATGAGGCGGGAAAAATTGAAGTTGCCCATGGCCATCTTGAAGGCACCGTTCTCGGGGCCGACCACCGCGTCCGGCGGCGCGCGCACGCCGTCCAGGGTGATCATGCAATCCTCGAGCCCGTGCATGCCGAGCAGCTCCTCGTTCTTGCCGCGGATCAGTCCCGGCGAGGCGCCATCGAGGAGAAAACAGCTGATCGCCTTGTGGCCGCCCTCTGTGCCGCTGCGGGCGAAGACCATCAGCGCATCGACCACGCCGCCCAGCGTCACCCAGGCCTTGGTGCCGTCCAGCACCCAACCCTCGGCGTCGCGCCGCGCCGTGGTGCGCAGGCCGGCGACGTCGGAGCCATGGTCGGGCTCGGTCACCGCGGTCGCCGGGATGATGTCGCCCGCCAGGATGCCAGGAATCAGCGAACGGTGCCGCTCGTTGCCGTGCTGATGCAGGAACACCGCCGCCTCGACCGGGATGGCGAAGGCGTTGGCCACCGCGCCGGAGCAGCGCGCCAGCTCCTCCATGGCGATGCAGGCGCCGATCGCCCCCATGCCGGCGCCGCCCGCTGCCTCCTCCAGCGCCACGCCGAACAGGCCAAGCTCGGCCATGCCTTTGTAGAGGCCGCGATCGAAGCGGTCCTCGCGGTCGATCGCCGCGGCGCGGGGCAGGATCTCCTTCTCGGCGAAGCGGCGGGCGGTGTCGCGGAGCGCCGTCTCGGCGTCGGTCATGAAGCGGTGCATGGCGAGATCTCAGCCTGGCTCGGCGTCGCTGGACAGGCGGCCGCCATGCGCCACCTCGTCCAGCGCGCGGTCGAAGAAATAGACGGCGAGCGTCTGCGCCGGCACGCCGTAATGGCGCGCCAGCAGCGGGGTCAGCAGCCCGGCCGCGCGCCGCCGCGCGGCGGCGTCGCGGCGATAGGCGTGCAGCTTGGCGAGGATGCGCTGCGGCCCGGCCTCCCCCATGCGGCCGGCATGGCCGTAATGCGAGGCGGGCACGTCGAGGAAATAGATTGAGACGGTTTCCGGCCCGACGCCGAAGGCCGTGCAGACCGCCACCGTCGCCTCGCCGACCACCACGGCGCGGCTGGCGGCGTCGAGCGGCGGGGCGAGCAGTTCGAGATAGGGCATGTCACGCCTCCAGCCGGCGGCAGGACTGGCGCTCGATCAGCCGGGCGCCGATGCGGTATTCCGGCGCGGCGCGGCTGCCGCCCTCGCCGCGCAGCCGCTGCAGCAGCCGGTCGGCGGCGAGCTCCGCCATTGCCTCGGCGCCGCTGTCGACCACGCTGATCGCCGGGCGCTGCCAGGCGAAGCCGGGCATGTCCTCGTAGCAGAGCAACGACAGCTGCTCGGGCACCAGGATGTCGCGCTCGGCAAGGCCGCGCAGCACGCCGAGCGCGGATTCATGGTTGGCGACGAACAGCGCGCTCGGCCGGTCGTCGCGGTCGAGCAGCTGCCGGCAGCCGGCCAGCCCGGTCTCCGGGGCATAGCGCCCGGCATGCACCAGGCTGGGATCGAAGCCGATGCCGGCCTCCTCCAGCGCGCGGCGATAGCCGGAGAGGCGCTCGCGCCCCGAGGTGGTCTCCTGCCGCCCGACGATCAGCCCGATGCGGCGATGGCCAAGGCCGATCAGGTGCTGCGTGCCGGCATAGGCGCCCTCGGGATCGGCGGCCAGCACCGTCTCCAGCCGCGTCCCCTCGTCGCGGCGGACGACGCAGGTGACGGGGACGCCGGCACGCTCCAGCGCCGCCAGCTGCGCGCCGTTGCGCCCGGTCGGGCAGATGATCAGCCCGTCGACCCGCTGGTCGGAGAGCGTCGCGATGGTCGCCGCCTCCTGCTCCGGATCGTCGGCGGTGATGCAGAGGATCGCTTGGTAGCCGGCGGCGCGCAGCCGCTGCTGCACCACCTCGGCCAGCACGCGGAAGGAGGCATTGGTCAGGTTGTGCACCACCAGCCCGACGAGGCGCGAGGAGCGCGTCTTCAGCCCGCGCGCCAGGGTGTTGGGGCGGTAGCCCATCTCGGTGGCGATGCGCTGCAGCCGCTGCTCGGTGGCGCGGCTGGTCAGCCCGCCGGCCAGCGCGCGCGAGGCGGTGCTGACCGACACCTTGGCCGCCCGCGCCACGTCGCGCAGCGTCACCGCAGCCGGACCGGAGGGAGGAAGCGTCTCCTGCATGCCGCGCAGCATCGCTCGCAATCGTTTGCGGGCGCAAGTCCGAATCATTCGAGGCGCTCTGGAATCTCCCTTGACCATTCTGGCGGAAATGAATTTGACTGGCGCCGCAAACGTTTGCGACCGGACTTGAAAGGCGGGGCATGGACCTGACCGGAATTGGCGGCATCTGGCCCGCCTCCCTCACCCCCTTCGCGCCGGATGGCCGTATCGACGAGGCCGCCCTCGCCGCGCATCTGGCACAGCTTGCCGGCGTGCCCGGCGTGCGCGCCCTGGTGGTCAACGGCCATGCCGGCGAGGCCACCTCGCTCGACGCCGCCGAGCGCGCGCTGGTGATCCGCGCCGCGCGCAACACCGCCGGCGACACGGTCGGCGTCGTCGCCGGCATCGTCGCCGAGGACACGCGCGGCGCCTGCGCCCTGGCGCGCGACGCCGCCGCGGCCGGGGCCGACGCGCTGCTGCTGTTCCCGCCGCTGCTCTTCGCCAATGGCGCCGAGGCGCGGCCGGAGATGGCGCTGGCCTTCGTCAAGGAAGTGGCCGCCGCGACGCCCTTGCCGATCGTGCTGTTCCAGCTCTCCCGCGCCTCGGGCCTCGGCTATGCGACGCCGCTGCTGGCGCGGCTGGTGGCCGAGGTGCCGCAGATCATCGCGGTCAAGGAAGGCAGCGACATCCCCGCCGTCTACGAGGACAATCTGCGCGCGCTGCGGGAATGCGACCGCCCGGTCACCGTGCTGACCACCAACAATGGCTGGCTCTTCGCCTCGCTGAGCTACGGCGCCGACGGCATCCTGTCCGGCATCGGCAGTGTCGCCAGCGACATTCTGGCGGAGATGTTCGCGGCCAGCCAGGCCGGCGACATCGCCGCCGCGCGCGCCGCCAACGACCGGCTGCTGCCGCTGGCCCGCGTCTTCTACCGCCGTCCGGGGCTCGACATGCACAACCGGATGAAGACGGCGCTGCACCTGCTGGGCCGCCTGCCGCATCCCGATCCGCGACCGCCGCTGCTGCCGATCACCGCGGCCGAGCGCGAGGAGATCCGCGCTGCCCTGGTCGCCGCCGGCCTGCTGGCCGCCTGAAGGAACCGACCCGTGACCAAGAGCTTCCGCGGCACCTATACCGTGATGATCACCCCCTTCACCGAGGACGGGGCGCTCGACCTGCCGGCCCTGCGTGACTTCGTCGACTGGCAGATCGCGCAGGGCATCCACGGGCTGATCCCGCTCGGCTCCACCGGCGAATTTTTGTCCTTGTCGGACGACGAACATGTCGCCGTCGCCGAGACCGTCATCCGCCAGGCTGCCGGGCGCGTGCCGGTGCTGGTCGGCACCGGCGCGGAGGACACGCGCGAGGTGGTGCGCCTCAGCCGTCGCGCCGAAAAACTCGGCGCCGACGGGGTGATGATCATCCCGCCCTTCTATTCGACGCCGACCGACGACGAGCTGTTCCACCACTACAGCACCGTGGGCGACGCCATCGGCCTGCCGATCATGGTCTACAACAACCCGGCGACCGCCAATGTCGACCTGAAGCCGGCGCTGGTCGCGCGCCTCGCCGAAATCCCGAACTGCCTCTACATCAAGGAATCGACGCTGGAGGTGACGCGGGTGCGCGACATCATCCGGCTCTGCGGCGACAGGATGACGGTGTTCGGCGGCATCCTCGGCTTCGAGAGCTTCGTCGAGGGCGCCGAGGGCTGGGTCGCCGTCGCCTCCAACCTGGCGCCGGGGCCGCTGGCGAAGCTGTTCTCCCTCGTCGCCGACGAGCAGAAGCTGCTGGAGGCGCGCGAGCTCTATTTGCGCTACCTGCCGCTGATCGAGTTCGTCGGTGGCCAGTACTACGTCGCCGGCACCAAGGCCCTGCTGCGCCATATGGGCCGCCCGGTCGGCGCGCCGCGGCCGCCCCGCCTCCCCCTGCCAGCGGATCGGGATGCGCTGGCGAAGGCGATCGTGGAAAAACTGAAGCTGTGACACGGAAAGATCAGGGGCAGGTCGGGGGAATGAATTCCCCCGAACCCCCTTCTTCCTTCTGATCACCGGCCGTTTGATGACCGGCGCCTTCACCTAAAGCGACACGAGGGCATCATGGCGGGGCGGCAGTGCAGGTCGCACTGCAGCCGGGCCGCTTCGCCCCCTCCGCACGTGGGCATGGTCTTCCCTTACGAAGCGCTCGGTCCGCGAATGCCAAAGACCTGGTCCGCCGGCAGCGGCGTCAGGCCGAAGCGCTCGAACAGCTTGGCATAGGTGCCATCCTCGCGCAGCGCGGTCAGCGCCTTGGCCACCGCCTCGGCGACGCTGCGGTCGCGGAAGGCCATGGCGCTCGGCGCGCCGCCCAGCCGCTCCAGCGCGGTGCGGGTCATGCCGCGGCGCGCGGTGTCGACGGCCATGTAGTCCAGCAGCGCGGCGGCATCGCCCTGGCCGGCGCGCAGCGCGGTCATCGCCTCGGTCGCCGTGGTGAAGCCGCGGATGGTGACGGCGGGCTTGCCGCGCTTGACCAGGTCGTCGCTCAGCGCGCGCAGCCAGCGCTCCTGGTAGGTATTGACCTCGATCACCACCGCCTTGCCGGCCAGGTCGTCGGGCGCGCTCATCTGCAGGCTGCCATTGGCCGGCACGGCGATGCTGATCGCCTGCAGCGAATAGGGGACGAGCGCGAAGAGCTTGGCGCGCTCCTCGGTCCAGAACATGCCGGTGTGGATGCCGTCGAAGCGCCCGGCCTGCAGCGCCGGGATCATCGGCGGGAAGTCCATCCGCACGAAGCTCATCTCGAGGCAGAGCTTGGCGGCGATGGCGCGGCCGAGCTCGACATTCAGCCCCTGCAGCTCGCCCTTGCTGTCGACGAATTGCTGCGGCGGCAGGGTCGGGTTGATGGAGAGCTGCAGCTTGCCGGGCGTGACCAGCGCCTCGGGCTTCACCGCGGCGACGGGGGTGCAGCCCTGCGCGACGGCGAGGCCGGGCGCGAGCAGCAGCGCCGCGGCCAGCGCCAGCTTAAGGCGGATGCGGGATATCGGCATCGGAGCTCCGGTGGTTGGCGCGGCCAGGTGCTGGCCGCCACGGCTTCGCAAGATGTCAGCCTAGGACTGAAACTTTGCCGACCCCAAGCATCGGCTCTATCAGAAGTCGGGGCCTCGCTATGCCTCCAGCGAATAGGCCTCTGGCAGCGCCTCGCGCAGCGCCAGCACGGCATAGAGGGTGACCGGCACGCCGGGACGGAACGGCCGGATGGCGATGCGGCGCGGATCGGCGGCGGCGGCGGTCAGCGGATCGGCGATGCTGGCGCCCAGCCCCTGCTCGACCAGGCGCAGCCCGACATTCATGAAGCGCGTCTCGATCGCCGGGGCGAAGGGCTGTGCGGCGCGGCGGAAGGCCTCGGCCACCAGCGCCTGGATGCGGGTGCCGGCGGGGGCGGCGATCAGCGGGCTGGCCTGCAGGTCCTGCGGCGTGACGAAGGGCAGCGCGGCCAGCGGGCTGTCGGCCGGGCAGGCGCAGACCATCTCCAGCTGCAGCAGCGGGCGGGCATCGATGCCGGGGCGCGGATCGGGCTCCATCACCAGGCCGAGATGGGTGATGCCGGCCTCCAGCGCATCCAGCATCTCGGTCATCGAGCGGGTCTCGATCGACAGCGCCACCTGCGGATGCCGAGGTGCCAGGCGGGCGAAGAGCCGCGGCACCAGCGAATCCGACAGTTCCGAGGTGGCGGTGACGCGCAGCCGGCCGCTGCGGCTGGCGCGCAGGTCGCCGGCCTTCTGGCGGATGCCCTGGAACATCAGGAACAGCGGCTCGGAATCGAGATAGAGGCTTGTCGCCTCCTCGGTCGGCACCAGCCGGTTGTTCAGCCGGTGGAACAGCGGGAAGCCGAGCTGCTGCTCCATGTTCTTGATGGCGTTGCTGACCGCCGGCTGCGACATGCCGATCTCGGCGGCGGCGCCGACCGTGGTGCGCAGCCGCATCACCGCCCGCAGCACCTCGAGCTGTCGCAGATTGAGCATCGCCGCCTCCCCTGCCGGCGCGCCGTCCCCGGCGCGCCCTTTGGGTCAAGCAGGATCCACGCCAGAAGGCAGCGGCGCCAGCACCTGCCGCATGAAGTTCCGCACATGTGGCGTCAGGTGGAAGAAGCCCTTGGCCGCCTGGAATTCGGGGGTGTCGTAGACCCAGGGGCCGGCGATCTCATAGACGGCGGCATGGCGCGGGCCGCCATCCTCGACGGTGAAGCGCCGGGCGGAGAGCCAGCCGGGGCAGGCCAGCAGCGCCGGGATATGCTCCGCCTCGTACCAGCGGTTGAACTCCGCCTCCTGCGCCGGGTCGACATCGACGCGGACGATGTGCAGCCAGGGCCCGCTCACGGCAGCACCCCGGCCTCGGTCATCGCGCGCCGCAGCGCCGCGATCTCGGCGGCGTCGAGCGCCGGCAGCGGCGCGCGGCAGGTGGCGCTGTCCAGCCGGCCGAGCAGCTGCAGACAGGCCTTCAGCCGCGGCGTCGCCAGGCCGGGCGGGGCGGCGCCGTAGATCGCCTCGGCCAGCGGGGTGATGCGCGCGTGCAGGGCGCGGGCCGCGGCCAGGTCGCCGGCGCGCACGGCGCGGTCGAGGGCGACCACCAGCTCCGGCGTCACCGCCGCCAGGCTGACCAGGCTGCCGCGGCTGCCGATGGCGAAGCAGGGGAAGAGATGCTCGTCGCCCGAGGCCATGACCGCGACATCGGGCCGCGCCGCGGCGGCGATGCGGCGGGTGCGGTCATAGGCGGCGGTCTCCCAGCTGCCCTCCTTGATGCCGGCGACCCGCGGCAGTTCCAGCAGCGCGCGCAGCAGATCGGCCGGGAAATGCAGCCCGCCCGAGCGGTGCGACCCCTGGAACAGGAAGACCGGCAGGCCGGTCGCGTCGTGGATGGCACGGTGATGCGCGATCACCAGGCGCGGATCGACGCCGATTGCCCAGGAAAACGGCGCGAAGATCATGATCGCGTCGGCGCCCAGCGCCTCGGCCTGGCGCGCCTGGGCGGCGGCGGCGGCAGAGGAGTCGGCGACCACCCCGGCGACGATCGGGCTGGCCCCGGCCACCGCCCGCGTCTCCCGCAGCACGAGGGCCATCTCGTCGGGGGTGAGAAGGAAATTCTCGCCGGCATGGCCGTTGACCAGCAGGCCGTGGATCCCCGGGCAGGCCAGCACGGCCGCGGCATGGTCGCGCAGTGCCGCCGGGTCGATGGCGCCGTCCGGCGTCATCGGGCAGATGATCGAGGCGTAGATCCCGTCGACGCTCATGCGGCGGCCACCCCTGGCCTGGGACGCGGGTATTTCAGCGTGGCGCGGGCCTTCAGCACCTCGAGCCCCGCCTCGTTGCGGGCGCTGGCCTCCCAGACCAGGGTGCGGGTGGCCGGGTCGCGCTCGGCGATCCAGACCTCGATGGTCAGGGTGTCGCCGTAGAAGACCGGGCCGGTGAACCAGAAGCGGTCCTCGATCGAGATGCCCAGCGTGCCGGCCAGCTCGGCGGTCAGCACGCTGGTGCAGAGCCCGGCCACCATGATGCCGGGCGCCAGGCGGCGGCCGAAGCGGGTGCCGGCGGCATAGCCCTCGTCGATATGCACCGGGCCGAAATCGCCGGTGGCGGCGATGTAGAGCGCGCCATCGGCCTCGGTCACCGTCTTGGCCAGGCTGACCCGGTCGCCGACGGCCAGGCTGTCGAAGGGTTTCGCGTCGTACATCAGAAGGCGACCGGGACCAGCGTGGCGCTGCCCTGCATCACCGCGCCGGCGCCGTCCTGGCTGGCGGCCACGCGGAAAGCCAGCGCGCCATCCGCCTCGCCCAGGAATTCGGCGCTGGCCTCGATGCTGGCGCCGACCGGCACGGCGGCGGCGAAGTCGAGGGAGAGCGCGGCGATGCGGTGGCCGGGACCGGCCAGCCGGTTCAGGCAGGTGGTGACCAGGGCGCCCACCACCAGCTCGAAGGCCAGCATGTCGGGGGCGCCGGCGGCGCGGGCGCGCGCCGCATCGACATGCAGCGGCGCCAGATTGCCGGAGATGCCGGTGAACATCGCCTGCTCGGCGACGGTCAGGGTCTTGCGGAAGGCGAGGCGGGCGCCGGGCTGCAGCGCCGGGGGGACGGTCGCGCTCACAGCGACAGCCCGTGCTTCATCACGCCGCGGGCGATCAGCATGCGATGGATCTCCGAGGTTCCGTCATAGATCCGCGTGACGCGGGCATCGCGGTAGATGCGCTCGAGCGGCAGGTCCTTCGAATAGCCGGCGCCGCCGAACAGCTGGATGGCGCGATCGGCCACCCGCCCCAGCATCTCCGAGGCATAGACCTTGACCATCGAGACCTTGTCGCGCGGGTCGCGCCCCTGATCGAGCTCCCAGGCGGTGTTCAGCACCATCATCCGGGTGGCGAAGATCTCGGCGGCGCTGTCGGCCAGCATCTGCTGCACCATCTGGAACTCGCCGATCGGCTGGCCGAACTGCTTTCTCTCGGTTGCCTGATGGCGCATCAGCTCGAGGACCCGGCTGGCCATGCCGGTGCAGCGGGCGCCGATATGGGCCAGGCGGATGCCAGCGACGGTGCCCATGATCAGCCGGAAGCCGCCGCCGACCTCGCCGAGCACGGCATCGCGCGGGATGCGGCAGCCCTGGAAGGCCAGCTCGGCATGGCCATAGCCGCGATGGCCCATCATCGGCTGCTTGCGGGTCATGCTGAAGCCCGGCGTGTCGCGGTCGACCAGGAACAGGGTGATGCCGCCGCGCGCCCGCTTCTCGCGGTCGGTCAGCGCCATGACGATGGTGTAGTCGGCGATGTCGCCATCGCTGATATAGTGCTTGGTGCCATCCAGCACCCATTCATCGCCCTCCAGCCGCGCGGTGGTGGCGATCGAGGCGGCATCCGAGCCGGCGCCCGGCTCGGTGATCGCCATGGCGCAGATCTTCTCGCCGGCGACGGTGGGCAGCAGGTAGCGCTCGCGCTGCGCGCCCTGGCAGGCCAGCAGCATCGGATAGACCTGGCCGAAGACGCGGCGGATCAGCGCGTCCGAGGTCTTTCCCAGCTCCTCCTCGACCAGGCACATCTCCAGCGTCGAGAGGCCGCCGCCGCCCACCTCCTCCGGCATGTTCATCGCGTAGAGGCCGAGCGATCTCGCCTTTGCCTTGAGGACAGAAAGCCTGTCCAGCGGCACGCTGCCGGCGGCCTCGACCTCGGCCTCCAGCGGCTGCACCTCCTGCGTCACGAAGCGGCGCACCGTGGCGACCAGGTCCTGCATGTGCTCGGGCGTGGTGAAATCCATGATCCTGCTCCTCAGCCGGCGGTGCGGATGGCGCCGGAGGCGGCCAGGGCGGCGATGGCGCCGGCGTCGTAGCCGAGCTCGCCCAGGATCTCGGCGGTCTGCGCGCCGAGCGGCTGCGGCACCAGCCGCACCTTCGGCACCTCGCCGTCATAGCGGGCCGGATGCGCCACCAGCGTCACCGGCGCGCCGGCGGCGCCGTCGAGGGTGGCGAAGGCGCCCAGATGCTGCAGCTGCGGGTCGTCGGGCAGGTCGTCGTAATCCTGCACCGGCGCGTGCCAGATCCGCGCTGCCTCCAGCGCCGGCAGCCAGGCGGCGGTGGGCGCCGTGGCCAGGGTCCGCGTGACCAGGGCAGCGATCTCCTCGCGCCGGGCCAGCGCCTCGGCCTCCGGGATGGCGGCCAGCTCCGCGCAGCCGATCGCCTGGCCGACCACGCCGGGCGGCGACATCGACAGCGCCAGATGCCCGTCGGCGGTCGGATAGATCCCGTAGGGCCCGGCGCTGAACCAGGCGGCGAGGCCGCCCGGCGCGCGCGGCGTGGCGGCGCGGGCGCCGTTCATCCAGGCGGTCAGCGCCTCGGTCTGCAGGTCGAGCGCCGCCTGGAACAGATTGACCTCGACCAGCCGGCCCTGCCCCGTCCGCTCGCGGGCGAAGAGCGCGGCCAGCACTGCCATGGCGTAGATCACCGCGGCATGCTGGTCGACCACCACGGCGCCGGCCGGCGTCGGCGGGCCGTCGGCGCGGCCGCTGCGCGCGGCCAGGCCCGACATCGCCTGCAGCAGCAGGTCCTGCCCCGGCCGGTCGCGATAGGGGCCGCTGGCCCCGAAGCCGGTCGCCGCGGCATAGATCAGCCGAGGATGCCGCTCGCGCAGTTCGGCGGCGCCGAAGCCGAGCTTCTCCATGGTGCCGGGGCGGAAATTCTCCATCACCACATCGGCCGAGGCGATCAGCTTCGCCACCGCCGCGCGGCCCTCGGGGTGCTTGAGATCGACCGAGAGGCTGCGCTTGTTGCGGCCGGTGGTCAGGAAGTTGACGCTCTGCCCGCCGACGAAATGCCCGGCCACCGCCCAGTTGCGGTGGAAGGCGCCCTCGATTGGCTCGAGCGCGATGACGTCGGCGCCGAGATCGGCCAGCACCTGCGCCGCCGCCGGTCCCGCCAGGAAATGGTTGAAGCTGACGACGCGCACGCCGGCCAGGAGGTTCATTGCGGCAATCCCCGGATCCCTGGCCGGCAGCATGGCCGCGCCGTGCCGCGGCGGGCCAATTCGAAGATGGCCGCGGGGTATAATCGCCGCTGATACCCGCCTCCCCTGCCCTGGACGCCGCCGCCGCCGCCGCCGAGACTGCGGCCTGGCGCAGCAGGTGGCGTCGCGCAGCAGGAGGCAGGGAAGAATGGGCACAGTGCTGGTGACAGGGGCGCAGCAGGGCATCGGCCGGGCGATGGCGCTGGCCTTCGCCGCGACCGGCGCGGATGTCGCGGTGAACTACCTCGACGATGCCGCGGCCGCCGAGGCGGTCTGCGCCGAGATCCGCGCCCGCGGCCGCCGCGCCGTGGCGCTGCCCGGCGACGTGCGCGAGGTGGCCACCGCCCGCGCCCTGGTGCGGCAGGCGAGCGAGGCGCTCGGCGTGCCCGAGGTGCTGGTCAACAATGCCGGCATCTTCCCGCGCGTGCCCTTCCTGGAGATGGAGGAGGCGCAGTGGGACGCGGTGCTGGACGTCAACCTGAAGGGCAGCGCCTTCTGCGGCCAGGCGGCGGCGCGGGCGATGATCGAGGCCGGGCTGCCGGGCTGCATCATCAACCTCTCCTCGGGCGCGGTGCGCGGCAATCCGCTGGGCGCGCATTATTCGTCGAGCAAGGCCGGGCTGGTCGGCCTGACCCGCGCCATGGCGCTGGCGCTGGCGCCGCACAACATCCGGGTCAATGCCATCGCCCCCGGCCTGACCGACACCGCGCAGCCGCGCTTCGGCAATGACGAGGGCGAGCTGGCGGAGATGGCGCGCGCCCTGCCGCTCGGCCGCATGGGCCGGCCGGAGGAGATCGCGGCCATGGCGGTCTACCTGGCCTCGGCCGCGGCCGGCTGGATCACCGGGCAGGTCTATCACATCAACGGCGGCAGCTATATGCCGTAATACTTACTTAAACTTTGCGCCTGCCCGTCGAGACGGGTGCCGCCCCAGGGCCAGGGGCGGCGGAGACTGGCGGCGGAGACTGGCAGCGGAGCCGGAGCGGGTAACGCGACGTTCACGAATTTTTGCTTTCATGGGGACGATTTGCTCCGTCCCCGTCCCGCCCGATCGTCCTCCGCCAAAAAAGGCAAAGCCCGTGGCCCCTCATCATGACATCAGCGATCGCCTGCGCTTCCTGGGCATCGACGGCGCCACCCGCAGCGCTCTGGCCGAGTTCATGCCGGTCATCCAGCGCGAACTGCCGGCGATCCTGAAGGGCTTCTACGCGCATCTGGCGAGCTGGCCGGAGCTGACGCGGATGTTCGACGGGCCGGCCTCCACCGCCCGCGCCGAGAAGGCGCAGGCCGATCACTGGACCAAGCTCTTCTCCGGCCGCTTCGACGCCGGCTACACCGAGAGCGTCCGCCGCATCGGCCTGATGCACAGCCGCATCGGGCTGGAGCCGCGCTTCTACATCGGCGGCTATGCCTTCATCCTGAACCAGCTCTATGCCGCGGCCTGCCGCACCCATGCCAGCCGCCTGAACCCCGCCGCCGCCCAGGCCAAGACGGCGGCGCTGCTGCGCGCGCTGAACCAGGCGGCGATGCTGGACATGGACCTGGCCATCTCCATCTATCTCGAGGAGAACAAGGCCACCTTCGACCGCAAGATCGGCGGCCTGTCGGAATCCTTCGAGAGCCGCGTCGGCCCCCTGGTCGGCGAGGTGGCCAGCCAGGCCGCTGCGCTGAAGGGCGCCGCCGAAACCATGAGCAGCACCGCCCGCCAGGCGGCGCAGCAGGCCGGCCTGGTCGCCAATGCAGCGCGCGACGCCGCCGGCGGCGTCAACACCGTCGCCGCCGCGGCCGAGCAGCTGTCGAGCTCGGTCGACGAGATCTCGCGCCAGGTCGCGCATTCCTCGGCCATGACGCAGCAGGCGGTGGAGACCACCCACCGCACCGACGGCTTCGTCCGCGCCCTGGCGACCGGCGCGCAGAAGATCGGCGAGGTGGTCGGGCTGATCGACACCGTCGCCGCCCAGACCAATCTCCTGGCGCTCAATGCCACGATCGAGGCGGCCCGCGCCGGCGAGGCGGGCAAGGGCTTCGCCGTCGTGGCTTCCGAGGTGAAGTCGCTGGCCGGCCAGACCCGCTCGGCGACCGAGGTGATCGGCCAGCAGGTCAACGAGATGCAGGCCGCCACCCGCGACGTGGTCGAGGCGATCGGCGGCATCACCGCGGCCATCAACGAGCTGAACAAGGTCGCCACCGCCATCGCCGCCGCGGTCGAGCAGCAGGGCGCGGCGACGCGGGAGATCTCGCGCAGCGTGCAGGAGACCGCGGCCGGCACCCGCCAGGTCACCGAGAACATCTCCCGCGTCGGCGAGGGGGTGCAGCAGACCGGCGAGGCCGCCGCCCAGGCGCTGCGCGTCGCCGAGAACCAGGAGCGCCAGGCCGCCAACCTGCGCCACGAGGTCGCCGCCTTCGTCCAGCAGATCCGCGCCGGCTGAAGCAGACGGGGGCGCGGCGGGATGCAGCGCCCGCCGGACAAGCCAGGCTAGATCGCCTGCACCTCGTCCAGCGGCGCCACCAGCTCGACCTGCAGGCCGCCGGGCAGGAAATCGAGCCGGGTGCCGCCCTCGCCGACCAGGCCGCGGCCGATCAGCATCGAGCCGAAGCCGCGCTGGGCCGGCGGCGTCACCGGTGGCCCGCCGCTTTCCTGCCAGGTGACCACCAGCTCGGCCGCCGCGCCCGCGCCGCGCACCGTCCAGCGCAAGGCGACCCGCCCCTCATCCCGCGAGAGCGCGCCATATTTCAGCGCATTGGTGCCGAGCTCGTGCAGCAGCAGCGACACGCCCTGGGCGCAGCGCGGCCCCAGCGACACGGCCGGACCCTGGATGCACAGCCGGTCGCGCTGGCCGATCAGCCCGGCCACCTGCTCGGCCACGGCGTCGAGCGACGCCGCCCGCCACTGCTCCTGCAGCAGCACGGCATGCGCCGCGCCCAGCGCCTGGATGCGGCTCTCCAGCGCCTCGACCGGCGCGCGCGGCGTCACGCCCCGCAGCGTCTGCGCCGCGATCGCCTGCACCATCGCCAGGCTGTTCTTCAGCCGGTGGCTCAGCTCCTGGTTCAGCACCGCCTGCACCGCCTCGCCGCGCAGCCGTTCGAGGGCGGCGTGGCAGCGGTCGGCGACGCCGCGGGCGAAGTCGATCTCGCCCTGCGACCAGCGCCGCGGCTGGCCGTCCTGCACGAAGAGCGCCGCCGTCAGCTCGCCGCGCTGCCGCAGCGGCACGGTGACCTGGGCGCTCACGCCGATGGCGGCGAAGCCCGCCCGGTCGGCGGCGGGAATCGCGCTGGCCTCGCGGTCGGCCATGACCGCGACCTGGCCGGCGGAGAGCTGCGCCACCAGCCCGGGAAAGCCGGCGATCGAGCGGCGCCCGGCCAGGCTCGCCGTCCCGGCCGCCTCGGGGGCCACCCAGTCCTGCTGCAGCAGCGCGGTGCCGGCGCGCAGGTCGAACTCGGCATAGCCGGCGCGCAGCGCGCCCAGCGCCTCGCCCAGCGTCGTCGTGGCCGCCTGCGCCACCTCGGCGGCGGTGCCGGCGTCGCGCAGCGCGTCGCCCAGCGCCACCGTCGCCGCCAGGCGGATCTGGTCCAGCTTGCGCTCGGTGATGTCGTGCACCGTGCCGAACATGGCGACCACCCGGCCGGCCTCGTCGCGCTGGAAGACGGCGCGGCGGCTCAGCCAGCGCAAGGCCCCGTCATCGGCCCGGTGGATGCGGTATTCGACATCGCCCTCGGCCGAGCCATCGCTGCGGCTGGCCGCGCTGGAGCGGCGGGCCCGGTCGGCCGGCAGCACCAGCTGCTCCAGCACGGCGGCGTCGTAGCCGGGCCGCTCGGCCAGGCCGAACAGCCGGCAGAACTCGGCCGAGACCTGCATCCGGCCGCTGCCCACCGCCATCTCGAAGGTGCCGATGCCGCCCGCCTCCTGGGCGATGCGGGCCCGGGTCTCCGCCTCCAGCGCCAGGCGGCGCTCGGCCTCGCTGCGCGCCGCGCGCTGGCTGGCGGCGGCCTTGGCGCGGCTGGCGGCGACGGCGAGGCGGCCGCGATCCTGCGCCGCGCCGCGCAGTTCCAGCAGCGCCATCACCTGCCCCGCCAGCGCCTGGAGGGCGAATTCCTGGTCGGCGGTCAGGCCGCCGGGCCGCGGCACCAGGTCGATGACGCAGAGCGTGCCCAGCGCCTGGCCGGCCCGGTTGCGCAGCGGCGCCCCGGCATAGAAGCGCATCCCCCGCGCCCCGGTGACCAGCGGGTTGTCGGCGGTGCGCGGATCGGCCGCCAGATCGGGGATCACCAGCACGCCCTCGCCACGGATCGCATGGGCGCAGACCGCCTGGCCGATCGGCGTCTCGCGGACCTCCAGGCCGATTCGCGCCTTGAACCACTGCCGCTGCTCGGCGACCAGGCTGACCAGGGCGATCGGCGTGGCGCAGAGCCGCGCCGCGAGCTGCACGATGCCGTCGAAGGCGGGCTCCGGCGGCGTGTCCAGCACCGCGCATTCGTCCAGCGCAGCCAGTCGGGCGGCCTCGGCGGCATCAGGCGGAACAGCGGGCAGGGCGACGGCTCTCTTCATGGCTGGCGGGCCGGCGACGCTCCGCCATGCCTTGCCGGGGGCTTGTGGCAGGTCCGGCCACGACCCGCCAGCGAATCCCGGCCCGCCTCCCTGGCTCGCCGGCCTGGCGCAGGGCCGAGGCCGTCCCGGTCCGGCGGGGCACTGGGGAAGACGGCTAACAAGCGCCGGCCGCCCCGCCTAGACTGCGCCCCGGCAAACAGGAGGCCCGCCATGGAGATCTTTCGCAACGGCAGCCGGCCCTCGGATATCGGCCCGGCCGCGTGGTTCACCGGACGGGTCCGTATCGATCCGCTGTTCCAGGCCGGTGATCCCGCCCGCAGCGCCGGCGCGCTGGTCACCTTCGAGCCGGGCGCCCGCACCGCCTGGCACACCCATCCGCTCGGCCAGACCCTGATCGTCACCGCCGGCTGCGGCCGCGTGCAGCGCGAGGGCGGCCCGCTGGAGGAGATCCATGCCGGCGACGTCGTCTGGTTCCCGCCGGGGGAAAGGCACTGGCACGGCGCCGCCCCGGGCACCGCCATGGCGCATATCGCCATCCAGGAGCGCCTCGACGGCAAGGCGGTCGACTGGCTGGAGCCGGTCACCGACGCGGAATACGCCGGCGGCTGAGCCCTCCCCCGGCGCGATGCCGCTGTCGCAGCCGGGCGATCCGCGACGAGACGGCGGGCGGCGGCCGGAAGGGACGGCGCGCCGTCCTCGAGGGGGCCGCGTCGCCGATGCCGCCCCGCCGCTGACCTGTCGGTCGCCGCGTTCCGGGCCGCCCGGAGGCGAGAGCGGTGCGCCACCGCCATGCACCAGGAGCGGCGATCGCCCGCGGCGCCGAGGGCCGCTTTCCATGATCCGATCGGACGGCCGCTTCCCCTGTGTCGCGCCGGCCGTGCCGCGCCGCATCGGCCGCAGGGCCGCCATGGCACGCGCTTTGCTGGTCCGCCCCGATCGAAGCGATGGCGCGACGCCACCGCCCGGGGCCGCACCGCTTCGGCCGCGTGGCGAAGGCATCATGACGGGCCTCGCGCAACAGGGATAGACTGCCCTCCGCAACAACGGCGCCAGGCCGATGCAGCCGGCGCCGAGGCTTCACAGGAGAGACTTGGATGACCACACGTCGTATTCTGATGTCCTCGATGCTTGGCGCGCTGGCGGCGCCGGCGGTGCTGCGCCAGGCCCGCGCGGCGACCGCCCTCGACCTGGCGACCGTCTGGCCGGACGGCAATTTCCATACGCAGAATGCCCGCAAATTCGCCGCCGAAGTGGCCAAGGCGACCGAGGGTGCCGTCACCATCAACGTCCAGGCCGGCGGCGCGCTGGGCTTCAAGGGGCCGGAGCTGCTGCGCTCGGTGCGCGACGGGCTGGTGCCGATGGCCGACGTGCTGAACAACCAGCAGATCGGCGATGCGCCCACGATGGGCATCGAGGGCATCTCCTTCCTGGTCGGCTCCTTCGACGAGCTGAAGGTGCTGCACAAGCACCTGATGCCGGAATACGAGCGGGTGGCGCGGGCCAACAACCAGAAGTTCCTCTACATCGTGCCCTGGCCCACGCAGTACCTGCACATCAAGGCGCCGATTGCCGGCATCGAGGGGCTGCGCGGCCAGCGCATCCGCAGTTCCGACAAGGCGACCGCCGACATGTGCAACATGCTGGGCGCCTCGGGCACCATGATGCCCTGGGGCGAGGTGGTGCCGGCGCTCGCCTCGGGCCGCATCGAGGGCGTCTGCACCTCGGCGACCTCCGGCGTCGACGGCCGCTTCTGGGAATTCCTGAAGGTCGCCTACCGCACCAACCACACCTTCTCCAGCCAGCTGGTCAGCATCAATCTCGATACCTGGGGCGGGATCTCGGCCGCCAACCGCGCCAAGATCGAGGCGGTGGCCAAGGCGATGCAGCCGCAGTTCTGGGACGTCGCTGCCAATGACGACACCACCAGCGCCAGGAAGCTGACCGAGGGCGGCATGCAGGTGCTGTCGGTCGAGCCGCCGCTGCTGGCCGAGATGCGCAAGCGCACCGCCGCCATGAAGGACGACTTCATCAAGCGCGTCCCTGCCTCGAAGCCGATCATCGAGGCCTATCTGCGCGACGTGGGGCGCGCGTGAGCGCTTCCGGCAAATTGCACGCCCCCTCCCGCCCGGTCGGGCGGGGGCAAGGGCTGCTGCAGGTGTCGGACCGGATCGCCGCGGCCAGCGGCGTCTTCGCCATGCTCTGCCTGGTGGCGCTGCTGGTGCTGATCCTGGCCGGCATCGGCCGCGGCCTCCTGGGCAAGATCAACCCGGAATGGAGCGGCGAGATCGAGATCGCCTGGGAGTACAGCGCCTATCTGATGGGCGCCGTCTTCATGTTCGGCGCTGCCGCCGGGCTGCGCGCCGGCTCGCATGTGCGGGTCGCGATCCTGCTGGCGCGCGCCGGGCGCGGTCCGACCTTCGTGCTGGAGATGCTCTCGACGCTGATCGGGCTGTTCGTCACCGGCTTCATGGCCTGGTCGCTGTTCAACTTCACGCTGCGCGCCTTCCGCAACGGGCAGCTGTCGAGCGGCAGCCTGACGCCGCTCTGGATCCCCGACGCCGCGCTGGCGCTGGGGGCGCTGCTGCTGGCGATGCAGATGCTGGTGCGGCTGCTGCGCCTGCTGCTGGGCGAGGCGACCGAGGATGAAAGCCTGAAGGCCGGGAGCGTGACCGAATGACCGCGGTGATGGGCGCGCTGTTCGGCGCGCTGTTCGGCCTGCTGGCCGTGGGCGTCTGGGTCGGCGTCGCGCTGATCGCGACCTCGCTGGTGCTGCTCTGGAGCTTCCGCACCCTGCCCGTCGACCGGCTGCTGGCGCAATACACCTTCAACATCCTGACCACGCCGGAGCTGGTGGCGCTGCCGCTCTTCATCCTGATGGGCGAGTTCCTGTTCCGCACCCGGCTGTCGCGCTCGCTGTTCAACGGGCTCTCGCCCTGGGCCGCGCTGCTGCCGGGGCGGCTGGTGCATGTCAACGTCATCGGCTGCACCATCTTCGCCGCCATCTCCGGATCGTCGGCCGCGACCACCCAGGTGGTCGGGCGCATCGCGCTCGATGAGCTGAACAAGCGCGGCTATGACAAGCGCATCGCCATCGGCAGCCTGGCCGGCGCCGGCACGCTGGGCTTCCTGATCCCGCCGTCGAGCGTGATGATCATCTATGGCGTGCTGGCCGATGAATCGGTGCTGCGGCTGTTCACCGCCGGCTTCCTGCCCGGCCTGCTGCTGGCGGCCTGCTTCATGGGCTGGGTGATGATCCACAGCCGGATGGACCCGACTCTGGTGCCGGCGCCCACCGCCGAGGAGCGCGGCCTCAGCTGGGGCCAGCGCTTCGCCGCCCTGCGCGAGCTGGCGCCGACGCTGTTCCTGATCGTCTGCGTACTGGGCTCGATGTATGCCGGCATCGCGACGCCTTCCGAGGCAGCGGCGGTCGGCGTGCTCGGCGCCGTGCTGGTCAGCGGGATGCAGGGCGAGCTGAGCTGGCCGGTGCTGCGCTCGATCGGCCTCGGCGCCGCGCAGACCTGCGGCATGATCGGCATCATCGTGCTGGGCGCCTCGATCCTGGGCAATGTCGCCGCCATCCTGGGCGTGCCGCGCCAGGTGGCCGAGATCGTCGGCGGCTGGGGCCTGTCGCCGCTGATGCTGATCGTGGCGCTGACCCTGCTCTATTTGGTGCTGGGCTGCTTCCTCGACGGCTTCTCGATGATCGTCATGACCCTGCCGGTGGTGCTGCCGCTGGTGCTGGCGGCCGGCTTCGACAAGCTGTGGTTCGGCATCTACCTGGTGATCGCGGTCGAGATGGCGCAGATCACGCCGCCGGTCGGCTTCAACCTCTTCGTCATCCAGGGGCTGACCAGGGAGCCGCTGAGCACCATCGCCCGCGTCACCCTGCCCTATCTGCTGATCATGATGCTGTTCGTGTTCCTGCTGGTGGTCTTCCCCGGCATCGTCAGCATCATGCCCTCGCTGCTGCTGGGCTGAAGGCGGTCGCTGGACCAGAGGGGCGCCCCCTTTCCGGCGGGCGCCCCTTTTTTCATGCCCGCGAGAAGGCCTGCAGGGCCAGTCCTGCGGCGCGATCCGCCGCACCAGGTCGCCCGGCAGCCCCGCGACCCGCGAGCCGCCCCGGAGGCCAATCGTTGCCTCGGCCTGCAGCAGCGGGTCGGCCGGGAAGGCCAGCAGGGTGATGAACAGGCTCATGGTGAAGCCGATGCCGCAGAGCAGCGCGTTGCCGGCCGGATCGTCTCCCGGCCTGCCTGGGCCGTGGCCGAGGAGGAGCCGGCGCCGCATGGGTGCCGAGCGCCGGGCGGATGGCGCGCCTGTTTCGCGCCGGCGCTGCCCTGGCTAGAAGGCGGCCATGGACAACAGCATGGCCACCAGGCCCTACAGCACGCTGAAGGGCGATGCCTATCGCGCCTATGAGGAACTGCCCTTCGAGGTGCGGCGGGCGCTGCAGGAATCCCTGGTGGATTGGTGCCCGCTGCGCGCCCGGGAATGGCACCAGCATCTGCTGCGCCAGCACCGGCTGCGGCCGGCTCAGGCGGCGAGCTTCATGGTCGAGGGGATCCGCCGGCATGACCAGGCGGAGGTCGCCTCCTTCGCCAGAACCTGGCCGGCCGGGTCTGAGGCCTATCCGCATCTGGCAGCCGGCGCCACGCTGCAGCGCTATGCCGGGCCCGAGGGCATTCCGGAGGCCAAGCCGCTGCGTCTGGCGCCGCCAGAGACGGAGCGGGAGACGAAGCGGGAGAGGAAGGCCGGAAAAAAGCCCAAGCCCACGCCGAAGCGCCGGAACGGCCGTCGCCGCCGCTGAGCCGACGGGGCTTGTCGCAGCGGGTGCCGTGGCAAGGGGGAGCCTCGCTCCATCTCACAAAAATCCGGCCTCGCATCTTGATCGGCTCACCATCGTGCCGCACGATTGGTTAACGAAATTGGTTAAAGAGCGAAGAGGCAACGGCCCGGCCGGGCACAGCCTGCCTGCCCGTGCCCGCAACCCTGGTTGTCAGCCGTCCAGGGTGCCCCGGGAGATTTCGTCTTACTATGGCTTTGCTGACCACCACCGCCGATCCGGAACGCGACCAGAGCATCACCACCCCGCCGGTGTTCGGCGTCTGGACTCTGGCCCCCCAGATGACCGACGAAGCGCTGCAGGTCACGCAGGGTCCGGCGGGGTTGCAGCTGGTCGCCTCAGCGGCAGCCAAGGCCGTGCTGATGACCGCGGAGCTGGCGATCCCGGTCGAGGCAGAGGGCGCCGGCCTGACGCTGACCGTCACCCTGCGCTCGCCGGAACCCCGCCAGCTGCAAGCCGCCCTGCAGCAGGCGCGGCTGCTGCGGATCCGTAGCAAGGGGCGGCATACGGTGCTCCTCACCCTCGGCGGCGACCTGGCGGAGCCGGACGGGGCGGATGGGTTGCGGCTGCGCGCCAGCCTGGCCTGGCCGGCGGCCAAGGGGCAGCATCTGCTGGAGCTGCGCTTCCGCGCCGGCGAGCCGGCATTGACCCTGACCGGTGCCACGCTGGAGGCGACGCCGGCGCCTGCCATGCTGCGCCCGGCCACGGCGCGCTCCAGCCGCCGGCCAGCCGCCGAGCCGGGCCAGGGCCGGCCGTTGCGCGTCGCCGTGCTGACCTGGGAGGTCGGCGACAACCCCTTCGGCCGCGCCCATGTGCTGGCCGACATGCTGGCCCGTCAGCATGGTGTCGAGCTGCTCGGCAGCCACTTCATGCGGGCGGATTCCGGCATCTGGCCGCCGCTGAAGGATTGCGGCCTGCCGGTGCGGTTTTTCCGTGGCGGCGGCGGCATGGCCGCCTTCCTCGCCGCCGCGCAGGCCTTCGCCGAGGGCGTCGAATGCGAGATCGCCTATCTCTCCAAGGCGCGGCTGCCCGGCATGGTGCTGGCGCTGCTGGTGGTGCACCGGCTGGGCTGCCCCCTCGTCCTCGACATCGATGACCATGAGCTGTCCTTCTTCGCCGCGCAGCCGGGGGCGATCGGGCTGGAGGAGATCGACACGGCCGCCGCGCAGGCCGAGGCCACCGGGCTCGACCGGCCGCAGGGCGGCTTCTGGACCGCCGTGGCCGAGGCGCTGATCCCGAGCTTCGAGACCCGCAGCGTCGCCGGGCCGAGCTTGGCCGATCGTTTCGGCGGCATGCTGGTGCGGCATGGGCGGGACGAGGCGGTGTTCCACCCCGATCCGGCCCGCCGCGCCGAGATGCGCGCCCGGCTCGGCCTGCTCGACACCGACCGCGTCATCCTGTTCGCCGGCACGCCGCGCCGCCACAAGGGGCTGGGCCGGCTGGTGGCGGCGATGGCCGCGCTGGCCGATCCGCGGCTGATCCTGGTGGTGGCCGGCTCGGTGCGCGACCGCGACATGGCGCGGGAGCTGATGCCGCAGCCCGGCGCGCGGGTGCGGCTGCTGCCCGACATCGCCTTTGCCGAGCTGCCGGCCATGCTGCAGATCGCTGATGGTGTCTGCCTGCTGCAGGATCTCGACTCCCCGGTCTCGCACTACCAGTCCCCTGCCAAGCTCTCCGATGCGCTGTCGCTCGGCATCCCGGTGGCGGCGACGCCGGTGCCGGCGGTGGCCGAGCTGGGGCGGCAGGGCCTGGTCACGCTGATCGAGGACGAGGCCGGGCTGCAGGACTGGCTGCGCGGCATCGCCGAGGGGCGCGAGGGCGCGGCCGGGCGGCAGCGCCGGCTGGACTGGTTCGGCGCCGAGCTGAGCTACGCCGTCAATGCCGCCCGCGCCGGGCACGCCCTGGCCACCGCGCTGCAGCGGCCGGTGGTCTGGCGCGAGGAATGGACACAGCTGTTCCAGGCGCTGAACCGGCGCTTCGGCAGCACCCTGCCGGAGGCAGCGCCGGCCTGGGCGCAGCGCCCCGCCCGCACCGCGCCGGCGCTGCGCCGCCGGCGGCCCATCGACCTGGTTTGCTTCTGGAAGCAGAACGACACCGGCATCTATGGCCGCCGCCACGACATGCTGCTGAAATACCTCCGCCGCAGCGAGCATGTCGGCACCATCATTCAGTTCGACGCGCCGATGCGGGTCGACCGGCTGCGCAAGGAGCAGGAGGCGGCGCAGGGCTCGCCCTTCCACCATGGCAAGCTGATCGCCGACGCCACCGCGCGCCGCTTCCTGGAGCTTGATGACGAACCGGGGCTGCTGCGCCGCACCTTCGTCCATTCGCGCGAGCGCGGCACCAGCTATCTCGGCCGCGGCCTGCCGCAGCTGGAGGAATACCAGGACTATGTGGCGGGGGTGATCGCCCGGCACTGCACCGGCAATGTCGTGGGCTGGAGCTGGCCGATCGCGCCGCTCTATGCCGACATCGCCGGTGCGCTGGACTTCGACCTGCAGGTCGTCGACCTGGTCGACGACCAGCGCGTCATGGCCACCGACGAGGCGCGCGCGGCCGTCGCCGAGGAGGCCTATCGCCGCACCCTGCAGGGCGCCGGCCTGGTCTTCGCCAATTGCGAGGCGGTGCGCGAGGCCTTCGCGCCGCTGAGCCCGGCGCCGGTCCATGTCGTGCCGAATGCCTGCGAGTTCTACGGCGCGATCGGCGGCCGCCCGGCCGAGCTGGAGGGCATCGATGGCCCGGTGATCGGCTATGTCGGCAATCTGCGCGCCCGCATCGACACCGCCCTGCTGGAATCGATCATCGCCGCGCGGCCCGGCTGGACCTTCGTGCTGATCGGCTCGGCGCATGGCGACAGCGAGATCCCGCGGCTGCGGCGCCATCCCAATGTCAGGCTGCTCGGCCCGAAGGTCTACGAGCAGGCGCTGGGCTATATGCGCTGCTTCGACGTGGCGATCATGCCGCATCTGCGCAACGCCATCAGCGAGCGCATGAACCCGCTCAAGCTCTATGTCTATGTCGCCCTCGGCATTCCCGTCGTCAGCAGCGACGTCGCCAATATCGACGAGCTGCGCGACCGCATCGCGGTCGCCGCCGATGCGCAGGATTTCCTGGCCCGGCTGGACGCCGCGGTGGCGCGGCGCGGCTTCACCGGCCCGAGCCAGCCGCCCTCGCCCGATGCGCTGTGGCCGATCTCCTGGCCGAAGCGCGTGACCGAGATGGTCGGCCTCTGCCAGCAGGCCCTGCTGCGATGACACCGCAGCACCGCGCGACGGCGCAGCATGCCGCCGGCCTCTTGATGACAGTCTGCCCATGACCGCCCCGACGCAGAACGCCCCGGCTGCGCGCCGATCCGGCACCGGCGCCCTCCAGGCGGAGATCGCCGCGATCGAGCAGCTGCTCGCCACCGAAGGCAGCGCGGCGCCCGCGGCCGGCGCCCGCATCCAGGCCGCCCGCGAATGCTGGCCGGGCGAGCTGCGCCCCCGGCTGCTGCAGGGCGGCTGGCTGGAAGCGTCCGGCCAGGCCGAGGCGGCGGCCGAATGCTACGCCACGGCCTGCGCCGAGCATCCCACCAGCCCCTGGCCGGCGCTGCGGCTGGTCGACCTGCTGCTGCAGCTGCGCCGCGCCGAGCCGGCCTGCCGCTGGTTCCGCGAGCGGGTCTGGGCCAGCAAGGTGCCCGAGCCGACCCGGCTGCGGCTGCTGTCGCAGACCACCGCCGCGCTGCAGGACCCGGCCGCGCGCGAGGCGCATCTGCGCGGCCTGCTGCGCCAGGATGCGGAGGACCGTTTCCCGCTCTCCAAGCTCGCTTTGCTGCGCTTCCGTCAGAAGGACCGCGCCGGGGCGGATGCGCTGTTCGCCGAGGCCGCGGCGCTTGGCCCGATCACCGACGAAGCGCTGCAGGTGCAGCTGGAGCTGCATTTCGCCGCCGCCCGCTTCGCCGAGGCCTATGCCACGGCGCAGGATCTCTGCGCCCGCCATCCGCAGCGGGTGGAATACGCCCGCCGCGCCATCCAGGCGGCGCTGTTCCTGGATCGCACGGAGGAGGCGGTGGCCCTGCTGGAGGCCGCGCTGCAACGCTGGCCCGGGGATTGGCTGCTGCTGTTCCGCTACAATCGCTGCCCGCTGCCCGGCGCCGCCGACCGCGCCCTGTTCGCCGCCCTGTCGGAACGGCGGCCGGCCATGGCCGGCCAGGATCGCTGGCTGTTCCAATACGCCCTGGCCAGCCTGCGGCACGAGGCCGCCGCGGACGCCGTGGCCAGGGTGCGGCCGCTGGTGGGCTCGGCGACGACCGGGCACATGGCCGGTCCGCTCGACGCGGCGCTGGCGGCGCAGCCGCTGGATTGCTGGTCGAACCCGCGCGGCGTCAGCAATGCCTGCGACGATGACGTCCAGCTGTTCCGCCAGCCCGGCGCGGTGGCCACCGTGATCCTGTTCTCCAGCGTCGCCGGCGGGCTCGGCTACCTGCCCTTCGGCATGGCCGACGGGCTGCTGCGGCAGCGCCCGGTGCATGTGCTGTATCTGCGCGACCGCAACCACCGCGCCTTCACCAGCGGCGTGCAGGGCCTCGGCCCCGACCATGCGGCGATGGTCGCGGCCCTGCGGCGGATGACACAGCCGCTCGGTGTGCCGGTGGTCACCATGGGATCCTCCATCGCCGGCGTCGCCGCCATCCGCGCCGCCGCCGCGATGCCGGCCAAGGTGGCGATCTCCTTCGCCGGGCCGGTCAATCTCGGCCAGGACATGACCGAGGAGGAGGCGGCCCCGGCCGGGGCCCCCAGCGGCACGCGGGCCGCGCTGTTCAGCCATTTCACCGGGGCGGAGGCCGACATAGTGGCGACCCTGCGCGCCCATCCTGGCCTGACGGTGCACCAGTGCTTCGGCACCGGTTTCGAGCCCGACGTCGCCGCCGCGCGGCTGCTGCAGCCGCTGCCCAATGCGGTGCTGCACCCCGAGCCGGGCTGCGCCGACCATTTCACCATCGAGCACGCCATCGCCAGCGGCAACTTCTTCACCATTCTCGATGCCGCGCTGGCCGGGGCGGCGGCGCCGTGAGCACGACACGCGGCACCATCCTGGTCTCCGGCATGTTCGACATGAACAATTACGGCGACCTGCTGTTCCCGCTGGTGGCGCAGCAGCGCCTGGCCGAGGCCGGCTACGCGCTGCAGCCGGTGGCGCCGGCCGGCGGCCGGGCGGATTTCGCCGACGCCCTGCCCTGCCTCGACATCGCCGCGATGCTGGACGCCGGGGGGGCGCCCGCCGCCGGCATCCTGATCGGCGGCGGCTACATCATCCACGCCCATTCGCTCGCCTTCCTCGACCACTATGCCGGCGAGGGGCTGGGCAGCTGGTGCGGCGCCGGGCTGTGGCTGGGCGCGACACTGGCGGCGGCGCTGCGCGACGTGCCGCTGGCCTGGAACGCGCCCGGGGTGCCGCATCCCTTCTCCGCCCGGCAGCAGCGCCTGGTCGACGCCGCGCTGCGCGCCGCCTCCTATGTCTCGGTGCGCGACGCGGGCAGCCGGCGGCTGCTGGACCCGCAGGGCGCGGCCGATGTCCCGGTGGTGCCCGACCCGATCGCCGGCCTGCCGCGGCTGTGGCCGCGCGCCGCGCTGGCCGCCGATTACCGCGCGCTGCTGGCGCGCAAGGGCGTGCCGCCGGAGACCCGGCTGCTGGCCCTGCATCTGCGCAACCGCTCGATCGCCGGGCTCGACCATGACACGATCGCCGCCTCCCTGCGCGACTTCGCCGCGGCGCAGGGGCTGCTGCCGATGCTGGTCGCGGTGGGCGAGAGCCATGACGACCCGGCGGTGGCGCGGCAGCTGGCGGCGCGCATGGGCGGCCCGGTGCTGATGCTGGACGATCCGGCCAGCCTGCGCGAGATCACTGCCGCGCTGGCGCACAGCGCGCTCTATGTCGGCGCCTCGCTGCACGGCTACATCGTCGCCACCGCCTATGACGTGCCGGGCGTGCTGGTGGCGCGGCCACGCTACAACAAGTTCGCCGGCTTCCTCGCCCATGCCGGGCGGCCGCAGGACCTGGCGCAGGACTGGGCGCAGGCGCTGCGCCTGGCCGCGGCGCGCCGGCCGGACGAGGGCGCGCTGCTGCCCGCGGCCCTGGCCGCCGCGCTGGACACGCATTGGGCGCGCGTGGCCGCGGCCTTCGCCGCCGGCCCCGCCGCCCGGGCGGCGCCGCGCCAGGCCTTCGCCACCGCGCTGCTGCGCGAGGCGGTCGCCGCCGAGGGCCCGGCCTGGGCCATGGCCCCCTTCCTGAACCGCCGTATGCGCCGCCCGCCGGCTCCACAGACCCACCGAGAGACCGATGATGGACCAGCGCCTGCCCTGTGACCAAGCCACGCTGCGCGACTGGATGGTCGCCTATATCGGCGGGGTGCTGACCCTGCCGGAGGGCGTGCCCACCGCCGCCACCTTCGACAGCTACGGCTTCGACAGCGTCGAGGCGGTGGTGATGGCGGGGGTGATGGAGGAGGAGTTCGGCGTGCAGGTGGACCCGGTGCAGCTGCTCGAGCATCCGAGCATCGACGCCTTCTGCGCCGCCTTCGCCAGCGACGGCACCGGCCCGCTGCCGGCGGAGCCCGCCGCGTGACCGCCCCCGCGGTGTCGATCGTCCTCGTCTGCTACGAGATGGGGCGTGAGCTGCCGCGGACGCTGCGTTCGCTGACCCCGCCCTACCAGACCGGGCTGGCGGCGGGGGCACTGGAGATCCTCGTGGTCGACAATGGCTCGCGCCAGCCGCCCGGGCCGGCGCTGGCGGCCGGGCTCGGCGCCACGATCCGCTTCCTGCGCCAGGCGGCGCCCGGCGCCTCGCCGGTGGCGGCGGTCAACACCGGCCTAGCGGCGGCGCGCGGCGGGCTGGTCGGCGTCTGGATCGATGGCGCGCGCATGGCCTCGCCCGGGCTGGTCGCCGCCTGCCTGGCGGCGGCGCGGCTGCATCCGCGCCCGGTGATCGCCACGCTGAACTACCAGCTCGGCCCCGCGCTGCAGTTCGACAGCGCCCGGCACGGCTACGACCAGGCGGCGGAGGACCGGCTGCTGGAGGGCATCGGCTGGCCCGCCGATGGCTACCGGCTGTTCGACATCGCCACCAGCGAGCTGCGCGCCGGCCCGGCCGGGCCGATGCTGGAGAGCAACGCGCTGTTCCTGCCGCGCGCGCTCTGGCAGGAGCTGGGCGGCTACGACCCGGCCTTCACCGAGCCGGGCGGCGGCGTGGTCAACCCCGACACCTATCTGCGCGCCTGCGCGCTGCCGGGCACGCAGCAGATCCGCGTGCTGGGCGAGGCCACCTTCCACCAGATCCATGGCGGCGTCTCCACCAGCACCCCGGCCGCGGCCATGGCGGTGCTGCAGCAGGGCAGCCGGCTCTACCTGCGGCGGCGCGGCCGCCCGCTGCGCACCCTGCGCGACCCCGGCTGGCTGTTCGATGCCCGCCAGGGCGCCTGCCTCGCCACGCTGCCGAGAGCATAAGCATGAGCATGCCCGAACCGCATCTCGACGCCGCCGCCATCGCCCGCTACCGCGAGGAGGGCTACCTCTCGCCGCTGCGGGTGATGGAGGAGGCGGCGATGGCCGCGCTGCTGGCGCAGCTCGACGCGCTGACGGCGCAGCGCGCCGGGCGCATGGTGCCGTCGCAGAACGTCAAGGCGCATCTGCTGGTGCCCTTCCTGTGGGATCTGGTGCACCACCCGGCCATCCTCGGCCCCGTGGCCGACCTGCTCGGCCCCGACCTGCTGTGCTGGGGCGCCGGCTTCTTCGACAAGCGGCCCGGCACGCCGCAGCACGTGCCCTGGCACCAGGACGCCACCTATTGGGGCCTGTCCTCGCCCGAGGCGATCACCGCCTGGGTCGCCTTCACCCCGTCGCAGGTCGGGAATGGCTGCATGCGGGTCAGCCCCGGCACGCACCACACGGTGCTGGCGCATGCCGACACCGGCGACAACACCGCCATGCTGCCGGGGCGCGAGACGGTGGAGGTCGCGGTGGACGAGGCCAGCGCCGTCGACATCGTGCTGCGGCCAGGCGAGATGTCGCTGCACGACGTGCTGCTGGTGCATGGCTCGCGGCCGAACGGCTCCGCCCTGCGCCGCTGCGGCTTCGCCATCCGCTACATCCCAGGCCATGTCACCACCACCGGGGGGCTGCGCGGCAGCGCCACGCTGGTGCGCGGCCGCGACCATGG
The DNA here is from genome assembly GCF_037145735.1 of Roseomonas sp. USHLN139. Taxonomy (NCBI): domain Bacteria; kingdom Pseudomonadati; phylum Pseudomonadota; class Alphaproteobacteria; order Acetobacterales; family Roseomonadaceae; genus Roseomonas; species Roseomonas sp. USHLN139. Next base: position 12,584 of record NZ_JBBCWY010000003.1, on the reverse strand, counting down.
CGGCTTCGAACGCGAGCAGCCGCCCGAGGCGCCGTTCCACCCGGAGGCGCTGCGCCGCTACCAGCAGGTGATCCGGCAATGGATGCGCATCGTCATGCCGCGCATGGGCGGCGGGAGCGCCGCGCGGTGAGCGCCGCCGCCACCCTGCCGGAGCTGCTGGAGCAGCACGCCCGCACGCGCGGCGGCCATCCGGCGCTGCGCTTCCTGGCGCGCGGCGAGGCGGTGACGGCCGAGGCCAGCTATGCCGGCCTGGCCGCCGCCCTGGCGCCGCTGGCGGGCGGGCTGCTGCGGGAGGGGCTGCGCGGCCGTCCGGTGGTGCTGGCGCTGCCGCCGGGGCTGGACTTCGTCGTGGCGCTGCTGGCCTGCCTGCGCGCCGGCGCCATCGCCGTGCCGGTCCCCTTCCCGCCCACCGGCGAGGGCCATGACCGGCTGCGCCGGGTGATCGCCGATCTGGGCGGGGATGGCGCGGTGCTGGCCGCGCCGCAGGCGGCGCTCGATCCCGGCGGGCTGCGCCGGCTCGACCCCGCCACGCTGCAGGCAGTGCCCGACCAGCCGCCGCCGCCGCAGGAGGCGCCGGCGATCATCCAGTACAGCTCTGGCTCCACCCGCGCCCCGGCCGGGCTGGTGATCAGCCACGCCGCCATGCTGGCGAACCACCGCATGATCGCCGAGGCCTTCGGCATGGGGCCGCAGAGCGTGGCGGTGAACTGGCTGCCGCCGCATCACGACATGGGGCTGTTCGGCGCCATCCTGCAGCCGCTCTTCCTCGGCGCCACGGCGGTGCTGATGCCGCCCATGGCCTTCCTGCAGAAGCCGCTGCGCTGGCTGGCCGCCATCGCCGCGCATCGCGGCACCGTCGCGGGGGGGCCCAATTTCGGCTACGAGCTGTGCCTGCGCCGCGTCAGCGCCGAGCAGATGGCCGGGCTCGACCTGTCGAGCCTCTCCGTCGCCTTCTGCGGCGCCGAGCCGGTGCGCGCCGACAGCCTGCGCCGCTTCGCCGCCCACGCCGCCCCCGCCGGCTTCCACCCGTCCAGCCTGCTGCCCTGCTACGGCATGGCGGAGGCGACGCTGCTGGTCACCGGCATGCCGAAGGGCGCCGGGCTGCGCGAGGTGACGATCGGCGCCTCCGGCCGGCCGCAGGTGTCCTGCGGCGTGCCGCCGGGCGGCGGCACGGTCAGCATCCGCGACCCGGAGACGGGCGCCGCCCTGCCGCCCGGCGCGGCGGGCGAGATCTGCATCGCCGGGCCGCATCTGGCCTCCGGCCTGTGGCGCGGCGCGGCGGGCGGCATCGCCCCGCTGCCGGCGCTGCTGCAGGCCGAGGGCCGCACCTGGCTGCGCAGCGGCGATGTCGGCGCGCTGACCGAGGCCGGGCTGGTGGTGCTGGACCGGCTGAAGGACATGGTCACCGTGCATGGCCGCAACGTCTATGCCGCCGATGCCGAGGCCGCCGCCTTCGAGGCGGCCGGGCTGGCGCTGGCGGGCGCCGCCGCCATCGGCCTGCCCGGCCCGGCAGGCGAGCGGCTGGTGCTGCTCTGCGAATTGCCGCTGGCCGGGCGGCGCGGGATCGCCGCCGGCCCGCTGCGCCGGCGCATCGCCGAGCAGGTCGGGCTGCGCTGCGGCCTGCTGCCGGAGGTGGTGCTGCTCGGCGCCGGCGCGCTGCCGCGCACCACCAGCGGCAAGATCCGCCACCAAGCGACCCGCGCGGCCTTCCTGGCAGGCGGGCTGGCGCCGCTGGCGGCGGATGAGACGATGGAGGACGCGGCATGGGCAAGCGCCTGACCGGCGAGCAGATCGCCACCTTCCGGCGCGACGGGGTGGTCTTCCCGCTGCGCATCCTCTCCGCGGCCGAGGCCGAGGGGCACCGCGCCGCGCTGGAGGCGGTGGAGGCCAGCCGCGCCGGGCGGCTGCCGCCGGCGATGAACGCCAAGCCGCATCTGCTGCTGCCCTGGCTGTGGCAGCTGGTGCATCACGCGGCGATCCTGGACGCGGTCGAGGACCTGCTCGGCCCCGACCTGCTCTGCTTCGGCACCAGCTTCATCATCAAGAACGGGCCGAGCGACCGCTACGTCACCTGGCACCAGGACCAGACGCATTGGGGCCTGACCGAGCCGCGCGCGGTGACCGCCTGGCTGGCGCTCAGCGCCAGCGACACCTCGAATGGCGGCATGCGCATGCTGCCCGGCAGCAACCGCTCCATCCTGCCGCACCGCGACAATGGCGACCGCCAGAACATGCTCGGCCGGCGCGAGGAGGTGCTGGCCGAGGTGGACGAGGCCGCGGCCATCGACATCACCCTGGCGCCCGGGGAGATGTCGCTGCACGACCCGCTGATCGTGCATGGCTCGCCGCCCAACCGCTCGGCGGGGCGGCGCATCGGCTTCGCCATCCGCTACATCCCGGCCGATATCGGCCAGCGCGACGGGATGCGCAACTACGCGACGCTGGTGCGCGGCCGCGAGCACGGGACCTTCGCGCTGGAGCAGCCGCCGCAGGCCGCCTTCCATCCCGATGCGGTGCGCCACCATGCCCAGTCGATCCGGCACGGCATGGCGGTGATCTTCGGCCGGCCCGGGCCCGGCACCGGCGCCGCCCCGGGCAACGCGCCGGGCAACGCGCCGGGCGCCGCGCCGGACGAGGCGGGGCGGTGAGCGCCACCCTCACCGATCCGGACGCGCCGCCCGCCCCGCCCGAGCCGCCCCGGCTGCAGGTCAAGCCGCTCGGCGGCGGCCGCGTCTGGACGGTGAGCCGCCATGCCGATCTGCTGGCGGTGCTGCGCTCCCCCGCCTTCCGCGCCACCTCGGTGGAGGAGCGCATCCGGGGCATCGCCGGCCGCACGGGCCGCGACTATGGCAACCTGCTCGCCGTGCTGCGCGGCAGCATGATCTTCCAGAATGACGCGCTGCATCGCGACAGTCGCGCCCGGATGCGCCGGGTGGTCGAGGCAGCGATGGCCGCCTGGCCGGCGGCGCGGCTGGCGGCGGAGGCGCACCGCATCGTCGCCGCCCTGCCCGACCGGCCGGGCGAGACCGAGGTGGTCGCCAGCCTGGCCGAGCCGCTGCCGAGCCGGCTGGTGGCCGGGCTGCTCGGCCTGCCGCCCGCGCTCTGCCTCGATCTGCAGCAGCGGACGCTGGCGGTGAGCCGCAGCTGGCTCGACGTCGTGGCGCTGCGCGAGCTGGACCAGCTGGAGGCGCTGGCGGCGGAGCTGCGCGCCGCGCTGCACGCCGCCGGCTCCGGCGCGCTGCGCTGCGCCGGGCTGGCGGCGGAGGACCCGGCGGAGACCGCCGACCTCGCCGCCTTCCTGCTGCTGGCCGGCGGCCACACCGTCGCCAGCACCATCGCCGCCGGGCTGGACATGCTGGCGCGGCAACCGGCGCTGCAGGTCCGGCTGGCGCAGGAGCCGGCGCTCTGGCCGGGTTTCCTGCGCGAGACGCTGCGCCTGGCCGGCCCGATCCGCCGCCTGAGCCGCCGCATCGCGGTGGCCGAGGCAGAGATCGGCGGCGCCCGCATCCTGCCGGGCGACCTGATGCTGCTGCCGACCGACCGCGCGCATCGCGACCCGGCGGCCTTCCCCGAGCCCGGCATGGTGGACCCGGCGCGACGCGGCGCGGCGCTGCTGGCCTTCGGCGGCGGCGCGCATATGTGCCAGGGCCCGCTGCTCGGCACGCAGGAGGCGGAGGTGATGCTGCGCGCGGTGCTGGCGCGCTACGCGCCGCGCCCGGCGGCGGCGCGTGGCGCGCTGCTGGCGCATCCGGACTGGCGCAGCTTCACCCATCTGCCGCTGCTGCTGGAGCCGGCCGCCGGTTAGGCCGGGCGGCCTACCCGGCCCTCCCGCCCAGCAAATGGGCCAGCTCCAGCTGCAGCCTGGCGGGCAGCCCGGCCTGGCGCAACCGCTGGTCGTGCAGCGCGCGGGCCGCCTCCAGTTCGCCCTGCGCCGCCAGCAGGCGGACCAGCCGCACCGTGGGCCAGGGATTCTCCGGATGCCGCTGCTGCAGCCCGGCCAGGCGTTCGCGCGCCAGGCCGGGCTGGCTCGTGCGTTCCAGCCATTCGGCCTCCAGCAGCGCCAGGCGCAGATGGTGCGGCCAGCGCTGCCGCGCGGCGGCGATGCGCGCCTGCAGCGCTGCGTCGGGCGGGCCGCGCAGCGCCACGGCCAGCGCCTCGGCATGCGCGTCCGGCTGGTCCGGCAGTGCCGTGCCGCCGGCCAGCGCCTGGTGCAGCCGCGCCCATTCCGGCGGTGCGTCCGCCGCCGTGACGGCGGCCAGCAGCCGCGCCCGGGCGGCGGCCGCCTCCGGCCGGGGCGGCGCTGCCAGCACGCCGCGCAGCGCGGCGGCATGCGCCGCGATCCGCGCCCGCGCCGCCTCCAGCCGCGCCAGCACCGGCGGCGGCAGCGGGCGCAGCAGCTGCGCCGCCGCTGCCGCCGCCTCGGCCCAGCTCTCCAGCAGCCGCGCCGCCTCGCCCAGCGGCTCCAGGAAGCCCAGGAACTTCACCATGCGCGGCTGGGCGACGACCAGGCCCGGCCGGCCATAAGAGAGCGCGGTGATCAGCCCGTGCAGCGAGGAGCCGGCATAGGCCACGGCATGGGCGATCAGCGCGGCGATCTCGCGCAGCCCCTGCGGCCGGTCGGCCAGCAATACCGGCCCGTCCAGCAGCGCCGCCGCCTGGCGTGCCAGGGCGTCGTCGCCATGGCAGGGGCCGATCGCCAGCAGCACCGGCACCGCCTGCAGCCGCGCCGCGATGCGGCCCACCGCGGCGCAGGCCGCGGGCAGGTCGCCACCGATGTAGCGGTCGTTCAGATGCACGGCGATCCAGCGCTCCGGCACCGCCAGGCCACGCGCGGTGAAGGCGGCCTCCGCCACCGCCCGCAGCGGCGCGGCCGGCCAGGCCTCGGCCAGCGCCAGCGCGGTGTCGGGCACCCGCTCGGCCGGGCTGTCCGGGGCGCCGAGGAACACCTGGCTGGCCGCGTCGCGCAGCGCGACATGCTCGGCCGCCGGCAGCGCGAGGTCGCGCAGGGCGCGCGCCCAGCCGCCCTCGACCGGCCGGGGCAGGCCGGGCGCATTCCAGGCCAGCCTCGCCCCCGCCCGCGCCGCCAGCAGCGAGGCGCCGAGCCAGAGCGAGGCATAGACGAAGTCGGAGCGGCCGAAGAGCCCGGCATAATCCGGCAGCGGCGTCGCATTGGCGTGGATGATGTTGCCGCCGCCGATCAGGCACAGCGCCGGCGGCGGATCGGCGGCGAAACCGGCGACCGGGCGGGCCGGCCAGCATTCCGCCCAGGCCGGCGCGCCGCCGCGCGGCGAGTAGCAGCGCAGCGCCCCCTCCCCCAGCCGCAGCAGATGCGCCGCCACATGCGGAAACAGCAGGTCGCCGTAATTGGCGACATCGAAGGTGCCGAACAGGGCGACACCCTGGCCCGCCGGGGCCAGGCTCAGAGCCGGAGCCGGGGCGCCGGCGGCCGGCGCCTCAGCCGGCATCCGGGGCGAGCTTGCGGTAGGCGCGGCGGTGCTCGCGCGCGCCATAGCCGATGTCGAGCTTCCGGTAGGCCGGGTCGTGGTCGAAGAACAGGTCGCAGATCAGCTTCACATGCGGCATCTCGATCTGCTCCTCGGTATAGGCTTCGAGGATGCGCGGCATGACCGAGGGATTCATGGTGGGCGAGATGGCGAAGGACCAGTCGTAGTCGTCGAGCAGGATGATGCCGCCGGGCTTCAGCAGCTCCTTCAGCAGCAGCGCCGCCGGCGCGTCGTGGTGGAAGGCGTGCGCGCCGTCGAGGAAGGCGAAGTCGAACAGCGGCACGTCGCCGCCGGCCTCGCGCCGCGCCTGCAGCATGCGCGCCAGCGCCCAGTTGTAGCTGTCCAGCTTGCGGCGGGTGTTGCCGTGATAGACTACATTGGTGAAGCCGAGCCCGTCGAGATCCGGCTTCAGGTCGTCCAGCCGGCTGGAATAGTCGAACAGGTGGTACTGGCCGCGATGGGCCAGCACCCGGCACATCGCCGAGACGGTGGCGCCGACGCCGATACCGACCTCGCAGATCACCGGCTGCGGCTCCTGCTCCAGCACCTTCTCGAGCAGCATCAGGGCGTGGCGGTTCGGCTCGGAGATATGCCGGTTGGCCGGGTCGGTCAGCTTCTCCAGCATGGCGGCCTGATTCCTTCTCGATGCGCCGGGCGAGCATTCCAGGCCTGCCACCCTTGTCAACCATCGCCGTCGCGCGGCTAGGCCGGCAAGGGGCGGCGCGCTAGCCTGCCTGTCCCAGCCCCAGGAATCGCATGGCCGAGCCACTCCCCTTCCCCGGCGCCGCGACGGCCGGCTGATGCCCGGCACGGTGCCGCCGCCGCTGACCGCCGGCTGCGGCGACTCCCTGGCCCGGCTGGTGGCGGAGGCGCCGGAGGGTGCCGTCATCGGCCTCGACGCGGCGCATTACCGCATCACCGCGCCGCTGGTCCTGGCCCGCCGGCTGACGCTGCGCGGCCTGTATCCCGGCACGCCGATCCTGCACCTGGCCCATGGCCACTGCGGCCTGTCGGTCGCGGCGGCGGGCTGCCGGATCGAGGATGTGGCGCTGACCGCCAGCGGCCATCGCGAGGCGCCGCTGCTCGCCATCGGCGCGGATGACTGCCGGCTGGAGCAGGTCGCGCTGCTGCTCGCCCAGGGCAGCGGCATCACCGTGGAGGATTGCCGCGGCCTGGTCGCCGAGGGGCTGATCGCCGGGGAGCTGGGCCGCGAGGCGGTGCTGGCGCGGCGCTGCCAGGCGCTGCGCCTGCGCCTGCGCGGGCGGGACATCGCCCGGCGTGTCGCCGCCCCGGCCATCCGCCTGGTGGATTGCACGGATTTCTCGGTCGAGGCCGAGATCGAGCAGGCGCAGGGCAGCGCCGTGACGGTCGAGCAGAGCGAGGCCGGGCCGCTCCGCCTCGACGCCCGGCTGCGGATCCGCGCCGCGCAGGTGCAGCGCGCGCTGTCGGTGATCGCACGTTCACCCAGGCCGGCCACCGGGCTGCGGGCGCGGATCGAGGCCGCCGCCTGGGAGGATTGCGCGGTGCTGCTGTCCAATGCCCGGGCGGTGGAGATCGAGCTGCAGCTGCCGGCCGCCCCGCCATCAGCGCCGGCCGTCCAGCTGAAGGGCGGCTTCGGCCTGCGCGACAGCACGATCCGGCTGCGCCCGGCCGCGGCCGGCGCCGCGCCGGCCGAGCTGGTCTCCGGGCCGGGCCGCAGCCTCGGCAACGAGATCCGCCTCTGCCCCGCCAGCCCCGCGGCCATGCCCGCCACGGATTCCGGCCCGCTGCTCGCCGCCCCCTTCCTGCAGCGGCTGGAGGCCGCCAATGGCGCCGAGCGCTACGAGGCCTATGAACTGCCCGGCCGCTGCAGCCTGTGCGGCTGGGAGGGGCGGTTCCGCCGCACCCATCGCAGCGAGCGGGAGACGCTGTCCTGCCGCTCCTGCCGCGCGACGCTGCGCTATCGCGGCCAGGCGGAGGTGCTGGTCCAGCGTCTGGGCGGCGGCCGCTTCGCGACGCTGGCCGCGCTTGCGGAGGGCGGCGCGCTGGCCTCGCTCGCCATCTTCGAGCCGGGCATCAGCGGGCCGCTGCGGCCCTGGCTACGCCAGGCCGGGCGCTACGAGCAATCCTTCTATGACCCTGACCTGCGAAGCGGCACGCCGCGCGACGGCATGACCTGCCAGGACCTGATGGCGACCTCCTTCGCCGAGAACAGTTTCGACCTCGTCGTCACCTCCGACATCTTCGAGCATGTGCGCCGGCCCTTTGCGGCCTTCGCGGAGATCCGCCGCATCCTGCGGCCGGGCGGCCTGCATGTCTGGACGGTGCCGCTGGATTGGCGGCTGGAGGCGACACGCCCGCGCGTCGACACCAGCGGGCCGGAGGATGTGATGCTGCTGCCGCCGGTCTATCATGGCTCGGGCGGCGCGGGCCTGTCGCTGGTCTATACCGATTTTGGCCGCGACATCGGCCGGTTGCTGGCCGCACAGGGATTGCCGACGAGCTTCGAGCGGCTGCTCAGCAGGGAGGAGCGGCTGGCCGGCGCCACGCTGATCTCGGTCAGGCCGGCGCCAGCGGCCTCCTAGGCGAAGTAGAAGAGATCGACCGGCCGCGCCTCGCGCGGCGACAAGTCGGGCTTCCCGCGCCGCAAAGGCTGCGTCGGCAGCGCCGGATCCTGCCGGATCGCGATGGCGCGCTGCGGCCCCGGCGGCAGCTGGCGGAAGCCCAGCCGCTGGTAGAAGCAGTGCTCGTCATAGGCCGGCACGGACAGGCTGCGCTCGCCGAGCCGGACCTCCAGCAGGCCGGAACGCGGCCCCATGATGTAGCTCAGGCCGCAGATCTGGAGCGGTTCGGCCAGCGGCACGCGGAGCGTCTCGTCGGCGCGGAGCAGCGCGACCACGCAGTCCAGATCCTGCCAGACATAGCGATCCTGCTCGCGGGCATAGGAGGCCAGGGAGAGTGCCTGGCGCCGCCGAAGCGGCCTCTTGGGGACCGAGGGAGGCTCGGTCTGGCGCAGCCAGCCCGCCAGGGCCTCGGCGGTTGCCGTGGCCTGGTAGAGGCTGCCCTCCGGCGTGGTGTGGACGGTGTCACGCAGCAGCCCCAGGGCGAAATCGCGGCCTTTCCGGGCGATCAGCCCCTCCGCCAGATCGACCACGGGATAGCCCTGGGCCTCGGCCGCCGCGGTCAGCAGGGCGGTGAAGGGCAGCCGTGCCCCGGCCAGATCGGTGCGCAGCAGGTGCAGCAGCGCCGGCCTGGCGCCGGTTTCAGCCACCCGGTTCAGGCAGTCGGCAATGAGGTCCACCGCCTGCGCCGGGCCATCCGGGCTGCTGGTGGCATAGGCCGATGTGGCGACCTCCAGCAGCACATGGGTGAACGGGCCATGCAGGCGATGCAGGCGGTCGAACATGACGGGAAGGACCTGCGGACCCAGCCCGCCCAGCCCGCAGACCCGCACGTCCAGCGCCGTATGGCTTTGCGCCAGCAGGCGGCGCAGCGGCACCGTATAGCCCGTGTTCAGCGCCGTGTTGGAGAAACCCATGACAAGAAGGCGGGACATGCTGCTGCGGTCTCTCCGCCCGGAAGGAGGGGAACCTGACGCTAGAGGGCAGCGGGACAGCGCTCAAGAAGGCGGCAGGCGGGGAGACGCCAGCGCAGCCGGGTGACATGCCCTTGCCCTGGCCTCGGCCGCTTCCGGTCGGGCCGGGATACCCCCGCTCAAAGGACGATGGCGGAACAAGGGGTCCGGCCGCGACGCGGAGCGCGCAGACCACTTTTTGGCTAACGAAGGGTAGCGGGGCTCAGCCGGGGCACGTCACCCGCCCCGTTGTCGGGACGCCCGCCGTTGACAATGCATCCGGGGCGCTTTGGACGCGGGAAAGACGCGGAACGCCACCGTCGAAGGGAAACCGGCCAATAGGGAGCCAGAGGGCATGCCCGATGGAAGCCGGGCCGCTGGCGGAGAGGGTGTCTGCCATCCCCGAATATCACCGATATTCACCGAGGCTCACGAAGACGCATGACCCTCAGCCTTTTCAGGGACCTATCGCCTCATATCGTATCATCGGGGCTCACCTGTTATCACTGAAGCGCATGCCGCATTGGGGGTAGCGTTGGGGGTAGCTTCGAAAATGCCCCCCTCTACCCCCAACGGCGGCAGCCACGAATTGGGGGTAGGCATGGCGGGCAAAGGAAACGCACTGACGGTGCGGGCGGTGGCGAGCGCCAAGCATCCGGGCACTCACAAGCGGCCGGTGCGGCTGGGCGATGGCGGCGGCCTCTACCTCCAGATAGCTGCCGGCGGCGGCAAGTCCTGGCTCTTCCGGTACCGGGTCCGGGATCGCGACAGGGAGATGGGGCTGGGCAGTGCGGACCCGGATGGGCGCAGCGGCGGCGTCACCCTGGCCGAAGCGCGGGAGAAGGCCGCCACCGCTCGCAAGCTGGTGCGGGATGGCTTCGATCCCCTCGACACGCGCCAGGCCGAAGAGGCCGCCAGACGCGCGGCAGAAGAGGCAGCTGCTCTGGCTGCGACGCCCCTGACGTTTCAAGCCGTCACCGAAGGCATGCTGGCGGAGAAGGAAGGCGGCTGGTCCAGCTCGAAGCATCGGGCGCAGTGGGAGAGCACATTGCGAACGCTTGCCTTCCCGCACCTTGGCTCGAAGTCGGTGGACGACATCAGCACCGACGACGTGCTGAACGTCCTGCGGGGGATCTGGACCAAGACGCCCGAGACGGCCTCCCGGGTGCGGGGCCGCATCGAAGCTGTTCTGGACTTCGCTCGGGCACGCGGCTGGCGCGAGGGAGAGAACCCGGCTCGGTGGCGTGGACACCTGGCGGAGATCCTGCCCAAGCCACGCAAGGTGAAGCTGCCAGAGCATCGCCCTTCCCTGCCCTGGCGCGAAATGCCGGCCTTCATGGCCGCGCTCCGCGAACGGTCTGGCATGGGCATCCATCCGCTCACCTTCGCCATCCTGACAGCAGCGCGGACGGGCGAGGTGCGGTTGGCTCGGTGGAGCGAGATCGACTGGGCACAGGCGGTGTGGACGGTGCCGGCGGCGCGGATGAAGGCGAAGCGTCGCCACCGCGTTCCCCTCTCACCCGCCGCCTTGGCTGTGCTGGAAGCCGTCCAGCAGCACGCCCGCGGTAGTTCCAGCCTGATCTTTCCTAGCGCTACCCGTGCCGGCGCGGCACTGAGCGACATGACCCTGAGTGCGGTGCTGCGGCGAATGAACGACGGCTGCGGTGGCGATCAGCCACGGTGGCGAGATGCCGAGGGTCGATCCATCGTCCCCCACGGCTTCCGCTCGACGTTCCGGGACTGGGCAGGAGAGACGCGGCCGGAAGGTCGAGAGGTGGCCGAGGCTGCACTAGCCCATGTGGTTCGGGACAAGGCCGAAGCCGCCTATGCACGTAGCGACCTGCTGGACCGGCGACGCGGCCTGATGGACGCCTGGGGCGAGTGGTGCAGCAAGACGCCAGGCGAGCTTGTCGTCATTCACCGCCACCGACCGGCCTGACCAGCTCACCGTCTGCTGCGGCTCCTATCTCCCTCCCCGGCCCCCACCCAAGCCTTCGGCCGTGCCAGAAAAGGTGGGAGGTTTTCGGCCGTGTGGCGACACGTAGAGCGTTGTTCCGGCGGGGTTTAGGCCTGCTTTCCCTCTCCCTCTTTCTTTCCAGACTATAAAAAGATGGTGCCGTTCCGCCGTTCCTGCCGTTCCTCCACAGGACAAGAGACTGATAAATCATCGAAATACGGGAACGGTTAAAATTCATTTACCGTTCCAGCCGTTCCGATATCCGTTCCCTGCATGACTGACACCCAAAGGCACGTACTCGGCGCATGGGTCTATCGGCTCAGCATCTGGGCCTCCGTCTGTCACGAACCACGGGTTCATGCCTCGCTGCCCGCACGTCCTCGCATCGCTGCACCGCAAGCCAGCTGGCTGTGTGCCGGTATGGACGTATGGCCGTATGGCTGCATCGCGGTGTGGCCGTATGCGGGTATGCCTCAGTGTCCACATCGCCCGATGCCCTCATGCCCCGCTGCCCGCATGCCCTCACATCACTGCGCCGTAAGCCAGCTGCGGTGTCCCCGTATGGGCGTATGGACCTATGGCCGTATGGCTGCATCGTCGTGTGGCCGTTTGCGGGTATGCCTCGGTGCCCGCATCGCCCGATGTCCTCATGCCCCGCTGCCTGCATGCCCGCACATCGCTGCGGCTAAGCCGGTTGGCTGAGTGCCCGTATGAACCTAGAGCCGTTTGGCTGCATCGCGCCGTGGTGGTGTCGCGAAGGCAGGGTACTCAGCTGTCGATTTGACGGCAGGGTGGCTTGCGGGGCCTCAGAGGGGGTACCCCCCCCATTTGGGTCCTTCCTGCCAAGGTCCCCAACCGGGAGTAATTCGCGGCCCGGTTAGAGGGGGAGTTTGTAGAAAAAATTTCGGCTTTCTCTTGCCGTTCTTGTTGCTGTGCGGAAATTTGGACTGATGGCCGGAATTCCTCCGGCCAGCTGTCGCCATGCCTTACCGGGCCTGTTTGCCCTGCAGCAGCCAACTCTGCCCAGCCACTGCTGTGCATGGCCCGGGCGTGACGCGGAGGGGGAGAATAAATCTCTGCCGGAAGACGGGGCCGGACCGTGCTGGGGGCATCCGTGCGGCCCCGCGATATCCGCAGAACTTTTTTTCTGGTCCCTGGCCGCACACGTCGGACCGCTGCCCCTGTGTCAAGTTCCCTTCCCGTTCTCGCTGCCGCTGACTATGCTCTGCCCCGGCGCGGCTAGGTTTGGCCGCCGAAAGCCGGTTCCTCATGCCCGGCCCGCCGCGCCGTCTCTTTCTGTATGGGGAGCCGGCATGAGGCGGTTACAGCATGAAGTCAGGGAACGGGCAGCGCTCAGCGAGCCGCAGAGGCAAGGTGCGCGATCGCCAACCTGCTGCGAGAACAGACGTCCGCGACGCTGCCGCCGAGGCTCCTGCGCTTCCTTTGCAAACCCTCCACGATGACCTCGGGCAGTTCCTGCAGGCCGCCAGCAATGAGCAACAGGGCTCCGCAGAGGCCCGCGCTGCGGCCTCGGAGAAGATGGACTTAGCCACGGCATCCATGGCCGACG